>NZ_WJFC01000094.1 GCF_009725235.1 Scytonema sp. UIC 10036
AATTAGTATAAGTTATTCATTAAACAGGGTATAACTACATCTACTTTCTCGCGAATATGGCATCCTCTGATTTTTACACATAAAATCTAAATCAAGACAAAGCTAAAATTTTTTAAATAAATTTGTTTGTCAATTAATTCAGGGTTAAACAGCTATTACATATCCACAAATGGAAATGGTAGATCGGATAAATGATATCGTTTGGCAGGCTCACCACGGTAGCGTTGCTGCAATAATTCAAGTGTTAAACGAGAAACTCGCTGGTTCGGGCGTCAGAACTAGAGCTATTTTTGACGCTGGTGTGTTGCAATTACTGTGTGAGGCACGTACATTAGATAACCTCGAACAAAGGACTCTGGTTGAGCAAGTCCAGCAAATTCTTGAGTCTATTGCACCGCGCAACGTTTATCGAGTCAATATCAATAGTCGTATTGTTCGAGAACAGCAATTGCTGTGGTTAGAGGAAATTAGTCGCGATTCTGAGAATCAATTGCTTTGGTCACAGGAAATTACGTTAGTTCAACCTAATATTTTTAAGCAATTGATAAAAGATTTCAAAGAGCGAAAAAAAGATCGGGGCAAGGCGGTTCTGCCAACCTCCCAATCTTCTCGTCTTGTCGTAGTTAATAAGAAGAACAAATTCAGATATTCTCGTGCCAAAAGATTGTTAGGAGGAGTTAGTTGTGTCGTGTTTTTACTGTCGCTTGGGTGGGCTGGTTATACATTGTTTGGTAGCCAATCAAAAAATAACGATCGCGCAGAATCACTGAATTCAATAGTTTCAGGAATAACAAATCAAACCAATTTTCCCACTCAACCTACCACTAGCATCCCAAGTGCTTCTACGTCATCTGAAGATCCCTTTTCAGCAGCAGTGCGAATTGCTAACCAAGCTTCTGCAACTGGTAAAATGGCTCAAACCTCAGTTCAATGGTTAGATTTGGCTGCTCGATGGCAACGGGCATCAGAATTAATGAAATCTGTACCACCAAACCACAGCCGTTATGAGGAAGCTCAAATCCGTACTAAACTATATAAAAAATATAGTGAAGCTGCTGAAAAAGAATCTAGAAAAAAACCTTCTGAGTTCTAAGCGCTCATCTCTAGCATCCTCTGAATGGGTTTCAATGCAGCTACGCGAGTATCCTCTGGTAAGGTAATTTCCGGAGTTCGATTTTTCATTGCCCAGTATAGCTTCTCTAAGGTATTTAGCCGCATAAAAGGACACTCGTTACAAGCACAGTTGTTTACCGGCGGTGCTGGTATAAAGCGTTTATGGGGCGCTTGTTTTTGCATTTGATGAATGATACCCGGTTCCGTAGCGACAATAAATTCTTGAGAGGAACTTTCCGCACAATATTTGAGTAATGCCGCTGTCGAACCAATAAAGCTGGCATGGCGCAATACGCTTGTTTCACATTCTGGGTGAGCGATCGCTTCTGCTTCTGGGTGGGCAATTTTTAGCTGCACTATTTTCTTTTCAGAAAAAGTTTCATGAACAATACAGCTTCCATCCCACAATACCAAATCTCGTCCCGTTTGTTCCATCACATACCGCCCCAAATTTTTGTCAGGTGCAAATATGATGGGCTGTTCTTTTGGGATTTGCTGAACAATTTTGACGGCATTGGAACTGGTGCATATAATATCGCTTAGTGCTTTAATCTCAGCAGAGCAGTTGATGTAGGAAACCACTAGGTGATCTGGGTGTAAGGCTTTAAAAGCGGCAAACGCTTCTCTTGGACAACTATCAGCTAAAGAACAGCCAGCATTGAGATCCGGTAACAGTACCATTTTATCTGGATTGAGAATTTTTGCCGTTTCTGCCATAAAGTGAACACCAGCAAAGACGATCGCATCCGCTTGTGTATTGGCTGCGGCTTTGGCAAGCTGGAGCGAATCTCCTATAAAGTCTGCAATATCTTGAATATCTGGTTCTTGATAGTAATGTGCCAGGACGATCGCATTGAGTTCTTTTTTAAGAGTCTCAATGGCTGCAAATAAATCCAGTGGTAGAGCGCCCTGTTCCGTTTTTCCACGTTGAGCTAGTGCGGTAGTAAACACAATTAGGTTGTATTGGAATTGCAAATTTTTGTATCGTGGATTCAATTATAGTAGTTTTTACCAAAAATAGTTGGGGGGTAACCCTCCTTCCTTGGAGTTGTGTCAAAACCCCATAAGTTTCCTATGCTAAAAACAGATATGCTTGGAAAGTGGCATGACCAGTCAGAAAACAAACTCAAAAACCATAAAAATTGCTGTAGTAGGAGACGTTCACGACCAATGGGAAGAAGAAGATGGCATTGCACTCAAGCATTTGGGCGTTGACCTAGTGCTATTTGTTGGTGATTTTGGGAATGAATCGGTAGACGTAGTGAGAGCGATCGCTTCCCTAGACATTCCCAAAGCAGCAGTCATGGGAAACCACGATGCTTGGTACACAGCCACGGAATGGGGACGAAAGAAGTGTCCTTACGATCGCACCAAGGAAAACTGGGTACAGCAACAACTCGATTTGTTAGGAGAAACCCAAATTGGTTACGGGAAGTTGGATTTTCCCAACTGCAATTTAACCGTTGTTGGTGGTCGTCCCTTTAGCTGGGGTGGCTCTGAGTGGAAATACGCCGATTTCTACCAACAATGGTTTGGAGTCACCAGTTTTGAAGATTCCACAGCCCGCATTGTCGCGGCGGCAAAGAGTGCGGCTTATGAGAATATCATTTTTATCGGTCACAACGGACCCACTGGGCTGGGCGAACGTCCAGAAGACCCCTGCGGCAAAGATTGGCATCCCATAGGAGGTGACTTTGGTGACCCCGATTTGGCAGAAGCGATCGCGCAGTCCATGATTGCTGGTAAAACCATTCCCCTCGTCACATTTGGTCACATGCACCACACCCTGCGGCACACCAAAAAAGAACCGCGAAAACGTATTTTCACCAGTCCAGAAGGCGTTGTTTACTTGAATGCCGCTAGTGTACCCAGAATTGTGGAAACTAATGTTGGTAAGCAACGTAACTTCTCAATTGTTCTGTTAGAAGGCGGTTCCGTATCCCAAGTGTCCCTTGTTTGGGTTGGCAAAGATTTCTCTGTTGCCTCAGAAGAAATTCTTTATAAAAAACCCAGCCCAGTAGTGCAAACTGCCTGAAGATGAGATATACTTAGTAACTGGTCAGCTAATATCGCTGACAGCTGACAGCGAATAGCTGCAGCTTTACTGGAGAGGTGGCAGAGTGGTCGATTGCGTCCGACTTGAAATCGGATGATGCGAAAGCATCCGGGAGTTCGAATCTCCCCCTCTCCGTTGAAAAATTAGAAAGTATTCTTTCTTAGGAAATGAGCATTTAGGAGAAAACTCCTTTAACATTTTCTGTTGACTGTAGCTTTCAGAATTACTTCCTGCCCCATACTATTTAGGGAAGAAACAACTTCATTAGGATTTTTACGTAGGGTCTGCTGAAAAAGTTTACAGAGCAAATCTAGAAGCAGCACAGCTTGAAAAATAGTCGATTCATCGCGCTCGTTTTCAAATTTCCCCAAGGATTTTCTACAAAAGTGCAAGGATTTTAAGCCTCTAAATGTTATAACTGGGCACTGGTTTGGAAAAAAAAAGCTGAAAACGCTTATCGTGTCTAGCTTTTACTTTTATTTAGCCCTCTTTTGTCACTATGGGGAGAGAAAAATCGAGGCTAAATGATGAAACTTAGATTTGGTAAGGAGATTAGCGCTTGCGAACGTGGCGAGACTGCAAAGCAACACTTTTTAGGTAAAGCCCTTCCTGAGCAAGGGTTCCAGATTATTCCCTACCGAAAGTGACAAAAGAGCGCTAGAGAATTATTTTCGTTTTTCTAAATCTTTTGAGGAAAAATTAAGTTTTCAAAAGGATTTTATCAAAAACAATCTGTATCAGAGCGAATCAAAGTATGTTCACTGTGTCCAGATTTTTTCAGATACGAATAAGGACTTTAATTCCATGCTCCGTCAGAAATATGAAGTGGATAAAGAATTTAGTATTTTGATTCAATTAGCTGGAGAAATGGATGCTTTCATGTCAGAAATTGATAAAATTTTGGCAGATGAACAATTATTGAAATTAATTGAATCTGACTTATCATTGCGCTATCCAAAAACAACTAAAGCCGGGAGACTTTCAACTCCTGTAGAAGTTATCTTCAGAATGTTAGTGCTAAAACACTTACGTGGACTTAGCTATGAAAAGGTGATTGTCAATGTGAATGAAAGTTTAATCTTAAGACAATTTTGTAGAATTTACTTTCATCCGATTCCAGATAAAAGTACTTTGATTCGGTGGTCAAATCAAATTAATCACAAGATATTGGAGCAATTTAATCAGCGTCTAACTGCATGTGCGACACAGTTACATATCACTCAGGGTAAGAAGTTGAGAACTGATGGTACAGTTGTGGCAACGAATATTCACTTTCCCTCTGCAAAGGTGCCCCCTGCACCCCTGCATGGTTCGGTCATTGGCATAACGGCGTTGAGGGACGTATCAGTTTTCTGAAACGTTCCTTTGGATTAGAACGTTGTTTGTATCATGGAGAATCTGGATTTTCTCGTTGGGTTGGCTGGGGAATTATTGCTCATAATTTAACTATTATGGGTCGCACTCTCGGACAAAACGAATCCTCAAAAAATCAGAAATCTCAAAGTTGAAAGCTCACCACAACTTAATCTAAGCATCAAAATCAAGACTTCTCCCTTCTTGAACCAGAAGGTAAACAGCATTGCTTTGAAGCCGGAGCGCCTGAAATGTTCAATTCCCTGGTTGTTTTGTCAAATCCCTCCCTCCATTTATCTGAAATGCCCACTTGTCTTGGCTTTTCAAAAACTTTTTATTTGATTGGCGATCGCGCTCATCATCAGTTCATCATCAAAGTTTTCTAGCTCACACTGAATTTTTGAATCTTCATTCATCTCTGATTTTATCTAAACTTCATGGTCTAAAATATCTTTTATAATATTTGAATACCACTTGAGAGAATTTATTTTTCACAGATAAATCTTGAGAATTCATTAAGTTTTTTTCAGTAATTTGTTCAAGAGTTTCGCACTCCTGACTAGTCTAAACTCCAGACAAAAGCTAGAACACCGGTTCAGTAACAGGCGATCTTCGGGTAAGTCAACAAGCGCGGTTAAAAAGTTGGTAAGTAATAGCTGTATTAACGAATCCAAAAGCAGAGGTGATTTGAGAAGAATGAAAATTACTAAAGAGGTGTAGGAGACACCTCATGAGTCGGTATAGAATTTCTACTCAAGCAATGCAAGACCTTGAGGACATTTGGAACTATGTTGCTGAATATAGCCCACAAGCTGCCGATCGTCTGTGTTCCGTTACAACCTAAAACTCGTGAGTGGCATTGGCGATGGATTCATTTGCTTTCTCATATAGTGCATTAAGGTAGTCACGCTGTCGAACACCTTGAATGTTACTACCTTTGGACAGCTGATAGAACAGTAGTCGTGCAGAATCCTCGTTCAAAAGGGTTTCATTTCCACGCTGCCATTGTTTGTCTGATACCAAATTTTTCGCTTCTCTCTTTGCTTGTTCGAGGTAAAAGCGAAATAATCTTACAGCCTCTTCTTCATTTCTTAAAGGAGTTAGTTGAACTTCATTTGAAAGACGACCCCTAATAGCAGGAAGCATTTCCCGGTAGCGATTAAGAGCATCTGTAGTTAATGCAACCATTAGGAAAAGATATTTTGGAAGTGCATCGATTAAAGCACGCAAAGCTGATAAATATTTTAAAACAATAGTTTTAGAAAGGCTGAAATCTTGTTTTTCTAGTTCGTCTAAAAGAAGAAAAATTCCTGCTAGGGTTTTCATTTCTGCACCAAAATAAACAAGATCGCGTAATGCCCTGGTTTTTGCCTCTACAGTATCCAAACGGAAATTGACATTTAGTTCATTCTGATGAACTTTCCTCACAGGCATTCCTAAAAGCCATTGATGTGCTAATGATAAACGATAATCAAACTTTTCTTCAGATTCATTTTTAGCATTTAAGAGAGCTTGAAGCATAAGTTTAATTTCAACTGTTCTAACAAACTCTAACAGCTGGTCAATATTATTATCTTGTTTTTCTGATAGTACGTTAATTGACGAACGTAAGAAATCTTTTCCAAGATTTTCAAAAAGCGATCTAATTAATGGGTCAAAAGAAGGTTCTGGATCTGCTACGTAGCGAATTACAAAAAAGCCCAGTGGACTAAGTTTTTCACGCAAAGCCGCCTCATATGCGTTCAGAAGATTTGTCTTGCCAATACCTTGGCTAGCAGTGATGGAAATTACATGAGATTTGCGATCGCTGTAAAATATTTTCACCGCAGTATCAACTTGTTTGTCCGCTTCTGTAGGCATATGTGGATGACCACTAGTCTGCCCAGCACTAGGGAAAGGGTTGGTTAACACACCAAACTTTTCGTAAAGTAACTTCTGAGTCTTTTCTGGGGTGTCAACAGCCTCGTCTGTAAATAGATTTTCAAGAGGCATTTTTAGCTCCTTCGACCTTGATACGTACCGTTGCTGTACCAGGTATGAGAAAATCACCATGATACAGAAAAATTTTCTCTAACTGAGGAATTCCATCACTTATCTTAAGAATCCAGAAATTATGCTGTTCAAAGCGTGTATCTGGTGTAGATCCTTCAACATATACATCTAATAACTTTTGGAACCGTGCCTTTTCTAAAAGTTCTCTAACAAATATAGGATGGATATGGTGGTAGAAAGCCAATTCTTCTAACCAAAGACCCGTAAGTACCCACTCTGTATCTCCCTGAGAGCAAATCAATTTATAAACCTCAACTGCTACATTAGCAAAATCCGTTAGTTCGGGTTTGTTGTCAGTAATAACAATTCCTCTGTTTGTTATGTTCAGCCAAGCACAAGCAGCTTCACCCAGTCGAATATAAGTTGATTTTGCTTTATTTCTAAGGGGCAATTCTTTATCATGAGGTTCAACAACCTTGAGTCTTTTAACATAATTATAAACTTTCTCAAATGAGGGGATTTTTCTCAAGTAATTTAAAAAACTAGTAAGATCTCTACTTAGTATACTTTGCCAAAGTGACATTAGGAATTGTGTCGATTTAATGCGCTCGTCGTGTATTTCAATAAATGAGCCACTGCGGAGGAAGTTTTTATATAGGTTAAAACGATCTTGATGTTTTAAGCCTATTGTTGCTTGTGCTATTTCAGTTGTTAACTCTCTTGTCTCTACTAAACTTTTAATCAACTGAAACATTCTGTCTGGGCTGAATGCATAGCCTTCAGGTAAAATATCTGTATTTAGGGGAGAAGATGAACTCGTTTGTTGTTTACTTACGGTTACATCAGGTACAAATGAAAAAGAGCTAGTATCTGGTTGTACCGAAACAATGCGAGTAGATGTTCCCGGCTCAAACTTGCCCCACAAAAGATCGTCCTTAATATGAAGTGGTTGCCAAGTTACTCCCTCAGAACTAGGAATACCCCATAATTGTAGCGAGGCATTTGTGTCGGGATTGTGTATACGAAGACAACCAAAAGATACAGCTAACTCCCACAATAGAGTAGTCAGAGAAACAGTATAAAGTGTTGATTTAAAGGGGTGAAAAAGAGTTCCAGTAAGTGTTCTGCCATCAAATTTAGGAACAGAACGAGCTTGAAAAAACAAGACATCAATCCCTTCAGCCATAGCCATTCTAGCCATTCCTTGATCGCTAGTTAGAAGAGCAAGGGGATGACTGGGGCGAACTTCTGTTTGAAAACGCCGAGCTGTTTCCACAATGAGACGATCTGCAAAACTCCTAGTAACGTTTTGTAGCCCAAGAGCTTTGTCTTCAGAATCGCTACTAGATGTCACAATACCACGCAGGGGATCGGCTCCCAAATCACCTCGCTCCATTTCTGCATCTGAATGGAACTCAAGACGTAGCAACGTTCTTTGTCCTCCTTGACTAAGCAAATGTTGACGAAGTGTTGCAGGATTACTGTGAGCTTTCTTCTTATTGTCACTATTCCATCGGATTTTAGACAAGTAATTGTCCACTTGAGCTAAGATTTCCATATGAACTATGGCTGGTACTTTTATTCTTGCCCAAGGGGTGAGAAAGCGACATACAAAATCTAGTCCTCCTTGGTGAACTGCTGATGTATCTGTCACGATAGTTATTGGTCGTTGTAAAGGTATTCGAGAAATTGTTTCAACATCAAAAACAGGTAAAAGTAGCAATGTGCGCCGAATAACGTCTTGTAAACCTTCCCGAAAAGCTTTTTCAACACTTTCTTTGGGGTAACTAGAAGAATCTAAAAACTTAAAAATATTTTCCCTAAGCTTATCTGTGGTTGGTAGTTGCCATTCAAACCCACCGAATTTGGCAGCACAAAACTCATCGTATCGAGTTTCAGTTTCGGAAACTTGTCCTCCTGGGTATAACCAAATTCTTCCAACATTAACCCATTTATCTGTTCCGAAACAGATATCCTCCCCAAGGTCTATTTCAAATAGATTTCCTTGGCTACCTATTTCGGCAATGAATTGAAGTGCTTCTTGTTGACTAAGCAACCTGAATTCCATGTTTTCCTCTTTAGCGCAGCGATACGTTAACACCTGGAACACCAACAAATGTGTCATATATCCACTGAATGTGCTGGCGTAACGCTAGAAGGTGATGTTGACGAAGATTTACATTTCCGCCATTGCTTAAATATCCGAACTCTTCTGAATCACCCCAAGATGAGTCATTTTTGCTAGACAATATAGTGTCCATAACTTCAATTGCTTTCTTAAGATTCTCGATTCCACGTTCATGAGGTGGTCTTGCTAGAGCAAAATTTTCTATTAATACCTCCCGTAGTTGCTGAGTTAACTCAGTACCAATAACAGAACCAAAAGGATCGCTAAACGGTTCCCACAAATAAATGCATTCTTGGAAAGAAGTAATATCTGCTAAACCGTTCTTGTTAGTGTCCAAGTATTCTCGTCGCCAGCGACAAGATTGCCAAACACGCAACTGCAATTGACTTGAACTATTGCTACTCATTGTGTTGCTCTCTAAGTATTGACGAACATTACGCTAAAACTTAAATATTACCTGTATTTATCGATGAGGAGTTAGACTCGTATCACCTAAACTCTACATCATACAACAATTCTTAGGGTCTCTACAGCAATCCTCAATAATTTGTGAGAGAATATGATATTTGTTTATTCATATAAAGTCAAAATTTTAACAATTATGTGATAAGTCAAGTCAGGGGAACGCGAACACATTAACGAAATTTATCAACGCATGGGATAACAGAGATCCCCCTCTGTCCCTACCAACTCAAGCTAGTACTACAGTGCTACAATCCGTTATAAATTTTACGAGGTCAGTAGATGGCTACGCTTCATAACTTAGATTTACCCGATGACTTGTATGAACAGTTGCAAGAGTTAGCTACAGCACAAGAAAGTTCTATCAACGCCCAACTCATCACTCTCCTACAAACTGGCTTGTCAGTAGTTCAAGAACAGCGAATGGTAGAACAGAGGCGACAGAATGTAGCAAAACTTTTCGAGGAAAGCCGTCGTCCTGAGAGTCGGCAAACTGAGATCGAATGGTCATATAGTACAGTTATGATTCGAGAAGACCGCGCTAGATGATAGATACTAATTAACCACTAGGGCAAAAAGGGGTTACAAAAGTAAATTTAGTATTACTCCCTTCGGTGCTATAAGATTACCGATCTGCTGTTTCTCTTTCTTCGTGCTCTTTGCGTCTTTGCGGTTCATTTAAATAGGTAATCTTCAGGCGGAAAGGAAGTAGTTAGTAGTGTGTAAGCTAGGCTGATGGAACCGAGTTTAAATGTGACAATATTGGAAGAGTTAATTCATCAAATTCTTCCCGAACGACCCCTGTTAACAAGCAAAGAAGCAGGGTGGAAGAATATCTTCCTTGCTTACTATCAACATCCAGGTTCAGAAATTTGCGAGCATACTGTTCCGTTTCATGTGCTGGAAGTCATTGATACAAATTCCAGGTCGGCTCACTCACGCCGCTTAGGAGATAAGTTGCTGACTTATGAGATTAGTGGAGGTGAAACATTTCTTTGTCCAGCTAACACAAATCATTGGACAAGCTGGAAAGAAAAGCTGGGCTTCACATTACTAGTATTTGACCCATTATTTTTTAAGCAGTTAGCTCGTGAGACAGAGGCGTTAGATTGCAATCAAATTGAATTCATTCCTCAATGGAAAGTTTTCGATCCCGTTATTCAAACTATAACGAATGCACTCAGGGCAGATTTAGAGGCTGGATGTCCCGCAGGTCGTTTGTATGGGGAGTCGTTTGGCACAGCCTTAATAACTCATTTAATGAAACGATTCCTAACATCTAAATGCACAACTTTTGAACCTTTTGAGGGGTTACCAAAACACAAACTAAAACAAGTCTTGGAACACATTCAAGCTCATTTAGCCGAAGATATTGCACTAGAGGATTTAGCAAAAGTCGCAGGAATTAGTCAGTTTTACTTTGCTCGGCTGTTTAAACAATCAATGCGGATTACACCACATCAATATGTTATTCGACAGCGCATAGAACTGGCAAAGCAGTTACTCAAGCAAACAGACTATAACGTTACGGATGTAGCTTTACTTTGTGGCTTTGCTCATCCAACTCATCTTAGTCGTCATTTTCACCGTTTAGTTGGCATATCCCCTAGAGCTTTCCGAAAGCAATAGCAAGAATGTGCTGCTGTGTGCAAGAAAAGGCGCGACTTCACTTAGGATATCTCGATACAGTGTGAATTGTTCAAATCTGAATAATTCAACTTCAAAGTGTATGATGGATACTCTAACAACCAACACGATTGAATTGAATGGTGCTTGCTATCATGTCAAAGATTCTGAAAGGGGAAAGGACTGTGTTTTGTTGATTCATGGTTGGCCTGATGATAGCACTGTATGGAAACATCAAGTTACAGCTTTAATAGAGAATGGCTATCGTGTGATTTGTCCAGATCTACTTGGTTATGGTTTGAGTGAAGCACCCACAGATGTGAGTCGATATCAATTGGCTAATTTGGTCAATGATATGATTACCTTGTTAGATCGAATGGGAGTGGCTGAGGTACATTGTGTTGCTCACGATTATGGTGCTGTACTTGGTTGGGAACTAGCTGCCCACGCGAAGCAATTGAAAAGTTATACAGCTATGTCTGTCGGTCATCTGGCAGAGTTTTTAAAACTATCTCATGAAAATTTACGCTTTCAATGGATTTATTTTCTCAACATTCATAATCTTGCTCCTCAACTTTATCGGGCGAACAATGGTCAATTTTTTCATGAAGTTCTTCGTACTCATCCTAACCGAGAGCAGCTTGTAGAGAATATAGTCAAACCTGGTGTATTTGAGAATATGCAGAAACTGGAAAAAGCAAATCCAGTTGCCGAATATTTGCTTGCTGCTCTTGCTGGACAATTACCTAAACCCGTACAAATACAAGTTCCAACTCTCGGTATTTGGAGTACTAAAGACGATTTTCTCTGGGAATCACAAATGAAAGATTCTGAACAATACGTATCGGCTCAGTGGCAGTATGAGAGGATTGAAGGTGCGGGGCATTGGTTTATGCTAGAGCGATCGCAGCAAGTAAATCAACTATTATTGAATTGGTTGGCAAAACATACTTAAAAGTAAAGGGTTGAGCAGTTACCAACAGATATCGAATGGCCTGGTAGCACAGCTATGATTCGAGAAGATCGCGATAGATGAGCAGGGCTTTACCCTGCTGACAAAGTTGCAACGGATCTAGCTACTCTCAAAAGATTATCCCTAAGTGTTGTTTCAACAGCCGATTTGATGGAAGATGCAGTAAATATTGCAATATCTTATGGAATTTCTGCCTATGATGCTTCTTACGTCGCCCTTTCACAGCAGGTTAATGCTACGTTACTAACTTTAGACCAGCGCTTAGTAAGATCTCTAGCTGCGACATCTTACAATGTTTGTTCGTTCAATGACTTTGAGGTTCCGCCACTACCATAAACGGAATACTTGATAGATGTAACAGATGGGTGTTCTTATCGACCTTACAAATAAACCATCCGTTATATCTACTACCTAATTTGTTACCATATTTGCGTCTTTACATGGAATTTCTAAAATTGAATTTTTGACGAAATGAAGTGTGTTTAGCAAGCTTGAGTCGAGAATCATGGCTAAGAGCGAAAAACATATGGAACTTTGAGACCTGAAAAACATCTAGATAATACAGAAACGATCGCTGAAATTGTAAAGTTTCCCAATTTGAAAAAAGAAAGCAACTGCTAGTTCGGTGAGATTAAATCCAAGCAAGCCTTTTTCAATACACAATCCCAACTATTATCATCAATTGCAATCCATCAAACCAATGACTGAGTGAAATTCCGCCTCAATTTTCTCAGCTTCCCGAACTTCCATCAGTTGATTTTCCAGGAATTCATTATTTTCTGCAACAACTATACAATGTTGTAACTTAACGCCTAGAGCATCTGCTACCTCTATCATTGTGTCAAAGCTCGCATTTTGATAATCTTGTTTTTCGTATTCTTTGATGTGCTCTTCTGTTAATTGCGTGAGTGCAGCGAGTTCTTTCTCTGTGATTTTCTTAGCAATTCTCACCTTGATTAAAATCTCTCCAATTTCATCTATATTAAGGTTCACATTTTGTAGAACCAAAGATTTTTCGGGATTGTGATTTTTCAGATTTTTATATTCTGCTATTTCTGTATGAAGATTTTTGATATGAGCGTAGTAAGAATCTATTAACAGTTGCCAACCTTCTGGATCTTTACGCCTTTTTTCTTCATTCTGATACAAATTCATAATAGCTTGATGGAATTTTTCAATCCAAGATTTTGTGACCATTAATTGATAATCGTTCTTAATCATTTTTTCCTCCCCAAAAAATTGTCATTGTGATGCCTGCTCTATTTTGTTCTCTGTTCATTAATTCAGTAGACAAGATAAAGTTTTAGATATACAGAATTTCACGTCTCTACTTAGTGCAAGTTGTGACGCGATAGCGCTTATTTTGATGCACATCAACTAGATAAACCGCTGTTTTTTAGTTGAGTTGCACCTCAATTTTCTCCATAAAGAAGTATGTTTCAGGATATTTTCGCCCTTCGGTGAAAACGGCTTTGACATTCTGTCGTCACCAGTGTCGAAGAGCGGAAGCCCGCCACATAGGACATGGGGATGACTGTGAAGGTTTTTCACCAAGTAAATCATAATAACACGCAAAGACGCCAAGACCAACTTTTGAAGGGCAGTTGCTACAACTGGTTCCATAAGTGTCTTACTTCTTGAGACGAAATCTATCAAGGAGAGTGAATGGGTATTGTGCAACAACTGCGATCGGCACACTCAACTTCATAAATTTACACAATTTTATTATTTAATCCCGTGTATACACTGAATTTTTTAATAACGGATTATCCGTAACTTTCCTGTATTAAATCACAGATTACCTGTGGTAACTTGCTAAATATTCAGGGTGCCGCCGTGTCAAAAAAACAACGATCGCAGGCAGGTACTCAATGGCAGTTGCTAACGAAGAACAAATTAGCAAATTTATTACTACCGAACCGCTAAAAGCAGGTTATGAAGCAGGTGAACAAAAAGTTTGGGACTCTATCAAAAATGCTTTTTCCGATAGAAAATGCATAGCTTACTGGCGTTATCCCATTTTCTCCAAGGTGGGCAAAATTCGTAAGGAACCGGATATTCTTATTGCCGATCGCGAGTTTGGTTTATCGGTCATTGAAATATTGTCCGTCACTATTGACCAAATTGCTAGTATCAATGACGGAATCTGGCAGTTGCAGAACTTTGATATCACAGAAGCAAATCCCTATCAACAAGCCGAACATCAATTACGCGCTTTGATTGGGTACTGCGATAAGCTGGGTACAGCTTGCGCTAAGAGCGACCGCGATGCACATCCCGTGTCCGATAACCCCTCCTACTCCGTTAACGGTCAATCGAACGAAGTCCAGGAGGAAGCACATACAGATGATACCGACGCAGCTATTTGGCGCAAGGTTAACGGACGAGCTATTGTCGCACTTCCCCTGATTACTCAAGAACAATGGCAACAAAGAGGCTTAGACCAAATACCCAACTGTCCTCCTTTGATTTTTCAAGACCAATTAAGTAAAGTCAGTTGTATTGAACGATTTCAACAAATCTCTGCTGTCGTTCCTGGAGAAAACTTAGAGGATCGAGACTGGGAATTGCTACTGTCAGTGGTTAGCGGTACGCCAGTGCATCGCAAAAACACAAACCGCACAACATCTGCGATCGCTCTTAGCGCAAGCCGTACCCGGCTTATCGCAGACAACAGCCGTGCGAGGGTTATGGAAAATCTGGGGCAAAAGCTATACGAAATTGATTTGCAACAAGAGCATATTGGCAAAGAAATCCCTCCCGGCCCTCAAAGAATAAGAGGTATTGCAGGCTCAGGCAAAACAGTACTGTTGTGTCAAAAAGCGGCTCACATGCACCTCAAGCATCCAGACTGGGATATTGCCATCGTGTTTTTCACTCGCTCTTTATATAACTTAATCATTGAGCTATTGGATCGATGGATTCGCCGCTTCAGCATTGGTGAATTAACTTACGATCCAAAAACCAATCACAAGCTGCGAGTTCTCCATGCATGGGGTGCAAAAGAACATCCAGGCTTGTATGGGACAATTTGCGAGTTCCATGGTAAAAAACGCAAAAAAGTTGCAGATACAAAGGAAAGACAACCCAATCGAGGTTTAGCAGAACTGTGCAAACGGCTGCAAGAAGAAATCAATATTAAACCAATATTTGATGCCATCTTGATTGATGAGGGTCAGGATTTGGTATCCGAAGCCGATCTCAAAATCGACGATAAACAAGCAATTTACTGGTTAGCTTATCAGGCGTTGCGACCCGTAGATGAAGAAAATCCAGAAGAACGCCGCCTAATTTGGGCTTATGATGAAGCGCAAAGTTTAGATAGCATCGCAGTTCCCAAGGCAAAAGAAGTCTTTGGCGAGAAATTAAGCAATATTTTGAGCAAACAACCCCAGTACTCTGGCGGGATCAAGCGTTCTGAGGTCATGCGTCGCTGTTACCGCACGCCAGGACCGATTCTCACTGCGGCTCATGCAATTGGTATGGGTTTGCTACGTCCCCAGGGAATGCTTGCAGGTATTACCAATAGAGATGATTGGAACAAAATTGGTTACGAAGTCAAAGGAGACTTTCGACGAGTTGGTAAGCCAATCACCGTACATCGACCAATGGAATACTCACCCAACCCCATTCCCGAACTTTGGGGCAAACCTGTTTTAGAATTTCAAACTTACAGTTCTCGCCGCGAAGAATTGCAGGCGCTGGCTGATAACATTATGCACAACGTTATGTTTGATGGTCTCAATCCCAGTCGTGATATTTTAGTCGTGGTTTTAGGCTCTAACTCTGAGGCGATGGAATTGGAAGTTGATGTCGCTGGTTTTTTATTAGACCAAAGTATTGATGTTTATATCCCTACAGCTTTAAACTTAAATGACTTGACTCCCCAATGGCCTAATAATGACCCAGATAAATTCTGGCATGAGGGAGGGGTAACGGTATCTCGCACCAACCGCGCTAAGGGACACGAGGCGGATATGGTGTATGTGGTTGGCTTCGATAATGTGGCTCGCAATGAGAGTAATGTGAATTATCGGAACCAGCTCTTTGTCGGTTTAACCAGAGCAAGAGGTTGGGCTTGTCTGAGTGGTGTCGGCAATTATCTAATGTATGATGAGATGCGGCAAGTGATTTCCAGTGGCGACACTTTCACATTCACTTACAAGCGTCCGCCTAAGCGCGATATTGGAGACTAGGGATTGGGGATTGGGGATAGGGCAATGGGCAATGGGAATAGCAATGAAAAAAATAGGATTGACTTCTGAAACATAATGGGAGCGTGAGAGCCTCTCACTTTTAAGGGGAGGATGAAACGCGACACACAAGGATTTATCCTTGTGTGTCTTTTAGCTCTAAAGTATCTATCCAATCCTCTACAAGTTGTGTCATAGTCTTTTCTTTCTTTTCTGAATATTTACGAAGTTTTTCTAATCTTGATTTAGTAATTCTCAAACTTAATCGTTCCTTCATCTTTTTGGGTTGCCAGTGGATACCCTTATAAGTTAACATATTTCTTAGAGGTGATAAAAGTTGTATAAAACAATTCAAGTTAGATTAAACGTATCCCAAGAAGTCATGGCTTTCTTGGTTCATCAAGGTCATGCTGCAAACAGTTTAATCAATAGTGCTCATTACGAGATACGACAGAGGCATTATGCAGAATGTCCAAAAGTGGAATTCTTTGATAAAGACGACTTTTATCGTACTAGGTTTAAAATCAAAACAGTAAAAGATGCAGGATACGCAAGTCTTTGTATTCTCATGAAAGATAATCCCCACTATCAACAATTAGGTGGTCAGTGCGCTCAACAAACTTTAAAGTCGGTTTCAGAACAGTATTCTAGCTATAATCAACTCCTAAGTAGTTGGGCTAAGGGCGAAGTACTAACTATGTAGGGGCGCGGCGGCCTTGCGCCCCTACTCACAACTAACTACTAACTCTCACTTGAAAGCTTGTTTCTAGCTCGTTCGGCACGGGCTTCAGCCGATGCCATGACATCTTCCATATTTTCCAAAACTTCGCCTGGGAAATTTTCCAAAATTCTGGTAGAGAGGGCTACCCGACCTTTTCCTTCATCTAAATCTAAAATCGCAGCTTTTATGGGCTGACCGATTTGAAATACATTTTCCAAATTCTCAATAAATTTCTGGCTCACTTGTTTAATGTGGAGCAAAGCGCTTGTTCCATCTACATCCACAAACACTCCAAAAGGTTTGATCCCCGTTACTTTTCCGGATACCAATTGACCAACTTCTAATGTACTGAAGTTAGCAGAACGTGCTGCTACACGTTGTGAAAGTATCAGTTTATTAGTGCTACGGTTTACTTCCAAAAAGCCAGCAGTTAAGGTTTGCCCTTTGAGTGCTTCTAAATTATCACGCTCGGTGAGGTGCGATCGCGGAATAAATCCCCGCAAACCTTGAACATCAACAGTAACGCCACCTTTGTTGACATTATTTACCCGTACCTGGACTGTTTGGGAATTTTCCTGCATCTGCGCCAGTCGATCCCAAATATGCCTAATTTCCAGTTGCTTTCGCGATAAGGTGACTTGACCTTCTGCATCCTGGTCGCGGATAATTAAAAATTCTTGCTCTTCATTTAGTAGCAGTACCTCCGATAAATCAGTAACTGCTCTCAAAGAAGCCTCATCGCGGGGAATATAAGCTGACGATTTGCCACCAATATCGACGTAGGCTCCATCTGGATCGATTTGGAAAACTTTGCCGTGTACCACCTGTCCTTTTTGGAACTGGTAGTCGTGTTTTTCCAGTGCCTTGGCAAAATCGTCCATTGTAAAAGACGAATCGGCTTTTTGAGAAATTTTCGCGTCGGAGTTCATGACTTATAAACACTAATTGTTAATTGCTAATCGCTAATGGCTAATTGCTAACTGTTTTTTCTATTGGCCATTAGCTATTAGCCGTTGTTCAAACGGCTGTTTTTCCTACCTAGCGGCTTAGTTGCTCTTGAAACAATTGTTTCACTTGCTCCCAAGCATTGGCTGCAGCTATTGAATTATAGCTGGCACGTTGGTCGCAGAAAAATCCGTGGTCAGCTCCATCGTAGCGAAACACGCGATGAGGAATTTTGTATTTTTCTAACTCTGCTTCAATTTGGTTTACATGTTCTACTGGGATGCTGGCATCTTCCATACCAAAGAAGGCGTAAAGAGTGCCTTTGATTTCTGGGGTAAGAGTTATGGTAGGATTGCCACCTCCTGGTGTACGGGCGGGGATACCAGCACCATAGAAAGAAGCTGTAGCTTTAATATCTGGTAGGGTGGCGGCTAAGTAGGCAACATGACCCCCAAAGCAAAAACCTATACAGCCAAAGCTATCCTTTTTCACTTCGTCTACGGTTTTAAGATGGTCAATGGTTGCTTGAATATCAGCTAACAGTTGTGGTGCGGTTGTTTGCTCCCAAGCGTACTTTTTACCTACCTCTATATCTTGTGGAGTGTAGCCCGTCTCAAATCCGGGGGCAATTCTTTGAAACAAGGCTGGTGCAATTGCTACATAACCTTCTTGAGCTATTCGTTCTGTAACGTCCCGAATGTGGGAATTGATTCCGAATATTTCTTGTAATACGACCACTCCTGGGTAAGAACCTGGCTCCAAAGGCTTTGCTAGGTACGCATCGATTTGTACGTCATCTTGCAAAATTTTAACTTTTGTGGTATCAAGCGCTCGCTCTGCCATAATAGTTTTTACCAGTACTGTGTGAGTATATAGATATCGCTCTAAGCTAGAGCTATGGGCTATCCCCGATCAATTATCAACCACCAGTAGCAACTGCACCAGAAATTTCTAATAGAGAAATTGAATCTATAAGTAATATATTTAACGATTGGCAGAACGCAGCTGGTTTTATGCAGCCACCACCATACAGGAGACTTTGTTGATGCTTCAATTCCGAATCCAACCAGACAGTGAAATACCCGCCTCCAACCAGCTGTTTAACCAAATTCGGTTTGCGATCGCATCTCGGCAATATCCACCCGGATACAAATTACCGAGTACGCGGGCGTTGGCAATGCAGACGGGGCTACATCGCAATACAATTAGCAAGGTTTACCGCCAGTTAGAGGACGATGGGTTGGTAGAAAGCCTTGCTGGTTCGGGAATATATGTCCGCGCCCAAGGACATGAGGGGGGTAGTAAGCTGCAATCGCCGATTCTCAAACAGTATCCTCAAGCCAGCAAAGTTGTACAGCAAGCGCTTGATGAACTCCTCTCCCAAGGTTGTACGCTGAGTCAAGCACGGGAGTTATTTTTAGCGGAAATTGATTGGCGCTTGCGTTGTAGTGCGCGAGTGTTGGTTGCGGTTCCATCTCGAGACATTGGTGCGGGAGAACTTATGGTCTATGAATTAGAACAAGCCCTCAAAATACCAGTACAGTTAGTACCGATGGAAGAATTAGCGGCTGTTTTGGATCAAACTTCCTCTGCTACAGTCGTGACAAGTCGGTATTTTATTGGTGATGTAGAAGTGATTGCAGCACCTAAAGCCGTGCGCGTAATTCCCCTGGATATTCATGACTATGCTAAGGAGTACGCTTTGTTTAAAAGCCTTCCAAAGGATAGCTGTCTTGGCATAGTTAGCATGAGTTCTGGCATTTTGACTGCAATGGAAGTGATTCTTCACGGTTTGAGGGGAGATGAAATATTGATTATGACAGCGCAGCCAAAAGATACCTATAGACTTCATGCAATGGTTAAAAGAGCACAAGTAGTTTTTAGCACAGATCAAGTGAGTTATTCAGCCGCCCAAGCAGCCTTGCAAGCTACTATGGATGATATTATTCGTCCACCCAGGCTAATTTGTGGTGACAATTATATCGGTTCTAATTCGATTAACTTGCTGAAACGAGAATTAGGTTTGGGTTAGGAAGTTCTAAATAAAAAATAGGACTTACGCATAGCCCCCCTTTTTAAGCTATCCATTACCCGGATCTTTCTCAACATTTGCGAGAGTAATCACTCACGTTTTTTCTAACCCTGATTCGTTCCTTGTTCATTCTCAATAAAAATTGAATTTTGGCGAGAAGAATAAGTGTCATTTTGTCAAGCCTGTGAAAATCTTAGCGTCCAGGATGGATTGTAGGCAAGGGTTTCAAGATTGTAAAGAAAGATGTGACTAATGGATAGCTTTTTAAGGGGGGCTAGGGGGGCGGAGCCTCCCTGAAGGCATTCCCAGCCTGAGGCTGGGAACGAGAGACGATCGAGTGAGACGTGCTACTCTCCATTAACTAGGTGTATCCGCAGAAGTTGTGGGGGATCTAAAACCTTATCCTCTACGATTCACTTCAAAAATCTCTGTATATTCAAACTCATTAGGGCTTTGTCTCACTAAAGGATATAGTTCCCCGTCCAATTCAATGTAATCCTGTTCGCAATCAGGTTTAGAAGAGTAGTAAGTCAGTACATATTCTCTACCGATTCTGTCTACCATTTCTTCTTCTACTTCACCTCGCCACTGTGTCTTGCTCACTAACACAATCAACTGATTTGCTAATTTGGGAATTGTCTTGGCAGTTTGTCTGCGAGAGATGACGTCTAAACTCCCAAAAGGTGAGTCCATTACAATTGGAAAGGCACTGCTATCAGGAATCATCAACATTTTCCTTTTTTCACTCCATTCCCTTACCCTATCGATAATGCTGGCAATAAACGATAAGCTTAAAATCTGATTTTCTCCTGTAGAAGCAGCAACAGGCATTTCTATACCAGCCGTATTCTCTACTAATGTCAGTTCGTATTTCTCACTGATTTTGGGCATATAAGGAGTAAAGGAAATTTCGCTAAAAATTTCTTGTACCCGCTTTTCTAGTTGAAATCGGAACTGCTTTTCTTGTCGTTCTCTAACTAAAGTTAATCTGTCTATAGCATCTTGAGTAGACGCAATCCGTCGTTGTGTCAGGATTTGCTTTTCTTCGTTTAATTTCTGCTTGGCTACTTGCTTGACTACAACTTCTAACTCTGTTTTAAAATTCGCAATTTTCTGCTGATTTGCACCTTCCTCTAGTATTAAATGTCTGATTTTTTCTTCTATTTCATCCAATCGCTTTTGTAAATTGCTAATTTCCTCATTGGCATCTTTTCTCAATCTTTCTTGAATATTGTCTAACTCATTTTCAATTTGAGATATGGTTTGTCTGAGTTGATTGATTCTGACTTGTTCTCTATCGACTTCTTCCCAAAAGCTAGTTGCTTGCTTATCAATTCCATCGACTTGTGCTAACATACGAATCGCTGTCTCTTCTACCTCAGAAGAGCCAACTCTAGCCAATAATTTTTCTATATTCTCGTACCCTTGGCTACCCTTTCGGAACTTTGTACCACAAATACATTGTTGAGAAATCAATAAGTCGTTGACAAATTCTTTGGAAATCCCAGAGGTGAATTCTCCTTTCTGTTTGAAAGCATCAACAATTTCTTTAAATTTTAATGCAGTTCCAGAAAGTAAAACGGTGTAACCTCGTGTGGAAATAATTTTTTTAAGTGTATCTCTAGAGTCTCTTAGCGTTTGTTGATTGAATGATTTCTGCTTTTCTAATTCTTGACGCCTTTCTTCTAATTCTTTGGCTGCACTGAGTTCTCTAAATCGGACACTGGTTTCTTTTCTAAAGGTTTCTTGATATTCTAGCTCTTGTTGAATTTCTAATTGTCTTTGATGAATGGTATCTAGTTCATTTTCTATCTTTTCTTGCTGTTTTAATAATTGTTTTGTTTCCAAATCACCAATAGATTTTAACTCGCTTTCTAAGCTTCTTTTTGCTTCAATTAGATGTTTGATAGAACGATTGATGACTTCAACACCTAAAAAAATCTTTGTGGCTTCGGCAATTTCTGCTTTTTTGTCAGAACGAACTATCTTTTCAATCCGTTCACCATCGAAGAAAAAATATTGATGTAAACTGACGGGTAAAATTTGATTGATGATATCTTCTGGGTTTTGGGTGGGAAAATTCCAGATACCATCTGCACTGGCAAATTGTAAATATAATTCTGTTTTGCCTGTATCAAAATCCGTTTCATTTTTATAAGCACGAAACTCTCGTTTGACTCGATAGCGTATGCCTTCATGTTCCCATGCTATCTCAACCCAGCACTCTATGGGTTGACCCGATTTTGCTTCGGCGATCGCACGCTTATTGACTAATTGTTCTGATGATGCAAAAGCGGCGCTAAATTTCTCATACAGCACCCAAGTAAATGCATTGAGCAAACTTGTTTTTCCAGAACCATTATTCCCGTGAATCACGGTTGTGTTACGAGGATCTCCAACCGCGAGAGCAATTTCCGGAGTTTTGCCATAAAAAGAGCGAAAGTTACACAGTTTAATGGAAAGCAGTTTCATCTGACAACTTCCTTCACAATTGCCAAAATGTCATCATTAATATGACTGTTAATTTTCTTATCTAGTCGGCTTTTTTCCAGTTGCCATACACGCTCAATAATTTGCCGCACTTCTGGAGTTGCACTGGTAATTGGTTCTTGAACGTAATCAATATTGAGTTCTTTCGCCATGTTGCTTGCAAAACAAAATTGTTTGTATATTTTAACTGTTTGTTAGCTCGTTACCATCAGTGAAAGCGCGAGCAACAATTCTTTATCAAAATTTGAAGATGAGCGCCTGTTGTACGAAGGTAGAAGTAAGCAGGCAGAAGAGTCACTGCGGTAGACGGGTTTATCGGCATAAAGCAAGCGGCGTGGCAGAAGGGTTAAAAGCTTAATCATACAAGCTTTGGGGT
The DNA here is from genome assembly GCF_009725235.1 of Scytonema sp. UIC 10036. Next base: position 22,461 of record NZ_WJFC01000094.1, read on the forward strand.
ACGTTTTAATGGTTGTTGATAGATTTCTTGTGGTGCGGAGACCCCCGTTGAGGTGACTGCGGGGCATCTTGCCTGTCATGAATGTATGATATTATACTGGTTGCTTGGACAAATAAGGCGAGGAGGTTCGGTGAAAATGCTGAGGAGCGACAGCTATCAGGACTATCTCATTGAATCTCTTAGAGACCCGAAAGAGGCTGTTGCCTATATTGAGGCAATATTAGAAGCAGAAAATCCTGAACCTGAACTATTACGGTTAGCGATCGAAGATGTTATAGATGAGAAGTTCGCGATAGAGATGTATAGCCGTCAGCTTCGCGATCGCACCCAATTCGGTCTCTCGTTGTAGTACTAGAGCGCCGGTCCAGTAGAAGTGCTTGACGTAAAACCCAAAATATGGGGGTTATTAAAATCGGCGATTTTGGCGTTATGTTTTAATGCGTTCGCGTAGCGTCTCCGAAGGAGAATCGCTAAAAACCAAACCCAAATATTTAGTCCAAAATCAGCGTTTTCCCGTTATACACATAATATCCTTTTTGTCAACGTATATTAGTGGACTGGCGCTCTAGGTCTTCAAGTTGACAACATCCTGCTGTTTCACCATTTACCCTGCAAATTTACCTTCATGACTCAGACTCCACTTAAGCAAATGCCATCCTTATATCAAACGCAATCTCCTGATACAAGCCCCGATGTGGAACAAATTTTGATTCGGCGGTGGCGCGAGATGCTTCCAACCCAAAAAGCAAAGCTTGTCCGCAATGCAACCAAGCGATGTTGGCAATTAAGTTTAATAGGAATTTGGAACCAACATTCACACTTGTTAACGATGAAGCAAGTGCGACAGGAATTTATCCGGCGACGATTTGGTGTTGAATGGATACAGGTGCTGTGCAACGAGGATTATTGGGGGAAGTTTGAGGATATTGCAGGAATTGAAGCGGTGATGGAAGATGCAGTGTGGTTGGCATTAAAACTTGCTGAAATTTTAGAAGGACTGGGTATTCCATATTTAGTGGGAGGGTCTGTAGCCAGTTCGCTGTTAGGAGAACCGCGTGCAACTTTGGATTTGGATTTGGTTGTCGATCTTCACTCATCCCAAATCGAATTGCTGATTGCAGCAATGATTGATGAGTTTTATGTCAGCATTGATGCGGTAACCGATGCTGTTGAGCGCAAAGCCTCGTTTAATGCCATCCATCTTGAAACTACAGAGAAGGCAGACTTTTTTGTTCTAGGCGACGATGGGTTTTCGCAATCAAAACTGCGTCGCCGTCAAGTATATCGATTACCCGGACAATTTGGGCAGTCGATTTATATTTATTCGGCTGAAGATATCATCCTGCAAAAGCTGCGGTGGTATAGGATGGGATTTAGCCAATCGGATCGTCAGTGGCGTGATGTTTTGGGGGTTCTCAAAGTTCAAGCGGAACATTTAGATTTTGAGTATTTACGCCTGTGGGGACAAAGATTAGGTCTTGATGATGAACTCTCAAAAGCGTTTTGCGAATCTGGTTTGCAAGAATGATACTGTAAATTCAGCCGTGCTCGTGCTGTCTTCTGCCGTTGTGCCTAGCCGTGACTATTGCAACCCGATCGCACTAATGCACTTGACATTATACTTACCAGAGAACCAATTGCGATCGATACGAGATTTGCTGAAGTTTTCTACCATCGAAGTCTTGCCTATGTTCAGATGAAAGATAAACAGAAAGCTCGTCAGGATTTTCAAAAAGCCGCAGACCTTTATAAGCAACAAGGAAAAACGAAGGATTATCAAAATGCACTGGCTAAAATCAAACAACTTCAGTAGAGGTCAGTGCACGCTCGTTATTGGGGGGAATATGAGGAGAATAATTGCTCTCCTTGCTGCATCTATCTCAATATTCAAGATGTCCAAACAGCTTAGAAAAAAGCTAAGAATGAACACTCTTTCAGAATAAGCAAAACTAAAATGGAAAATCTTTGCTTTGGGAGCTATAGGGGATTAAACAATTAATGCAATACGTCTTTAAAAAGACTTACAAAACTTACTCGTTGCTCCCATACAAATTTAAGGATGGTAATTGGGATTATCAGTGATGAGGTTTTCGATTTGGGCAACTGCAAGCAAGCGCTCATCAGCAGTGAGAAAAGTGAATGCCATCGTATTTGCTTGAGAGAATTGAGGCAAAATGCACAATGCTGAAGCAAGTTGAACGGCATCATAAGCTCTGAGGGGATGACGACTGACGAGTTCTCCTGCCATTTGAGTAACTGTTGGCAGTAATTCAACTTTTTGATACTGAGTATCAAAGTGGTAACGAAATGCTTGCAAAATTTGGCTAACCTGATTGCTAGAAAGGCTACCCTCGCGTTGGCGACGAGCCAATGCACTCAAAATTTCAACCCAGGTAATTCGGGCAATGACCAGCAAATTACCACTAGACTGAGCCGTTAAGAACTGAATCCAAGCAGTTCCTGTTTCTGAAACATACCGTTTAAGCAAAGCACTACTGTCTAAAAAATATGCTTTTACCACTCACCTCGATCCTCAATGATTGTTTCTGACAGTGGTTGACCCGCAACGTGAATAGACTGTACCATTGCTGCCAAATCATCGTCAGAAATCGGTTCTGCATCAGAGGGAGTGGGAGGTGTAAGTAAACCAGACTCATAAAGAGGTTTGAGCAAAGGCATAAGTTCAGTTATGTTTTGCTCGGGTAACACTTGCAGCCAAACGGTTTGGCGGTCAGAAAAATTCACTGGAGTTAAGGGACGCAACACTCCATTTTCGTAAATTGCCGGAATTGCCTTAGCCATTGAAATTCATCAACTTTTAGCTTTAAAGCTATTCTATACTAAAATTAAGTAGGCGTCGCCGATGGCAAAGTCAAGACTTCAAAAAATATTTCAATGAAAAATAAGGTTAGTTTTGGAATATCCTAAATGTTATACAATAGTCACACTCCAAACAAACTTTCCAATTTTGTCAATATATCCACCCTTCTCTCCTCAAAAGTTTTTAAGCCTTGCGCCTGCTAGCCCTCCTTGAAATTTTTAGATTGGCAATCTCCAAGATTCTTCGATTATATTTATTTTTATAGCCATAACTTCTCTTTACATTTTATAAATAAGGAAAGCATAACGCCTTAGCATCTTCTTCTGTTCCATTTCTCCATTGGTAAAACACATGAATGCAGCCACAAAGTGAACGTTTATGAAAGATAATTCGTTAAGAATAAGATTATCTACCCGTCGCCAAAATAAACTTTGCGTATCTGCTGTTCAAAAAGATAAAACTATTACTGCATTAATTGAAGAATGGATTGATAGTCTTGTTCTCGAAGAGGGAAGAGATACTGCGGACTAAAGTCCTCGTGTCGCGTTTCATCCTCCCTTTAAAAATGGGAGGCTCTCACGCTCCCGTATTGTCTTGGTAGATTATATATCTAGTAAACCGTACCGCTTTTGTAAATTGAGCAACTTCATCCTAGCTTCACCTGCATTATCGGCTAGGTCGGCAAATTCCACAAATCTCAGTAATTCTTTCCGCAGTAAATTTCGCTCAACTTCTAGCGTGTTTCTATCTAGATCTGGTGGTAAAACTATCATGTCAAATATGATTGCACGTTCTTTACCAGGATGGGGGCGCAAAACTCTTCCTCGTCTTTGGATAAACTGGCGCGGATTGCCAGAACTTGCTAAAATCACTGCAGTTTGAATTGCGGGAATATCGACTCCTTCATCTAAACAGCGAATGGCGACTAAACCTTGTAATTCTCCACTCTCGAATTGACGGCGCAAAACTTCTCTTTCTGCTAATGTTGTTTGGGCAGTATAAGTACTTATTCTGTAACCCAACTCTGTTCCTAATATTTTGGCGACGGCTTTCACTTGATGTAAATCTGAACGCTGAGTGACATCTAGCGAACCATCGCTGCAATAAAAGAGGGTATGGGTGGTGTCCCGGCGATTTTGCATGAGTTCGCGCAAAGCATGTAACTTATTTTCGGCTGCACCTACTAACCTAGCTCTTTGCATTAATAAGGGTTTTAAGTCTTCGTTGTCTTCAAAATTTCCTAGAGCAACATTTTCCCGTTCTCGATACAGGAGTGCTCGTCCAATTTTTTGTGTCAGTTTAGCATATGCACGGCTTTCTGTTTCTGTTAATTCTACAAGTACGGGGTAATAGAGGTAATGGACTAAAGCACGTTGCGCGATCGCATCTCTTAAGGTAAATTCTGGTTGCAGAACTGAGCCAAAGTATCCAAATATAGATTGAGTTCCATCTTCATCAAAATATCTCTCTGGTGTAGCAGACAAAGCTAGCCGCAGCCCCAGGCGTCGGGGTAAACTTTCTTCCAATCTGGGTGCGCCGAGGTTGTGTGCTTCATCTCCGACAATCAAAGTTTTTTCGGGGAAGTACTTGAGTTGAGATTGAAAGCCATCGTTAATTAGGGTAGAGTTGCTGGTAATAACTGTCAGAAATGGTTGAGAACCAGAACGGATGTTGTAGAGTTGTGTGGAGAGTTGACTCTGCCAATTGCGTACACTCTCGAAGGCGAGGATGGGTTGCAAATTAAATTTTTCACATTCTCGCGCCCATTGAGTGACAAGATGGCGGTAGGGGCAGACAACTAACACGGCTTGCAGGTTAATTTGCTTGTAGAGTTCGCAAACAATGGCAAGTGCAGTGATTGTCTTTCCACTACCAGTTGCCATTTTCAAAGTTCCCCTGCCGTTGTTAGCAAACCAATTTTCAATAGCTTGTCGCTGATATCCCCGCAATTCGATAGATATCGGCATTCTAGGGCATCCGGGTAATGATGGTTGCTGTATTTGATATTTGCTTTTGTTTTCACCTACAAATGGTGGCTTGAGGAGATATGTTGCTAAATTTGTCTCTTCTACCGTGTTGGAAGTTGGCAGTTGGATTCGCTTTTTTAACAAGTACATGTGAAGAATGGTGGGTAGTGAGTGGTGAGTGGGGAGTAGGGAGTGGGGACATTTTCCCTATTCCCTACTCCCCATTCCCCATTACCTATTGTTAGTTGTAATTGCGCCAGATGGCGACTAAGGAACCTTGCACTTGTACTTGAAAGGCATTAACCTCTATGGGCTCGTATTTGGGATTTGCTGCTTTGAGGGTGACGCGATCGCCTTCACGATAGAATCGTTTTAAAGTTGCGCCAACTCCGTCAACTCTCGCAGCAACGATAGTGCCATTTTTGAGATGATCTGGTTCTGGTACGGGACGCAAAAATACCAAATCTCCATCAACAATAGAGTCCTCAATCATGCTGTCACCTGTTACCCGCAAAGCATAAGTTTTTGGAGGTAACGTCACACTGGTGAGGTCTATATACTCTTCCGCTTCGGTGACTGGTTCTATCAAACCCCCGGCTGCAATTTCACCCAAAATCGGGACACCTAGCTTTAATGGTCGCAAAATTCTAATTGTTCGCGCCTTACCTTCACTCCATTCAATGTACCCTTTGGTACGTAAATGCTCTAAGCGACTTTGAATTGGTGCAGGAGATTTTAAATTCATTGCCTGCATCATTTGTCGGATAGAAGGTGAATGCTGGTGCAATCGTATATATTCTGCCAGCCATTCGTAAAGTTCTCTTTGAGCTTCTGTGAGACGTTCCATAATTTTAAAAACAGGAAAATACAAATGTTCCTAGAACATTAGTACTACAAAAAACATATTTATGCACTACTTATTTTCAATTTTTCTTAAAAAATTTTGGAATTTGGTGAGAAGAGAGGAGTGAAGAGAGAGGAATAAATACTCACATTTTCAATTTTACAACCTCTTACTCATAAACTCCTAACTTCTTTCTTAAATTTCTTCTGCTCCTAAAAGACTTGCAAGTAAAGCTTTTTGGATGTGCATTCGATTTTCTGCCTGGTTCCAAATTTGCGATTGGGAACCTTCCATCACAACATCTGTGATTTCTTCACCGCGATGTGCTGGTAAACAGTGTAAAACAATCGCCTTGGGATCGGCAAGACTTAACAGGCGATCGTTAACTTGGTAAGGTTGAAAAACTGGCAATCGGTCGTCTGCTTCTTCTTCTTGTCCCATACTTGCCCAAACATCGGTGTAAATAGCATGAGCACCTTTTGTTGCTGCTTCGGGGTCATGGGTGAGCAATACCTCAGTTTTTCCACCTGCAATTTTGCGTGCTGTTTCTAGAATTGCTGCATTTGGTTCAAATTCATTGGGTGTGGCTACTCTTACATTCATTCCCACCAAAGCACAGCCCAATAACAAAGAATTTGCCACATTATTCCCATCTCCAACATAGGTTAAGGTTAAACCCGTGCAGGAGCCAAAGCATTCTTGGACTGTCATCAAATCAGCCAATACCTGACAGGGATGTTCCAAATCGGTGAGGGCATTAATGACGGGAATTTTGGCATAATTAGCAAAAATTTCTAATTCCTGCTGTGCAAAGGTACGAATTGCCAAAATATCTAGATATCTATCTAAAACTCGTGCCGTATCTTGCACTGGTTCTCCACGACTCACTTGTGTGACATTGGGATTTAGATCTATTACCTGTCCACCAAGTTGATACATCGCTACAGTAAAACTGACTCTCGTTCGAGTAGATGCTTTGGAGAATAGCAAACCCAATACTTTATTGCATCGCAATTTCAACTGTTGCGACTTTAGCTGGCTTGCCATTTGCAAAAGTTCTTGAACTTCCGTGGGACTGAAGTCTGCCAAACTTAATAAATCTCGTCCTTTCAACCCTGCCATGCTTGTTGATGTGCGATCGAACAATCTTTTATTTTCGTTCTTTTACCCAGTCTTGTCCAAAAAAAATTTGGATAAATACATTTTTGCGCGATCGCTTGCATAACCAAAATAACTATGCTATACTGTTTGACTAGTGCAATGCCTGAAAGCAATAAATCTTACGGTTATTGTCAAAGGTGTAAGCGTGCCAGCATAGCACAGTGGTAGTGCATCCGACTTGTAATCGGAAGGTCGTCGGTTCAAATCCGACTGCTGGCTTTAAGATAAACAACGACATCTAATTGTCGATTGCCAAATTATTTGTCCGCGTTGTGGTTGTGATACAGTCGCAACCTCACCCCGGCTTTGGCTCTTGCCAAAACCTCCTCTCACCCTTGGGAAACCTTCCAGCATTCCTTCAAAATACGACTGGCAAAGCTTACGTTTAAAAGATGGTGATGCTTTAGAAATCCAGTACTGCCACACTTTAGAAAACCTGGGTAAAGAAAAAGGACTATTGGGCGTTATCTTCTGCAAATCGCAAAACAAAATTCAAGACCCTGCCAAACTCAAGCGACTGGTAGAACTTATCAATTAGGAAACTTGGATTGGTTTAGATATCGACGTAAAAGGGAAAATTTACGTATGTTTGCACAAACTCAGTAATCAATAAGACTTTTGATACTTTACCATATCCGCAAAAGTCAGAAAACACCGCTGACACCAACCATCTACCCACACTGCTGGAACCTTAAATTTTGCCTTACAGTTTGGACATTCTGACAACAAAGTTAATTTGTGGCTCGCGCACCCTTGCGTTACCTTCAACTGCCACTCAATCTTGTGGCAAGGCGAGTAATACGCTTACTGCCTTTATTACCTTCCTTATATGTATTGATAATGAACTGCTGCCAATCAGAATCTATTCGATGTTTGCCTTTATCAGCCCGTGTCGTGGTTTAAAGTGCAGCTAAACCCTCCTGTTCCCATTTTTTTACTAACCAACCGTCGTACCGTCCGCACTGACTTACCCAGTTTAGCTGCTACCTCCCTTTGCCTCTCTCCGTAGGTGATGCGATCGCAAGGTTCTAGCAATTTCTGAATCATTTCCAGCAAATGCCTATCATCTGCTGAGAGTTCAGTCACTATCTCATTGGTTTCTGTCTCTCGATCGCCCTTGTGAGGATCATCCAGCATATTTACATTAATGTTCAATAAAAACGTAGTTGTATTGTACTATCTAAAAAACACTTATTTTGTCAATTTTGGTGAAGATGTTGGCTCAAGTCACTTTTCAAGCAAGGACAGATATTTTGTCAAAAATTCAAAAGAGGACAGCTATTTTGGCAACGAATGTTTACTATGGTATTTTCAGCCTAAAACAATAAAACTCTTACTTGGCAAGGGTTTTAAGGTCAGTATTTTCAAGGACACGATTTTGTCAAGTGGTCAGATAATTTGGCAATCGACAAATTCCGCAGATGGCGATCGCGTTGCTGCTGCAACTAAACTAGCTTAGCGCCTCCAGAGCGATCGCATTTATCCCTCTAGTATCTCCGTATCAGAGCCACTCTCCGCGAGGATCGGTTAGCACTTGGAGCAAGGGGAGAGGAATTGTGAGTTTTCCAAAAACTTTTTTAAAAGCCCAGTTTGGCTAACCTAAGATTAGTAAAGAGGTTTATTACTTTGAACCTCAAACTGTAGTTTACTGGTAGTGTGAGGTTTCCTGGAACAGAATTAAGTGATATATGGCACAGCGACAGTATCGTAACCCGCCTATAGAAGAAGCAGTCTGTGAGTTTCGCTTTGCTCCTGGTTCGGCATGGAATTTTACAGTACCGGGTTTGTTTTATGAAAAAATAAAAGATTTTTACACGGGTGAACCACGACAGCAGAACTTAGTGGCGGCTGAATTCCAGACAAGTCCTCAGCCTCAAAATTCCGAAATTAGGGTAAGGCAGACAGTAAACAAGATACTATTTCCGTCTGCGAACACCACAAGATTAGTGGGCGTCGGACCCGATATTCTAAGTATCCACATCCTTCGCCCTTATGAAGGATGGGACGAGTTTAGGGGAAGAATTTCTCAAGCATTAGACGTTTATTTAGAGGTCATTAAACCTGTTGGAGTAAAGCGCACTGCTCTGCGCTACATAAATCGAATAGTTCTTCCAGAGAAGCAGAACATTGATTTAAGTCAGTACTTTACCGTATATCCTCAGATTCCAAATGAGATTCAGACTCGGGTATCAGGATTCCTGAATCGAACTGACTTAATCTATGAGGATCTTCCAATCCAGTTAGGACTAACTATATCAGATGCTTCAGACCCTATCGAAAACCCCGAAATTATCATTGATTTAGAAATTTCTCAAGAATGGACAGATAGCTTTTTAGCCCCTGAAGAAGCGCTTTCCAGTTTAAATGAATTAAAACAGAGAGAGGGGCAAGCCTTTGAAAGTTTGATTACCGATCGCACTAGGGAGTTATTCGATGGTGACTAAACCTTATGGTCGTTCTTATAGCGAACATAAATCCGAGATGACACTGTTATCCGATGAAAACGAGAAATTAGCCAGAGATTCATCCGCGCAATCGAGGGAAGCCGTGCAAAGCGTGTCAGTCGATGGACCAATAACTCTTGTTTCATCCAGCGAAACCTTAAACGCGCAAAATTGGGCGGATAGGCTTAAAGTCGCAAATTCCGAACTTCAAAGGGTTACGGCTGTTTTTGGGGGAGCTAAAAATTATGAACCTTCCCAAGCTTCGGAGCGACTTAACAACCCAACCATTCACAAAACTTACAGAACAATCTCTAGCTTGGGAGCAGCAAATAAAACTTTTGTCTACGCAATAGAATGGCTGGAGCGGCTGCGTGCAGCTGCTTTAAATGAGCAAATGTGGTGGCGTGAGCCACTGATAAATTTGGGTGTTGACTCAGAAATCGTTTTTGAATGGTGGTACGAGAATAAGAAAATAACCGTTTATATTCTGGATAATACAGCAGAATACATTAAAGTGTGGGGACACGATATCGACAACGAAATGGAGGACGGTTCGGCAACATCACGCGATGAAATCCTCAACCTTTGGAAATGGCTAGTTTTGTAGGGGTTGACGGTGGATGATGTAGTTACAGATGATGAGCTATTGTATCGTTGTGTTTTTCATGGTGGAAATTATTACCAGATGGAGGAACACGGGGTGCGGCTTAGCTCGCAGGCATTTGCCGATCGAGGACAAGCGCCCTCCGTAGATCGGGCAAAACTTTGCAATCATAACCCGCAGTGGACGCAGAAAAACACAAATGACGCTGTTGTAAGTTTGGTTGCTGGTGACATTCGGATGATAGACGATATCGTCCAGAAGGACGCTAAAGGCAAAGAGATTATCTATGCTTATAAAATCGATGTCCACCCAAGACCGCTTGGGGACAACCCAGCCCACGCACAAATTGAGCCATCGCCAGCGTACCAGAATCGGAATGTTTTCAGAAAAGTATCAGAAAAGCTGGCACGGCTGGCAACCGAGAGAGTTGCCCACCATGGCTGGGAAATTGAGCCATATGAATTGCGACTCAACAACTAGGTAAAGCCATAGCGCTCGCCGTCACTTGAGGATGGAGGTTGAGTGCAAAGTAGACTCTATCTGCGGAAATTCCGCAGATGGCGATCGCCCTCACTCTTAGGTCGGTTCAATCCGATGTACTCCACAAGCTTAGCTGCACAAACGTTTCCCCTTGTACTGATGGCTGATTTTTCTTACAAAATTCAGATTTAGTTAGCCACGTGCAATTATCTTTAGAGTACGGCTGACTTCGATCTAGCAGTCCCAATCCCATTCCTTCTTGGTAAGAGTTGTACATATCCTCTTTAAAGTTTTCAAATTTTCGCCACCGCTCGCACAAGCTACTCCCTTCATAAGATTTGCTGGCAGGATTAGTGCGATAATGACTAAGCCTAGCCCAAATTCGATAAAACTTAGTATTCGTCATTCCGTGAGTTTGTGGCGCTTCTTGAGCGCTTTTCCAGTCGCAATTGTCCGGTGCAAATGGCTTGTTACGATCGCGTCGAATTAGCTGCAATCCCCGTTCGTAAGTTGAAGCCATGTCCTCACAAAACAAAGCAAAGTCACGCCAGCGATCGCAAATACTAGAACCGTTGTAGTTTTTGGATTCGGGATTGCAATACTCGTTAACGGTTCGCCTCCAAAGCTTGTATATGGGTGTTCCAAATAAGGGGTGTGCTTGTTGATTGCCCCGCACCCAATTCCAATAACAGTTTTCTTTCGAGTACGGCTCGTTGGGATTCATTAGGAAAAGGATTTTGCCCTCCCGATACCCCTGACTTATATCTTCGTAAAACAATGTAAAGTCTTGCCATCGAGAACACACGGGGATTCCTTCATATTTCTTTGAGTTGGGATTGGCTTTGTGATACACCAGATGAGACCAAAGACGATAAATCCTAGTCTTTGTCATGCCGTGAGTTTGATACAGTTCGCGCCTGGGAACCCACACGCAATTTTCTTTGGAATAAGGAAGTTTGGGATCGACTGGTTTAAGGTATAAACCTCGGTCGTAATTGTCGCCTGCGTCTTCGCAAAAATTTCTAAAATCCTTCCAGCGATCGCAAATACTAGAGCCGTTATACTCTTTAGAATTTGGGTTAGTTAGTCCATGAACTAAGCCACTCCAGTATTTGTAAAACCGGGTCTTTGGCGCATCCCTCGACATACCATGCGGCTTTTTCGCATCAATTCGCCCCGCGTGAATTCGCTTTTCAGCCGCCTCTACACTAATTCCTTCCCTTTTGGCTAGGGCTTCAGCAGCTGCTTGTACGGTTGGGTAAAGAACCGGAGCTCCTGGTAGTCTGGTGGGCTTACCTGGAGAACCACCGATTTCACCGCCCAAAGTAACGTTGTAGCCGTTGGGGGTTAAGGTGTTTAATCGCTGAATCCATTGACGCTCCTTAATTCGGAGTTCTTTAGGATTGGCAGCACAATCAATAGACTCAATCGTAAAATTTTCTTTTCCGAATTCAGCAATCGCGTCGTGAACCAAAGAGCGATCGTGCCTGTAAACCTGCTCTAAATGCCTTTCCCACCGTTCTTTCAAAGACGTAGTAGTTAACCCTATGTATTGCTTGCCGTTTACGCAATTAGTGATTGTGTAAATAATTCCATTGTCATATCCAAGCTTGGGAGGAGTAAACAAAGCTGCCTCTGGCGTCATTCCTTCCGCGATACGTCTTTTAACAGTTGTAGAACTTACGGGAGCACTTAGTTGACGCACTGCGTCTTCTATGCCGTTGTAAGTTACACCGTTCACCCTAAAAGAGTGTTTCGGGTCGTGGGGTTCATCATCAAACGCTTGCGCCACAGTCCAACCTGCACCTAGCCGCTTCAGCACAACCCAATAATTTTTGCTTAATTTTTGACACGCTTGCTTGGTGCTAGTGTAGTGAATACCCTTGTACTCAAATCCGTGCTGAGCTTTCGTGGTAGATTCTTTTGCACACGCGGGACAGCCACTTTTTCTGATGTGATTGCTGGGTGTTTGCTCAAAAGCGCCGTGCTGGGGACAAACAATAGTCACTTTAGTAGCGTGATTAACATACCTCACTTCGGAATAATCATATTTGTCACCGTGGGTGGCACGAGCTTTCTCAACAAATTCTAACAGCGTTAATGTCTGATTTTCATTAGCACATTTCACACAACCCGAACCATTTATATGAGCTTTTGGATCTTGTTCAAAATCACCATGAACGGGACAGATAATCGTCACTTTGATATCGATTCGCTTGTAAACAACCTTGCTATAGTCATAGCGATCGCCGTGGGCTTCGCGAAATTTATCAATGATGGTGGATTGGGTATGGCGCTGGCGATCGGCATAGCAGTTGCGGCAGCCCACGCCTTTAAGGTGGTGGTAGGGAGCGATCTTAAACTCGCCGTGGTGGGGGCAAATGATAGTAACCTTACTTGCGGAATTGACATACTCAACTAGGGAGTAGTCGTACAAATCGCCGTGCTTGGCTTGAGCTTGGGCGATGAATTCATATACGGTTTTACGTTGTGGCATGGGTTCACCTAGATCGTTAAACTCTCTCGTCACTTTCAAGCGACTTCATTTGCTGGGCAATGCTGTCCCACGGCGCTACATTGACCTCCACCAACTCACCCTCGTCTGTAATCTCAGCCCAGTCAGGATAGCGTTCTAGTGCCTTGCGAACGCTTTGCCTCAATATCGCGTCTCCATCTTCCCAGCACTCAAACAAGAAGTCAAAACCGGGGCATTCACCGATATTGCACTCCCTAACAGTTTTAGAGGCAACAAGTATGGTGCGGGTTGGATTTACTGGGTCATGCCTCATAAAGACTCCGAGGACACTGAAACATGGGGAGAGGAAAGCGTTAAGCCACTGACAGAAGCCGATTTGCTCCAGATGATTCAGAAAGAAGTCAACGCGCATAACGTCAAAGTCGCCGAACTTACCGAGCAACCGGAGTTGATTAAAGGAGCGCAAGAATGAACACTGAAGCACGAGCTATCATCCAAAACACCCTTCGAGCTGAAGGGGCGACAAAGTAACTTTAAATAAATTGCCAGAGCTAAAATTAAGAAGACAAACGCTTGCGACCATTATGTTCACCATTGCGGATTTACAAGAATTACAAACAGAGCACCCAGACTGGCAAATGGAACTAGTGGACGGGAGTATTGTTGTTATGGGTCCATCGGATTACGAATCAGAAGAGATTGGTGCCGAGTTTGTGCGACAGCTTGCAAACTGGGTACGCCCTCGCAAGTTAGGGAGAGTAACGGGTTCCAGTGCTGGATTTATTCTGCCAACTACAAAAGAGCAGGGCGAGCGGGACTTACGCGCTCCTGACGTGTCGTTTGTCAAAGCCTCGCGCCTGAAAAAGACCAAGCGTGATTTTGTACAGTTAGTTCCAGACCTAACAGTTGAAGTAAAATCCAAAACCGATCGCGTTAAGGTTTTGGTAGAAAAAATTCAACTTTTCCTAGAACTGGGGAGTACTGTTGGTATCTTGATTGACCCCGATGAACGAACTGTTACAGTTTATCGGCTCGGTCAAAGCCCTACAGTTTTAAGGGATAGCGATCGCCTGACGCTACCAGACTTATTACCGGGATGGGAATTGGTAGTATCGGATTTGTGGCCGCCTGAATTTGATTGAACTTGCTTTACTAGGAGGGCTTATCTCGAAATCCGTCCGATGTGATTTAATGTCATAAGATCGGTCAATCTTCCATAATTTTTAGTGATATGTTTACCGTTGCGGATTTACAAGAACTACAAACAGAACACCCAGATTGGCAAATGGAACTGGTGGATGGGAGTATTGTTGTCATGGGTCCATCGGATTATGAATCAGAAGAAATTGGTACCGAGCTTGCCGCTCAACTTCGCAACTGGGTTAAGCCTCGCAAACTAGGGAGAGTAACGGGTTCCAGTGCTGGATTTATTCTGCCAACTACACAAGAGTCTCCTGGTAGGGACTTACGCGCTCCTGACGTGTCGTTTGTCAAAGCCTCGCGCCTGAAAAAGACCAAGCGTGATTTTGTACAGTTAGTTCCAGACCTAACAGTTGAAGTAAAATCCAAAACCGATCGCGTTAAGGTTTTGGTAGAAAAAATTCAACTTTTCCTAGAACTGGGGAGTACTGTTGGTATCTTGATTGACCCCGATGAACGAACTGTTACAGTTTATCGGCTCAGTCAAAGCCCTACAGTTTTAAGGGATAGCGATCGCTTGACGCTACCAGACTTGTTGCCGGGATGGGAATTGACAGTATCTGACTTGTGGCCGCCTGAATTTGATTGACCTTGCTTTATAAAGAAGGGGACGAGCAATGACGCAAACCTTACGCCAACTAGTAACCTTTGAAGAATTTGTTCGGTGGAAACCGGACAGTGGACGCTATGAATTGCACGATGGAGTCATTGTTGAGGTGTCGCAGCCAACAGGAGACCACGAAGAAGTAACGGGATCTTTGGTGACAAAGCTAGCTGTCAAATACGCAAGGTTGCAGCTGCCCTACTTCATACCCAAGACTGCATTAGTTAAACCACCGGAAAATGAATCGGCTTATTCACCAGATGTGGTGATACTGAATCGGCTCAACCTGGTTAACGAACCGCTATGGAAAAAAGAATCTACCGTCACTCAAGGTGCGTCAATTCCCTTAATCGTTGAGGTTGTAAGCACTAACTGGCGGGATGATTATTTGACAAAGGCTGGCAAATACGAAGAGATTGGGATACCCGAATATTGGATTGTCGATTATCTCGCCCTTGGCGGTCGTCGGTTTATTGGCAACCCCAAGCAACCAACTATCTCCATTTATTCCCTGGTCGAGGGCGAGTACCAAGTTACTCAGTTTAGAAACGGCGATCTCATCACTTCACCAACATTCCCGGAATTAAATTTGACAGCAGAGCAAGTTTTTCAACCTACCTGATCCTCATCGGGCATACCGATTACTGTTTCAATTAATTGCTAAAAATAAATTATACGCAAGAATGCTAACACCTCTCAACCATGCTTTGGATGTATTAGAACGGTCATATAATATTGTTACGACAGATGATAAATCTGCTAGAGATTTCTTAGAAATACTTCATCGTAAGATGTTACTTCTCAAAACGTCTCAAACAAGATTTAGGAATTGTTATATAGCTGAATTTAACAATCTTGAGCATGAAGTGTTAATGATTGGCGAAGGTGTTGCTAGTAAAGTTGATGGAAGGCATAGTGAAGAAGATATCAACTGGGAAATTAAAAAAGCTGAGAAAGAAATAGAGTTAGCTACAAAGCAAACAGTGGAGAAAATACAGTTGGGCTTGGAGGAGGAATTAAGTAACCTCCAAATTCATCTCGAAAAATTATTGCAATCAAGGCTGGGGCGATCTTTAGCTGAAGAAGTACAAGTTTCATCAACAAGTAGACAAAAAGTTGATTATGAAGAATTTGGAGAAACTCAAGAAATGCCATCTTTCTTAAAAAAAAGTACTGAAGCTGTGCGGGCTATAGGAAGTTTTGCCTCAGCAGTTTCTAGAGATCTAGTTTATAACATCGGTAAATTTTTTGGTGTTAAGTTTCGCCCTTGGGGAGCGGTTAACGCTGCTAAGTTCATCAGAGGTTTAGGACCTATTATTGGAGGCGTAGGTGCAATTTTAGAAATTTTTATAGCGGTTAAACAAGAAAAGGATGAAGCAGAGTATGAGCAAAAGCTTCGTGAAGCAAGATCGGATTTACGCCAGAGCTTTAGGCAAGTTGCCTCAGAAATCAGAAGTGAGTATGAAAGGAATATTAAACTTGAGATAATTATCGGCTTTTATGAAGCTGAATTTCAAGATATTGAACGTCAGAGAGATGAACTGCGAAATAATGAAAGCTCAACAATTGAGATAGTTAATCAAATCAAAAATATGATGCAAAAAATCAAGAAGGAGATAGCTACAATAGAAAATAATTTTTAAATAATATCCAGTTTATCTAGTAATTCGATTGATTTGCGACTGTGCAGCACGGGGGACGTAACTGTGGCAGAGCTATTCTAGTAATATTAACACGCTTAATATCCAGTTCGGTTAATGAGTTACTATTCAACAAGCTCTGCAAAAACTGGAAAACCCGCTCCCCATCTCCCTATCCCCCTATGCCCCCATCTACCTTAACGAGCGGTCTTTTCCGGAAATGATATAACGGCAACGTTTAATCAACTGGTTTCGCTGAAAACTAAATTCGGCATGGATTCCAAAACTCCCATTGCTTGAGTGTAAGCCTCTTTAGCAGCAAGTTGTTTGGCTGTTTTCTTGTTAGGATAATCAGCTAAAGTCAGGATTTCTTGCTCAAACAATTCAATGCGACAGCGACAGCGAAAACCTCCGCCTCCTAGCTGAGTAAAGGTATATTTTGGTTCTTGTTGCTTGAGTTTTATAACCAGTTCTTGAAGGAGTCCAACGAAATTGAGATCGGGAACACTCAAGTCAACAGTATCTATTACAATGGGTTTCTGAACTTCAGTTTTTCCCTTGACGGATAACTCTCTTTCACTAGGATTCACTAAGCGACCAGCAAGATAGTCCCGAACCCAATGAACAGCTGCTTGGTTGCGACTCGCGTTTTTTCCTGGGGCGATCGCACACTCTCTTGTTGTCAGCATCGAACCATCAACCTTGACGACAAACCAAGTACAGAATTCTTTGCTCTCATCAAGAATTGAGTCTTCTATCTTCCAACTCGTATTAAGTTGACTTTGCATCATCAGTGCCGAGACTGCCATGTAAGGAACTTTGGTTAAAGCCGAGTAAATTACCTCGTGTACCCTAGCATCTCGACTGTGAAATAAAAGGTAAGTAAAGTCTGAGGCTTGCAAAAGTTCTTGTTGTCCCCGTCTTTCAATTTCATCAATTATGCTTTCAACCGTATTCAGTTCAATAGCACGCTTAACCTCGCGGCTAAACTCTTTTGGGGTCAGTTCTTCCATGGTTACGGAATCGCAAAGCACTGCTGATGGCTGCAGATCGCTTTCAACCTTAGAGGGCAATTCTCGTTCATCGGGAGGAACCAAAGTACCTCGAAGATACTCCTTAATCCAGAGAACTGCTGCTCTATTGCGGCTAGTTGCTTTCCATAGATCTGTTACACCTTTTTTTGTTGTTAGTGCCACACCATCAAGACTGACAACAAACCAAGTACAAAATTCCGTACCTTCATCAACAATAGAATCTTCTACCTTCCAGTTTTCATCTTTTTGACACTGTATGGTCAGTGCTGAAACTGCTAGGTTAGGAGTTTCGTTTAAAGCTGAACAGGCTATCTCATGGACATTATTATCTTGTGCGTAAAATAGAAGGTAGGTAAAATCTGGAGGTAGGAGTATTTTTTCTTGCGCCCTGCGCTTGATTTCATCAATTATAGTTTCAACAGTGTTCTGCTTGGCAGCATATTTAATTATGCGAGAAAAATCTCTTGGAGGAAGTTCTTTAAACTCGTTAGATACTATTATTTTCTCGTACTGTTTTTTCTTTTGCCCTGAGAAATAAGCATCAGCATTTTCTTGTAAACTATTTCGATATTCAGTTGCTTTAATTGCAATTTCTTGAAGCTCTGCTTTGGTGTAGGGCAGTTTTTGTCCCTTTAACCAAGCCTTGATGATTCTGTGGTTGACCAGATCCACATACCGCCTAATGGGAGATGTGAAATGGCAATAAGCTGGTATTGACAAAGCAAAATGTCCTGCTAAAGAAGGGCTATATTCTGCCTTGTTCATCCAATTAACTAGTAACGCCTGAATGTAGCCCATAGAAGCTACAACGGATATTGATTCTAAGATGCGCTTGCGATCGGGAGCGATCTCCTTAGCTGAATGGTTTCTATACACAATGTTGATTCCCGCCTCCGCCATGGTATTGGCTACCACATAGTTACAGAGAATCATAAATTCAGCGATAATTTGCTGGCTTTTATACTCAACCGCAAGCAAACGCCCATCTTCAGTAACTAGTAAATTATCGCTTAATGAGATAGCGATCGCACCATGTTCTTGCCGTCTAATGTTGAGTTTTTTTGCTACGACTTGACAAAGTTTTAAAGCCTCATGGAACTCGTCATTCCGATCTTTCAAAGTAGCATCTGCTTGAGCGTAAGAAAATCTCCTCAGGCTACAAAGTTCCGATTCAAAAATTCTAGTTGCTAAAATTTCCGTGCTATCTGACAGCCGAACTTGTACTGTTATGGTATCTCGTGTTTGCTTTTCCAACAAGCTCAGGTCATTTTCTGCAAGCTGCCTGGGCAGCATGGTACTCACGCTACTGGCTCTATATCTCGTTTCTATTCTGTTATAAGCCGTGCGATCGATGTAGCTATCTTTCTTTACATGGGCTGCGACATCAGCAATATGGATAGACAGCAGTATCCCTTCGTTTTGTTGCTCGATCCATATTGCATCGTCCAAGTCCTTTGAAGTTTCACCGTCGATTGTGAAGCCAACGACTCCTACTCTTTGTTGCATATGCCTTACAAGTAGTACAAATACACATTATTTTAGCTAGTTTGTCAACAGATCTCCCCATTGCTTTCACTTGGTATCGTTGTTAAAGTCTACCCTAAGCCGTGGTTTGGAAAATATTTTTCGTAATTATTGGGATTTTCTTGACGTTGAGAGCGTTGCATTTCATGGAACAGAGCGATCGCGGAAATATGTTTAATAATAAAAATACCCCATTCTGGAGTTGTGCTTATGACAGATCTTTATGGAGGAATAGATCCTAGAGACATCCCAAGTTATTCCATCAGTGATGCTGCACGCTACCTACGCATTCCAAGAGGTACAATTCGAGCGTGGACAGTGGGGCGGCGTTACCGGATTACTTCGGGATCTAATTTCTTCAAGCCCTTGATTCCAATTCGCAATCGCAGACCACGGCTGCTTTCATTTACCAATCTCATTGAAGTTCACGTTCTTCGAGCAATTCGCAAGCAACACAAAATTGATTTGTATAAGGTGCGATCTGCTCTTGATTTCATTGAGGAACAATTTCAAGTATCTCATCTTCTAGCCCATGAAATATTTCGTACTGATGGCGTTGACCTGTTTATCGAGCGGTATGGTTCCCTGATTAATGCTTCAAAAAGCGGACAGGAGGAACTGAGAGATGCTTTTAATGCTCATCTTGAACGAATTGAACCCGATGACACGGGGCTTGCAATTAAACTTTACCCCTTTACTCGCTCTCACGAGGAAGAAAGCCCTCGTATCGTCGTTATTGACCGCTAATTAAAATCTAGAGAAATCTGCATATGCGTAGATTGACTACGTTTACGAGGTTTTCTAGACCTAGATACAGCAACGGTTACTGTATCATTCCCCGTTGGGATTGCACCAACCTCGAAAAGCTCCAACTGTATTGGATTGACCAATTGTCCATGCTGACCTACAAAGCAAGTCAGTTGACAAAAAGGCGTAACCTTTCGTGCTCTGTTAAAGCGGGATGTAAAATATTTGTGCCTAGGAGTGCCTTTGACGCTCCTAGAGACCCTACTCCACTGCGACCAAACGTGCTTTCCAATAGGATAGGCGGACTTGGAATGAAGTAAGTGATGAAGTTTTGGAAGTCTTTCTGAAAATCTTCTGCCATGACGTGCAATAACGAAGGCAGCAGCAGAAGCAGAATTCATGCCATACATGGACATGAACTTGAGCATAGCGATCGTACTGCTAAAGGCAGGATTTACTTTCTTATGATAAATCCCGTATTTTGAGCAAGCACTATCTAAAGCTTCGTGCCATTGGGAATAAGCAAATGATGAAAGCATTCTGGCAGATTTTTTTCCTTTCTCTTTAATTTGTTTCTTCTTTTCGGAAAAATCCAATTTCTCAGATGCAACTGGAAAGTTATATTGTTTTGCTTTTAATGCGATAAAGGTGGCTGCATCGCTAAAAATCGCTGCTCTTTGATTGGATGTTTTAGAATGTAAATCCAACTTGTAGTCGCCATATTCAAGCAAGTTACCTTGGGTGTCACACACAGCCCATCCAATGGAGTCCGCATTTAAGTCAATGCCAACATAGCCAGATAGATATTCGGATGTAATTTCTGGTAGGTTGATATCTGTCGTGGCAGCAACGTACCAACAATTATCTTGCCAGTAGAATCGGAGCGTGACCGCGTTGTAACCAATAGCCCACTTTTCGGTTCCATCTTTGGTTTTTACTTGATAACATCGCTCTGAAATGGATTCAACGATTTCGTGGAAGCCATGCTTGAAATTCAATCCATCAATCCGGATGTAATCACCGCCCAATCTTTCCTCTAACGCGTAGGGAGTGCGAATAGAGAGCACAAAGCTATCCGGATTTTCAATGTAATCGAATTGCGCTAGTTGGTTGCCTGATGACTCGTCCTTGCTGCCAACCAAGACAAAACTGTTGGCAATATCTGGTAACGCGTACTTTGGTTTTGTCGCCTTCAAATGCGCCAACTGTGACTGAAGTAGATGCAATCGCCGTTTCTTTTGATGCCAACCAAATTTTGCATCTTGAAGTTGTGTTGTTTGACGTGACTTTGCGTAAATGCTACACGCTTTTTTGATTTTAGTTTTACTGGTTTTAAATCCCTTTTTCGCGCTCCTACTCTTACTTGTTAGCATATGTTCTTGTTTGGCAAAATCTTTAATTTGCTTAGAGCGTTTCTTGATGTCAGATTTTATCGACTTAATCTGACCTTCTAGGATTTTGATATGGTTGGCTCTGTTTTTGTTGGCATTAGTAACAATTCCTTGTACTTCAGTATAGATGGAATTGCTGTATCGCTTGTTTATATTGAATAAGCGTTGTAATTCTTTGTTGCAATCAAGCTGGCTTTTCTCAGCCAGAATCATTTCCAGGCAGTGATGGCGGGCAGAGTCAATTAGATTGGAGATAGCAAATAACTCTCCCCAATGCCAAAAGTCTATTTGGTCTGTATAGGTTTTAGTTTGCTCTGTTTTAATTAACTCTGCCACGCTTATCACCTCCTTACTTTGCTAAATGCGTCCTGAAATTGTATCAGAGTTATCGCTATATTCAACGACTAATTCACCAGAATTAACTTGAATATTTTGTCAAGATATCTCGTGCAGTTCTCTCATTAACTTAAGGTTTTTTCTAAAGAAGGGAACCATAAAAATAATTCGTAATTCCTAATTCGTAATGGAAATTCATAATTACGAATTACGAATTATGAATTACGAATTATTCGGTTATGTCCTCCCTCTGTCGTCACAAACTCTAATTTTCCTGAATTCGTCCAATCCCTAACAGTTTCTACTCTTACTCCCTTAATTTTTGCGACTTCTCCTATCGCTAAATATTTTTTCATTTTCTAGAGATTTTGTTGTAGCTTCTATAGAATTATACAGCTTTCTCGGTATTTGTGTTTAGCTGATTCAAACCCTCGTATCGCTTTTGGTCGCCTCGTCATTGCTGGAACGGGAATTCCGATTGATATCTTGACAGAACGTTATGAAGCAGGCGACTCAATTGATGAACTTGCTTATGATTACGAAGTAAATCGACTAGCGATTGAAGAAGCTATCCGCTATGAACTGCTAGCTGCATGAGCCTTTATGAATGGTAATGAGGGGTAATAAATCTTTATTGAGATTGCGTTACAAGGCAGTAGCCCTGTAACGAGAAAAAAGCTTGATTTCAAAGGGTTTTACCTTAACAAGCGTACCATTCCCCCTAACCCTTGACTCCTACTTTTTCCAATGCATCTACAAATTTATCAACACTTTCTTGACGGCTGTTAAAACCCATAAGCCCAACGCGCCAAACCTTACCTGCTAGTTCGCCCAATCCTCCCCCAATTTCAATATTATGCTCGTTCAGTAACTGTCGTGCGATCGCTTTACCATCGACTCCGGGTGGAATGCGAACTGTTGTCAGCGTAGGAAGGCGAAATTCTCGCTCAACGTGCAAACTTAGCCCCAAATTCTCCAACCTTTCCCAAAGATATTCTGCATTTTGTTGATGGCGCTGCCAGCAGTTTTCCAATCCCTCTTCTGCAACCAGGCGCAATGCCTCTCGCAAAGCATAATACAAATTAATGGGAGCAGTATGGTGATAAACACGTTCTTGACCCCAGTACTTGTTCAGCAACGTCATATCCAAGTACCAGTTAGCTACTTTATTCGGACGCTTTTGCAATTTCTCAACTGCACGGGGACTCATTGTAAATGGTGAAGCTCCTGGCGGACAGCCCAAACCTTTCTGGCTGCAACTGTAAGCCAAGTCTACTCCCCACTCATCTAAAAATATGGGAACGCCTCCCAAACTGGTCACAGTATCGACCAGTAGCAGACAGCCAAATTCGCGACACAGATCGCCAACTCCCTCCAAAGGTTGGCGTGCGCCTGTAGAAGTTTCAGCATGAACTAAAGCCAACAAACTCGGACGATGAGTTTCTAAAGCACTCCGCAATTCATCCAGAGTAAACACTTGTCCCCAAGATTTTGCGATCGTTCTCACATCTGCACCATATCGCCCCGCCATATCCACAAGACGATTGCCAAAGTAACCCATCACACCAACTAAGACAACATCACCGGGTTCTACAGTGTTAGCGATTGTTGCTTCCATTGCAGCAGTTCCCGTACCTGAAACCGCAATCGTCAAAGGGTTTTCCGTTTGCCATACGTAGCGCAAAAGTGACTGAATTTCATCCATTAGCCCCAAAAAAGCAGGATCGAGGTGTCCCAATGGGGAAGTGTTCATCGCCTCAAGAACCGCAGGATGGGCATTAGATGGTCCCGGTCCCAACAGAAGACGAGATGGAACTGCAAGAGGTGCCAGTTGCAGTTTTTGGTTATTATTAATTGAGAGTGTTTGCATTATTTATTTCTCAGCATGCACATAGTCTACAAAGTAAAATTTAGGGCTTAAGAAGAATTTGAGCCAAGCGTAAACTGATAGGCTCAAAAGTGCCAAAACAATCAGGGGTACACCGAGTCTCACTCGCAGTGCATCGGGAAAGGTAGCAACTGCTGAAACAATTATGACAAAGCATCCCAAAAATATCCATTGCAGGCGCTGTATGTTTTTCAGCGCACCTCGACAGCTACTACAATGTTGAGTGTGTTGCCTGTAGCGATTGAGTAATTCTTGACGATTCTCGTCTAGCGTCAAATTTTCTGGAACAGTGATTCCAACTTCGCTCCAAGGTAACTGTCCTTGACAATATCTATCAAACCATTTCCGAAACTCAATAACCAAGCGGTCTGCACTTGTGGGTAGTTTGTAAGCAGTTTTCCAGTTACCTTTTTGCTGTTGGAGAAAATACTCTTGCTGGTGTAAAAAAACCATATCTCCATCAAGTACCAAATTCCGGTTGTGAACGTGATCCCACCAACGAGGTATGAGACGATGAAGGGTTTTGGCAAAGTTACGGGGAAACTGAGCGACAATCCTTGATTTACCTGGAGCGACTGGTATGCAATAAGTCACAAGCCCTACCTGTTTTCCTTGGTTACCAAAACTGATGGCGTATTCTAAGTGACAAGGTGGCTCAAAAGTAATTGTTGTGTTAAGTGCTCTTTGATTGGTGACTTGAATTAGGTTCGGTGTTGATTCTACAACTTTCATGTCCATGGGAGCTGCTTTTGAGCGATCGCCCTGCACTCCATGATGGGCAAAAGGAACATGACTGGGGTCTGCTACATTTTCTACAAGGGTTTGCCAGTCATAATCCAAATCCCTTACAAAAGAAGACCACACAAAACCTTTGCTTGCATCCACCTGTGGCGATAGAGGTAACGGTGTATTGGCTGCTTGCTCCGCAGAATTCACATCCGGCCAAACCCAGAGTAAATCATTTTCCTGACGGCAAGGAAATGCGATCGCACACAGTTGTTTGTTCTCAGTCACGAGTTCCGGCTTTTCTGCTTGGGGAACGTGAGTGCAAATCCCTTGAGAATCAAATTGCCAACCGTGATAGCTGCACATTAAATTGCCAGTTTTATCGTCAATTCGTCCTTCACTTAAGGGTGCAAGACGGTGGGGACATCGATCTAAAAAGACTTGGAAATTTTCCGATGACTTTGGTTTCCAAATGACCAAACGGAGTCCTAAAAGCGTGACTGGTGTTGGTCGCGTTGAGTCAAGGTCTTCTATAGGTGATACGGGATACCAGTGTTGATAAAAATTGAATTCCGTTTGCATATAGAACTCCTATTTGATTTTTCTACTATACATAGGTACGGCTAAAGCCCACCAAAAGCTTTATGTGGTAAACGTTAATTTATAGTATATATGTACCAACTTTGCCAAAGTGACTCATAAAATTTTAATTTTTCCTCTGCGCTCTCTGTGCCTCTGCGGTTCAAAAGTCATTTATTTAACCGCCGAGACGCATGCTAAAAACTCAAATTCGACGTAGGTTGGGTTGAGGAACGAAACCCAACATTTATCAGCATTTGTTGGGTTTCGCGCTTCGCTCAACCCAACCTA
>NZ_WJFC01000095.1 GCF_009725235.1 Scytonema sp. UIC 10036
TGTGCTAGTAGAAGAGGAGGGGGAGAGAGGGAGAGGGCGGTGGAATGGGAGATAAAGGCTTCGGTGACTAATATTAGACTTGCTAGAACAGGAAGACTATATCTATAAGACTTACATATAGCTCTTCTTGTTAAGCTACTGTGTACACACAAGTTAGATCTACCCCCCTTAGTCCCCCCTTGGAAAGGGGGGAGATCGGATTTCCGGTTCCCCCCTTGGAAAGGGGGGAGATCGGATTTCCGATTCCCTCCCTGAGTTCGCTCTTGGAAAGGGGGAAGATTGAACCTTCGGTTCCCTCCCCTTTGCAAGGGGAGGGTTAGGGTGGGGTAAGACATAAGCTCAAACTCAGGTTTGTCACATCCCAAAAATATTCTTGAAGTTGCGTAAGTAGATAGGTGAGCAAAAATCGAACTGTGTAAAAATATGTAAACACGTGAAAACCCTTACAAATGACCAATGACACTTTTGTTACATTCACTTTACAAACTTTTGGTTTGAAACGACTGGATTCATATAAGTTTAAATTCATACATTATTATTTGTAACACTTAACTTTTATTCGGTTAAAGATTACAAGAAAATACGATTTTTATCTGTGACTCTTAAAGAAGAGATAATCTCAAATTAAAGACCGCATAATCTTTTGAAGAAACGACTTTTCAACCCTTAATTACTTAGAATAACGCGGCTAGAAACAACTAGTTGCTAGGGAGGATTTATGAACGAAAAAGTCAAATCGGGTTCGCGGAATGTGGCAATTGTTGGTCCATATTTAAGTGGAAAAACTACGTTGCTGGAAAGTTTGTTGTTTGTGACAGGGGCAATTTCGCGCAAAGGCAGTGTTAAAGATGGCAACACTGTAGGAGATAGTGCTGCTGAATCACGCGATCGCCAAATGAGTGTGGAAGTTAGCACCGCTTGCACTGAGTATAGCGATATTCGTTTCACATTTGTAGATTGTCCTGGAAGTGTAGAATTTGCTCAAGAAACTTACAACGCTTTAATGGGCGTAGATGCAGCAATTGTTGTTTGCGAACCAATCACAGACCGAGTCTTAACTCTTGCGCCACTATTTAAATTTCTTGACGACTGGGAAATTCCCCATCTCGTCTTTGTTAACAAAATGGATCGGGCGAATATAAACGTTCTAGATACGCTACACGCCCTGAAAGCCGTTTCCAGCCGTCCCCTAGTTGCACATCAATATCCCATCATGCAAGGGGAAGAACTGATTGGCTTTATTGACTTAGTGAGCGAACAAGCGTACAAGTACCATCCTGGTGCGCCAGCTGACCCCATCCCTTTCCCGGAAGAACTTAAAGAGGAAGAACACATCGCACGAGCCGAAATGCTCGAAGCTTTAGCAAATTTTGATGACCATTTACTAGAAGAACTTTTAGAAGACATCGAACCGCCTCAAGAAGAAATACTCAAAGACCTGAAACTGGAATTAGGAGCAGATTTAGTCGTACCCGTTTTCTTTGGCGTTGCAGAACAAGATTATGGCGTGCGCCCGCTTTTACAAGCTTTGGTTAAGGAAGCCCCCGAACCGGAAGCGACAGCAGAACGTCGCTTAAAAGGTTTATCGAGTAAGTCTCCTGTGGCTCAGGTTCTCAAAACTTACTACACTCCCCAAGGTGGCAAAATCTCTTTAGTACGGGTTTGGCAGGGTAAACTAACTGACGGAGTTGTACTGAATGGCGTTCGTGCTGGTGGTCTTTATCGCCTCATGGGACAACAGCAGGTGCAGGTGAATGAAGCTTCTACGGGTGAAATCGTTGCTATCAGCCGTTTGGAGGGTATCAAGACGGGCGATACTATTTCTTGCGATCCGCAGTCTGTAATGGCATTACCTAAAGCTGAGCAACTCGAACCAGTCTATGCCCTCGCTATTACTCCAGAAAAACGCAATGATGAAGTGAAGTTGAGCGGTGCGATTACCAAACTGCTGGAAGAGGATTGTTCTTTGGCTTGGGAACAACACGGGGATACCCATGAAGTTATTCTTTGGGGTCAAGGAGAAATTCATTTGCAAGTTGCCTTAGACCGTTTGCGCCGTAAGTATAATTTACCCATGACTACGCACTTACCGCAAGTGCCTTACAAAGAAACAATCCGCAAACCTGTTACATCGGTACATGGTCGGTACAAACACCAAAGTGGCGGTCACGGACAGTTTGGTGATGTTTATCTGGATATCCAACCATTGTCGCGGGGTGAAGGTTTTAACTTTAAGGAAACTATTGTTGGAGGTGTTGTTCCCAAACAGTATATCCCTGGTGTGGAGATTGGGGTGCGTGAGTTTTTGGCACATGGTCCTTTGGGTTTCCCCGTGGTGGATGTAGCGGTGACTTTGACGAATGGTTCTTACCATACTGTTGATAGTTCCGAACAGGCGTTTAAGCAAGCGGCTCGTTTGGCTATGCAAACAGGAATACCTAAGTGTGAGCCTACTCTGTTAGAACCTATTGTTCGTGTGGAGGTGAAGACTCCTAATGAATTTACTGCTAAAGTCTTGCAGCTTGTAACTGGTAGGCGAGGACAGATTTTGGGCTATGAGGGTATCGGTAATTGGCACGGCTGGGATAGTGTTGTGGCATACTTACCACAGGCTGAGATGCAAAACTTTATTGTGGAATTGCGATCGCTGACTCTTGGTGTTGGTTCTTTTCATTGGGAGTTTGACCATCTTCAGGAGGTTCCTGATAAGTTAACTGAGCGCATTCTTGCAAATAGTCATGCTAATGGGGGGAATGGTAAATAGTTTTTAACCGCAGATGGACGCACCTTCGACGCAGATAAAATAGCAAAATTTCTGCGTCATCTTTATTTTTATAAGCTTTCAGGACTTACGCATAGCCCCGATGGGAATCCCCGAATATTGGATTGTAGATTATGCTGCATTGGGCGGGCGTAAGTTTATCGGCAAGCCCAAACAACCTACAATTACTGTTTGCGAGTTGATTGACGGTGAATATCAAATGACCCCGTTTAGAGGTGATGATTTGATTGCGTCACCTACTTTTCCAGAGTTGAATTTAACCGCACAACAGGTTTTTGGCTCTGTGATTTAATTTAACCGATTCCGCGAAATTCCCCATCCGTCTGTAGCGGCGGAGTAGTTCATAATCCCCTATCACTTTCACCAGTGGTAGGGTATAAATGCATTTTGGTAAAGTTATACTTTTACATATCATTCTTGATTGAACAGATCTCGAACTTTCCTAAGACTGTGCCGCTTTGTTTCTTTTGAATGGTGTGTCAAAAACTCCATCAAATCTTGATTTTGCCCAGTTAAAGCCACCTCGCAGGTAAGTTTCAACTAAATTTACGTGTCTATATTGCCGAGCTTCTTTTAAATAACGGTTAACCGCTTCTCGATTTGCTAGATAAAATGCGATCGCTCCATAGACTTGTTCAAGTGTTAGGACTGGAAAGCTTTGAACAATACTCTCAGGTAAGGTGTTAAAATAAGTTAATACTAGCTTATTTTAACTTTGAGCTAAACTTTTAGAGTGTATTAATGGTAACGCTTCAATTACGGCAATTAAGTGTTCCACCAGGACACAGAGTGCTCTTTCACGATGTTAGCTGGCAAGAGTTTGAGGCAATTCTGGAAGAACTTGGCGAACATCGAGTTTCTCGTTTGGCTTATAGTCGAGGAACTTTGGAGATTAGGATGCCATTGCCGAAACATGAAAAAACCAAAGTTCTTATTGGAGATTTGGTAAAGATTTTGCTTGAGGAATTGTCCATGGACTGTGAGCCTTTCGGGTCAACTACTTTTAAACGAGAGGACATGGTTCAGGGTGTTGAACCTGATGACTCCTTCTACATCCAAAATTACGCTCGGATGATTGGTAAAGATCGAATAGACCTTACTGTCGATCCACCCCCAGACTTGGCTATTGAAGTTGATGTCACATCCAAAACTCAATTGGATGTATATGAAGCACTAAGTGTTCCGGAACTATGGCGGTATGAAGATGGCAAGCTACAAATTAACA
This sequence comes from Scytonema sp. UIC 10036, assembly GCF_009725235.1. The sequence goes on from NZ_WJFC01000095.1 coordinate 4,008, forward strand.
TTTTGCAGCATGGGAAATACGTAGAGTCTCAAATAAGCCAAATTTTTCCCGATTTGCCAATTTTTGAAGTTATTCCCCAATTTATTGAAGAAAGTAAAACTATAGGTAGAAGTTTAACATTAAGAAAGTTTCGGGAATGGATTGGAAAACAAACAATTTCTGATGCTTGAGTCTGAAATATTAGTCTATGGTAGTAATTATAGCAGCGTTCCATTTGCGTAATCAGGTGAGAAAGTGATAAAAAGTACCACTATGGAACAAAGAACCATTTTGATTGTTGACGATCGCGCTGAAGATAGGGAGGTTTATCGCCGCTATTTGCTCCAAGACCATGAGTACCATTACACGATTTTGGAAGAAGAATCAGGAAAAGGAGGATTGATGTTGTGTCAGCAGTTCAATCCCGATAGCATCTTGGTAAATTACGTGTTGCCTGACATGAATGGGCTGGGATTTCTGGCGCAACTGAAACAACAGGTACAAGGAAATGTTCCGCCTGCGATCGTGCTTGCTGAACGAGGTATTGAATCTGTTGTTGTGCAGGCAAGGAAAAGGGGTGTGTGGAATTATTTGATAAAGGAGCAAATGACTGCGAACGATTTACTGTTTGCATTGAATAATGCTATAGAATATGCTCGGTTGCGGGAAAGCCAGAAGTTGCTTCAAGAGATTACTAACACAACTCCTGGTATTTTATACGTTCAAGACATTGTAGAACGGCATAATATATATATCAATCGTCAGACAACAGAAGTTCTTGGTTACACACCCGAACAAATTCAAGACATGGGACAGGGTGTGCTTGAGGAGTTGATGCATCCTGAGGATTTAGTTCGAGTCCCCGAACACTTCCAACTTTTTGATTTAATTGAAGATGGCAAAATTTTAGAGTTTGAGTATCGGATGCGGCATGCTAATGGGGAATGGCGTTGGTTTTGCAGTCAAGAAACTGTATTTAAAAGGAACTCTGAGGGTTCGGTGCAGCAGATTTTAGGTACAGCACTTGATATTACCAGGCACAAACGGGCAGAAGTTGCGCTGAAACAGCAGTTGTTAAGGGAACAACTCGTCACAAAGATTGCCCAACACATTCGTCAATCTCTCAAGCTTGAAGAAATTTTCAGGACAACTGTAGATGAAGTAAGGCAGTTTCTTCAAACCGATCGCGTGCTTCTTTTTCGCTTGGAACCTGATGGAAGTGGTACTGTGGTTATGGAATCTGTCAGCCCTGAGTGGACTCCAATTCTATCAACTAATATTTTCGATCCCTGTTTTCGAGATAGTTGGGCTGAACCCTATCGTTTGGGACTTGTGGTTGCAAAAACGGATATCTACAACTCAGGAATCGATCCGTGCCATGTTGAGCTACTCAAGCGGTTTCAAGTGAGGGCTAACTTAGTCGTTCCCGTGCTTCAAAAGGAGCAATTGTGGGGATTGCTGATTGCTCATCACTGTCAAGCTCCCCGACAGTGGCATCAAGTTGAAATTGATTTACTTAAACAGTTGGCAACTCAGGTGGGAATTGCTATCCAGCAGGCTACACTTCTCGAACAGGCTGAGGCAGCTAACCGTGCCAAAGATGAATTTGTCGCAATGGTAACGCATGACTTACGGACTCCCTTGAATGCTATCCTGGGTTGGACTCATCTGTTGCGTCATCTTAAGTTAGATGAGGCAGGGGTTGCTCGTGGGTTGGAATCTATCGAGCAGAGTGCTAAGTTTCAAGAAAAATTGCTCGAAGATTTGCAGGATATCACGCGTATTATCCAAGGGCAGTTGAAGCTTCAAGTGAGTGAAGTCAATTTGGTGGATGTCATTCAAGCAGCACTTGAAACTGCTTACCCCCTCGCTTACGATAAAACTTTATGCTTAGAATCAATAATTGACAATTCTATTGAAACTATTTCCGGCGATCCCAAACGCTTACAGCAAGTTTTAGGCAATTTGCTCTCTAATTCTATTAAATTTACTCCAAAGGGAGGCAGAATTGAAGTACGGTTAGAGCGGATTGATGGTTTTGCTCAAATTAAAGTCAGCGATACGGGTTGCGGCATTAGTGCGGATTTTCTTCCTTACGTGTTCGAGCGCTACCAACAAGCTAAAGGCGATCGCCAAAGAGATGGCTTGGGTTTGGGGTTAGCGATCGCCCGTCACTTAGTAGAGTTACACAATGGAACCATAGAAGTTACCAGTCTAGGTCTCGGACATGGAACTACTTTTACCATTAAGCTACCGTTAGGAATTATGAATTATGAATTATGAATTATGAATTATGAATTATGAATTATGAATTATGAATTTATAATTCCTGTGGTGCAGGTATCTTGCCTGCTCTTGAAATAAAAACGGGCAGGATGGCTGCACTACAATATTGGATAAAATTTCTCTACTAACCTAATTTTAAGACCTACTATGAGTCAATATCCACAAACTTGGTATATAGTCAAGCGTAATTCAGGCAATTGCGAAATAATCCCTAATAGTCAATCTGATGAAGAAAACAATTCAGAAATCATTGAACAATGGGGACCGTTTGAATCTCAAGGGGAAGCGATCGCTAAGCGCATAGGACTCATTAGATCCGGCAAATGCCAACCCGTATAGAAATTATGAATGATGAATTATGAATTTTTTTCTCTTTCATCATTCATCATTCATCATTCATAATTTTCAAGTTCCTGCTCTAGGATTACCTTTTTGAGCAATTTCTTTACCTAACACTTCTAAAGCTTTAGCAAACTGAGGGTCTTGTAGAGTTCCTACTTTTTCACGTTCGCCAAGCCATAAATCCTGTCGCTGTTTATCATTTAAATCTACCACCACATCAGGGTGAATTCCCGACTTATTAATATCCTTTCCGCTAGGGGTAAAGTACTTAGCGATTGTGACAGCGATGCCCGATCCATCATCCAGAGGACGAACAGATTGTACCAAACCTTTACCAAAGGTTTGACTGCCGACAAGTACAGCACGTTTGTTATCTTGTAAAGCGCCTGAAAGAATTTCACTAGCACTTGCTGAACCTTTGTCTACCAAAATCACCAATGGTTTGTTAGTTAAAGCACGTCCATTAGCGGTTTCTCGTTCTACTTCTGCATAGCGATCCTTAGTAGAGACGATTGTGCCGTTATTCAACCACATTCGAGCAATTTCCACACTTGAGAAGAGCAATCCACCAGGATTATTTCGTAAATCTAGAATATATCCAGCGACTTGTTTGTTTTCTAAAGTTCTGATTGCCTGTTGCATTTCCTTAGCAGCGTTGGCGCTGAACTGCTTCAGACGGATGTAACCAATATTACCTACCTGAGTTTGTTTAGTGCTCGCTTCTACAGGATGGATTTCAATCTTTGCGCGTGTAATTTTAAACTCTTTCGGCTGATTGTTCCGCAGAATTGTCAAATTTACCGATGTTCCCGGTTCGCCTCGGATTAAGGATACAGCTTCATTAGTATCCATGCCCTCTGTGCTTTTTCCGTTAATTTTGGTAATAATATCCTTTGCTAAGATACCCGCTTTAGCTGCAGGTGTATCTTCGATTGGGGCAATAACAGTTAGTTTTTTGGTTTTTTCATCCATGCCAATTTGGATACCAATACCCGTCAGTTCCCCAGAGGTATCCACCTGCATATTTTTGAATTCCTCTGGGTCCATAAACCGGGTATATGGGTCATCCAACCTTTTCAACATTTCCCGGATGGACTTGTAAGCTTCTTGCTTATTGGTATATGACTTGTTTAAGTATTCCTTACGAACAGCCTGCCAATCTACTTGATTGAAAGTACCGTCTACATATTGGCGTTGAATAATTTGCCAAACTTCATCTACTAATTCTTTTGGACTTTCTTTAAATAAAGCCTGTCCCTGCGAGTGAATGCCAAGGCTAGTGACTGCGATTGTAGCTAATGTCACCGCCGTAGCTCCCAAAACAAGCCCACTTCTTGTAATTACCATAATGACAGCTGCGCCAGACGGAAAATTTTGTGTATTTCAGTATGCTCAATCTAACACAGGGTTCCTCTGTACAGAGTGAACATAATTGCTTATTTCAGCAAAATCCTTTGCAATCCGGCGACCGAGGCGGTTGCCGGTACAAAAATTGTTCAAAACTTTAAGGATCTACCCAGCGTCCATCCGCTTTAATTAAGTTAATCAATTCTTCAACTCCTTTATCTTCTAGAACTTTCTTAATTTCTTCTCTCCCTCTGTAGAGAGATATATAACCAGGTGTTTTACCGACATAACCGTAGTCAGCATCAGCCATTTCTCCAGGACCATTGACAATACAGCCCATAACTGCTATGTCTAACCCAGTTAAATGTTTGGTTGCTTCCCGCACTTGATGGAGAACCTCTTCTAAATTAAACAATGTACGCCCGCAAGAAGGACAAGCGACGTACTCCACCATTGTCTTTCGCAATCCCAACGCTTGCAGAATACTATAGCAGACAGGGATTTCTTTTTCTGGTGCTTCCGTTAGAGATACGCGAATCGTATCGCCAATACCATCAGCCAAAAGTGTAGCAATACCAGCTGTCGATTTAATGCGCCCGTATTCCCCATCCCCTGCTTCTGTTACACCCAAATGGAGGGGATAATCCATACCCAGTTCATCCATCCGCTTTGCCATTAGGCGGTAAGCGGCTACCATCACAGGTACGCGTGAGGCTTTCATGGAAATGACAATGTTATGAAAGTCTAAAGATTCACAAATACGAATAAATTCTATGGCTGATTCCACCATACCTTCGGGAGTATCGCCATAGGTAAACAGCATCCTTTCAGCCAAAGAACCGTGGTTCACCCCAATTCGCATGGCTTTGTCTTGATCTCGGAGAGAAATCACCAGTGGTGCTAGAGTTTCACGAATTTTTTCTCCGATTTCCTCAAACTCTTTGGGAGTGTACTCAGTTCTATTGGGATTTGGCTTTTCAAAAACATACAACCCTGGATTAATCCTGACCTTCTCTATGTGTTGGGCAACTTCCAAGGCAATCTTCATCCCATTATGATGTACATCAGCAACAATCGGTACATCTTGGTATGTTTTGATTAACTTTTGTTTAATTTCAGCTAGCGCTTTAGCATGAGCCATGCTAGGGACGGTAACGCGCACGATTTCACAGCCAATTTCATGCAGGCGACGAATTGCTGCTACAGAACTGTCTATATCTAAGGTATCTTCGTTAATCATCGACTGCACAACAACTGGGTAGCCACCTCCAATGGTGACATTGCCAATTTTTACAGGACGGGTTTTGCGCCGTTTGATCGTGGTGTCAAAGGTTGGTTGACTGTTGACTGGGTTGGAATCTGTAAGTATTGGCAAGGTTTGCATAAGTTAATAAAAGTGATTTTTGTAGCGAGGGTATCAAATTTCAAAAGACTCTGCTTCTCAGATTGCCATAGGAAGGGCAAATTTTGTGATGGATTGGGAGAAAAATTTTTTTGGCGATTGGCGATTGGGGAGACATTGTAGGTTGGGTTGAGGAACGAAACCCAACATCGAGAGAGTCGGGAGTAGGAACGAAACCCAACCATTTAATTCAAGATTCAGTGTTTCTCCCCAACTCCTGCAATATATTATTATATTTAGCTATTTAAGATTGACTTTATAAATAGTCTCTTAGAACATATTTGAAAATTTGAGATGAATTGCTAAACTAGAGCTATTACTAAATTAATTTATAAGCATGATAGAAAAAACTTCGACATTCCAAAAAGCGATCGAGGCTGTAGAAGCCCTCGATCTAGAAGCTCAGGCTATTCTTGTGGATATTCTTCAAAAGCGCCTTAAACAACAGCAAAGAAATGAATTATTAAAGGCTGTTGCAGAAGCCGAGCATGACTATGCTCAAGGAAATGTACGTCGTGGTTCAGTGGCTGATTTGATGGCGGAGTTGGATAATTGAAAAATATAGTTTGGAGTTCTGCATTTGTTCGTGCCTTGAAGCGTCTAGTTCGCAAGAATCCTGAACTCCGTCTTCAAATTGAGTGGGTACTCCAACTCCAACAACTGGCTGAAGATCCATTTCAACCCAGTCTAGGAAGTCATAAACTCAAAGGTGATTTATCGGGGAAGTAGTCTTGTTCTATTGACTATAGCAATCGTCTTATATTTATGTTTGTTACCAATCCCGATTCAGGTCAGGAAGAGATTTTATTATTGATTTTAGGTTCTCACGATGATGTCTATTAATAAACTCCCTAGGGTCAAAATTAAAAATAGAGCGATTGGTAGGTTAAAACAGTTATTGGTAAAGACATTAGTTGAATCATGAACATCTCAACCTCAAACCAATTACCAATTCCACCTCACTTTAACCCCCAAAAAGTTGGTGAAGTCTGGCGAGTTCCCTACCAACAACGTGCAGAAGAAGCAAGAAATTGGGCAAAAAAACACAAGATCCAACCAGCATCTGAAGACAACAATCGAATTTGCCTACTTTTAATAGATGTACAAAATACTTTTTGCCTTCCTGAGTTTGAATTATTTGTTGGTGGCAAATCCGGGACAGGAGCTATTGATGATAATATCCGTTTATGTGAGTTTATTTATCGGAATTTGGGTGCGATCGCCACAATTGTACCTACCATGGATACTCACACAGCCATGCAAATTTTCCATCCTATTTTCTGGGTTAACCAAGCAGGCGAACATCCTATTCCTACTGCTACTCATATTACTCCAGTCGATATAGAGAAAGGAATTTGGAAAGTTAACCCAGGAGTTGCTTACAGCCTTGGATACGAATATGAATTACTGGAAAAACACGCCTACCACTACGTTCAACAGTTAAGCCAAGGCGGTAAATATCCACTGACAGTTTGGTCTTATCACTCCATGTTAGGTGGTATCGGTCATGCTTTAGTTTCTGCTGTAGAAGAGGCAATTTTTTTCCATTGTATTGCTCGTAACAGTCAAACTCAGTTTGAATTAAAAGGTAATAATCCTTTAACAGAAAATTATTCTGTGTTAAGCCCAGAAGTTTTACACGGTTTTGATAAACGCCCTATTGCCCAAAAAAATACTCGTTTAATTCAGCAACTATTAAAATTTGATGCAGTGATTATTGCCGGTCAGGCAAAAAGTCATTGTGTTGCTTGGACAATTGCTGATTTATTAACAGAAATTCAGCAGATAAATCCCGAACTGGCGAAAAAAGTTTATTTGCTGGAAGATTGTACTTCCCCTGTTGTTGTTCCTAATGTAGTAGATTATACGGAAGCAGCCGATGCCGCATTTGAACGATTTGCTTCTGCTGGTATGCATCTGATTAAATCAACTGATGCTATTTTTTAACCCATCAGCATTTCCACTACCCGGAGGTTTTTTTGATGAAATGGCGAGTCATTCTTGAGCAAGATCCAGAAACAGGCGATTGGTCTGCTTGGTGTCCAGAGCTACCTGGTTGTACTTCAGCTGGTGAAACGGAAGAGGAAGCTTTGGATAATGTTAAAGAAGCAATTGAACTTTATTTACAACCCGATGCAATTGAATTAGCTCCTGGCGCAATTACAAAGGAAGTAATTCTCTCATGAGCGAACGAAGCCGCCGTATGACTGCTAGGGAAGTTGAAAATATTTTGAAAAAGTATTAATTTGAACTGATTTCTCAAAAAGGTAGTCACCGAAAATGGAGAAATGAACAACTTGGGGTGCAAGTAATTGTTCCCGAACACCGTGGACGCACTTTGCCCATTGGTACAATGCGTAGTATCTTCCTAGCGGCAAAAATTCCAGAGTCAGAATGGAGAAGTTAACTTGTTTGACCTCATTTCCGTGCTTTGCCTCGCCTAGTAGGGTAAATACAGGAGGCGGAGCCTCTAGGAAGGCATTCCCAGCCTGAGGCTGGGAACGAGAGACGAGAGAGCCTGAGAACGATAGAAAGCGCTTACTCTACTCACGTGGTGTTCCCTCCCGGTTCTCGGTTCCCTTTCATAATCGTATTACTTTTGTAAATACCCCCGTGGATCTTGAGCCGTCCAACCTAAGGACGAACTGGAACGTACTTCAAAATGAAGGTGAGATTGATTGATTGTAGGCGTTCCGGTTGTACCTACAGTCCCTACTAAATCTCCTTTTTTGACTGGCTGCCCCACAGAAACTTTAATGTTATCAAGATGGGCATAACGGCTTTGCAACCCACCACCGTGATTAATAATGACTAAATTACCATAAGTTCCCTGTTCTTTGGCAAAAGCAACAGTCCCATCGCCGATCGCTTGCACGGAAGTTCCTGTTTCTGCTAACAAATCTATACCGCTGTGAAAAAACACTTCACCGTTGGTAGGATTGGTTTGCCAACCATACGAAACCAACACTTTTGTCGTTTCTGGTAGTGGATAACCGACTAATTTCGTTGGAGTTAAAGTGGAATTTGGCGTATTTGTGACAACAGAACCGGGCGATCGCTTAGACGGTACAAATACAACTCTAGGATTTTTCTGACAACCGTTCACCTCAAAAAGAGCATCCGGACGAACCTTATATCTAACTGCGATTTGTCGCCAAGTTTGTCCGCGAGGTACTTCAACTACAATTCCGTTATAAGGAGGAATTTGAACTTCACTTCCAACAGTCAACTTGCTGTTTTGTAAAGCCGGATTCATGGCAATAATAGTTGTTGGGGTGAGATTGTAGCGTTGAGCTATACTTGCCAAAGTTTCACCTGTAGCAACGGTATGCCGTCTAAAGCGTTCCAGTGCTGGAGTTTGGCAACCCGTCCCTTGTGTTTGTGCGGCGGAGGGGTTTGAGTGTATATACACTACCCCAAAAATGTTAGCGATTATTGTACTGAGAAACAGTAGACGATAAGGAAAAGTCATGTATATAAAGGAGGCACTCAACTCTAGATTTTAGACGGTAAAAGCGGATGAAAGGTTGTTGGTTGTTAGTTGTTGGTTGTTAGTTGTTGGTTGTTGGTTGTTAGTTGTTGGTTGTTAGTTGTTGGTTGTTAGTTGTTTTCCCACCAACCACCAACCACTAACCACTAACCACTAACCACCAACCACCAACCATTAACCACTAACCACCAACCACCAACCATTAACCACTAACCACCAACCACTAACCACTAACCACTAACCACTAACCCTTAACTATTTATGAAATTATCCTTAAAGCAACTGACTATTTATTTATCCCTACTATGTATTGGCGGCGCTGCGGGTTTACTTGGTAGTCTATACCTCCCTTCACAAAATCGCTTATTTCGTGAATTAAGAAATGTTACAGTTTCTATGCCTTCAGAAACCTCAGTTTCAAATCCTGTTGGAACACAGGTTGGGGTTCCCAACGGCGATAACGTGAATTTTATTGCATCTGCTGTTCAAAGAACTGGACCTGCTGTGGTGCGAATTAATGCAACCCGCAAAGTCGCCAACCCTATCTCAAACGCCTTAAAAAATCCTCTCCTGCGGCGATTTTTTGGAGAGGAAGAACAACCATTCCCCAGCCAGCGAATAGAACGGGGTACGGGTTCTGGATTTATTTTGAGCCAGAACGGACGAATTCTCACGAATGCTCACGTAGTTTCAGACACGGATACCGTACAAGTGACTCTCAAGGATGGTCGAACTTATGAAGGAAGGGTGATAGGAGTTGATAGCGTGACAGATGTAGCTGTTGTCAAAATTTCAGCAAACGAGCTACCAACGGTGACATTAGGTCATTCACAAAATTTAATACCGGGGCAATGGGCGATCGCTATTGGCAATCCTCTAGGGTTAGATAACACGGTTACCATTGGCATTATCAGTGCTACAGATCGTACCAGCGCTCAAGTTGGTGTTCCTGACAAGCGAGTCAGCTTTATCCAAACTGATGCGGCAATTAACCCAGGTAATTCAGGTGGTCCTTTATTAAATGCTCAAGGGGAAGTCATCGGTGTAAATACTGCTATTCGCGCTGATGCACAAGGATTGGGTTTTGCCATTCCCATCGAAACTGCTGCTCGCATTGCGAATGAACTTTTTACCAAAGGACGCGTGCAACATCCCTTCTTGGGAATTGAGATGGTTGATTTAACCCCTGCTAAACAACAGCAGCTCAATCAAGACCACAACTTGAACATTAAACAAAATGTTGGTGTCGCGATCAAGGGCGTTGTAGAAAACTCTCCAGCACAACGGGGAGGACTCCGCCCTGGGGATATGATTCAAAAGATTAACGGTAAATCAGTCAAAACAGCGGCTCAGTTACAAAGACAAGTAGAATCAAGCGCTGTTGGCGACATTTTAGAAATAGAAGTCAACCGCGACGGAAAGAATCAGAACCTTAAAGTACAATTGGGCACTTATCCTCGTTAAGTGTCAAGTGTCATTTGTCAATGGTCATTTGTCATTTGACCAAGGACTTTTGACTAATGACCATTTGATAAATGATCTAATTGCATTCTCTGTTCCATTTGACGGAGGAAATACCCAGTCATCATGGCAGATGCCAACAGCCCAGCCAGGTTGTCTCTGTCTGTGGTAATTTGCACGTTGAAATTTTCGGATGGTAACATCCCAACAAGCCCTTGGACGTTCTGCGAAATGATTTGTTTAATTTCAGGACTAACCGACTGGGCGACGCGTGCTAAAACTTCAGGCGGCTGATGCTGCAAATACTTGAGCAACTTATTGGGATTATCCTCTAAGCCCTCATTCAGAAGTTGGCTGGGGTGTTCCTCAGGGTAGTCATTCAAAAAGTTTGGATCAAACACCATTGGCAAATTTTTTTAGCTGAGTTGCTTATTCTACTCTAAACCATACTAGAAAGGACAGCCCTCTGTCAGGAGTACTAGCATTCATTCTGAGGATAGAACTCCATTGATTTGAGGTTCGGCTCGCAGTTCTAGCTCTAGTTGTCTTTGCTCTTGAGTATTAAAGAATGGTTGGGGAAGTTGCTCAATTTGAAAATACTGGTGAAATTTTGAGGTCACTTGCAAGGAGTAAGATCGCGACTCACTATCCCGGCGTTTTTTTACAAAACCGAGTTCAACCAGTTCTTGAACTTGTTGATATGCACCTGAACCGCGCAAATTTATCAAGTCGCTTTGAAGGATTGGGCTGTGTAAGGCAATTGCCGCCAAAGTCCGCAATGCCCCTACTCCCAATTCTACTGGAATGAGAGTTTGCACCAAATCGTGAAAATCAGATCGCAGTTGCAAACTATAACCATCTGGGGTTTCTACGATTTCTAAGGCGCTATCTCGTCGGGCATATTCGTCAATCAGATCGATTATGCCTTCCTCTACTGTAGCGCGATCGCAGGCGGCATACTCGGCAAGTTCGCTGATAGACAGGGGCTTACCCTTTAAATAGAGAATTGCTTCTATTTTCGTCGTGTTACTACGTTTCATTATCTCGGAATTATTTGGAGTAATTTGGGGTTAATGGGACTTAACCACCCCCCAAACTACACATTTGCTCAATTTGAGCGCTCCCTTACGGGGTATTGTTTGCCTCGACACGGCTTAAGAGCTTGTTAATAGGTTTTGGTGTGTACTGTGTGACGCAGCCATGTTCCTTGCCCGACGCTTGAGACTGGCTAATCTCATTAAGTCATCACTCTTAAGCGGACTGAAACCCTTACGGGTAACTTTGAAACTGGTTCAAAGTTGAGTCATGGTGGAGTCAGCAAGACGAATTACTCCGTTTTACTCTGGATTACTCCAGTTCACTTACTCCTCTTTGACAGATGACAAAGGACAAATGACGAAGGACAAATAACAAGTGTTTGGGAACTTATTACCATAATATTTAGCACAAGTCAAGACTTTTTTTCACCAAGCTCGAAATATCGTAGCTCAAGACCATTTTAGATTTGGATTGGGGGTGCAGGGGAGGAAAAAACGGCTTAACCGACAAGTATTGCCCCCAACCCCCCGATAAATTGGGGGGCTTTGCGTAAGTCATGTTGGATTGAAAAAGCCTGACTCGAACTGGATTTTACCCAACTATATATTGCCAACATTTTTGGAATTGGTATCGATTGACCCAAATTATTGTTATAACGTACTTCAGCTCTCAGTTAGCCTAGTTTTAAGAATAAATTCCGCAATTGCCAAATCCTGTGGAGTTGTCAGTTTCAAATTAGTTTCTTCTCCTTGAACAATCCTGACTTCAATGCCACACCTCTCAAACAACGCAGCATCGTCAGTCACCTCCCAACCTTGACGTACACCTTCAGCATGACACTGTTTTAATAAATTAACATCAAAACCTTGGGGAGTTTGAGCTGCCCACAGTTGCTCTCGGTTAGGAGTGCTTTGAATGATGCCATTTGTTGCGACAACCTTGATGGTGTCCTTAACTGGTACGGCAGCAATCAAGCCAGGGCAATGGCGAATCACTTCAGCACACCGATTAAATAAATCCGGTGTCGCAAGACATCTAGCTCCATCATGAATCAAAACTTGTTTTGCAGAGCTTGGTAACGCCAACAACCCATTGTGAACTGATTCTTGACGGGTAGCACCTCCTGGAATTAGTTCCACAGGCTTAGTGAGATTCAAACTGGCAATAATCGTTTTAAAGTCTTCCCAATCATTGGGCTGGGAGATAATTCCCATCCAATCAATTTGATTTGCAGCCTCTGCCGCTAGGAGAGTCCACGCTATTATAGGACGCGACTGCACCATCAGAAGGAGTTTATTACGGGTACTCCCCATTCTTTTTCCGGAACCTGCAGATGGAATTAATAAATGCACTTGATTCCTCGTTTATACTGACTAATGGCTAATTGCTCATAGCTAATGGCTAATGGAACAATTAGCCGTTAGCCATGAGCAATTAGCAGTTCTAAATCCCTATATTCTCCTAAAATAAGGAGCGAATGAGCGTCAAAATATCTTATGCGAATAGTAGCCCTTGTTCCTGGCGGAATTGGCGATCAAATTCTTTTCTTTCCGACTTTAGACGATCTAAAGCGGAATTTACCGAAAGCTCAAGTAGATGTCGTCACCGAACCTCGGTCAAAGACTGCTTACCAAGTCAGTAAGTCAGTTAATGATGTCCTGGCTTTTGATTTCAAAGACCGTAACAGTCTGGCAGATTGGGGTAACTTGGTTGGTACGATTCGCGATCGCGAATACGACATAGCTATTGCTATCGGGCAAAGCTGGTTGGTGGGTCTTTTGCTTTGGTTGACTGGAATTCCTACCCGTGTTGGTTATCATGGCAAAGGCTCTGCTTTTCTCACCAACCCAGTTCCTCTCAAAACAGGGCAGTATGCCGCTTGTATGTACCACGATTTGTTACAAGTTTTAAACATTAAATCTCCATGCCCGGAATTGTCAGTCAATGTGCCAAAACAAGATATTGATTGGGCGAGTGCAGAACAACAACGGCTGGGAGTCAAGGAAACTGGCTACGTTTTAATTCATGGGGGTGCAAGCGAATTATCTCAAGTCAAAGGTTTTGATAAAATTTACCCTGTTGAGAACTGGCAGAAAATTATTCAAGATTTTCAACAAAAACAACCCAATATGCCCGTAGTTGTTATCCAAGGTCCCGAAGACGAACAGTTTGTACGCAGTCTTAAAGAGTCCGCACCGGGCATTAAAGTCAGTTCTCCCGATGACATCGGTAAGCTAGCAGCTATGATTGCTGGGTCAAATTTAATGCTTTGTACTGATAGTGCGCCAATGCATTTGAGTGTAGCTGTTCAAACTTATACCATTGCTCTATTTGGTTCCACAGATCCTTCTAAGCTCTTACCTAAGAGCGAAAAGTTCCTTGCCATTAAATCCCCTACCGGGAAAATTGAGGATATTTCTCACTCAGTTGTCTTAGAGAAAATTTGGGGCGGTTGAGGCTCGGCTACCTGTAGAGTCTGACATTCTTTAGTTATCTAAAATCCGCTCTAACTTAAGGCGGATTTTATTTTCCTATCCAAAAAAATGGTATGAAACTTGTATATATTAACCTTTTGGAGAAAAAAATATTTTTTGCTAAAAGCTGGCTGAAGTTAAAGATTTTAGGTAGATTTATTTAGAGTCCCTATTAATATATGTAAGCTAGAATACATTTATTTCGGCTTCTCCACATGAGTATTAGCTGTAAGTCTTGCCAAATTGCTATTCTAACAGCTTAATCATTGATGGCAACTCTAAGTTAATAAGAAAGGTAGGAGACAAGAGACAGAGGGCAGAAGGAGGCAGAAAAAATGAAGGTATAAGTAAATTTAGAGAAGCTAGTACCCAATTTGGGCAAGGCTGGACAGAAAAATTTGGTAATCAAGAAGGGCTTACTCCCGAACCGCCAGCTATATTACCTAAATCCGTGGGGGAGCTACCTTCGTGTGCGTCTTTAGAAATTAGAGGTTTTTAGATGAATTAATTTTGACTAAAAGTTTACGTTAAAACAAAAAATACTGACTTCAGTGCAGCAATATTGAGGATTCTCGGCTTCTTGGCTTCTTGGCAAACACTTTTTGCCCTCAATCTTAAGTGCGCTACATTTGTGTGTTCCTAAACTTCCCTCTTGCTGTCAGGCTGGTGCATCGAAACAGAATGTGACGAAAATATTTAAAGGAAAAACAAATGGCGATTCGGTTACATAGCTACATCAGCAGTGGTAAACGTTACATCCAAGTAGAGAGCCAACTATCGCACATCACCGGTGTTTTTAGAAGATACATACATTTAGAAAATACCCAAGATATCAAAAATGTATGTTTCGAGTGTGAGGAAGATGGAACAATAACTTTCTATCAAGCCGCTATCTCTGCTGAGTTTACTCCATCAGGAATTTGGACTTATCTTATCTATGAATGTCCAGAAGGTGAAGAACAAGTTTTTCTTGATTCCTCGATCGATACAAGTACAATTCCTCTGTTACAACTGTTGACAGGACAAAAACTGGTTCAAGAAACTATTGATATTTATGAGTATCTTAAATATCAGTCCCTTCAAGACGAATATTTGGAAGTACAATTACCTAAACAGTGGCAGACTATCGAAGGTAAGGCGATCGCTAATTTACTCTTAGAAGAGCAAAAAGCATTCCAGTTATCTTCAGTTTTTGCAGAACGCACAGGAACGGAATACAAGAAAGCCGTTTTAAATGGTTTTATTGAAGCAGCAAAAAAAATCTTAGAACAAGGTGGTACTCTCCGAGATTTTGAATTAGCTCAATACGAGGTATTAAAAAGGATAAAGAGCGATGACATGGCAAATTTAATTTTACAATATAATGATTATCGGATTTGGCAGGCAGCATTACCCAGTCAATCTAAAGCTGTTGAGTATGCTTTTCATAAAGCATTGGCTTTGATTGTTAGTGGTTAGTTGATAGTGGTTGGTAGTTGGTGGTTAACAACTAGCAACTAACCACTAACAACTAACAACTAACCACTAACCACTAACCAATTTAAAATAATTCAAATAAAGTATCGTCTAGCTCATAACCTAAAAGTTGAGCCATAGACTGTAAGCGAGCTTTACTGGGAATCCCTTGTTGTCTCAGCCAATCAGTGAGAAGAAACAGTTTGTGCATGAGAAAAATTTCTAATGCTTCAGGATTATATTGAATACCTTCTCTACGACTAAATTGATGCGGTACGAGCATGGCAGTATATCGCACTAATTCTCCTGCTTTCCAATCTAGTAAAAACGGTAACCACGGATAGCGAGTATCCAATCGGATAAACCACAAACGAATTTCTGGCACTTCAGACAGCTCCCTTGGATCGCCTTGTTCTAGTGGATAGTTAATTTCAAAGCACAACTGCTGCTCTTGAGACGCGATCTCTCCCTCTTGCACTAGTTTCTCAATGACTGACACGGCGGGAGACAGATTTAAGGAGTTAATGTGCTCGGTATTGATTGCAATAGTAATTCTCATATTAAAAGGGAACAGGGAACAGTGACAAATGACAAATGACTTTTGACAAATGACCAGTTACTGGTTAGGTGCTTTATTCTTTATACTTTACACTTCATCCTTCCTATAAGTTACAATTTGAATGCCCCCAGGGGGGATAAATGTTGTGGTATCTTAAGTAAAATAAAGTTAAGTAACAATTATTAGAAACATTGGTTAATAATACTTTGTCATCCTACGCTGCTTCTACTGCCTCAGTTCAAGCCGCCCAGCAAAATAAAAACGCGAATATTCCGTTGTTATGGAAATTTGTTGCTCAACCAGCATCCTTAGTCTTTGTGGCTGCAGTATTCTTGGTGTCTGTGCCAGTTTTTATCGAAGCACCATTGGTGCGAATGTTACCTTGGCTGAGCTTAGCTTTAACGGGCGGCTGGGTTTGGCTGAGTCTTAAATTAATGTCACGTCCCTCAACATATATTTGGGGCGATCTGTTGTTAGGGTTTAGTTGGAGTTGGCTAGCAGGCTCAATCTACTGGGGTTGGTTGCGTTGGGAACCCCTGTGGCATTTGCCTGTAGAGTCTATTGGTTTGCCCTTCGCTTTATGGTGTCTGAGCCGGAATTGGGGTAAGATAGGAAACTTTTTTTACTTAGGCTCTCTATTTGGTACGGTCTTAACAGATATATACTTTTATTTAGTAGACTTAATACCTTTTTGGCGTCAAATTATGCAGGTAGAACCTGCGGATGTGTCACCAATTTTGCAAAGTGCTGTAGCTCAGGTAAAAACTCCTTGGGGACAAGTATGGGCGATCGCTCTTGCTTTGGTGTTACTGTCAGTTGGTATTTTGCCTTTACCTCAAAAGCAGAGGCATTGGTACGCTTTTAGCGGAGCCGTGTTAAGTACTATCTTGGTAGATTGCTTATTTCTGGTTGCTGCTATTCTTGCATAATCAGTGACCAGTGATAGGGTATCTGAAAGGGCTTCACAATCAATACAGACCCCCCTCTCTCGTTCTCAGGCTCCGCCTGGTAACGAGGTGGTAAGAAGTTTCGACTGCCCCTCAAAATTAATGCGGTGGACTACTAGTAACCACAAGTATTGTGGGTGTTAATGAGCTGTATATTAGTTTCTGATAGTGCTGTGTTGATTAAGCCACTGGCAATCAGTTTTTGTTGTTAGTCCTTTGCACTCTCATTGGAGGTAAATGGTTCTTGACAAATGATACTTGAGTGCTAGTAGCTTAAAGCTTTTATGTCATTGGATGGAAAGAGGTAAAAAAATCGTGAAAGGATTGGTGCGTTTATTAACTGTTTTTAGCTTGATATTAGGATGCTGGGGATGGTTGGGAATGCCACAAGTAGCCCAAGCAGCTAGTTTTAACGGTCTTGCTTTGCATTCCGCTCCAGTTTTGGCAGTGGAGGGAACTCAAACTATACGCAACCGCGCAGACGCAAAGCTGGCAGATGTATATGGTAAAAAAATCGATCTGAACAATACCAACGTGCGAGCTTTTCAAAAGTATCCGGGATTATATCCTACCCTTGCAAGGAAAATTATCAAAAATGCTCCTTATCAAAAGGTAGAGGATATTTTAAGCATTGAGGGATTGAGCGAGCGCCAAAAACAAATCCTACAGGCTAACTTGGATAACTTCACTGTGACTGAAGCTGACGCTGTATTTACAGAGGGAGATGACCGCTATAACAACGGTATCTACAGATAGAAAGTAGGGACTGGAGACGGGGAAGTCAGTAGGTAGGGCTATACCGCACGTTCGATTTTGGTGGGCTTTAGCCCTACCTACTTTCTTCGATAACAAATAACAAATGACAAATGACTTTTGACAAATGACAATCCTTATTAATTAACTTTATTTGTGACGACCAACTTAGAGAGCCATTTTGATGTCATTGTAGTCGGTGCTGGTGCTGCTGGATTGTACACAGCACTTTGTATACCTGCCGATTTAAAAATAGGTCTAATTACTAAAGAAACACTTTCTCTGTCTGCCAGTGATTGGGCACAAGGAGGTATTGCTGCTGCGATCGCACCCCAAGATTCTCCTTCTTTTCATGTCGAAGATACCATAAAAGCAGGTGTGGGTTTGTGCGATCGAGAAGCTGTAGAATTTCTAGCTAACAAAGCCCCTAGCTGCATTCAATCTCTGATCGAATTGGGCGTTGCTTTCGATCGCCAAGGTAACGAACTGGCATTAACTTTGGAAGCTGCTCATTCCCGCAATCGCGTTCTTCATTCTGCGGACACAACAGGTAGGGAAGTTATTACTACTCTGACAAACCAAGTTCTACAACGCCAAAATATTCAGGTTATTCAACAAGCTTTGGCTTTGAGTCTCTGGCTGGAACCTGAGACAAAACGGTGTCAGGGAATTAGTCTGTTTTATCAAGGTACAGTCACCTGGGTGAAAGCATCTGCTGTGGTTTTAGCCACGGGTGGTGGGGGTCAAGTTTTTGCTCAAACCACAAACCCTGCTGTCAGCACGGGAGATGGCGTAGCAATGGCATGGCGGGTTGGGGCTATTCTTAGAGATTTAGAGTTTGTCCAGTTTCATCCCACAGCCCTTACCAAACCCGGACGTTTTCTCATTAGCGAAGCTGTGCGTGGTGAAGGCGCACATCTGATCGATGGTGAAGGACGCCGTTTTGCATTTGACTATCACCCATCTGGCGAACTCGCTCCTAGAGATGTTGTTAGTCGTGCAATTTTTACTCACTTGCAACGCACTGCGACTGATTTGGCAACGGCTAGTGTGTGGTTGGATATGCGTCCAATTCCTGCTGAGAAAATTCGCCATCGTTTCCCCAATATCATCAAAGTTTGCAACCATTGGGGCATTGATGTGTTCTCAGAACCAGTACCTGTTGCTCCAGCTGCTCATTATTGGATGGGTGGTATTGTCACGGATCTCGCAAACCGAACAAATATTCCGGGTTTATATGCTGTTGGAGAAACCGCAAGCACTGGCGTCCATGGAGCAAATCGTCTTGCTAGTAATTCCCTGTTGGAATGTATAGTGTTTGGAGCACAAATGGATTGTTTGAAGGATGAAGTCAAAAGGGTAAAGGATGAACTTCCAGAATCTCCTTCGCTCCTTCATCCTTTATCCTTTACCATTTCTGAAAGCGAATGGGCTTCTCAGCAAGAATATTTGGAAGCACTCCGGCAAAAAATACCGCGCTTGGTATGGGAACATGCTGGTATATGTCGGGAACAGTCTGGTATGGAAGTTGCAATCGCCACTGTTGAATCTTGGCAAAGGGAAATTGCTACTTTGCCAATCGGTCAATTCTTAAAATCTTTACAACCGACACAATCAGCTACTTTAAATTTACCGGATGTTGAACGGCAAATCAGATTGTGGGCAGAAACTGATAACTTGCTTGATATTGCTTATTTAATTCTTAAAAGTGCTGCCTTTAGAACTGAAAGTCGGGGAGGGCATTACCGTTGCGATTATCCTCACATAGACTCCGATTGGCAGGTACACACTACCTTACAGCATTATAACTGGTGGAAATCCCCTATCTAGTTCCGCTACCGTGCTGACTTTGCGGGCTCCCGTAGTTTGGTGGCTCGTAAGTGTTTTCCGAGATAGCTTTATAGAACACGTCCTCGGAAACGTAAGATGTCAACGCGTCGTCAATAAAGCTGCTGCTGATTGCCGTTTCCGAACCTTTAGTCGCTAGCGTGCTAAATGCTGATGCTGTTTCGACAATTTTAGGAATTGCCATATGTGCTCCAATCAGAAGCGTAATAATGCCTGCGAGTCTTAAGCTTGTTCCCATAAGTCTCAGTAAATCCCCCTTCTTTTTGGTCTATTTAGCCTTAATTGATACTCTCAATTAGACTCAAGTTTTTAGCCTTAGAAAACTTTATTCTTCTACACTTAAAAAACTTAACTCACCTTATAGATGCTTCTAGTTAGCTACTAAGTAATGAGATAATTTTTGTTTTCTGTTTCACAATTAATTTTTATTACTTAGGTACAGTTATTTACATCCTCCTAAAGGGTGAGTTCTAACTAAAAAGTACGACGTTAAAAATCTTCTGAAGTTTGATGCTGGGCTTAACTCCTAGAGTTAATGTGTCATCTTTGCTTCTTTCAAAGACTCCCAATCACTCAGTAAAAACACTTCATATCAAGCGACTACTTAGTTCAAATCAATTAAGCAACAGATACTTTTAGGCTCGT
Organism: Scytonema sp. UIC 10036; assembly: GCF_009725235.1. Next base: position 24,034 of record NZ_WJFC01000095.1, read on the forward strand.
AGTTGCTCCTTAGCGCTAAATGCAAGTACTACACTCCTAAAGTTCTACCGTACTTAAAGACATAAAAAAGGTTATCGTTTAGGTTTATGAGCATACTATATAAGTAAATATAGCTAGATGCAATATCTTTCTGTTGCCATTTCGGCAAGTCATTTCTGGTCTAATGGTATTAGAGAAACTCTATAAAAAATCAATTTTCAGTAGAGCTACACAAATTCATAGCGGTTTTTTCCGAGGAGCTTGGCACGGTACATGGCAGTGTCTGCCTGTCCGAGCAGTGTTTCACTATCGAGGCTGTTGATTGGGTATATACTGATGCCTATACTGGCAGAAATTGTGGTGATATGACCTTCTAAGACAATTGGCTCGGTAAGAGTTGCTAAAATCTTTTCAGCGACTCTCTGTGCAGCCTGGACTTTTGGAATGGCTCGCACAATGACAGTGAATTCATCCCCTCCCAAACGGGCAACAGTATCGCCACTGCGTAGGGAATTATTTAACCGTTGTGCTACGGTAACTAAAAGGCGATCGCCCATTTCATGCCCTAAGGTGTCGTTGATTTGCTTAAAACCATCCAGATCGATAAAGAGTAACCCCAGTAATAAGTTGTTGTTTTGCGCCCATTCCAAAGACTCCTGAAGCTGTTCGAGAAAAAACTTGCGGTTTGGTAACCCAGTGAGAGGGTCATGATATGCCATGTAGCGCAAATTGTCTTGTTTAACTTTTAATTCTTGGTTTATACGGAAGAGTTCTGTAGCTGCGCGTCGCAGTTCTTCTTCGATGAGTTTACGCTTGGTGATGTCTCGAATCACTCCCACTAAAAAGAAATTGCCAGCTGCATCTTTGTGAAGAGAACGTTTAGTGGCAATGACATGGGTATTTCCACTAGCATCTGTAAATTCTTCTTCACTTTCTTGAGGTTGTTGGTTGTGAAATATTAACTCATCCGAGGCTCGAAAAATATCAGCTTCATGTTTGGGGAAAAAGTCATAGTCCGACTTTTCTAATAACGTTTCTTTGGGATGACCAATAAATTCGCAGTACGCCTCATTGAGGACGATCCACTGGTGTTTTTCATTTTTGACGAAAATTGGATCTGGTATTGCGTTGATGACTTGATGCAAAAACTCTTTAGATCGTTTTAACTCTTCTTGGCGATATGCCATCTGGTAAGTGATGGCGATCGCTGAACCACTCAAAGCAAACAACCCAGGTACTATTGGTATCCACCAACCAAATAACAAAGCAAGATAAGCACTTCCTGTAAGTGCAGCTGCGGAAAGTAGGATAATTAAGAAGCTTATACTTGTACGTTGCATCCCCCATTTGATGATGACACCAGCGTAAGCGCAAGCGAAAATCCACGTGTATTCTACAAAGTCAGACCAAACTTTAAGTAAAGGTCTGCCATTGAGTGCTGCTGAAACTAACTCGCTGACAAAATAAGCTTGTAGTTCAACACCTGCTACAGGCTTTGCCGTATCTATCAAACGGCTAGAGTAAGGGATTAAAACAAAATCTTGAACACTGGGTGCTGTTGAACCAATCAAGACAATGCGGTCTTTGAATAAGCTTTCTGACACGCTCTTGGTTAAGACATCACGCATTGATACTGTTGGGAAATGGCAATCATTGTCTTTAGAATTGCTACATATAGCTTTAGGAAAGTTTGATATAATTTGATAACCACCATCATCTGCTCTCACGTAGCTGCCGTCGTTAGATTGAAAGCGGTTGAATGTGGCATTCCCTAACTGTAAATACTGAGGGTTGCTTTCGGCATTTTTGGGAGTAATACCTTCATGCTTTAAATAAAGTAAAGCAAGTTTTAAGGAAAAGCTTTCCCGTGCTTTCTCATTAACTTGCCAGTATAAAATATTGCGTCGTACTTTGCCATCGGCATCATACACAACATTGTTAAAACCCACTTGGTTAAGCTGGTGGAGTAATGGGGAGGGTGGAACGCTAGTATTTTTGTTGTTATTTGATAAGAGTTCAATACCTACTAAATTTGGTACCGACTTAAATGTATCAAGTAATTCTTGGTGACCTGGCTCTACAGGAAGATCGCGGTAGATATCTAAGCCAATCGCCCGAGGTTGGTGCTGTTGTATTTTTTTTATGAGTTGTGCAATATCGCGATCTGGAATTGGCCACGAATTGGAATTTCTTAGAGAAGCTTCATCAATCGCTACAATAGTAATACGTTCTTGTAATGATTCTTTCGGTCGCATCTGAAAAAAATAGTCCAACGCTGTCCACTCTGAAGATTGTAAGAATCCAAGGGAGCGTAACAATAAGATACACATTGTCACGCTAAGAGCGGTTAGTGATTCTTTGCGTACCCTACAAAGTCCTTGTCGCACTGCTAACAAAGACCCAAGTAGATGCTTGCTTGCCTGCTGATTCATTGACAGTTACCAAAAAGGATGAAGTATAAAGGATGAAGTAGAAAAAATTTATCGTTCAGTCTTCACGAAATTCCTTCATCCTTCACACCTTATCCTTGATACTTTGCCCTTCATGCTTCAGTCAGCTACTTCTGAAAAGCCTGGGGAAAGTTTTTAAAGTTTCGAGGACCTTGATAGCCGGAAATTTGAGCTAATTTCTCTAATGACTGTACGTTGGGATAAAGTTTTCCATTAATTTGCCAGGAAGGATAACCTTGAATCCCAGCTGCTTGGCATAGATCGAGACGGGGATTTTTACCTTGAGGATCGCATTCTATAGCGTTAATTTCCTGATACGCCTCTTTACCAAAGAGTTGCTTCTGTTCGTGACAGTGAGGACACCACCAAGCTACATATTCCTTAGCTCCAATTTTGGTTAGGTGACGTGCTAACTGAAGCTCTGCTTCACCAGAAGTGGTGGTAATCTCCCAACCAACACCGGGCTTGGGTTGACCTGTTGGTGATAACGTGGGAGTATTTTGATCGGCGGTGGCTACAGGGTTACCAACATTAGCATAAATACCTAAGGTTCCAATTAAGGTCACCATGCCAACAATAATGGCTGTGAAGAAAATCTGTCCGATATCTTCCCAGTTACGACCGATAATAGTCAGTACTAACATACTAATAGAAAACAATGCTGAACCAAGGCAGTAAATACAAACTGCTTGAATTTTAAAAAACAGTAAGTACATCAAGTAGCCACTGAAAACAGACATTGCGATCGCACCGGCTAACAATAGCAACCAAGTTGCATTTTCTAGCTTATTGCGAATGTCTTTCTTCTGTGCTGGATCGAACGCAAGTGGTGCTAGAGCACAAGTTGCCATACCAGCATAAGCAATAAAGCCAAACAAGGCTAGGGGTAGACCAAAAACTGTAGCGTACTCGCTAGACAAGACTAAATCGCAGCTTTTGGTGGGACAGGCAGTATTTGCTTGTGTAAATTTTACGACAGTTAAATAAGCTGTTGTTATTGCACCAAGAATTGCGATCGCTCCTATAAGTACACGCGACCATCTGTGAATCCAGGGAGTAGAACGGCGGCGATTCATAACAATGTGAATGGTTAGTGGTTGGTGGTTAGTGGTTAGTAGTTAATAGAGCTACTAACCACTAACTACTAACCACTAACGAATGACTGAGGAAATAGATTTAGAATCTCCTTTGGAGTTCCAGCCTTTGCGTGCGGCTTCCACAAACTGACTCACCCGATTTGGGTCTATTGGTTGTTCGCGGCGACCGTGGCGTTTGAGAGAACTGGAAACAATGACACCATCTGCTGCCTGTAACAGTGTAGCAATATTTTCCCAGGAAGCTCCACTGCCTATGAATACGGGCGTTCCATTGGCAGCCGCACTGGCTAATTCTAAATCTTCTAAGTTGGTTGGGCTACCCGTAGACAAACCCGACAAAATGATAGCATCTGCCAAACCACGTTCAATAGTATCCTCAACAGCAGTTGTAAGATTCACGGAACTTAATGGATGGGCGTGTTTGACTAGTACATCGGCGAAAATTTTGACATCGCTACCCAATTCTCGCCGATAACGTAGGAGTTGGTAAGCGTCTCCCTCAATGATACCCTGGTCAGTTGCCATTACACCTGTCAGGACGTTCACGCGGATAAACTGCGCTTTGACACAAGTAGCGATCGCCATTGCACTTCTGCCGTCATTCCGCAAAACATTAATGCCCACAGGTAAGGTTACCAAACTTTGTATTCGCTGTGTCACCACAGTCATGGCACTTACAACAGCCGGATCGACCTGATGTTTTGTAAACGGGGCGTCAAAAAAGTTTTCTACAATGATACCGTCAACCCCTCCACTTGCCAGAGCGGTTGCTTCTTGTTCGGCACGGTCAATCGCTGCTTTGAGGCTACCGCCCCAGCGGGGTGAAGTAGGTAACGGTAGTAGGTGAACTACGCCAATAATCGGTGTTCGGGTTTTAAATAGCTGATACAAGTCCACGTTCTTAACCGCTTCTAAAAACTTACCTCACTCTACCTATAAATGAATGGTGTTGGATAAGGGCAACTCTGCGGTATCCCTTTCGCCATTGACTTGTCAGCGATCGCTGCTCTCATTCCCTTAATAAAAAATCATATTTCTTCTGTCTGAAGATGTAACTTAGCGTTAAACATTCTCTAAGATATGTTAAGATAATAGCTGTATACAGAGGAGTTTGCCACTCATTAAAGGCGAGGTAGCTTCCCCCAGGGAGGAGTGTCTGCTCTTAAAAATTGCAGGCTCAACCTCAACACATGAGGTCGCATTACCGCTATAATAGCGTAGTTACGCGCTGTTTTCCTATGGGTAGCGACTTCTCGAAACAAGCCACACTTACTTGATTGCGGCGAGATCGAGCAAATCAATTGTCGTTCTCACCAAAGTCATAGTAGAGGGCGGCTCCCCAACAGGTAAACTAATTATAGGCACGTTGCGGTAATGTAAAATACCAGAGGGCATTTGTTAAGAAAGATTGAGCGATATTGTCAAAATTTTCTAAAGACTGTTTATTTTTCTCCGGAAAACAGTTTATTGAAGATATCATAGCATGAACTCCAGATTTCAGGGTCATTGCTCCTGTTAGGTAGGTATGACCGAAGGAGTTACTGTGTGTCATGACTTGACAGAAAGACAAGTGCAAGATAGTCAGAAGCTAGCACTTGACTAAAAACCAACGATATAAAAGGAAAACCTCAAGGCTCTTTTATGATATGGGTGACAAGCCAACAATAGCAATTTCTCACCTAGGATGCGAGAAAAATAGAATTGATACAGAGCATATGCTAGGACTGCTTGTTGAAGCAGGATACAGCGTAGATACTAATGAAGAGTTAGCAGAATACGTTATAGTTAATACGTGTAGTTTTATTGAAGCAGCACGAGAAGAATCTGTCAGAACTCTAGTAGAATTGGCAGAAGCAGATAAAAAAATCGTTATCACAGGCTGTATGGCGCAGCATTTCCAAGAGCAGTTATTGGAAGAGTTGCCAGAAGCCGTAGCAGTGGTGGGTACGGGAGATTATCATAAGATAGTCGATGTGATTCAGAAAGTAGAACAAGGTCATCGGGTTAAGTTCGTTAGCGAACAACCGACCTATATTGCTGATGAAACAACACCCCGTTACCGTACCACAACTGAGGGCGTAGCTTATCTACGAGTTGCGGAAGGGTGTGATTATCGCTGCGCGTTTTGCATTATTCCTCATCTACGCGGAAACCAACGTTCTCGTTCTATAGAATCAATAGTTACCGAGGCTGAGCAATTAGCCAGTCAAGGGGTACAGGAAATTATTCTGATTTCCCAAATTACCACCAATTACGGTACAGATATTTATGGCAAGCCGAAGTTAGCTGAACTACTTCGTGCTTTGGGGAAGGTTGATGTTCCGTGGATACGCATGCACTATGCTTATCCCACTGGTCTCACTCCCGATGTGATAGCGGTAATTAAACAAAACAATAATGTCTTACCCTACCTGGATTTACCTTTACAACACTCCCATCCAGAAATTCTCCGTGCCATGAATCGACCTTGGCAAGGAAGAGTAAATGATGCGATTATTGAACGTATCAAGGATGAACTACCGGAAGCTGTGCTGCGAACAACGTTTATCGTTGGGTTTCCAGGTGAAAGTGATGAGCATTTTGAGCATCTGTTGCAATTCGTCAAACGCCATGAATTCGATCATGTAGGTGTCTTTACTTTTTCGCCAGAAGAAGGAACACCCGCCTACAACTTACCAAATCAAATTTCTCAAGAAATCATGGATGAGAGACGAAACGCGGTGATGGAACTTCAGCAGCCAATTTCTCTTAAGAAAAATCAGCAAGAAATTGGCAAAGTAGTAGACGTTCTGATTGAGCAAGAACATCCTCAAACAGGAGAATTAGCAGGTCGTTCTGGTAGATTTGCGCCGGAAGTAGATGGGCAGGTGTTTGTTAAAGGAAATGCCCGGTTGGGGTCTATCGTACCAGTAACTATCCAAAAGGCTGATGCTTATGACCTTTACGGTCAAATAGTTAATAGTTAGTTGTTAGTTGTTAGTTGTTAGTCGTTAGTCCTTGCTTGTTTTTCTAGTAACCACTAACCACTAACGACTAACCACTAACCAAGAACCAAGAACCAATTTAATAGGAGAATTAATGAACCTTTCGTTTCTAGATTTAGGACTTTCCACCGAGCGCATTGAGCAGTTAGAAAAATTGGGTTTTAGCGCACCAACTAACATTCAATCACAAGCAATTCCACATCTTTTGTCAGGTCGTGATGTGGTCGGTCAATCCCAAACAGGTACGGGAAAAACGGCTGCATTTTCACTACCGATTTTAGAAAGGATTGATATCAATCAAAAAGCTGTGCAGGCTCTAATTTTGACACCAACTCGTGAATTGGCAATTCAAGTTCACGACGCAGTGAGTGAATTTATTGGCACCCAAGGATTGAAAGCTCTGGCTATATATGGAGGTCAATCAATTGACCGTCAAATTTTACAACTCAAGCGCGGTGTTCATATTGTTGTGGGTACCCCAGGTCGAGTGATAGATTTGCTGGACAGAGGCAGTCTAAAACTGGATAAAGTCAAGTGGATGGTGTTGGATGAAGCCGATGAAATGTTAAGCATGGGCTTTATTGATGATGTTGAAAAAATTCTGTCCCAAGCGCCAGAAGAACGTCAAACAGCTTTGTTCTCAGCAACAATGCCACCATCAATCCGCCAGCTGGTGAATAGATTTTTGAATTCCCCAGTGACAATTACTGTCGAGCAACCTAAAGCTGCTCCTAATAAAATTAATCAGGTGGCTTATGTAGTGCCCCGTCACTGGACAAAAGCAAAAGCTTTACAGCCCATCCTGGAAATGGAAGATCCAGAAACAGCTTTGATCTTTGTCCGCACCAGACGTACTGCGGCTGAACTCACCAATCAACTTCAGTCAGCAGGTCATAGTGTAGATGAATATCATGGCGACTTGTCACAACAAGCGCGGGAACGGTTGTTAACTAGATTCCGCAATCGCCAAGTCCGTTGGGTGGTAGCAACAGATATTGCAGCACGGGGCTTGGATGTCGATCAGTTGTCTCACGTAATCAACTTCGACTTACCTGACAGCGTAGAAACTTACGTCCATAGAATTGGTCGTACAGGACGTGCCGGAAAAGAAGGAACAGCGATTACTTTAGTACAGCCTTTTGAACGTCGCAAGCAGCAACTCTTTGAACGACACATTAAGCAAAATTGGCAAGTTCTGTCAATTCCAACACGGGCGCAGATTGAAGCAAAACAGTTAGACAAACTGCAAGTTCAAGTTCGTGAAGCATTGGCTGGCGAGCGCTTAGCTTCATTCTTGCCAATTGTCAACGAGTTGAGCGAAAAATACGATCCTCAAGCGATCGCAGCAGCAGCGTTACAAATCACCTACGATCAAACTCGCCCTGCTTGGTTGCAAACAGAAGATATTCCAGAAGAAGATCTCGTACCTCCAACTCCCAAACCCAGACTGCGCTCAAACCGCCGTGGCGAAGGTGGCGGCGATCGCGATCGGCACCGCTCTTCCTGGACAGCAGAAGCTGGTAACCAAGATGGAGACAGACGGACTCCCAAGCCCAAACTCCGGACAGGTGGAGCGCGTCGCGAATCTTCCACCAATCGTGAATCCTCTGGGCTACCAAAGAAATTAGGTTCTAGTGCAGCGACTAGAGAATCAGCTTCATAAATTGTTAGTCGTGGGTAGTTAGTGGTTAGTGGTTGATAGAACAACTAACAACTAACAAATCACAACTAACCAAGCCAGCAATTTCAGCCCAAACGTCAAGTCCTTGTGTTGGTTGGGCTGCTTTTGCATTGGTAAGGAGTGCAAGATCCCCGACTTCTTAGAAAAGTCGAGGATCTTGTTTTTGTTTATCTGTAGATAAACAATGCAAGGAATGTTGTTTTCTTTCGTAGTACGAATATACTATGAAAGAAGGGAAAAATCAATGTTGAGAATTTTGAAACTCTTGTCTTGCAGGTTATACCTGTACAGCCGAGAATTCTATTTGCTACGGAAAGTCCGCTCTCAATTCTAGGGTAACTTATGAGGCAAGTCATTAAGCAGGTCAAAAAGCGATGCAAGCTCGATCTACACCAAGGTGATACTAAGTATCAGCTTTGGAGGTTAGATAAGTCAGAGTATGAAAAATTAAGAGACAATAGCCTCCCAATAGCAGATGATTTTCGCTTTTATCTGGAACTTTATCTCAGCGATCGCCAGGGAGAGAATAGACTGAACTTAGCAGAAACATTGGTTATTTTAGAATGGATTTTTGGAGAGAGTAGTAATTTATTCGATGATTGGAAAAGTTCTTTCTGTTTTCCTATATTACTAGTAGTTAAGAAAGAAATAGGAAACTTATATTATTTAATGAATATTTACGATCGGAGAGGCTCTGTTTATTTTAGCCTTTATAGAATCATAGAAAATAGTATATATGGGTACGAGACACAAAGATTGAGAGAGCCGTTTGAATTAGAATTTTCCCGTCAAGAAATTAATTGCTTTTTAAGTTACTTTTATAGTTATCTCTTTGGATACTTTCAAAGTGTAAGAGATATTATCTCACCTCAAAACTTTATTAAAAAAGTAGATTCTAATTTAATTATTTACGGTTATAAAAATGGCGAATACTTCGAGGATCAATACGATTCTGCATCCACCTATCAAGAAGCTATTAGAATCTTTGAAGAAGTGGATGGAATCTTGTTGAAGAAAACAGATATTGATGCTCTTTTACAAGAGATTACTAGTGAATCTCTTGAAAGATAGAAAATCATTCCAGAGCAGAAAAAGTTTATCTTAGGTTTGTAGTTGCGCTTTAGCGCATGGATTGCAACTAGCAAGTGCTCTACGAATATCACTGGGACGTACAGCATTTCTAACCCTAATTTCAAACAAATCCTTTCTTACTGCTCGTCTAATAGTGTCTTCAATTTCTCTAATTTCTTTATCAAAACGAAAACGCAATTCGTTAGGGTATGTAGGTGTAGCCAGAATTAGAATTAAAGTTTTTTTCACAACTCGCCTCTTGACGTTATTCTATTAGCGCTTGACACAAAGTTAGCGCATACAATTTGATACAGCCTGGAAATTCTATTAATGTAGAAAATTTATTAAATAATTTCTTACAAATTTCCTACAAACACATCACTTTGAATGCGGAAAGCGTCGTTGCTATTTGTGTTAACTTAAAATTCAAACCCCTTTCCTAAGGTCGTTTTTCATTTCTAAATCTGACAAGGAATAACCCGGATTTCTCACCAATTTCCTAAAGCTTATAAAACCTATATTGGCTGTTAAATAAAGTGTTCAACACTCTGTTGGAATCAAAAGCCCATCAAAAATGTCCAAAACATCATTTGGGCAAAGGTGATAAAGAGTCCGCTTGTGGAACCTGTAAGAAATCCGGGTTAAAGCTATTAGACAGTAGAAGTTCTTTTAACTTTTATGTACACGCCACTTTTTATAACCAAATAAAGACATTACCAGTGTGAGTACCAACAGGGGTGTTAATGTTGAGGACTCGGGTATCCTTACTGGAGGCGTCACAGGTGGAGTCACAGGTGGTTGTTCTCCAGGCGGCTGTTCACCTACAGGAGGAGTTACAGGAGGTTGTTCGCTGACTGGAGGGGCAACTGGAGGTGGGGGTGCATTTTCTGTATCTGAGTCATCATCTCCACCACCGCCACCAAAGGCAAAAGGTATAAGAGCTAGGGGAATAGCACCAAGTACCCAGAAGGGGAATGCACCACCACGACCGCCACCGGGGACTGCTTGAGATACAACGTCTCCTTGAACTAGAAAAGGAGGAAGTAAGGTGTCAGCATCTCCAACTGGTAAGCCTCCTGGTAGGGCAGCAATAAAAGAGTCACCTGGGAGAGCGATCCCAGTGACTACAGCATACTCTTCAGGAATACCAAGCGGAGGACGGTTATACTCTGCATTACTTTGATTAATCGGCAGTGACAGCACCTCAAGAATATTGTTTTGGAGTTGTGCTTGATTCCCACTCCTTAATGAACGCACTCCTTGAGAAAATTGACGTGCATAAAGTTGTTTAACGTCTGACGGAAGATTTAAAGCCTGGATTTGTTGTTGGGCGTTGGGAATTTTTGCTGCTTCTTCTAGAAGCAACCGTCCGTAAGAGTATTTCAAATCCAGCAATCCGTCACGCAGGCTTTCAGATGTTCCACTTCCCTCTGGCGACCAGTAAAAGTTTTTCGTTACCTGCCCCAAACCTTGTACGGGTGTTCTACCAACTGACTGTCCGAGAGTATATCTATATCCATCTAAAATATATGGGTCATCGTTTGCCCAGAATGAGGACAAAGGTACTAATGAGAGATTGGGGTTATTGCCGTAGTAGGAGGCAAAATTCTGGAAGTTTGCTTGCCCACCAGCTGCACGGATAAGTAATTCTTGGTAAGTAGGACCGTTGTTGGATTCTACTATTTGTTGAAGTATTGTTGCAGACTTATTACAGCCTGCACCAAACCCCACATCACAGGTGGGGATACCGCGCAGTAGGGTTAAATCCCGCCCGGACAATTGGTATTGAAGATAATTTGGTTCTAGCCCTGGTTGGATTCCATGAATACCTACATTTAACTGCGCTAATGCCTGCTGTGGTGCAGTGATTATCGCTGCTAAATAGGATGTGAACGCAATTGCGGTTTTTACGATACGGGATTTAAACAAGCCTAACCTCCATTCTCGCTTGGTATGGTCTGTGGTCTTGATACGGTTTTAATGAAAAAACTCAGTGCGTAAGTGTTATGACGCAGGAGAAGCAACTAAGTTCTGGGGCGCGTTAATATTTATGGTGATTCCCGTACCTTGCAGGTCTCCTCCTGCAACTGGGTGGTATAAAACAAGCCCGCGACTGGGTTGGTCAAACAGATAACCTCGCCGTGACGGTTGTACTTTACCTTGCTCAACTAAGGAAACAAATGCTGACAAGTATCTTTGTATACTTGCCTGATTCTGTGTATTCGCTTTTGTATGATTCTGGATGAGCTTCATAAACAATTCAACGGTACGATCGCCTTGCTCTTGGAGCGGAGTCCCTTGGTCTAGAAAAGAGGTAGCTATTAGCGCTCCGTTGATTTGTTGTACTTTGAAAAGCGTATAGTAGCGCCCTGGTTTTTGTTCGTCATTGGCATAACACACCCAAGCCCCCTCAGCATTTTGCACAAAACCTTGCTGTGCTAAATAGGAAAGCGGAGAATTTTTCTGCTGATTTGATGGTGGAGGTAATAAACCCTCAACAGTGTTATACGAGCAAATCTGCTGTGTGTTTGTATTATTTGTAGTTTGCGAGCGGGGATTTGTAGTATTTGTATTGGTTGGTTGTGTTTCAGTTGCAGGTATTGGTGTACTATTTGTATTAATAGGCTGCGTTTGGGTGCTGGGTATTGGTGTACTATTTGTATTAATAGGCCGTGTTTGGGTGCTGGGTGTTGGTGTAGTCTGTGCAGTACTGACAGCAGACATAGCGGTCATCGCAGACACGGAAAGGGCACATACACTTAATAAATGAGCGAGCGTATTCATAAGACTTACATTTTTATATGTGGCAAATAGACAAAGGCAGAGGTTTTTCACTTGACAAAAAGCCAATCGAGATTTTAATATCGATTACGGGCTTAGAACTGAAACAGCTTTATTAACAGCTACTTAGCTACCTGCCAAATAAAATTTTTTTCAATCTTGCGCTTTGGGTTTGCTGCTAGCACAGATTCATTCTCTTGATTTGTATTTTCACACAACATTTTCATATATTTAACCTCCCATGAGAATTAGGCTTTACCCTAAGGTAAAGGTAGCTGCACCCTTGCTTATGAGAGAAGGTATTTTATCTTTCAGACCGAGCGGCTAGCTTTGCTCGTCTCGCTCTATTTGTAACAATTTAACCATATGATCTCCCTCCTACTTAGGGGCGATCGCACTTTACCCTCTAGTATGAGTTTTTTGTGACTTCAATCACAATACAGTCACTGCTTTAAACTATACTCAATAGGACTTGAGCCACAGTTTTGCAGAAACTTACTTACCCCCGGAGTATTGCTTTTATGAAAATCTTACACATTAATCATACACGATCCCGAAAAATCACGCTATTTCTTTACAAGTCTTGTCAAATTTGATGTTATGCAATCTTTTCTATATCTTATAGCGGAGTCAGGCAACAGGTTTTACTTCTCGATCGACAAAATATTCCTTTGATTGTCTTTAGTCCATGTTGAAACCTCTAGTATCATCACTAGAGCGTCGTTACAGCACTCAGGAGACAAAACAACTGGTATCCGTATCATTTCATGCGAGGGAATCGTGGCATAAGATAGGCTAGAGTGTCTAAAACCGGAATTAGCAATCGAGATTTGAGAATTAGGTATTGAGAATTGATACTCAATTCTCACCTCTACTCGCCTTATCCCCCTGCACCCTTGTCCCCTTGTCCCCCTTGTCTCCCATGTTTTCCTTACTCGCCTTTCCCCCACTACCGACTTTTAACTTAGAACAGACCCTACAGTCTGCCGAACAAATAAAGAACACAACCACGCAAACAGTTCAAACTGCTATCTCTTCATCCCTAAATCATTGGGTTGAGCAACACCCTATACTTTTCAAGTTAGTACAACTTATTGACGTAGCGGCACACCACCTAATTATTAGTGTAGTTATCCTGCTGTTCGCTGTTTCTCTCCTCAGTAGTTTTATAAAAGCCATAAGCCGATTTATTGAAGCAGCAAGTCTGTCACTTTTACGACTTCCATTAAGGGGACTTCACTTTCTTGCCAAAAGGGGTCTTAAATCATTTAGCAAAATTGGTGCTTCAGGTGCAAAACAAGTTACAAGTACTCAGATGAGTGATGGTGATAGAGCATCTTTACTACCTGATAAGGCTCAACTAATTCTTCAGGGTAAACAGCAAAGATTGGCAGATATTTATATTCGTTTAGAGGAAATTCAAAAAGAACAAAATCAGCTTTTACAGGAAGTAGCAGAAATTTTGGGACTGCGTACTATGGACCAGGGACTGGGGACTGGGGACTTGGGAGACAAGGAAAAATTACGAATAAATATCACCAATCCAAAATCTAAAATCTAAAATCCAAAATGTTCCTATTTTACAAAGACTTAAGGTTAATGTGTATTTTTAACGAATAACATATGAAGTATATGTAAAATATATTTTCACCCCTAGGGGTATCGTCAAGATTTGAACAGTACATAATTTTATTGTTTAATTCCTGAAAATGATATAAGCTATATTTATATAATAAATGATTTTTCTATTTAAGCTTCTCGGTCAGGATTGCTTACCACATTTTTTAGAATAACGTCAAACCATCTGTAAAAATTCATCATAAGTTAAATTTTTGCTATTTTTAAAAGCATCTGGGGACTTTTAAACGGTAAATTCGTCCCCCCATCAAGGTACCAATCAATTGCTTGGGAATTGCTCTACCAAACAAAAACGTCAATATCATGACTTTAATAGGATTTTAAAAGGGGTTGATTGATTTACAGTCAATTAATACTGAAGATGAGTAAAAAATCCGCAGTTTTACTATAGACAATCATTAAGCTAACAACACTTAATTGAGTAAGAGGTAGATCGCAATGAATCTAGAAAACAAAATTTCACCAGCTTTTGAACCTTTTCTTGCTGAAATGGGAGAAGATGACAAACGGGATGCGATTGTGATCTACGAAGCGCCGCCTAGTGAAGGCTTACCACCAAGAGGGCGTTTGCGCGAATTAAAAAAGCGGTTGGTTCAGGTTCAACAGCAAGCAGCTATTCAAGTAGCGGCTGAAATCTTTGATGATTACCAAGAAGCCACTCTTGACAAAGGATATCACGACGAACCTCTGGGGTTTGCTACCATTGGTTCCGGTGCATTGCCAGTAGCAACGGTTGAAGTGACTCCCAAAACGTTGGCGGCTTTGGTAGAACAACCTAATGTTGTTGCTATTTTGCCCAATCAGAAAATTCACCTGATTCAGCCAAGAAAAATTGAATATTCTGAGTTATTCGCTGAGGAAAGTAAAGAAAATTTCACTTGGGGACTCAGACAACTCGATATTCCCAAGTTATGGGAAAAGACAACTGGAGAAAACATCAACGTCGCTGTTTTAGATACAGGCGTGTATGCCGCTCATCCAGCACTCCAAAAACGAGTCAAAGAATTTGTTGTCATCGATCCTCTGGGGAGGCGGATTAATGCAACTCCGGCTTTTGATTGCGGGCAGCATGGGACTCATGTTTGTGGAACTATTGCAGGCGGACAAACTGCTAGAGGTTTATCCATTGGCGTTGCACCACAAGCTAATTTATTGGTTGCTGGTGTGCTGATAGGCGATACCACTCTGAGAACTTTATTGGAAGGTATATCTTGGGCTATCGAAAGAGGGGCTGATATTATAAATATGTCTTTAGGTCTTAGCTACTACGAACCTCTCTTCGCTGAGGTACTTGACATTCTCGTGAATCAGTATGGTATTTTACCAGTAGTAGCGATCGGCAACGAAAACCACGGTAATACTAGCTCACCTGGTAATGCATACAATGCCTTCAGTGTGGGTGCAATAGAAAAACTGCCAGACGACAGGGTTGATGTCGCTTTCTTTAGTAGCGGAGCAAGCCTTGTGTTTCCTGGAGACGAATCAAACAATTTGGTCACAAAACCAGATGTTGTTGCCCCAGGTGCTCAGGTCTACTCTTGCATACCACCGACGAAAACACCAAACGGAACCTACGAGTATAACTATATGGATGGCACTTCTATGGCAACCCCACATATTGCGGGTGCGGCGGCGCTATTAATGGCGGCGAAGCCAACAGCACCTGTGACGGATATTATGACTGCACTGAAGGAGACGGCACAGCATCCAGGCGGAACCGACCGTCGTCCCGACAACCGTTGGGGATGGGGAGTGGTGCAACCCGTGGAAGCGTTAAATGCTCTTAGTAGTTGAGCCTCCAGGAACGTGCATCATGTACTCAAACAACACAGCTTTAAAGAAAAATAAAATTAGTTCTGAGTTTGCCTGTCGGTTGGGCCACCTGGCCCCCCAGCAAAAGGTAAGCGTGATCGTGTTTTTAAAACTGGAGAATTTTGACAGCCCAGTTAACTCACGCTTAACTAGATCCGAACGGCGAGCCACAATGGAAGGGATTCGTAACTCAGCCGCGCAAGCGCTAGGTTACATCAAGAAGATCGTCCAGGATTTCGGCGGCAAGGAATTAGCAGAAAGACCTGACGCATTGGGTTCAATTCCTATCGAAATATCTGCTGCAGGAGTCAAAGCTCTTGCTGCATCCGATGTCGTTAAAGCCGTTTTGGAGGAGCAAGAAATTGTTCCGGCAAATGGCACAAACAGGGTTTACATTCACAACCGCGAATGCTAGAATAGCATTTCAATGTTACTGTGGATACTGTTGTCTAAAGAAGCTATTAGTTTTTATTATAGCTGTCTTTGGCAAGAGTTTTACAAGCGTTGGGGAGACAATTTAAGAATTATTTCATCTTTTTCTCCAGACACCCAGTTAGCAAAACGTTGAGCCAAAGACGGTACGAAGGCGAGAGGGTTGCTGAATCCGGAAAAAACGTAAAGATTTTCACGTCCGGAAATGAGACCGATTACAGGAAGTGCATCATGACTGAATGACACCAAACAGCGATGGCAAGTTCCTGATAAATTCCCCAAAATAGGCAAGATTTTTTTCAGCCCCTCTCGTATTATTGCTTCGCTTTCTGCCGAATCGGTACGAGCTAAGGGGTTTGTCAAAGCACGACTAATCTGACCGAATCGGAAGCTACCATCTTTAAATTGAACAGCGCCCGTATCAAGAATGGGGGGTAGAACTTCACAATCGGGTTGTGTCCACACACGATCGTTTTTAGAAGATTCAATCTCCAATTGAAATCGGTTGAGATGTGCGGGCATAACCAAGGTTTTTAATCGTAAGCTACCTACAGGTGGAGTTTCGAGCATTTCCGCGTGAGTGAAATACAGCTTGATGGCAACGTTAGATGACTGAAATAATTGTCGGCTGAGACCCCCCGCACAAACAACAGTGTTAGCACTATAGTACATTTCTGTAGTGGTCTGTACTTCAGAGAGGATAGGGGATAGGGAGTAGGGGGTAGGGAGGAGGTTTGTGACTTGCTCGATCTTCATGTTGCCTCCAGCACGCAAAAAAGCTGTAATATAACCAAGGGCTGTTTTGTCTGGGTGAATGTGACCGTGTTTGACAGTTAAAGCGCCTGCAATCGCATTTGGATTCAATAGAGGTTCTAATTCACAAGCTTCTTTAACGCCAAGTAATGTAGGAGGAATGGCAAAGCGAGTGTAAGACGCCGCCACTTCTTCTGGATTGGTGTCCGCAGGAATCGTTAAAAGTAAATCTAATTCTCGGAATTCTGTATCAAAATCTAATTCTTCCGACAAGATTTGATGGCGTGCAATGCCTTCAGCACATAATTGTTTGGTAAGTGGACTAGTACCAGACCAAAAAGCGATTCCACCATAACTATATCTAGTAGCATTTTGTGGAATTGCGTGCTGTTCTAACAACAGAACTGCATATCCCTTTTTAACAAGTTCATAAGCGAGTGCAGCACCCGTAATACCAGCACCAACAACAATCCAATCGTAAGTTTTCATTTGGTTAGAACGCATAATTTTAGTGGTCACTGGTCACTGCTACCTATACAACCAAACACGTAGTAGAGACAGCAATTGCTCGGTATCAACTGGTTTGGTAATGTAATCCGATGCACCCGCTTCAATGCATTTTTCTCTGTCGCCTTGCATTGCCTTGGCAGTTAATGCGATGATTGGTAAAGATTTAAATTTACCGTGCTTGCGAATTTGACGTGTTGTTTCATAACCATCCATTTCAGGCATCATCACATCCATTAGAACTACATCAATGTCTGGCGTGTTTTCCAAAATATTAATGCCATCTTTACCATTCTCTGCATATAAAACCTGCATTTGATAGCGCTCTAACATACTTGTCAGAGCAAAGATATTACGTACATCATCATCGACAACGAGAGCTTTTTTACCCGTAAGCACGCGATCGCTGGTATGCAACTGTTCTAATATTTGTCGCTTGGGTGCGGGTAATTCTGCCTGAACCCTGTGTAAGAATAAGGCTGTTTCGTCAAGGAGGCGTTCTGGAGAACGTACACCTTTGATAATAATTGTTTCTGCTAAGCGTTGCAGCTGAATGTCCTCTGTCCTAGTCAACTCCCTTGCAGTGTAGACAACGATCGGCAGGACTTCACCATTGGGATGTTGCTTGATTTGCTCAATGAGTTCAAACCCATTCATATCGGGTAAGCCCAAATCCAGAACTACACAATCAAAACGCTGACTACGTATCGCTTCTAGGGCTTTAGCACCAGTACTTACAGCAGTGGTAACAACATCACTATTGCCAATCAATTCTACGATGCTATACCGTTGAGTTTCATCGTCTTCTACAACTAGCAGGTTTTTCACCCGACGTTCAACAAAACTTTTAATCTCAGTCAGCGCTTGATGCAACTCCTCAGTACTTATAGGTTTTTTTTGGTAAGCAATCGCACCTAGTTGCAAGCCGCGTTGCTTTTCATCTTCCACAGTCATGATATGCACTGGGATGTGACGCGTATTCGGATCGTGTTTCAAGCGATCGAGCACCGTCCAACCATCCATTCCTGGTAAACGGATATCAAGCGCGATCGCTGCAGGCTGAAATTGCCGTGCGAGTGCCAAACCCGTACTACCATTATGGGCAACAATGCACTTGAACTCCATCTGTCGCGCCATATCTAAAAGGATGCGGGTAAAATTTAGGTCATCTTCCACAATGAGAAGTACGCGATCGCCTTCTTCGAGGTTACGCCTGTCATCAATTAGAGGACTGGGAGGGAGTGGGAGAGGAGAGGAAGGTGGGAGAGGAGAAGAAGGCGAGAGGGGGAGAGTGGGGGAAGTTGGAATTTTTGAATCTTGAGGGGGTAATTTTAAATTGTCTTGTCCAAGTGGTATGTAAAGTGTAAAAGTGCTACCCTCACCCAGGCGACTGACAAGCTTAATTTCTCCACCTAGCAGGCGGGTAATTTCGCGGCTAATAGACAAGCCTAAACCAGTACCACCATACTTACGACTGGTAGTCCCATCTGCTTGTTGAAACGCCTCAAAAATGATTTTCTGTTTTTCAGGTGCAATGCCAATACCTGTATCGTTGACAGCAAAACCAATGACAATTTGAGCGCGATTTAAAGTTTCGCGATCGCGGCTCCATCCCCGTGTTGCAACAAAGATCCGCAAGCGGATTTCGCCTTGCTCTGTAAATTTAAAAGCATTTGCCAGCAAATTGTTCAACACTTGTTGCAAACGTTTTGCATCAGTCTGAAGACTTCTTGGGAGATCGGGAGCCGATTCAATGACGAAATTGAGTCCTTTCTCAACAGCAACTTGTCTGAAAGTACGTTCAACCTGCTCGTATAATTCGGCGATCGACACTTGGTCTATGTCAATTGACATCGTTCCCGATTCAATTTTAGCTAAGTTGAGAATATCATTGATTAATGCTAAAAGGTCTTTACCCGACGAGTAAATTGTGCTACAGTATTCGACTTGCTTGTCAGTTAGATTACCATCTACGTTATCTGCTAGCAACTTAGCCAAAATTAGCAAACTGTTTAGCGGTGTCCGCAATTCGTGGGACATATTTGCCAGAAACTCTGACTTGTATTGTGAAGAAAGCGCCAATTGTCCTGCTTTTTCTTCCAAAGAGAATCTTGCATATTCAATTTCTTGATTCTTGCGTTCGACTTCTTTTTTTTCTGCGGACAGTAACTCTGTCTTTTCTTCAAGTTCAGCGTTTAACTGCTGTAATTCTTCGTTAGATTGCTGTAACTCTCGTTGCTGTTGAATCAAAAGTTCTTCCGATGCTTGCAACTCAGCCGCTTGTTGTTCCAATCGTTCGTTACTCTGCTTGAGTTCTTCTTGCTGATTTTGCAACTGTTGCGCTAAAGTTTGGGACTGTTGCAGCAGTTGTTGAGTACGAGTATCAGAATTAATCGTATTTAATACGACACCAATAGTTTCAGTGACTTGATCTAGGAATGTTAGATGAATATCTTGAAAGCGTTGAAAGGAGGCTAGCTCTATCGCTGCTATGACTTGATTTTCAAATAATACAGGTAGCACGATAATATTCAACGGTTTAGCTTCTCCCAAACCAGAAACAATACTGATGTAATCACTCGGTACATCTGTTAGTATAATTTTTTGTTTTTCTAGAGCACATTGTCCAACCAATCCTTCCCCCAGACGGAATTGATTAGATAGGTGCTTGCGTTGCTGGTAAGCATAGCTATTGAGAAGCTTTAGCATTGGCTGCTTATCAACAGAATCCAATATATAAAACACACCTTGTTGTGCGCTTACTAACGGTGCTAGCTCACTGAGAACCATTCTTGAAACTGTTTCTTGACTTCTTTGACCTTGTAACATTTGGCTAAATTTAGCTAGATTGGATTTCAGCCAGTTTTCTTGATTGTTTCTAAGAGTTGTCTCCCGTAAATTGACAATCATTTGGTTAAACGCTTGCGCTAACACCCCAATTTCATCTTGGCGCTTTCCAGTAGATACACTCAAAGATAAATCTCCTGTTGCCAACTTTTGAGTCACTATAGAGATTTCTTGCAAAGGTTTAGAAATATTTCTATTGAGATAAATAGCAATTAAAGTTAAAAATAGAAAAGATAACGGGATACCATAAACAAGAGTATCAATTGCTTGTTTGGTAGCTAATTGAGTTGAGAGAGAACGCTGTTCTAATAATTTACGCTCCTCTGTTTCCATCTCAGTAATTATGCGCCGTATTTCATCTGTCACCGTTTTGCCATTATCTGTTCTTAAGAATTGCCTGATAGATTCAATTCCTCGTTTGTCTTGTAAGAAAATAGAATTTTGAATATTAGCTAATTTCCGGTCAACTCTTGGTTTTAAAGCATCTAGTCGGCGCTGCTGGTTGGGGTTATCTGCTGTTAGTTCGCGAAGATTTTTGACTGTCTTATCAATAACTGAAAGTGTGATATTGTAAGATTCCAAATAACGCCTGTCCCCAGTTAGTAGGTAGTCACGTTGTACTGTTTCAGAATCTTTAAGCTGAGAAACTAAATCATTTAACTTTCCAAGCACCTCATAAGTATGAGTTTGCCAGCGAGAATTTTCAATAAGATTATTGGTAGTGCGGTATGCAATGAATCCAACAGTACCAAGAATTGCTAACCCTAATGCAAAACTTGCGCCTATCTTGTAGCCAATTCTTAGATTAGAAAACATTTTTGGCTCTTCCGGTGGTTTTATGGTACAGCATTAA
The DNA here is from genome assembly GCF_009725235.1 of Scytonema sp. UIC 10036. Next base: position 44,919 of record NZ_WJFC01000095.1, read on the forward strand.
AATTCCAGTTTTATAGAAAATCTCAAAAACTTAAAATCCAGTTACAGCAAGGAGTTCAGCCTGTAATTAGGTTTGATTTATTATTCTGTTCCATAAAATGTACTGAAGAACCACATTTTTTAGCAAATAATAATAATTTAGATTTTAGATTCCTCTCGTTCCCAGCCTCAGGTTGGGAACAAGGAAAACTGGTCACTGGTCACTGGTCACTGGTCACTGTTACCTATACAACCAAACGCGCAGCAGTGAGAGCAATTGCTCGGTATCTACTGGTTTGGTAATGTAATCTGATGCACCAGCTTCAATACATTTTTCTCTGTCACCCTGCATTGCCTTAGCAGTCAGCGCCACAATGGGTAGAGATTTAAATTTACTGTCTTGACGAATCAAGCGAGTTGTTTCATAACCATCCATTTCAGGCATCATGACATCCATCAACACAATATCAATATCTGGTGTCTTTCGTAAAAGTTCAATGCCATCTCTACCATTTTCAGCATACAGAACCTGCATTTGGTAGCGTTCCAACATACTGGTGAGAGCAAAAATGTTGCGTACATCGTCATCTATGATGAGAACTTTTTTGGTGACAAGCACGGGGTCAGAATTTTGCAATTTTTCCAGTATTTGTTGCGTTGGTGCGGGTAATTCAGCTTGAACTCTATGCAAGAACAAAGCCGTTTCATCCAAAAGACGTTCTGGAGAACGTACATCCTTGACAATTATTGTTTCTGCCAAGCGCCGAAGTTGAGTGTCTTCTGTCCGAGTTAACTCTCTTGCCGTGTAGACAATAATTGGGAGTGCTTCACCATTGGGGTGTTGCTTAATTCTTTCGATAAGTTCAAACCCAGTCATATCAGGTAATCCCAAATCGAGAACAAGGCAATCAAAATGTTTGTTGCGTACAGCTTCTAACGCCTCAGTGCCTGTTTTGACAGCCGTGGTGGCAACATCACTGTTACCAATCAATTCTACAATGCTATGACGTTGAGTATCATCATCTTCTACTACCAACAAACTCTTAACTCGACGTTCGACAAAACCTTTTATCTTGTTTAACGCTTGATGCAAGGCTTCGCTGCTAACTGGCTTTTGCAAGTAAGCGATTGCACCTAGTTGCAAACCACGTTGCCGCCCTTCCTCAACTGTCATAATATGTACTGGAATATGACGGGTTTTGAGGTCATGCTTTAAGCGGTCGAGCACCGTCCAACCATCCATTCCCGGTAAGCGAATATCCAAAATGATAGCAGCAGGCTGAAATTGTTGTGCTAAAGCTAACCCCGTACTACCGTTGGCAGCAACGATACATTTAAATCCTTGTTGCCGTGCCAAGTCTAACAGAATGCGCCCAAAATTCAAGTCATCTTCAATAATCAGCAGTAAGCGATCGCCCGCTTCAATATTGCCCCTATCGTCAATCAGGGGATTGGCAATTGGGGAATTAGGAGTTGGCAGTTGGGAATGAGAGTTGGGACTGGGGGTTAACGTAGAAGTTGGAGTGGGAATGTATGGTAGTTCCCAAGGAATAGAAGAGTTGGGGGATGTGGGGACTGGGGAAGCG
>NZ_WJFC01000096.1 GCF_009725235.1 Scytonema sp. UIC 10036
CAATTATTATAATCATAGTAGAATTATTTTAAAAACAAGAAGGCTTATTTATAATGATATAAAGAAATGTATTTTTGATTTTTTGAATAATATTATTGCAACAATCAAAGATAGAAAACATAAACAAAATAAGTCACACACTTTATCCAGTGAAAAAAATTTATTAGAAGAATTTAAACAGGAGGTCTCTATGGTAGATTTAACGCTCGATGAACTTCATAATCGAAATGTGTTTTTGCTTATAGATCAATCAGGCTCTATGGCCAAACAGGATGCAGCTAACAGCGATTTGAGCCGTTGGGATAGTCTGAGAGAAATGGTTATGGGTCATGTAAATAGTATATTTAAGAAAAAAATTACTGATTCAATTTCTATTTGTTTGTTCAGTCGTAATAAATTTAATAATGAGATTTTTAAAGTCAGGAATATTAGCCAAGTAGAGAATATTTTTAGAGAACACGAACCCGATCAAGCAACATTTATTGTACCTACATTAAAACATTTTCTTGATATATACTTTGACGAGGAAGATCAACCCAAACCTCAACCAGCGTTTTTTATTATTTACACAGATGGTCAGTTTGACGATCGAGAAGAATTTGAAGAACTTATTAAAGCCACTTGTAAAAAGCTTGACGACCAACGACATATTAAGATTTTCATTATTGGTGTAGGTAGTGAAATAAAAAATAAGATTAATAAAGATTATTTTGAAAAACTAAATAAAAATGCTATTAACAATAAAAATAAACATGGAAAACCCTGCGACATTGTTGGTTTTGATATTGCCGATGAAATGGAGAATATTCTGAAAGTGTTGGAAAATGAGCTTAAACAAAAATGAGAAAACTTAGCTTTCCTAGATATAACCCCCATTGTCCGTACAGCAAGCATGAGTTAGTAGTTCACTACTAACTACTAACCACTAACCACTATCATTTCCCAAACTTTGCATCAATATCATCTGCGACTGAAGCACCATGGCGGGAGTTGATTTTGAGTGACTCTCCATTTTTCGACAAGTCATAGGTTAAAGGTTGTGTTGCAGAAATCCGTGCTTCTCCTTCCTGTGCTAACGTCTGAGGAGGGTTTTTTGTCATGAAATCTTTCAACGACTCTATTCTTATCGATGTCGGTGCGATCGCGGTTTCAAATTCCGGAGTTTTAGCAAGAATATCTAATGCTCGCAAACATCCTTCTGGCTCAAAACCCGCACGGATAGAGGTGAGATAACCCATTTGATCTGCTTCTAATTCTTGCTCTTTGGTTTGTAATGCAAGGCGTTGGTTTAAATCTTCTGTCTTTTGAGCAATAATCTCCTTTATACGTTTCTCTACTTGTTGTGCTCTATTGGTATTTCTTCTTTCTAGAACACCGTTTACTAAGTTACCAAGAAATCCGGGTAAGACATGGTTGGCGATCGCACCTCCAACATAGCTCACTGTTGACTCTGTAGATGAAGTTTTTTTTGTCCCCAAAACTTCCTGCTCGGCTTCCTCTTTAATTTTGGCAAGCAATTCAGCCTTTTGAGTTTCACCAACAACTGTATGGCGCTTCACATGATGACCCATTTCATGACCTACCAGACAAGCCAGGGCTGAGGAATCAGCTACCAATTGGTTAAGAACACTGCTGTGAATTGTTATCAAGTTCTCTTCGCTTGCAAAGCTATAAATGTCATATTTTCGTACAATCTTGACTTGCCAAGGATGACTATCAATTTCATTAGCACGAGCAATGCGATCGACAATACGGTAAATAGCATACAGGTCAGAAGGCAGCTTTTCTTTTGCTTGTTGATAGACACCAGAAGCAGTGGTAGTTGGGGTATTTTCTACAGTCGTTTGTGCCAAAACAGGCACTGTAGTGGGAAAAAATAGCGAACATAAAGAACAGATAGTTAAAAGTTTTGTTTTCCAAGCAAGCATAACAATCAACCTTAGTGTCTCAGCGACATTTTTTGAGATTTCTATAAAAACACTATTGCGTAAATAATATTACATACTTTTTTGGGCATCTACCGAATTATTTCCTAAAATTTTATGGAACCGTGGGGATATTTTGGTTTTTAATAACTTCACAAATTTAAGTATATTCGCGGTAGTGTATAAAAGAATTTAAACACGCCTATCTGGAAAAAAAGTAGGTAGGGCTAAAGCCCACCAATATCGAACGGTGGGCATTGCTTACCCTACTAGGGCTTAGTTTGATTTCATTCCCAAATGAGCAATTTTTATTTATTTATCTTTTTATTTGTTTACAAAAACGGCAGTAATCTATTTCAGTTTGTTACTATTTGCATATCCTAAAAGCCTATTCCTTTAGACTAATCTCCAATAGAATCTTTACGGGATATATACCAATGCAATCATTAAGTTTCATCTGTCACGATTCTGTAGTTGCCGTTTCCTTTGTGGCTTGTATTGTTGGTCTGCTATTACTGTGGGAACGCAAGCAAAATAACGATGAAGCAGAAGAAACAGAGAAAGTTTTGTTTAGAATGAGCTTTTCGTACTGGCTGGTTTACTGCGTTGCTTTTGCGATTGAGAAAGTAGTTTTACCAGATTGGGAAGCTTTACTGATGACTTTGAGGATCACAACAGCACTGTCATATTTCTTAACATTTTCTTGCGTTGTCAGTTTACCGCTACACAAACTGGCAATGCGTCGTGTTCAGGGGTAGTTATTGGTTATTAGTTATTGGTTATTGGTTAGTAGTTAGTGGTTATTTGTTGTCCCACTAACTACTAACAACCAACCACCAACCACTAACAACTAACAACTAACCTATAATCATTTTCTCATTGCAACCGAAATCGTCTCTTCGAGTTGCTCTTTATCTAAGTTCGTTAGAATAAACACTTCTTGCACTGTTTTACCATGACGTGCAATGACTTTAAAGCCACCCCGGATTGGTACAGATACCCGCAACTGTAAATGAGGGCAGTGACCTTTTACTCGCCCGAGCACCCCAGGTGTTACAGTTTGAATGCCATTCTGTTTAATCAGACGTTCTAGGATTGGGATGAGACCGCTGATGTGGGTTGAGTGATTCCAGACAAGCCTGCCCTCAGTGGGTTTAGTCATTGTTTTTATTGTTACGCTGCTTCAAGAGGAGCCATTGTTAATCCAGCTCGACGCAGCTGTTGGTGATAAAGTTCAGCAGGTTCTTGCGGACCAACCCAAACAATGGCTTGCCCTTCATAATGCACCTGGTTAGTCAGTTCCCATGCGCGATCGCTAGTCATACCCGGAATATACTTCACCAAACAGTCGTGAACGTGCTGAAATGTATTAAAGTCATCATTCAAGACTATAACTTTATAATTTGGATATGGCTTGTAAGTAACTTGACTAGACCGTTCAGGAGCTATGGTTGGTACTGTTGCCGCTGTTGAAAGTCTGGTAGCCATAATTACCTTGTCCAAAAGCTTAACAAAACTACATTACGATTAACTAGTTTAATTCATTAAGCGCTTGCTATCGGTTCTTACAAGCAAAAAAATTCTTGGAAGATCGGGCAGGGCTATCGTTTCTCAGTCACTTTATTAATTAATTCCTGCTGTTTGCGTAAATTCCTCAGATTGCTCCGATAAATTGTCAAGTCTAAATTATACCTGTATACTTCTAAGCACTTAGACCTAGAGTGCGAACGTTGCCAACTACCCCAATTAAAAATGACACGAATCACCACAATCCTCGGAGCTACCTTAGCAATTTGTCTGTGTTTTAGTGAAGTTGCACAAGCACGCACCATTACTAGTATCAGTCCGCCCACCGGGCTTGGTCTTGGTGATGTCTTTTGTGCTCAAGTTCAAACTGCTGTGGTTACGCCATACCCAAATAATGACAACAGCATAGCCCCAAGCCCGAATCAAATCACCAAGTTTCCTGGTTTGTCTTGTACTCCCATAACCTTTAAAACGACTGACTCAGTGGATACTCGTGTATTCGTTGAACCATCAGGAGGGATAACAGAGTATTTCTTCACTCAAACAGTTGTCAATAATACAAGCTCTACCTGGGATGGTTTTACCTTTCAGATTGGATTTGGAGTTAATGATAACTTCGGATCGCCTGAGGTAATTCTTGTTCCACCTGGATTTGCAATTCCAAATTTCGACTTTAGCGTTTCGGATGGTGACGAACAGCCCACCTCTTCCAAGTTTGGGAAACTCGATCGCGATGGCTCTTACAGTCTCAAGTGGTCTGGAGGTTCTGTTGCTCCTGGTGAATCTGTTGATTTTACGTTTTCAATTGATATTCCTGACGATTTGAATGGCAAGAATTTATATCAGTCTTTTACAATCCGTCAAGTTCCTATTGCTCGGTCGGTTCCCGAACCCACTTCTCCATCAGCTTTTTTGGGTTTATTAGTTGTTATGGGCGCGGGTTTAGCTTTTAGACACAAACTTTTATGAAAAATTATAATTAAGTTGTTGTAAGGTTTCTGCAAAGATTTCCTGAGTAATGCGATCGGATTGTAACAGCTGAGTGCAATTCAACCTCTAGAGTAGACATACCAAGCTCTTGACCTTGCTGCATAAGTTGTAACAAATCCTGTAGCCTACCCTCTAAAATATGAGTACGAACGACACCAGTTGTTAACAAAAGGTTAAAAATGGCTATACGTTTGTACTCCCCAGTAAGGGTAGGGACTAATCGTTGAGAAAGAATTGCTTTCAAACTATCAGCCAGACGGAAGCGAATAAAATCCTGTTCTTGGGTATTGTAAAGACTGAATAATTCTTGAATTGCTGCGATCGCTCTGCTTGCTTGCACACAAGCTAAGACTAGAGTACCAGAGCGGGCGGCACTTAAGGCAACATCAACAGTAGGGCGATCGCTTAACTCATTGAGCACAATCACATCGGCATCATTTTTTAATGCTGTTAACACTCCTTGAACAATGTTGGGAGTGTGTGTTCCCACCACCCATTGGTTAATTAAGAATTGATGATTTTGATATACATAAGTCACCGCTTCTTCAATAATGAATATTTTTCGGCTCATTTCCCGATTCAAATAATCTACAAGACTAGCCAAAGTTGTCGTTTTACCACTGCCAATTACACCAGTAACCAAAATTAATCCCTGTGACTGCTGACAGATATTTTTTAATGCTACAGGAATTCCTAGCTTCTCAAATGTAGGGATATGAGAAGGTAAAAACCTAATTGCCATCACAGCACTCTGCAAAGTCAAAAACATGATACAGAAACATTAACAAAAGGGTATTGACGAAAAATTTGTATAGGAGAACCAGATTTTATTTGCTTAATTTCATTCACATTAAAAACGGTTTCTGCCCAATTCCAAAATGTCAATTCATTGACTACAGGTTCTGAACTTGCTTCTAATATTCCTTGGATACGAAAATAAGGAACATCACCAATTGCTATATGAACATCGGAAGCTTTTTGTATTTGTGCATTCTTCAGAAATTGCTCTAAAGTCAAAATTTCTAAATCATTAACATTGCCAGTTGCCATATAGCTTTTCTTTTCAAGAACTACATAGCTAATACTTCCCTCGCTTTTCTTATAAATAGCAACTAGAAATTTTTATTTACAGAACGCCATTTAACTAAACAGAGTTACAAGATTTGAAGAAATTCAGTAATTTTCAACACTTTTAACTCTAATGACTGCGAAATGTTCCCTTTTTGTGTAATTTTGTACTGGTTGTGTGTTGGATGTTAAAAACTGGTTTCATTGTCCTCCTCTTCTAAGTCAAGGGATTCTGCTGCATCCAATGCACTAACTGCATACTCTTTGGCTAGAGTAGCAAAAGGAAAAGGTAACGGCAAAGAGACTTCGTTCGCAAAATACGGCCATCGGTCTCTAAGATTATGGACGAAGCGAGCTAACTTGTCACAGTCAATTCCTGGGTGATGAACAACAGCTATTTCTAATGGTTTGGGGTTACCAGCTTGTAGGCTGCCATTATCAAGCCGGGACTGTTTCGGTTTTAATGTGTTTGTACCTTGCTCGGTATTGAGCAGTTTTCTAACACTTAGATAAAGCGCTGTCTCCCCATCATCACAAACATCCTGCCAACAGAATAGTCCACTCGTTCGGCTACCAGGAGAACCCTTAACAACACATACAGGGACTTCATCTCCATGACCAGCAACTCGCAATCGCACAACCCACAAACGACTTATTTCAGATTCTGTCATGTGCCGTTTCAGTGCATCAGGTAAATTGTTGGTAAGTAGTTCTGGGTTTTTTAGCCATGTCAGCATCTTGCGGGCATTTTCTGCTTCCGCCATGAATAGCACGCGGGGAAGTTTTTCCCCTTCAATTGGGGTATCCAAGCACTTGCACAAACAGTCACTAACGAATTTATTGAAAAACTGTTGTTCGCTTTTGATATCGCTAGACTGTTGTTTATCACTCATGTCATCAGTCGTTTCATCAGCATAGGAATTAGGGTCCCATTTTTCATGGAGGAGGTATCCAAGTCCGTCTGGATACGATACCCAGCCTAGCTTGGGAAATAAAGAAGGAGTAGTGATCTGTACGATTCCTGTTACTGGGTTAACTCGTACCACGAGCGCCACACTAGAAGCCATATTATTAGCTGTTGTTTTTCGGGTGCGGCGTAAAACATGAAAACAAGTCAGCCACATATTTGGATCTATTTCATCCTTTGTAATATCGATTAAAGGAACAGGCAAAATTCCAAATTGTCGTAGTAAGTCGCATACAGCTTTTTGCACTCGATTTGGAGCATCTTTGGTTATATACTCAGAGCCATCCTTTTTACGACTGGTTAAACCGTGGATGTGCTGATTGACATAACCTGCCTGCCTTGTTCCAATTCGCAATGCTAACTTTGGATCTGACTCTGCTATAAAAGGTTTGCGCTGAATTTCTATTAATGTACCACTGAGTTTCTCTGGTTTGGGTAAAGATGAAATAACCTGATGAATGCGCTGCTCCAACAAATTCATGCGCCGTTGTTGTCTGTTTTTACCTTCTACTGAAGGATTATCAATATCAAAGATTTGTGTGAGGTCTAAAACGTGCTGAGTTTTGATACGCAAACAACCGTAAGGACTTTCATAAATAGTTTCTTCTCCTGTAACTCCAGTCAGGGTTTCATATGTTTTTGTTTCCCCTTTTGGTGACAATAAAAGTAACTCCCGAATTTCAGCAATTAATGCATCTCGACATTCTTGGGTTTCCCAAAGAATCAGTATCGTGTTGGGAGAATTCTCTGAAGAACGAAATGTTGCGGGTGCTGCGATTTTTGGTCGCTGCATTGGTGTAGATAAATCGTTACGGTTTTCTGGTTCTGGACTACCTTTCTTTTTTGATTTTCTTGTTTCCCAGAAAAATACATCTGTACCCGATTTCCTTACTGTAGGTAATTTCACTGCTTCACCAACTCGGCGAACAAGAACATTTTCTTGGTTTATCTTATGTTGAATAGCACTATCGAGACGGGCTAAATCCAGTGGACTTACACCAGCAAGACAAGGGACATCGCGGCGATGTCGAGAATCGTAGGCGATCGCAGCTTGTATATCATTGGGATCTTCACCAATTGCTGACCAGTTATAAACTGGTTCATTGGCTAAGATGTTAGGGTCCGGGAGTGGAGAGTCGTTCATTTTCAGTAACTCGTTAATAGCCCTAGACCATCTCGGTTCCCTACTGAATTGTGTCATCGTTTGCTTTATCGACAAAGGAATGAAGCAGAATGGTTGGCTTTTGCCATCTAACCACCGACGATTATCCCCAATATAAGCAGTCGCGCCTCGGTACGGTAAACGCTCTAGAGGCTCAGCGATCCAGCGTCGAATCGAAAGTTGATGGTAAATCATCGGCTCATTGCGCCAAGGGACTGTTTGCAAGTTGAAACGGATGACAAACGAAATGTCTGCTGTTCCTAGTTGTTTGTTATTTTTAATGAGTGGAATCTGATTGGGAGGCCATGACATCAGTTCCGCTCCTCCATTAAGGCTGACCACTCGATAAAATGTTAGTTGGTACTGATTATTTACGCCAAAAGTGACTTCTGGGTTTTTCAGAAATTCAACCGCCAGAAAATCTGGTATCGCCTGAAAGAGAATATCAATGCCGTACTGATTTTTTTCCTGAGATCTCAAGGGATAAATTCTTGGCTCGTCCTCCCACTCCCAAGTATCATCATCAAGTTTGTCGAGAATAGTTTCTACCTCATCATCACCCAAGCAATTGCTAAATTCCTCGCGCAGCCAATCTTTGATAAACCCAGGCAAATCAAAAAGATCGGCGCGTTCTGTTGCTAGGAGCCAAGGTACACCAGGACGTTGCCAGCCATTACGTTCTGTTGTGATAATGTTTGGAAAGCTAGCAGCTATGATACGGTCGAGGGAGTAGACGGGGACAGAGGGATAACCTCTACCCAGAAGTTTGACACGTTTTTGAGCGAGAGATTTAGCGACTTGCTGCCATGGAGTAGGCACCAGGAGAGAAAAAAGCTCGTATTGCACATCTTGTGTGAGTTCCCAAGCCCCAGGGAGAATATGTTTAAAGGTCATAACGTAATTCCTTTGTTTTTTTGAGTGCGTTGAAGAAAGCGCCGTAGAGCGATCGCGCTAAAGTTTTTTCCCAAGGTTGTTTTCCTTCAGCCTCGATAGCAAGTTGAAGTTCTTTGATAATCCCTACTAAAAGAGAGGTGGCTTCACTATCGAGTTTGCTTTCAACCGATAGTGGTGCAAACTTGGTATCTAGAAAATGAATAATGCATGGTACACCACCTCGTACCAAACGCCCAATGATTTGCCAAATACTTACCAACTGAGTCCAGCAAAGTATAGAACGTTCATCATTAGTTAGTTGCTTGAAGAACATCGCCCGACAGTTCAAGTCGAGCATTTTCGCTACCGCATACTGGTAAAATTCATTTTCTACATTTGCCAGTGTGAGAGCATTGCTTCGCTTTTGCAGTGGCTCGTACAAGCTGGAATCCCAAGATTTCTCCAGCGCCCAATTGTTGAGTTGTTGGACAGTGGTTTGCCAGTCATCAGGAACTGGCATCGGTCGGCTCAAGAACACGGCTGCTCCAAATGCAGCTATGCGGTTCTCGTTAAGGATGTTGTGACCCCGCTCTAGTGCCATCAAAGGAGCAATAACAATCTGGGTGGGGAGTGCGCTAACATCCCGAATTTTCCCCCGACGAATACCATTTAAGTGAGCCGGAGCATTATCTCGACGCAGGGTGGCAATGCCTTCAAGATGTTCAACGCGGTAGAGGGGTTTTAAAATCAACTCAACCCACTCTGCTTCGTTATAGCTGTTAACAATCAACAGCAAGCGTTGGCGATCGCCCCACCGTTCTGAATCCTTTTGTTCCAGGTTTTTTAACGTCTCGAATAACTGAGCGAGAAAGCTTTTGGCTTGGGCTGTGTTGTTACAGATTGCCTTCACCATATCGTCAGCAGCTTTTCTTCTGTTAGCAGGTGGCAGTCCTGATAGGGAGATATACTTTCCAACTGCGTCGCGCTGCGGGCTGAAGAAAAAGTCACTTTCACCAATGCCAGCGTCACCTGCCGTGTTATTATTGCTAGCGGGTTCTAGCAAAATAGTAGGGTTTTCCCGGATATGATAAGCGGGAGTGCCGGGAGCGTAGCTAGTCCCTGAAATCAGAACCGTATGGGGACTATCCCAACCGTCAACCGCAAAGAGATTGGGGAAATGTAGGAGTAAATAGCGACCTACTCCTACGTAGCGGAAATACTCCAACTTGCCACCAGATTTGTGACTGCGATCGCGTGTATATCTGAAGCCCAGAATGTTCCCCACTGGTGAAGATGGCACAACCGGGAGGTAGTCGCGGGGTGGACGGTACACAAGGGCAAGGCTAGTGTCGTGTAGGTCAAGAACACGCGAGCGAGTGAGTGCGCTCAGGTTATCAACTAGGAAACCCAGCCTGTCGTTGAGTACCGTCACAAGAATAGCTAAATGCAGGTGGCGCGTGGCTTCCTCAAATTTGGTTTGAGATGTGAGAGAAATTTCCATTGATTCCAGCCATTTGCGTAACCAATCCGCAACCTCAGCCAATGCCCTAACGTCACTTTCGGCACTCAGTAGGGTCAAGGCAAGGTCGGAAAGTTCTCCTCCTTTGCGACGATTCAGGGGAGCTTGCAAAAATCCCTCCAGTGTTCGCATGATTTTTTTGCGGCGATCGCGTTCCTCTTCCGGAGGTAAACCAGCCTCAATCCGCTTGCGCCTTTCTTTGCTGCGTTCGGCTCGTGTAAGCTTGGATAACGCTTCGTTGTCTTCTGTTTCCGGTGTTAAGATGTCATGGATAATGTGGGCGAACAGCGAACGACCCGTGAAGGGGTTTTGTCCCAACCATTCCACAAGTTTTGGCTGATTGTGAAGCCGAGGAAGAATCAGGTCAGTGGCAATTTGAGCGTAGTCATTGGCTCTCTTCGCCACTGCAACGAGTTCAGCTGCCATGTTGCGGCGGTCAGAATTGTAAATAGCGGTGGCGAATTTGAGTCCTAACTTATTTAATAAAGAATTTCCTGAAGCATCGACTAAGACTTCATCCGGAGCACAAGCTTCGTCAAACTGCACCTGTACTCTGTCAGCTTCATCAACAAAAAGAAAATCACATTCGCGGTAAACGGCTTCAGCGAAAGTCAGTTTTTCTACAAAAACTTGAGAAGGAACGCGAGTATGAATGAAACTCGCTGGGGTTAACACCCACACCAAAGCTTGAGCAATGTCTCGTTCTAGTTGATGACGCGGACAGTTGTAATACAAGGGACAGGTATATTTATCTTCAGACTCACCCTCCTCCAAATCTTCCAACTCCTCATCGTCTTCTCCATTAGAGTTGCCATTGTTGGTAGCAGTTTGCTTTTGATAAAGGTTGTGACAGGGTTCGTCGCCAAACTCCCACTTATCCTCTGATTGCACAAGAGCTAACAAGGGACAGACGGGACTAAACCAACGCCATGCTGGATGTGTTGCTCCTTTTTCTATATCATCACCCAAAGTAGCCAAAATTGGTTCGTAAACTTTTTCCAGATGTTGAAAACGATTGCTGCTTCCGAGTACGGGAGCCGCAGGAATTTTCAATCCATCTTGAAATAGGGAGGCGAGGCGCACTGCGGCGACAACATCATTAACAAGTAACGCACAGCGATATCCCCGTTTGGCGAAGTGGTAAATAAGAATATCAAGCAATGTAGATTTGCCCACGTTCAATAAACCGACAATGTGGACAAGTTTCTCTAGTTCTAGTTCAGTATCTGGTTGGGAAGGTTGGAAATCATTTGTTGATGAGTCGTATAAGCGAATGGTAATTCCTTTAAGGCGGCTATGATAATTTTCTGGTTTGTACTTGGCTTCAGCCAGTTTTTTATCCATTTCCAAGGCATCTTCCCACAACTTTTCTAAGGTAACGGTACAGCTAGGGTTAATAGCCTTGCGGGTGCGATGAAACGATATCTGAGGCGAGGGAGCAAGATTAGCTACAGCTTCAGGAATATTGATGGGAACCTCCACTGGGCTATAAGCCCGATCGGAAATCTTGGCGTACCAATACCCAGAAGTCGCTAATTGAACTTTTCGTTTTTTATGTGATGGAGTTTTTGAAAGTGTTTGACGATATAGCTCTAAGCGATGGGGGTAAGTGCTAGATGGGGTCAATTGGGGGGCACTACTTGTGTCTGCTAATCTAAATATCTTAATAATCTGAGGTAACTTAATGTATTCACTCAAAGAACGCTCCCATTGCCCACCTTTACGACGCACCAGGTAGAAACGGGCTTTTTGTGCAAGTAGCCAATTTTCTTTACTTTCAAATGCTTTAACTGGGAAACGATATCCCAAAAGCAACGCTGATACGGAAGTTGCTTTTTCTTCTGGGGCTACCTCCATCAGTAAAGTTAACCCCAATTCTACCTCAGCAATCAGTTGGGCTAGACGCGCTATTTCTCGCTGCTGTATATGAGCGTCTGCATCAGGCAAAATCTCTTCCACATAAGCTTTTAAGTCCTGTGATTTGCGAAGAGCTTCACGTAATGGTTTGCTCCATTGAGAAATGTTACGCATGGTTTTTCTTCTCCAGAATTTTTTTAGCCTGGAAGATAATTTCGCTAAAGAGCTTCAAGCGCACACCGCTTAATTCAGGTTCGAGATGTTGGCGTTGCACTCCGATCCGCAATGCTTCTTCTCGTTCATCAGGAAAGACCACAAAAGTTTCATTTGTATCAAAGCGGTACTCCACCTTTCGCAAGCGATCTTCATCCAGGTACGACCAATCCTTAACATCGATCGCCCACCGAACTTTCTTGCTAAACTCCACAAGTAAGTCAAATTCATCGATTTCGGGCCAAAGAGTAACGCGCACCCCCAGTTTTGTGAGGGATTCTGCAAGATGAATTTCCCAAAGTCCCGGTAGTGTCCCGTACCGATGCACGCCAGGGGTAACAGCTTTCCACGTTTCTGCTTCCTGTTTGGGAACTGACGGTAACGGTGGAAGATGGTGTTTGGCGCTGAGTTGTTCGCAAGTCATGTTACGGCAGCTATGAGTCCCATCTCGACGGGAACGCATTATATATTTACAGCGCGGGCAAAAGTGATAATCCCTATCACCTGCTAAATCAACCAAATCCACATAGATTTGCAGCAAAAAATCGCGGAGAGGTCTAAGTTGGGTTGAAGATAGGAGGCGGCGATATTCGGAGTAGGGGAGGACGGGACGCTCAATAATCAGCTTCCGCAAGGTGCGATATTGTTCTTCTAGCTGGTTTACCCGACAGTATTGCAGCACATCGTGCAGGACTTTCTCTTGCACCTGCATTTCTACATCAGAACCTGTAACCTGCCACTGTAGGGCAAAGTCGGAAACCAATCCATCTTCTATGAGGGTGACTTCTGACGAAAGATTTTTAATCTCTGCTGCGGGTTTCCACTCAACGACTGGTTTTTTTGCCCACTTAAAAAATTCTGGGAGATTTGAGGGAGCAAGTTCATCTCCAGAGAGCAAAGACGTTAAGTACATTCTAGACATCCCAACGCGGAGAGCTTTTGGGATGTGCAACTGCTCCAGTGGTTCTCGTTTTTCCCACTCTGCCAAGCCAGTCGCCAGATACCGCAATGTTTCCGTTACGGGTATTTGCGGTTTAGATTCAACTTCCGAATCGGGGGTAAGCAAGCGAAGACTGCGGGCTGCATTATCTTCCCATTCCACGTCGATACCTCGCATTGTCTGCAACCAACGCTGAAGCGTTGCTCTTTGACGGGGTTGCATCCCTAGTTCAGCACACAGCTCTTCTAGGGTAGGTGCCTGTTTGTGGATGCGAAACCATTCTCGCAGTGCCTCTAGGATTTTATCTCGATGTCTGGTGACTTTCATCACTCACCTTCCTACTTGTGCTGAGTTGACTAATTCTGGCACCCCCTCACTCATGGGTCAAGAAGATTTTGCCATGTTTCCATTATGTTTCCAATGTTTCCACTTTTATTTTAAAGAGTTGTTCTAAAAATATGTTAACCTTTGGGGTTAACGCATTTTTAGAAGCTATGGTAATATGGATATACTGTTTAAAAACAAAAAACTTGAAAAAGAGTTCAATGACCAAAGGCTTCTCGAAAAAAACCACGGTACAGATAGAGCAAAACGCATTCGGCGACGGCTTGATGATTTATACGATGCCAATGTACTTGAGGACATGAGAAATCTTCCAGGACGTTGTCACGAATTGCTTCATGACCGCGCAGGTCAGCTATCGTTGGATTTAGATCATCCCTATCGGCTGATATTCGAGCCTGCGAATGAACCAATTCCTACTAAACCAGATGGTGGCATCGACTGGACTGAAGTAACTGCCGTAAGAATACTCGGCGTGGAGGATACACATGAGTAAAAAAATTCAAAATCAGTACACGCCAAACTATGTTTCTGCTCCAGGAGAAACTCTTCAAGAAGTCCTTGAAGAACGTGGTATGTCCCAAGCAGAACTGGCGGAACGAACAGGTAGACCTAAAAAAACGATTAACGAAATCATTAATGGGAAAGCAGCAATTACCCCAGAAACAGCATTGCAATTTGAGCGGGTTTTAGGAATTCCAGCCAGCTTCTGGAACAACCGCGAACGACGATATCGAGAAGCACAAGCTCGAGCTGAAGAACAAGAGCGCTTAGAAAAGCAAGTCGCGTGGCTCGACCAGATCCCCGTTAAAGCCATGATTAAATCTGGGTGGATTCAGTGCTATCAAGACAAAGTTGAGCAACTGCGCGAGGTACTGAATTTTTTCGCCGTCGTCTCCCCTGAACAATGGCAGGGAATATGGTGCAATACTCATATATACTTTCGTAAATCGCAAGCATTCCAAAGTGACTTTGGTGAAGTTGCCGCTTGGCTGCGCCGGGGAGAAATTGAAGCAGCTAAGATTCCTTGTGCTACTTATGATGCCAACAAGTTTAGGGAGGTGTTGCAACAAATCCGCGCTCTGACTGTGGAACCACCACAGATTTTCCAACCGAAAGTGGTGCAGTTGTGTGCTCAAGCAGGCGTAGCAGTCGTTTTTGTGCCACAACTTCCCAAAACACGAACTAGTGGAGCAACTCATTGGTTGAATCCTGACAAGGCGTTGATTCAACTCAGCCTGCGTTACAAAACTAATGACCATTTATGGTTTGCCTTCTTCCACGAGGCTGGTCATATTTTGCTGCACGGTAAGCGCGATTTCTTCCTTGAAGGACAAGGCATTGCATCTGTTGAGGATCGAGATAAGGAGCTCGAAGCAAACAAATTTGCTGAAGACTTACTCATCCCCCCTGCGGAGTTGAAGCAATTTCTGGCATCCAATCAACAACTTAGTAAAGCAGGTATTGAACAGTTTGCTGCTGAAATCGGCATTGCACCGGGAATTGTAGTTGGGAGATTGCAACACGATGAAGTTTTACCCCCCAGTTATTGCAATGATTTGAAACAGCGTTTTGAGTGGGTATTAGATGAGCTGGAAAACTAATTGTCTTCAGAGGGAACAGGGAACTCTTAAATCTCTGTTCCCTGTTCCCTTTTGTAATGTGTATGTTTTACTTTTGTGCTCATCCCAACATCAAGTTTCTTTGGTCGTCCAAGCGGATGCTAAGTAGGGTTTGCTGAAAAAGTCTACAAAGCAAATTTAGAAGCTGCACAGCTTGAAAAATAGTCAGTTCATCGTGCTCGTTTTCAAATTTGCCCAAGGATTTTCGACAAACGTGCAAGGGTTTTCAACCTCGAAATGTTATTATCTTGCACTAGGTTGGAGAAAAAAAGCTGAAAACGCTGATCTGGTCTGGCTTTTACTTTTCTTCAGCAAGCCCTAAGTAAAGATATGCTAAAGCAACACGCACAAGAAGCAATAAATCTAAATTTTAGCGGGAGTGCGAAAAACCAAAGAATAATATTCCTCTTTATCCTTGTGTAACAAGATACAAATTCATCCGCGTACATCAGCGTTCATCTGCGGTTCCCAAACTCTTAAACGTCATAATTCAACCGAGTTACAAAAACCTATGCTTTCAAAGACAAAATATCCGAAACATCAACAAACCCTCCATAACGACGCACCACCTTAGAAACTTCCTGATACATATTTCCCACCTGACCGACTTTCTGAGTAAATAAATCGTGACACCCAACAATCACAAGCAATTCCTGTGCGCGAGAAAAAGCAACATTAACCCGTTCGGGTTCCTTAGCAAATCCAATATCTTTTCTGTTATTATTACAAACTGTACTGACAATAATAACAGGTCTTTCCATACCTTGAAAAATATCAACAGTACCAGTACGGATATTTAAAGACGGAAATTTATTAGTTTCAATTCTATCTTTAATCGCTCTCAACTGAGCGCTGTAGAAAGTAATAATTCCCACTTCTTTTTGAGGTTCACCTTCAGCAACCTTTAAAAACCATGCTTTCTCCATTTGCTCGCACAGCTTTTCAATAATATCAACTTCTCGTACATTAAACCGAGACGTTCCCTCTCTTTGTTCTGCAAAAGCCTGTTCAACTGGTGTTTTCACCCACAGAATATGATGATTTTCTTGAATAATTGAACCTCCTAAATAATGAGCGCGTTTCGTATCCGGTTCTGGGATACCGCAAGTTAATCGATGCTGGTAAAACTGATTGATAGCACCCATAATTTGCGGATGCATGCGATACTGAATTGTCAGCATTTGCTTGATACTTGGATGAGCAGCTTCAAACTGCACTTTGAACAGAGATTCTTTAACAAAACTGAGTTCATCTTTTGTCATCTTCAGTTCTTCTGCGATATCTTCTATCGTCTCTTCATGAAGCAAAGGTGGTAACTGACGGTGATCGCCCACCAAAACTATTTTTTCGCCTTTTAAAGCCGGAATTAATAATTCTGGAGGCGTACATTTACTAACCTCATCAACAATGACAACATCAAAACTGGGAAATTCTTTAGAAAAATCTCCTCTTGCTGCTTGAACGCAAGTGATACCAATCACATTAGCATTATTTATATAAATCTGCTTTAATTCATTGCGATCTTGAGGAGAGGGATTGCGAAGTTTGCCTATCCAATCTTGCACAAAAGTTTGATAGCGTTTGAGGTAACTTTCTTCTTTGTCTAATTCTCTTTGCCATGAGAGAAATTGTGCTTTGACTTGACGTAAAAATTTTAAAGTAAACAAACTTGTAGATGGAACATCGGGTTTGTATTCCTTGGGTAAACTTTGCCATGCGTTCTCCCACCACTGGCGTTCGTGAATTAAATCTTCTGGGATTTGCGATTGGGCTTCCCGATCTAACTCATTCAGTTCTCTTTGCAATTCTTCTATCTGAAGTTTTGCGGTTTCACATCTTGCTTCTAACTTAGTTTGATGCTCATCCAAACAAGTTTTGATAATTTGGAGAACAGCAAAAGGATCTAATCCAGCAATCAACAGCTTTAACTCTTTCGTAGAAGTTTCCCAAGATTCTACTTGTGTTAAAAACTGTTTCGGATTTTCCCAAATAGATGATTGATTGATAAGATACTTCTCTGTAAGAATACGCAAGTTTTCTGGTAGATTTTCGTGATGGGTTAATTTTTGCAAAAGATTTGTGACTTGGTTGAGTTTTAAATCTCCTTCTTGTTGAGCGATTTCTAACTGATGTTGGGCGGCGGATATTTTTTGCTGTTGGGCTGCTATGCTTTCCTGAATTTCCGTTAACTTTTGTTGCCAATGTTGCAGTTGTTGTTCGGTTTCTGTTTTAACTGACAAAACGCACTTACGAGCATTCACAAGAATATTTTCTAAAAGTTCTTTAACAAGAGAGTTGAGAGTCGTCTCGATATTTTTTGCTTCCCAAGACGAGCCATACATCTGTTGCATTTGATTGAGAAAATGCTGTGTATTTTCAATGAGATGAGGACGTTGATTGGAAGCAATATATGCATAGCTTTTATATTTCTTAGCGAGTTCCTGCCACTGTTGGTAATAATTTGCTGACAGAACCATGGGAGTTTGACTTAAGCTTTGGTAAAAGAATTCGCTAAATCGGTACTGCTTACCCCGTCGATCGACAAAACCTCCTTCTACCTCGTAAGACAACGCGTTTTTTAACTGCACCCAATTGGGAAGATGATCGATTTTATTAACCTTATAATTTGGGGGAACAAGAGGTAAATTTAAGGTTCGAGCAATCATCCACAATCCGGCTGGTAGCTGAATCAGTTCATCAGTCAACAGCGCACCGGTTTGACGGCAATTTTTTAGGAGTTGATACAACCTAGTATTTGCTGTAGATTTCCATTCTTTGACTGCATTGACGACAAATTCTAATTCACTTTTTCGACTTGTTAAATTTTTAATTTTTATCTCGATATTCTGCAGCTTTGTCAAACTTTGCTGGTAATCCCTTTGTAACTGTTGAAAAGCCTCAGAATTCTTCTGAAAACCTTGCACTGACTCAGAGACTTCTAACATACATTGTGCTGCATTTCGAGCATCACTGGCAACTTCCTCAAATTCCGCGATCGCTGTTGCAACAGTTTCTTGCAACCAAACTGCCAATCCAAAAGCACCACGGGCTGGACGAGTCAAACCTAATTCAGCTACTTTAGTTAAGGCTGTGCGTACATTAGCAACAAAGCTTTCAACGGATTTGTTTCTATTGGTATAGGGTTTCAGCAGTGGCAAAAAATTCACTACTTCTGGGCTATCCCAATCGATATTAGGTGCAGTTTGGAGGAGATTGCCTAACCTTGTTTTGAAAGATTGAACTTCAGTTATGATGTCTGAGCATTGTTTATAAATTGTTTCGGTTTTTTGAATATTTTCCTCTAAGGCTGTCTTTTCTGCTTGTAATTGTTTTTGTGTTTCCTGAAATTCTTCTTCAATTTTAAAATATGTCGCAAATCTTGATGAATCTATCAAAAATTTCTGAAAAATTTGTACATTTTCTTGACGTTTTGAGATATTTTTTTCACAGTCATCAGCCGTATTTTGCAGCCATGTTCCAATTACATTATCTTCTAAAAAAGGCTGTCCCTCTTCCTGCACTTTTTCGGCTTTTCCCTTCCGCAAAGCACGGATAACAGGGTTGTGAACTAAGCGACTGAGGGCATTATCTACTGCTAAATTAGCTTGAGAGGTGATAAGTGTCTTTCCTCCGCGCAAGGCAACTTGATAGCAAATTTCGGCAATAACTGTAGTTTTACCCGTACCGGGGGGACCTTGAATCAAAACTATATCGGGGGCAGAAAGTACGGCTTCAACTGCAGCTATTTGATCGGGATTGGCATCTCGCTTTAATAAGTCTTGATGTTGTAGTTTAATAATTTTTGATGGACGTTTGGCTTTGGTAACATCGAAGAAGAAATTACCTAACAAAAGATTTTGCGATCGCCCTTGTCGCAAGTTATCTAAAGCCTTTTTCTTTTGATTGATTTGGTGTATGTCACCCGCAGCTTCAAAATACAAAAATCCTTTACGAGGGAGATTGTAGCGTCCCCGATTTAAACGTTCCACAAGATCGGAATCTAACCGAATACGGATTTTACTTTCTTCAAAGTCAACATCTGCGATTATCCCCAACTTTTCTCCGTCTCGTTTGTTGCTATATTGAGGAGAAGAGTCAAACAACATCACTTCTTCATTACGTGCTTTTTTAGCGCGTTGCCAAAAGTCATTTTCATCCAACTTATTTGCAGAAGCACCATCAAGAGTTGCTGCTTCCGCATCAATTGTAAAAGTTACCCGTCTGGTATCTCCACCATAGTTATGATTGTGAAAAGGTACACAAAATTGGCGGGATTGAGCTATACGTTCTTCTATCTCTAAAAATGTATTCCAAACTTGTAACTGTTTTGTTGTTGGTACGAACTGTTCCCGAACAGCGTCTTCTGAATTGTTGTTCCTTGTATATAGAGCTTTTACCTTGGTTGGCTGATTTGCTCTAATAAAAGCAGAAATCCGAACACTCCGGTTACCATCTACAGCTTCAATAGACACAGAAGCTGAGAGAATTGTCCCAGTAGGAACGCCTTGCGAATCCAGTATTAAGTGCAAATCCCGCACACCAGGAGACAAGTGAGAATCTTGCACTCTCAACCAAGTGACATCCGATGAAATTTTACATGCTGTTCCTAATTGTACTGTCCAAGAACGTTCAACTTGGCGATCGCTTTCGACTTCTCCAAAATCCAAAACAGAGGGAATATCCCAATTAGCATTTTCCCAGATCGCATGAGGAGCTATCCCTGTTAATCCGATCGATTGACAAATGGGGGCTGTTTCTTGTGTTGCCCAAAGAACTATCTCTCCCTTGTCGCCGCCAACAGTTCGGGCGATCGCTAAATTTTCCAACCGCACCCCAGGAACTCTCACAACCAATGCTGGCTCATCAACTGCAAAAATCACCGTCTCCGCACCTGTACCGCGAATAGTCAGCGATTTTTCGATAGTGAAAGGTCCCTTATATTCCCCAGATTTCAAGCTGATTTCCGCACCATCACGGACAATTTGCAGCAATTCAAGAAAATTCTCTGGTTCAGCTTGAAATGATGGCATCGTTCCTATCTTTCATAATTCTTACTTCCATATAGCAATCCTAAATCATTCGTGAAAAGTTAGATCCCCGACTTCGCATAAGTTGTCGGGGATCTGGACACTTTTCAGGATGGCAGTAATAAAATAATCATAGTCATGCGATCGCTGGGGGATTCACTTTGGTAACAATACAATGCAAAAACACCACCTTTTCCAATATCCAAGCGATTCTGTTTGACAAAAACGGGACTCTAGAAGATTCAGATGCTTATTTACGCGCCCTTGCACAGAAAGGAGCAAGGATAATAGACGCACAAGTACCCGGTATTGGAGAACCATTGTTAATGGCATTTGGTGTCAGTGGAGATACCTTAGATCCAGCAGGTTTAATGGCGGTAGCCAGTCGTCGCGAAACAGAAACTGCGGCTGCGGCTTACATTGCAGAAACTGGGCGTGGATGGTTTGAGTCATTGGCAATAGCGCGTAAAGCTTTGGATGAAGCCGAAAAGTACGTTAGCCAAACACCTTCACCTCTGTTTGCAGGGACTTTGGAAGTACTTCAGTCTTTATCCCAAGCAGGATTGAAACTTGGTATTCTTTCAGCAGCAACAACTCATGAAGTCCATAGTTTTGTACAATACCATCAATTAAGCGATTTCATCCAAGTGGAAATGGGAGTTGATGAAGGACCAAGTAAACCAGATCCCATTTTATTTGTGCAGGCGTGTCAAGCTTTAGGAGTCGAACCCAGAGCCACACTTATGGTAGGAGATTCTGTAGGTGATATGCAAATGGCACGTAATGCTAAAGCCGCAGGTTGCATTGGCATTACGTGGATTGGGAAATCGGAAAATGTCAGAGGTGCAGATGTGGTGATAAATCGACTTGAGCAAATTTTAGTTGTATGAGCGACTTTTCACCCCCCTTATCTTCTTTTTCTTCCCTTCGTGCTCTTAGCGACTTCGCGGTTCCATCAAAAAGGAGTTTCTAAGCCGAACTCAGTATAACTTATCCTAGAAAAAATTCTAATAAAAACGGGTAAAACTGAGTAGCCAATAACTCAAACTTCTCACCAATGCCATCAGGTGAAGTAATTTTATAGCCCATGCCATTTAACCAATTGTAATTACTTCCCGGAATATAAATTAAGTGAGCCGTTCCATGTGAATAGTACCCAGATAAAATCAAAGTATTGATTTTTGGAAAAAACATCACTCTAAAGTTCTCAGAGAAATGCTTACCTTTAAAAGTCAGCGATAAATTCTCACTTCCAATTTTTGGACATAACAACTCAAATTGAGTTTTTGGAAATACCAAAGCGGCACAATCTCTTCCGATTGGTTGCGAGAAGATCTGAAACAGAGTTTTTGGAAAAGCCAAAGCAGCAATATTAGCAGCCTCTGTTTGGATGTCTGATTGTACGGTGTGGAAAAGATCTCCTGCGCCTGTGGTAAACATATTTTTTCCTTCAGTGATAGATTTAAAAGTGGTTTTGTTACGGCTCTACTAAGATGCGATAGCTAAAATTTTCGCACAGTTAAATTTTCTACAATAAAAGTTCAATTAAGTATATTTGCTACTAGTTTGCCGTATTTATCTACTTATAATGTAGGGAGAAAAAATGAAGATTTTGTGAAGATTCATAAATTGCGATCGCTGTCGTCAATCTCTTAAAACCATTGCAGTTCCAATCTTTAGAGATACTTTATAAAGTAAACATTAAGGAGATCTGCACAATATATCTGGCGATTTAAGATTTACTTTATAAATGATTTGTTATTAAATATTTTGACTTATAAAAACCTTGCACCTGTGTGGAGGACTCTACATCAGATGTAGAGATTTTTCGGCATTGCTGAGGAGAAGGGTTGGGGATGAGAGTAATCTCTTGGGTACAAAAAAATCCCCACTTTAACTTCCTGTTGGTTCGTTAGAGAGTGAGGATGTAGAGTTAGAGTCAATGTTGGGTTTCGTTCCTCAACCCAACCTACGTGTTTTCCTATTTTTAGACTTAACCGACAAGTATTGAGAGCGAGTCATCCAATGCTATAAATTTATAAAAAGCAGTACTTAGTTCTTAGTGTAGTTATCAATTACCTTAGCTAATCCCGGTACTGCTTCCTCCACGTGCTTCTTAGCTGAGTTGCGGAGTTTGCTATATACACCTCTCACAGTTGTGTTGTTGCTTTTTTCGATTCTTTCATCTGTAACGCTGAGCAACGCGTCTGCGGTACGAGAGCGATTTTGAACTAAGTGTGCGACTGGATCTCCTGTTTGTACTCCCTCATTCCAAATAGGATCGAGTGCTGTCAGAGATTGAGGTAGGAGCCTTTCAATAGCATCTGTGCAATAGCTGGGCGCAATTCCTTTAACAGCAGCGTAGCCAGCTTTCAAAGCCAGCCCAGAAATACCTCCCATTGAGGCGACTTGTTCATCTAACAACTGTGTACAGTCAGCGACAACCCGCTCCTTTTTATTTGGGTTTGACAAACCATCACAAAGTCCCATTTCAATTCTCCTTAAATAGCAAACTAACTAATTTTTATCGATTTTCTACTTACTAGAAAGTAAGGAATGACAAAAGTGAAAGTGGAAAGCTAGAAAGTTATCTCAACTTTCTCATATAACTTGAATGGAAAAATCTCAGTAAAAGCAAGCTAGAATAATGACTGAAAAAGCTATTTATGTTTGAAAAGCAGGGCTACATATGGTTTCCTTCGCGTATTTCTGCTAATCTCTCTAGCCTTTTTCATCTTTATCCTCTGGAATTAGGTTAATTTTCATTCACTGTTATAACCATAATTGCTTTCTATGTCAACTGAGAACAAACAAAACATACAACTCATAACAATACTGCTCCGATAAGAATATTAGTAGGTTGGGTTAAACGATAGTGAAACCCAACAAAGCTGATAAAATGTTGGGTTTCGTTCCTCAATCCAACCTACACATTTTTATTTTTTTAGCAAAACCTAACCAGTGTTGCAACCCATAATACTTATACTTTATGAAGTAGGACAAAAAAGTAAGTTCATCAAGTCTTTAATTAATAAGTGGGAAAAGTAAGGATTTAGGGAAATCTTGACGATTCGGTTTTCAGGACGTAATCTAATTATCCTGAAAGCTTCATTTCAGCGAATTATCGTTTTACAAAAAAAATGAACGGGGAATAGAAAGTTCCAGTTCTTTGTTACCTCTAAATCAAAATTTTATGCGTCGCCTTGACAGGGCTAGGTAGGCAATGCGTTCCGGTGGTTCTACCACAGAATGCCTTACCGGAGGCGGAGCCTCCTGTATCGCTCGGCGGAGCCGAGCAAACTGCATTCCCACCCTTAGGCTGGGAACGAGGTGGTGTGAAGTTTTAAAATCTAGAGTTGCTTGTAAATAACGCATCAAAACTTAAGTTTTCGCTAACATAACAAAAAGTTAAGAGTGTATTGACAGTCTAATGGGTTAACTGCATGTTCAACTTAGCTATGTGCGATGCCTCTGTAAGTCAGTGGCTCAATCTGAAGGCAACGCTTTCCCAATGGCTGACAAAGCCTGTTGTCATTGTATTGCCACTCTTGTTTCTCGTTTTATTGCCTTGGATCTTTCCCCGGCTGCGCTGGAAACGTATCTTCAGTACTGTGGGAGTTTTGCTACTGGTTATATACTTAAGCGCTACTTTTCCACTGACGATCGCAGTTGCAAAACAAGGATTAGTTGCTTTTATTCCCCCTGATTCTGGTACGACTGCAGATGCAATTGTTGTACTGGGGCGGGGGAAACCTTTTAGAAAGTCGCGAGTGGAAGTTGCTGCTGAACTTTGGAAAGCTCGTCGCGCACCTTTGATTTTTGCTAGCGGTGCAGGTGATGGTTCTGAAATCGTCCAGCAACTTAAAGAAAAAGGTATTCCCAATTCCGTATTAAGCGAAGAGCATTGTTCTGAAACGACTAGAGAAAACGCGCTCCTCACCGCATCAGAGTTACAAGCACGAGGAGTCACGAAAATTTTGTTGGTCACCGATCCCCCTCATATGTTGCGATCGCTACTTACTTTTCAGAGTATGGGCTTTGAAGTCACTCCACATACTAGCCCCGTACCAAGTGGGTTATCTTCCACTAAAACAGCAGTACTTTTGTTTTCCGAGTATGTGGGCTTAGTTAGCTACGGCTTGCAAGGGCGGTTTTTACCTCAAAATGAAGCTGCTAAAGAGATTGCTCCGCCAGTTGCAAAGGTCAAAAATCTACAAACTCTGGGGAATTTGTAATCAGTAAAATTTGAAAAATTCCTCGTTTCATCTCTTAGGGTGGGCAAAGATGCTCGCCCTGTAACTTTGGATGTTGGCGCGTTGGTTTTGTTCGTGAAAATTTTTATAGTAAGTATAGATACTTACGGCTTGGCAAATTACGAAAAATTTGTAAAACTCGTATGGGTGACGGCAGCATTTTCGCGTAAATAGGGAAAAGAGCTTAAATAAAGCTGGAAGAAAACCTTATGCCTCAAAAAAGTATCATAGCAAACTTTCAGGGGGAAACGATTGGTCAACTAGCTGTTGGCAATTACGTTATCAAGATTGGTTCGAGCCACGGTGCTATAGCAAATATAGCAACCGATGAAGAACGACCCAGAAAGCTCTCGCGTCCCACACCAGTATTGGTACAAAAAGGTTCTGTCGATAACCTCTTGGGTTGTCAAGAATTGGTAACAGAAGCGATCGCAGCCCTCGGAGTTGGTCAATCAGTAGAATTGTACGGTTCTGCTGGTTTTGGTAAAACGGCTCTTTTGAGTTGCTTAGCACATGATATACAATCTATGTCTCTTTTTCCGGATGGTGTGATTCACTTATCTCTTACTCACATATATGTAAGCGATTTGCTACAATCTATTTGGGAAGCATATTATCAAAGCCATATTGCTTACAAACCAACTCATCACGAAATTAAAGAGCAAATTCAGGACAAACAAGCTCTAATAGTTTTAGATGACGATGATGAACTCATACAAGCAGAATTAGAGGAGTTAATAAATTTTAAGAGCAAGCTGACTTTCCTTATAGCTTCATCAAGAAAACGTTTCCCGAAAAAAGGGCGTTCTCTACCCCTTTCTACTCTGTCAGTTGTTGATTCTATTTCTTTAGTAGAAAAAGAACTGGGGCGTTCTCTAACAAGGGAAGAACTTCCGGCAGCAAAATCACTTTGTACTCTCCTAAACGGACATCCCGTACATATACAGGTGGCAGTTGCAAATATAGCAGAGGAAGGGCAATCCCTAGCTGAAATAGTGAGCCAACTGCCATCCACCGAGCCTGTTCCTTATTTAATTCAGCAAATTGTCGCATCACTATCAAAACCACACAAGACCATTCTAGAATTATTGCTAGTGATGGGAAAAATTGGGCTGAAGAAAGAGCAAGTTTTAGCGATCGCGCAAATCCATAATGCCGAGCAACTACTAGAAACACTCCAGCGTAGAAATCTAGTACAGTTGCAGAATTCGAGATACAAAATAACTCAGGCAATAGTCGAAGTTTTACCGCTAGAGTGGAGGTTAACAGCAACATTAGAAAATGCCATAGTATATTTTGTTAAGTTCGCAGAAAAATATCAGAAGCAACCTAATTATTTGTTAGAAGAAATTGATGCAACTGTACAGATTTTAAAAGTGGCTGTAAGAAACAGTCGGTGGAAAGATATACTACGCTTGGTGAGGGCAATAGAAAGTTCACTAGCTTTAAGTAGGCGATGGGGCTTGTGGGAGCAAGTACTGCAAAGGGGACTACAAGCATCTCAAGCCGAACAATCTCGCGCCGATGAGGCTTGGGCTTTGCACCAATTAGGAATTCGTGCTCTTTGTTTGGAAGAAAATAGTACGGCTAAAAAGTATTTAACAAAAGCAGTACAATTACGGGAATTGTTAGGTGATACGACAGGAGTGACAGCCACTTCCCACAATTTAAATTTGCTAAAAAACTTTACATTCCCATCATCTCCAGAGGAAACCCAACATAGAAATTTGCAAGATGAAGTACAAACCAGTGACCAAACCAAGCTGCAATTACCCTCACAGCATTTAGTTACGCGACTGAATCTTGTTTCCGACAATTCTTCCAACTCAAATAAATTTTTATACCCAAAGACTTCTTTGCTTTCGCCAACTCGGTTAGTTACGGTAGGAGTTTTAGCTTCAGTAGGATTTTTCACTTGGTCGAATTGGCATCGTTTTACACCCAAAGTTCCGCAAAATACTGAACCGACAACAACAAAGACTCCATCAGATACACCCAAATCTCAACCCAGGACCACGAAAACTCCTTTACCACAAACTATCGATTCAGTACCCAGAACTAACAGGCAATTAACCTTTCCCGAACATAAACCCATAATAAATCCGCCACTAACACCAACCTTTGACCAGGAAAAACCAGCATCGATCAAACGACAGAAACCACAAATTGAGATACCACCTGCACCAAGACCAACATTCGTACCTGAGCCAGAAGTTTCAGCAACCCAACAACCAGAACCAAGTCCAACCCCAACGCCAACAGAAGAACCGACACCTACATTTTCGCCGTCACCAGCAGTTGAATCTAACCCTCCAACAGTTGAATCTAACCCTCCAACAGAAGAACCAACACCAACACCAACTGTCTCTCCGATACTGACACCTGATGTAGCACCGACAACATCATCAGTAGAAGTAGTGCCTTCTCCTGCTGTAACAGTGACACCCCTTGAAAACTCATTGAACAGTAATTAGAGATGACTCCCGCATCTCTCGTTCCTGGGCTGCCGCCTGGGAACGCAGTATGCGAGGCTCCCCCTCTCATAAAGCAATGCATTCCAAGCCAAGGCTTGTGAAGGAGAGCAATAGGTAAGGGAATTCTTAAAATTCTTGCCACAGGCATCATTATTGTCGTTCATATCATAATATGTAATCGAGATATATTGTTAACATTAGTAAAAAAGCTGAAAAAATTGGGGATAGTAACTGCTATGGGTCGTGTGGGCGTCTTGCTTCTTAATCTTGGTGGTCCAGATAAATTAGAGGATGTTGGACCGTTTCTTTATAACCTGTTTTCAGATCCAGAAATTATTCGCCTGCCATTCTCCTGGTTGCAAAAACCTTTAGCCTGGTTCATTGCCTCACGACGCACTCAAAAATCTCAAGAGAACTACAAGCAAATTGGAGGCGGTTCACCATTGAGGCGCATTACTGAAGCGCAAGGGGACGCCTTAAAAGAACAATTGTCCGCTCAAGGACAAGAAGCAGATATATATGTCGGTATGCGTTACTGGCATCCATATACGGAAGAAGCGATCGCCAAAATTACTCAAGACAAGGTAGAACATCTTGTTATCCTACCTCTGTATCCCCAGTTTTCCATTAGTACAAGTGGTTCGAGTTTCCGACTTCTAGAAAAACTTTGGCAAGAAGATCCAAAGCTGCAACAGATCGATTACACCGTTATTCCCTCTTGGTACAAACAACCAGGTTATCTTCAAGCCATGGCAGATCTGATAGCCCAAGAACTAGATCAACTGCCCAATCCTGATGAAGTTCATATCTTTTTTAGCGCTCACGGCGTTCCCAAAAGCTACGTTGAAGAAGCAGGCGATCCCTATCAACAAGAAATTGAAGAATGCACGCGCCTGATTATGCAAACCCTCAACCGACCAAATCCCCATATTTTGGCTTACCAAAGTCGCGTAGGTCCGGTAGAATGGCTCCAACCCTATACGGAAGACGCCATACAGGAACTAGGAGCAAAAGGCGTAAAAGATTTAGTCGTTGTACCAATCAGTTTTGTTTCAGAACACATTGAAACACTGCAAGAAATTGATATCGAATATCGAGAGCTAGCAGAAGAAGTAGGGATTCACAACTTCCGACGCGTACCCGCGCTTAACACGCATCCCGTTTTTGTGAAAGCACTAGCCGATTTAGTGATGGATGCATTAAAAGCACCCAGCTTTAAACTTTCACAAGCCGCCCAAATGAAGAAGAAGGTGAGAATTTACCCACCAGAACGTTGGGAATGGGGAATGACCACCAGTGCAGAAGTTTGGAATGGTCGTATTGCTATGCTGGGCTTTATAGCGTTAATTATTGAGTTAATTACAGGTCACGGTCTGTTACACATGGTTGGGTTGTTGTAGTGGTTATTTGTCATTTGTCCGTTGTCTTTACTAATGACCAATGACCAATGACCAATGATAAAAAAGCGCCCCATTCCTGGGGCGTTTGTTAGTCATCGCATTTTGTTAAGCACTCATAACAGCAGATAAAAAACTAAATCTTGATAAGCGTATACTAATTGGAAAACAGAATGAGACAGATAGTTTTGTGAAACTAAACCTAAGCAAGACTTTCTCAATCCAAAATCCAAAATCTAAAATCCAAAATCGTATCAGTAACATACTCTTACGCTCGTAGTAGCGCTGTCTTCGCATGCATCACAACTAATCGAAAACACGTAGGTTGGGTTGAGGAACGAAACCCAACATTTACCAGCATTTGTTGGGTTTCGCGCTTCGCTCAACCCAACCTACAATTTCCTTATCCGAGCAGTATTGATAGTGGTTGTGATAGTTTTTCTTTAGTAAAGAAATCCAAAGAGTATTTCAAAGAGGGCGTTCAGTATGCAGTTCGATCTCAATCATTATCCTTATCCTTCCCAACATCGAGTTATTTTAGGCAAACAATATGCGGTTGCTACCAGTCAACATTTAGCAACCCTAGCCGGAATAGAAATATTTTTAGCCGGAGGAAATGCAGTTGATGCTGCGGTTGCTACTGCAATTGCTTTAACTGTTGTTGAACCGACATCAAATGGAATTGGTTCAGATGCTTTTGCGATTGTTTGGGATGGGAAATTACATGGTCTTAATGCTTCAGGAAAAAGTCCTCAAAATCTTGATTTAAAATCCTACTTAGAAATCAACGAAATCTCTCGAGTGGGATGGTTATCGGTAACTGTTCCTGGAGCGGTTTCTGCTTGGTATCAATTATGGAAACGGTGGGGGAAATTACCGTTTGAACAGTTATTTAATCCAGCAATTCGTTATGCAGAAAAAGGATTCCCTGTATCTCCCATAACCGCACAAGCTTGGCAAAGTCAAGAACAAATTTATCTGCCTTTAATTTCCCCAGAGTCACAACCGTTGAAACAAGTATTTTTTCCTAATAATCGTGCTCCTAGAACAGGAGAAATCTGGGGAAGCTCATGGTTCGCAGAAACGTTAAGAGAAATTGCTAACACTGGAGGAGAAAGTTTTTATCGAGGAAAATTAGCAGCAGCGATCGCTAATTTTTCTGCTGATACAGGAGGATGTTTAACGAAAGATGATTTAGCCAATCACCAACCAATTTGGATTGACCTAATATCAACTCAATACAAACAATTACAAGTGTGGGAAATTCCTCCCAATTGTCAAGGAATTGCTGCATTAATTGCACTCAATATTTTAGAAGATTTGAAACTGGAAAGTTATTCTCGTGATTCAGTTGAAAGTTTTCACTATCAAATTGAAGCGATGAAACTTGCTTTTGCTGATGTTTATTCTCATGTCTGCGACCCAGATTTTATGAAAGTCTCTGTTCATCAGTTCCTGGATAAAAATTATGCTAAACAGCGTCAATCCTTAATCGAAGACACAGCACTTTCTCTTGTCAATACAGGAATACCTCAAGGAGGGACTGTTTATTTATGTACTGCCGACCCAGACTTAATGGTATCGTTTATTCAATCTAATTATGAAGGATTTGGTAGCGGTATTCTCATTCCTGAAACCGGAATTTCTTTACAATGTCGAGCATCAGGATTTAATTTAGAAGAGGGACATCCCAATCAAATAGCACCAGGAAAGCGTCCATTTCATACCATAATACCTGGTTTTCTAACTAAAGACAATCAACCCTTAGGTCCTTTCGGGGTTATGGGTGCGCCAATGCAACCGCAAGGGCATTTACAAATGGTGGTTAATTTATCTGACTATCAAATGAATCCTCAAGCTGCTTTAGATGCACCTAGATGGCGATTTTTAGCAGGAAATAAGATTCTCTTGGAAAGGGGCGTCACTTCTGAAATTGTTGCAGGCTTAAGAAAGCGAGGTCATGATGCGGAAATTGCTCCGGAAACCATGTTTGGTAAAGGTCAAATGATTTTAAGACATAATGGAGTGTTAGTTGCTGCTTCTGAATCTCGTTCTGATGGGTTAGCATTAGCGTATTGACACATATTAAGGGACTTCCAAATTAAACAGCATCTCACAAACCCATCATTTCCAATTTGTTCGCCAGATACTATCACAAAAAGCCACTCATGTCAGCATTGAGTCAGAAATGTCGCCTGATGAGGTTTTATGAGCTTAGGCAGAGCAATTCTCTTAATTACTCTGGTGATTCCAGGTGTGTTGGTATCAGGTTCATCGCTTTACTCCTTCAACCTTGATTATATAGCCATGCAAAGAACCGAAAGGTATGTAGAAAGGTTGGTTAGGGAAGAAAGAAACAATGAAAGACAGTTGGATCTTGCCTATCATCGCAATATAGTTCACCGCATAAACGCACTATCTAATGGAAGTTGGGGATTTATCGGTGCAGCGATCGCAGCGATAGGCATTCATGGAATTGCCACGACTAAAGAGGAGACAATCCAAGACCAAAAGAAAGCATCAAAATAATTCGTAATTCGTAATTCGTAATTCGTAATTACGAATTACAATAAATCTTTCCGTTTTAACAGACTAAATGCACCACAAGTAGCAAGCATCAGTA
Organism: Scytonema sp. UIC 10036; assembly: GCF_009725235.1. The sequence goes on from NZ_WJFC01000096.1 coordinate 30,780, forward strand.
TCTCGAATGCGTAATTTGGTTCGGGAACGGGTGTTGTTTGAGAAACAGGCACGAGCAGGTAGGAACTTTCTTGACCGTTGATTGTACCGCTACCTACAATCTGCCCGTTATTATTAATAGCTGTTGCCGTTGTTAGCTCCCAACCAGAATCTGCGGGTATTAAATCATTAAGGTCATAGAGAACACCGTTTTCCCAAAGATAAGCGTGGAACCCCCTGGGAGTACTTACTCCACCAACCACTTGACCTAATTCATTAATATCATTAGCTCCACCACTACCACCAAGCGTGCCGAGGTCAGTTATCGCTCCCTCAGTCCAAATGACACCTGCACTGCTGACTCCAGGTAAAGGCGACCCGGCTATCTGACCTCGGTTGTTAATTGCTGAAGCACCGCCAATATTAAGCTCAATTATTGTGTTATTTTCCCATAAAAAGGTAATACCCTGACCTACACTTATATAACCCAGTACCTGACCTTGGTTGTTAATATCTGTAGCACCACTGAAACCGTTGCGATCGCTGAGGGTGCCAAGGTCATCGGTTGCTGGATTAATTGGGCTGTTGGGAGATGTGCGAAAGGCACGTCCCTGTCCGTTACTCGTGTTGGCAGAACCAACGACCTGCCCTAAATCATTAATGCCGTTGGCTAAACTTGATTGACCCCCAAGAGTTCCAAGGTCAATCATACCGTTGTTTGCACTCCAGAGGAAAGCACGAACATTCCACCCACGCCGACTGGGTAGCGCGTCATATGAAACACCAACGACTTGCCCTAAATCGTTCAGGCTACGGGCTTCGCTGCTGGCTGCGTAATCGGGAAGTGTACCGAGGTCGGTCATCGTACCGTTTTCCCAGATAAAGGCGCGGAACGGATTGAAAGCATTGGTAAATGCCCTACCAACCACTTGACCTTTATGATTGATATCAGAAGCGCTGCTGCTTTGGTAGCCAGGGAGGGTACCGAGGTCAGTGACAGAATACATAGAAGCTGCCATCGCAGGTGGAGGGGTTAAGAAGGCGATGACAAGGGCTGCTTTGGTAAGGCAGAACTGAGCCAAGGTGCTGCGCCACATAGGTTGAATCCAGGGAAATCTGGAGGCTTCACATGAATACTCATCATCCCTGGCATCTCACGAACGACCTACCCCCTAAAGTTAGAATTTGCGACTGCTCTATGACAAATGACCAACTAGACATTTTTGCAGATCGCCTAAGGCGCGATCGCGATAACGCCCGTAACGCTCCTGTTTATTTTTTATTTTCTCTCCCAAATCTGGCAATATACCAAAGTTAGGTGGCATTGGCTGGAAATGCTTGGGTGAAGCCGAACTAATAAATTCAAACAGCGACCCCATCATTGTTGTGTTGGGTAAAGTTAAAGGTTCTTTACCCAAAGCAACGCGTGCTGCATTGGTTCCCGCCAACCAGCCGCCCGCTGCTGCTGCTGTGTAACCTTCAGTTCCAATCAGCTGTCCCGCAGCAAACAAAGTCGGGCGCTGTTTAAATTGTAAATTAGGAAGCATCAACTGAGGAGCATTAATAAAAGTGTTGCGATGCATCACTCCCAGCCTTACAAACTCTGCATCTTCCAAACTTGGAATCAACCGAAAAACACGCTTTTGCTCGCCCCAACGTAAATTAGTTTGGAATCCTACCATATTCCAAAGTTGTCCGGCTTTGTCTTCTTGCCGCAACTGTACCACAGCATAGGGACGTTCTCCAGTGCGACTGTCCGACAATCCCACAGGTTTCAAGGGACCATAGCGCATGGTATCTTCTCCCCGTCTTGCCAATTCTTCGATAGGCAAACAACCTTCAAAAAACTTTGCTGTTTCCCTTTCAAAATCTTTTAATTCCACTTGTTCGGCTGCACAAAGTTCTTGCCAAAACCGCAAGTACTGCTCTTTATTCATCGGACAGTTGAGATATGCAGCTTCACCCTTGTCATAACGAGAGGCAAGAAAAGCAATATCGCGGTTAATCGATTCTCCCACAATAATCGGGCTCGCAGCATCAAAAAAGCTGAGGTATTCCATCCCAGTGAAGCGGCGCAAATCTTCTGCTAAGTTGGGGCTGGTTAAAGGACCTGTTGCTAAAACTACAATTCCTTCCGGGATAGCACGCAATTCTTCCCGACGCAGTTCAATCAAAGGATGGCGAGCGAGGGTTTCTGTTAAATCAAAGCTAAATTGTCCCCTATCTACAGCAAGCGCTCCGCCTGCAGGGACTGCGTGTTCATCAGCTTTTGATATCACGATAGAACCAAGTCGGCGCAGCTCTTCATGCAACAGACCTGCAGCGCGATCGCTCGCCATTGCCCCAAATGAATTGCTACATACCAATTCTGCTAAATGTTCCGTGTGATGAGCACCACTCATGTGTTTTGGACGCATTTCCCACAGAATGACAGGTATCCCAGCTTGGGCTATTTGCCATGCTGCTTCTGTCCCGGCTAGTCCACCTCCAATCACTTGAATCGGTTGTTTTTCCATACTCATTAAACGACAACAATTGGCGGAAATTTATCACACCTATACCAAGTATACATGGCACAATTGGCGGAAATTTATTTATCACACCTACATCAAATATAGTTGGTAAACTTAGGTAACGGTCGTAGCATCTTGGGTACTAGATTGACTCAACTTATGCTTGTGTAGTGTGTCAATTGAGACACTTATTAAAAGTTTTACTTAATATTTAAGCAACTTATGACCCTCGAACAACAACTCGAAAAACTTGCCGAACTTGGTTTAACGCTGAATGAAGGAGTTACGATTGATGACCTTTTGTACTCATTTGACCGGGAGGATTATGAAAAAAACCTTTTCATTTAATTTTATCTATGCTCGGCTGGACATTTGACACTGAGTGCATTTGCCAAACAGGTGATTATGTCAGGATAGTTAAGAAACTATGCTCGCTTGCAAATAAACCAAATTTAATCAACGGTCTCAAAGATTTTGTAGATATTGAAGAGCGGGAAGCGTGGCTTAAATACAGAATTAACGGTAAACATTATATCTGGACTATTGAGGTTAATGATGATTGGGCTGACACATTAACTCTTTCATACGTTATGGATAATATTGAAAGTGATGGTTTTCACTTTTACTTCAAAGATAGTGGGCAAGCAATGATTTTATTTTACCTGCATGAAACAGATGCTTTTCAAATTAATCATTGTCAGGCAATGTACTTCAACGAATGACCTCAGAATGACAACAAAATAGGGCGCAATGCCTCACGCCCCTACAAATGCTATAAAATGATTCTGAAAAAGAACACCTGTCTGACCCAAAGTTCGGCATATACTGAGAAAAAAGGCAACTTATACAACAGAAGTAACAACCTTGGAGCTAGCTTGGCTTAACTTGCGAGCGCGTAATATTTTGAGAACCCGTTTAAATTGTTCAAACTCCTCCTGGCTTAATTCTGTTTGTCTCCATGCTTCTCGTTGCATTAAGCGCTCAAACCAGTCATTCAACTTGGGATAATGTTTAAGACTTATACCTGACTTGACAAATAAAGATATGGCTCCTCCGACAACGATATCTCCTAAAGTCAAGCGATCGCTCCCAAAATAAGAATTTTCTCCTAAGATTTCTGTCAAAAATTTGAAAACTTTATTTACGTGTTCCTTCGCCTGAATAAATTTGGGTGAGCTTGCGTCTTCGTACATCATTGTGATTATCTGAGGCAAAAGCTCATTATTGGTTACCATTTGTACTGCTCTGACTGTAGCCAATGCTTGGGCTTCTTTTGGCAACATTGCCGGGGTTGGATATTTAGCTTCTAAATAATCCATAATTGCTAAAGATTCTATGACTCGAAACCCATCATCAATGATGACGGGAACGTGATGAAAAGGGTTAATTGCTAAAAACTCTGGTTGCATTTGGTCGCCATTTAAGTTTAGCAAAATAGGCTCAAAAGGAATTTCTTTTTCTAGTAAGGTTACCCACACACGACGAGCCATTGGTGAACGGGGATTGTAGTAGAACTGGAGCATGGAACATTCCTCCTAAATGTTACGTTTTTTATCAGACCGCTTGGTCTGTTATTTGATATACGAATATATCTCGTTTTATTAACTTGTAGATTTGAAATTAGCGAAGATGTTTTAACTCTTCCTCTGCCATGTGCCAAATATTTTCTTCTGAAGGAAATAAATTTTGTTCAACATCTTCCTTATACTTTTGTATTGCTTGGGCAGTCAAAGTTTGATAATCCTGATATTTTTTTGCCAGTTTTAGCTTGCGAGGTGTTATTCCTAATATGTCGTTCACGATAAGAACTTGGCCATCAGTAAACCTACCCGAACCAATTCCAATGGTAGGGATACTGAGTTTTTCAGTTACGATCTGACCGAGTTCTTCAGGAATCAGTTCCAAAACAAGCATTGATATACCAAGTTTTTCCAGTGCGATCGCACCTTCAATAATTACATTTGCTTGTTCAAAACTTTTTCCTTGTACCCTTTTCTGCTGCTGTGTTTGTGGCATCAAACCAAGATGACCGCATACTTTTATATCATGTTTAATGAGATGCTTGATAACTTCTTCTCGAACACCTTCTAATTTAACAATATCTGCTCCATGTGCTAAAAGTTTTTTGGCATTATAGAGTGCTTGTTCGGGGGTTTCGTAGGAATTATAGGGCAGATCGCCAAGAATATACGCTTGGGATACTCCTCTGCGAACAGCTTTCAGATGATGGGCAATATCATCTACCGTAACTTCTTGTTCGCTATCATATCCGAGTATATTTGTGCCTACGCTGTCACCAACAAAAATGACATCAACCCCAGCCCTATCTTCCAACAGCGCTGTGGGATAATCATACGCTGTCAGGGCTACAATTTTTTGATGATTCCGCTTTTTCGCCAGCAAGTAAGATGAGTCTTTTTTCATGAGAGACTTGACCATTTTCCGACCAGTTGGTCGGTTTTCCAAGAAGAGTAAATCTTAATACATTTTAATTGCTTTAGATCTGCACGTGGCTCTTGATATACTCGTTTAAATGCTGAGTGACTCTTTCTAGATAAATCAGATCTCCGTATAGCTTGCTCATCATAACAGCACCTTCGAGTGAAGAAATCATGATGGTAGCTATTTCATCAATGTTAACCGTAGGGCGAATTTCACCCCTTTCGATACCCTTTTGGATAATTTGAGAGACCATTTCCCGCCAAGAGTCCATTGCTTGTTTGGCACGTTCTCGCAAAGCAGGATGGGTGTCGTCGCTCTCAATTGCTGTGTTCAGTATGGGACACCCTCCCTTGATAATTGGGTTATCTATATTGCTGCGAAAGACATCTACGATCGCTTGCAATCTATCTACAGCATGATACTTGCTACGCAATATAGTTCTGTAACGCTGTTTAATTTGGGCGATCGCAAAATCAAATGCTTGTAATGCGAGATCGTCTTTGCTTTGAAAATGATTATATATCCCTCCTTTCTGCAATCCCGTGACACGCATAATATCCGCAATAGATGCACCAGCATAACCGTGTTGATTAAACAGTTCAGCTGCTTGTTGGAGAATTTTTTCTTTAGTTTCTTCGCCTTTAGACATTTTAGTATTTCCGACCACTTGGTCTTTTTTTATTTAAACCGATAAGTTATTCTAAGTCAAGCAATGGTTATGACCAACCTGATGAATTGGAATTTCGATGACAAACTCAGTTCCCTGCTTGAGTGTAGAATGACAGTACAGCTTGCCCCTGTGATTACCCACCACAATTTGATAACTAATGGATAAGCCCAAGCCAGTTCCTTTCCCGACTGGTTTTGTGGTAAAGAAGGGGTCAAATAACTTCGCCTGCACTGTTTCATCCATCCCCGAACCGTTATCACTAATATGAATTGAGATGGCATTGTCTGCCAAGACTTGTGTAACAATACAAATTGTGGGATTGATTTTTTGTTGTAAGTTGCGATCGATAAAAAGTTGTTGGTTAAAAGCAGACGCTTCTAAGGCATCGATCGCATTTGACAAAAGATTCATGAAAACCTGATTCAGTTGACCAGGGTAACACTCAACCAGAGGTAACTGACCGTAATTTTTAATGACTTCGATTTCAGAAAAGTTTGGTTGTGCCTTGAGGCGGTTTTGCAGGATAAGCAGGGTACTTTCGATGCCTTCATGCAGATCTACTGCTTTAAACTCAGCTTCATCCAAACGCGAGAAGTTGCGTAGAGATTGCACGATTCTCTGGATGCGTTCTGTTCCTACTTTCATGGAACTCAGCAGTTTGGGAAAGTCTTGTTTGAGAAATTCGAGGTCAATTTCTTCCACTGCAGTTTGAATTGTTGTTGTCGAACAGGGGTATTGTTGTTGGTAAAGGTTGATTAATTGCAGCAAATCTAGAGTGTAGCTGTTAACATGAGTCAGATTGCCGTAGATAAAGTTGACTGGATTATTAATTTCGTGAGCAATACCTGCAACCAGCTGTCCCAAACTTGACATTTTTTCAGTTTGAATTAATTGAGACTGAGTTTGTTGCAAATCCTTAAGAACCTGAGATAATTCGGCTGTGCGATGTTGAACTCGAACTTCCAGTTCTTCATTGTTTTTCTCCAATAGCAGAAAAGACTCATGCAGTTGATTGGCCATGCTGGTAAAAGAAGTTGCCAAGTGACCCAATTCGTTAGGTAGCTTAGTATTGAGATCGATATCAAAATTCCCGTCTGAAACCCGGTCGGTAGCAATAAGTAATTTATTTAAGGGAATTGTAACTTGCTTGTACAGGACAGAAAACAACAGCAGGATTTCCAGTAGCAAGGCAATTAATCCGACATTGAGAACAAAACGGGCGTTATTAGCTGCAATTTCTGATAACAGCGATTTAGGGTAAACGGTCACAAAATACCAATCTGGGCCATTCAGTCTGGTGACAGCCAGATATTCATTGTCCTTGGAATTATCAATCACCAGCGTTTGCGATCGCGAGGTTTTGACGGCATGATAAACCCGCAGCAAATTTGCATCACCTGACTCCAGGATGTTGAACTGTCCCAGCTTTTTCTGAATCTGAGGCATATAATCGGGATGAACAATCAAACGCCCATCGCTGCGAAAAATCAGGTTATACGTTCCATGTAAATGGTCGTTGACAGTGCGTTCCATCAACTCATTAAGAATGATGTCATGCCCGATGGTGGCAATATGATTGCCAAGGCGATCGTCCACTGGTGTTTCGACAGAAACCATCCAAAGTTTTGGCACAGTATCAAAATAAAGACCTGTCCATACGGTTTCTCTAGCTGGATTGTGTTTTTTGTCAGAAACGTAAAAATACTCCTCTTTGGGCATGAATAAATCCGCCTGTGCCTCTATTCCCCAAGGCACAGTCGGCCAGTAATTAGCGACAAAGTTTTCGGGTCCCATAATATAGGTATCGACAAAACGATTCTTCCAGGCAGGTCCGTAACTTTTCGTTAATTCATAAAAGACTAGCATCCGGCGACGAATATCCGCCGTGTTCGGGACTTGTTTTCCTATAAAGACTGAGGGATACTGCTCGCTATCGAACTGTTTGACAGGCTGGTTCTCCAGAAAGTTACGCCATGTACCATCAGACCATAAGTAGAATAACTGGTTAAATCCCTCGCGTGGGTCTTGATTTCCCAACTGCTCCAATCGTTTCAATAATGCTTGTTTCAGTATTTTATGATTATCTTCTGCAAGTGTAAACAGGCTTTCTTCTCTCTTACCTCGTTCCAAAACATACTTTTGTAGTTGTTCGCGGGTTTGGGATTCCAGTGTTGACATCAAATGGAAGTAGCTGATGCCAGCCGAGACAATCGTGACAGCTAAAATTCTCAGCGCCATACTGAGGAGTATGTCACGAGTCAGCGAGCGGCAGAATAGCTCTTTGAGCAATTTACTTTTAAACCTTGCCATCATCCGTAACCCAACCTGTTAATGTTTAGAGTTCCCAAATATCAAAGAATATGCCCAAGGTTGGCAAGATCCAAGCTGTCGAGCAACGACAAGACAGGTTTTTGGTGCAGGTAGTCAGCATAACTACTTAAAACCTTATACTAGTCAGTAAGTCAAAGCCAATTTCCAATCATAATAAATGGTGTGTAGTATGCCCTACGAGGCGCTGAGGTTGGTTTGTTGTCAGAAATTGCTCATCTAGGATAGGGTAGAAAGAGCGTTTTCACCAATAGTTATTAACGAGGAAAAGCCGTGCTTAGTGAAATCAGGCAAAAGGCAATTGTCAAGCCCGGAGGTGTAGTAGAAATCTCGTCGCCAGAACTGCCATTAGGCGCAACTGTGGAAGTTATTGTACTTTTAGAATCACCTCCAAAGAAACCAGAACAATCTTTGACTAGCTTTATTGGAACTGCTAGAGGTAACTTTGCTACACCACAAGAAGTCGATCGGTTTATTCGCAACGAACGGGATACATGGGAATCATAGATGCTATTCAAGGTAACAAAGTTTATCTTGATACAAATATCTGGATTTATGCTTTAGAAGGATATCCAGCATATCTTCAAGATTTGACTCAACTATTCCAAAAAATTACTCAAGGCGATTTGATTGCTGTCACAAGTGAACTGTCACTGGCTGAGGCATTGGTAAAACCTTTTCAGAATCAGAACCTAACACAACAGCAGATATACAAACAATTTATCAGTAACTCCCAGAATTTATCGGTGATTCCTGTTTCTCGTGATATTTTAATTGAAGCCGCACAACTCCGTGCCAATGTCAACATCAAATTACCTGATGCCATTCATGCAGCAACAGCAATGTTAACTCAGTGTTCGACCTTCATAACCAATGACCAACGCTTTCAAAGTCTCCCTGGCATATCAGTAGTTTTGCTCTCCCAAATTTCTTCTCCTTAAAGCCAAATTAATATAGTAGCGGGCGTTGAGGAATGCGACCAAAAGCACAGTGCAGTGCTCTATAGGGGCGAAACGCTTTTGCTTGTACTAAGGGTGCCATCGGATCGCGCTTAAATCTGGAACTACAATATGGTTAAATTAGTCACAATTAATATTTTGTACGATCTAGAAGAGTGGGAGCAGCGAAAGACTCTGTTAGTCGATGGACTGGCAAGAGAGCAAGCTGACCTGATTGCTTTACAAGAAGTTAAGCTGCCAGAAAATACAGCGAGTGAGCTTGCACAGCAGCTTGGTATGCCTTACGTGCAGTTAGTGCAAGCGCAAAAATTAGGTTCACTCGAAAGGACTCACACAATTGCAATTCTGAGTCGCCATCCATTTGTCTTGCAAGAAGTACTCGATTTACAAACTCAAGGACGTGTTGCTCAGTACGTTCAGGTTGTCATAAACGGTCAGCCATTAGTATTCTGCAATGGACACTATTATTGGTACCCAGGTTCGCATCCAGAGCGGGATAAGCAAGTACAGTTGCTGCTTGAGTGGTTAAGTCATCTGCCAGAAGGGATGCCGATTGTAGCAGTCGGTGATTTTAACGGTACACCCAAAACGAGTGCCATTGCGCTGATGCGATCGCACTTCTCCTCAGCTTATGCTGCACATCACGGTCATGAACCAGAGTACACTTGTCCTACACCACTGGCTCGCCGCACATGGAAAAAAGCACTGCGCCTAATGATAAGGGATTGGATATCCAACCGTACCTTAAGTCCTTGGCGAGGCACACTAGATTACATCTTTGTTAACCAGCATATCCGCGTGCAAGATGCATATATTATTCTTAATCAACCTGAACCCCATAGCCGTACTTTATATCCCTCTGACCACTTTGGCATTGCTGCTGTTGTAGAAATATCAGGCAGTTAGCTGTTTGCTATCGCAAGATTGACGGCGAGTGGATGGTAGCGCACAGTGACAATTTCATACTTCTGCTTCTTGCTGAGTATCTTTTGGCTCGGGTAAATAAACCAATAAATCTCCTGGTTGACAATTGAGAGCTTTACAGTATTTTTCAAGCGTTTCTCTCTCCAGTCTTTCTGGCATAACTCGCAGGTTTTTATGTTTGCTAACGGTGACGTGATGCATACCCGTCATTTGAGCAAGTTCTCTGTAGTCAACTTCTCTGTCAGCCATTAATACAGCTAAACGCCACTTGATTGGCATGAGTTCATTCTTCAGTCTCGGCATATCTAACTTACAGCTCCTTTGCATTCTTTATTAACTCCTGTGACTATCATATAAAGCAGCGTCGCAAACTCATTAGTCATTAGCTTGACTGCTTTAACTGTATCGACTAATATAGTAAGTGTAAAGACAAATGTGAAAAGCGCAAAAAACAGAAGGCAATTGCGCTTTCTTACCAAGATTGCCGCGATCGCCTTCTACAAAGAATCAAATATAAGGTAACTACTATGATGACACAACTTGCCCTTGACGAGCAGACCATTGCCCAAAGAGAACTAGAGCAGTACATTGAAGCTCAAGCTAACGCTATACCAGACGTACCGCCTGGTTCTGCATTCGAGCCAATAGCTCAAGCCACCGAAAATATCCTGGCTCATGCCATGTGGCTTGCTCAACAGAAGGAGAATTTATCCAAAAAAGAGTACAGAAAACTCTTACGACAACAGGGCTGGAAAACAGAAGACACCAAATACCTCAAAGTTGCTGCCGCATTCAAATTGTTTGCACATCGAGATTTATCAAAAATTGAGCCGTCCACAATCTTCCGCTTGGCAAACAATCCCAAGAAGTACCAAAGCGCGATCGACCAGCTCTTGGACTTACCAGAAATCACTCAAGCAACAGTCCGCGACCTCATTACCCAACAGCGATCGCCCAAGGAACCAAAACAGAAATTACCAAGCATCTGGCGGCAGACAAAGAACGGTGGTAGGTATTGTCAGATTCCACCCATCCATGAGGAGAGCGAGCAGACTGGCACAACTTTACAACAAATGATGGATGATGAGGGATTAAGTGCCCAGCGCATTGTTGCCGAAGCCATAGCCCTACGACAGGCTTATCTTGAGGGGCGGTTGGTTTTGGTACAACCTCAACAAGAGACTTCAACCAATTCCGAACAAGACGCGACAATTGCAGTGCAACAGCCAGATGTATCCCAAGAAATCGATTCGGAAGCAGTTGCCCAAGAAACAACTTTACAGGTGATAGCGATTGCAGAAGATGTTGATTTTGAAGACCAGAGCGACTATAACGAACCAGTAGTAGGAGCGTGGACTTTTGAGCCAGAGCCAGAAAAAGACGACTGTGAAGATGATACGGCAAACGTATCACCTGTTCTGTTGCTGATTGAGACCCTGCAAAAAGCCTCTTCTTGGCAAGAAATTTCTCTTGCTTTGAAGAATTATGGCGAGTACAAGCAGCTTGCATGGGATGCATTAACACCTCTAGAGAAAAAACGCCTCGCGTCACTAACTCCGACAGAAGTCAGGAAGCTAAGTGCGGCAAAGAAAGCTGGTAAAATTATCGATTTTAAAGAAGTACAAGAAGATGTGTATCAAGTACAACACCACGGCTGTGTGTTCTGGGAAGTTGTGAGTGCATCAAGGTTGGATAGTTTTTTGGCTCAATTATGAGTTGTATTTAATCATCCGGGAATTGCCAACAGCAAATGGATTCAACATCCTTGCTACTACACTTGGTACAAACAACCTCAACTGAAGAATCTACCCATTCGTAACCACATCTACGACAGTGGCAGAAAATGTTGTTACGGTTAGCCATTCTAATACCTGTGTACCACTCGTATAATTGGGATTTGTTTTGAAAAGGAAAAGTATTTGACATTTGGTGCCAAGTTAAAAACAGCAGTTAATATTATATTTTTCCAAACGGTTGTCAATAAACACCAAGCGTGAATTCATTGAGAATTTTTTTGAAAAGCTCCAGTTAGAGTAACCATCTCTGCGAGAGTATCCTGCCACCTGTAGATGGGGTTAAAGTTTAAGTGTTGTTGTAATCTTTCACCACTGTATTTCCAGCATTGCGCGAAAAAACTACTTCCAGAGTTACTATGCCTAATAGCACTGCGGCTTCCAGTAATATGAATTAATTCAGTACACAAGTCATGCCAAGTAAAATGGTCGTTGATAACATTAGCCGCCAGTCCCAGTGGCTTCTTCAAACATTCAACTGATACCCAAGCTAATTCTCGCGCATCTACCCAAGCATCACCAAACTGTGACCATTCCTCCTGAGTTTCCCCAGGTAAGATGATATCTTCACCCCTATATACTTTTTCGTAAATATTCGTTGTCCATAAACCTTTTTTTGTAAGACAACGCGGATTGGGACCCCAAATATGTGGTGGTCGAAGAATACTAAAGTCACTGCGCTTTCTCTTTCGGGCTGCTTCCTCCAATAACGTTTCGCAGGACACTTTGCCATAGCTGTAAGATGAATAAGTCTTATTTAATGGATGATTCTCAGCGATCGGAATCCATTGAGCGTAACCATACACATCTACACTACTTATAAATACAAACGCTCCTCGATCCCAACATTTGAGTAACGTTTCCATTGCAGCAATATCTACTTCAGGATGTGTGAATGTACAAGCTATATGAATAATGCCTGTTACTTGATGTGCGGCACGGCAAAGACTATCAGTGTTAGCAAGATCGCCAAGAACTACGTCAACATTTGTCTTTTGTATTGTAGGTTCTGAGTTCGTTCGAGCCAGTATGCGAATTGGCTGTCCGCGTTGTTGTAATTCTCGTACAACAAAACTTCCCAACAGACCTGTTGCGCCGGTGACTAAAATCATCCAACCCCCCTCCGATAAAACTCAGCTTTCTTTAGCAGAATTTTTAAGATCTACTCCGCCCTTCGACTATATTCACATCAATCAGCATTGGCTGCATCAAAAACTTGCTGCGCGGTCATATTAAGTTCGGTGAAGTTTGGGGAAACGATACGGTCATTGCCTTGAAATCGCCTAACCTGATACTCGTCATCTATCAACTGATAAACTGAGAAAGTAGGTTGTTTTGGATTCCCTGTAAACTTTTTGGCACCCAATCCCAGATAGTCAGCAATCCAGTATTCAGGAATTCCCATAGTTTCATACTTTCCCTGCTTCATGTAGTAATCATCATCCCAGTTAGTTGATACAACTTCTACAATCAACGGAATTGATGCACCATACATTACAGTTGATGTTTTTCCCCAAAGCGGCTCATTGACAAGATTTTTTTCGTTTATTACTAACACATCTGGCTCATAACCTGATTCATTTTCAGATGGCTTTACCAATACTTTTCTTGGAATAAAATACGGAAGATCTAATTTATCAAACGCCACAGTTATCTTACGAGCTAAAAATCCTGTAACTTTTTCATGTCCCCCTAACGGTTGTGCCATTTCAACAATGACCCCATTATGTAGTTCATAACGTCCGTTTTCTGGACGCCAAGCGGCAAATTCTTCAAAGGTTACTTGTTTACCTTGAGCTTGGAACATAGATTCAACGTTTTCGATTGCCACTATTATTTAAAATAATAATATAAAAATACTAATTTTTAGAGGTTCTAGTACTATAGGGTAGACAACGCTAGCCCCGCCTAGATCCATAAAAACTTCAGAAAATCAATTGCTCACTCATCTCTTCCCTCTGCGTACTCTGCGCCTGTTGCGGTTAAATAAATTACTTTTTTTTGCCAAAATGTCCCAAGGCTCGCCTGTAAAGGGAACAGCAGCGCAGAAGTCCGGAGGCAGAGGGCAGCTATGCGCGAAAGTTTTGAATATAGGCTTTTTGTTTGTTGCTAATGGTTACCTTATTTACGCCGTTGCGTACTAGATTTATTTGAAGAATCAGTTGAACTAGAAAAAATTCCTTATAATTTTGGGTACGAGTTTATTGATGCTTCTGGAGATAAGCATAAATACTCAATTAGTGATTGGGAAATTATGCAATTGTACAGAAATTGTCGTAATAACTCCAAGCAAAGTACATTACAAGCCAGGGAAAAGGCATTGCGCCCCTACAATATTTGTACCTCCTCCGCGTTACAATCTGCTGTAGATTAAATTTTGGTTAAATAAGTTATTTTTAAGAACTTTTTGGGAACTCTAACAGTAAGTAAACCAAAAAGCCTATTTTTAAATGTTTGTAGTTTGTACTAATCTAGAAACAAGTTTGAAAACAATACAACAGTTATAGTTAGGCAAAATTAAATATAGCAAACAATGAACATAAAACGGCGTAACTTTCTTTGGTATTCGTTATTATTTACCGTGAGTTGTGTAAAAACAGCTAATCCGAATCCAACTCAATCTGTAACTACACTATCTAGAAAACTAAAATTTGCAGTTACAGATATAAATAATATTGAAAAATTGCAGCAAGATTTTGGAGCATTTCGCAAGGCTTTAGCAGAAGTAGTAGGTGTGGAAATTGAACTTTTTAACGTTGAAAACTATACATCTGCTGCATCCTCTATGTTATCAGGAGAATTAGATCTAGTATTTGCAGGTCCATCAGAGTATTTGGTTTTAAGTTCAAGAGCAAAAGCTATTCCTATTGTGGCAATAAGACGTCCGAATTATCACTCTATATTTGTTGTTAACGCCAAGAGTAAAATTACGTCATTAAGACAACTAAAAGGCAAAACTATTGCTATGAGACAAGTCGGTTCAACCTCTGGTCATATTTTTCCTATAAAAATGCTCATGGATGCTGGATTAGATCCTAAAAAAGATGTCAAAATCGTTATGCTACATGACAAAGGAATTCACGCCTTAAAAAAAGGAGAAGTTGATGCTTGGGTAATTGCTTCCGACAGATACAAAAATGTTTTGAAAAAAGAAGGGGTTTCAAATGATAAAGAATTTTCCATAATAGCTGAAGGAAAGTTGCTCCCTAGTGATGTTTTTATGCTCAATAACCAATTAGCAAGTTTTGTAGAAGATATACGATCGCGTATGCTCAACAATCAAGATAAACTGATAAAAAGCTTGTTAATTTCTCAATCAAATCAGAGATATAACAAGAGTCAGTTATTAGTAGCTAAAGATGCTGATTATGATGTCATACGAAAAGTTTATCAAGAACTTGGAGAGGGAAATTTTCTATAAACTAATAGTTAGTTATTAAACTTTGAATAACTTTTCAATACCTTAAGAGCAGTCAAAAAAATGATATTTTATCCAGGGAAAAAGTTAAAAACTGCTTTTGTCAGAATTTTAAGTATAATTTATCATTGGAGTATTGCTCAAAAAATTAGTTATGGATATGCTACGGCTATTGGTATTGCTATTATAGGAACTCTTAATGGTTTAGCGATCGCATCTTATTACGAACAAGTATCGCAAGAACAAGTTAGTTTATCTTCTCAACAACAAAATTTTTTAAAGAATTTAGAACTAGAAGTCATCTCATTGCGAATACATCCGCAGAAATTAATCTCTGTATTAGAAAATACTATTTGGTTAGAGTTTGAGCAAAACCAATTTTTAAATGAAATTGATAGTATTAATAAAAACTTGAGTAAATTTCAAATTTTTATTAATAATCATCCCTCATCTTTGGCA
>NZ_WJFC01000097.1 GCF_009725235.1 Scytonema sp. UIC 10036
TTTTTAATTTTCTTTAATATCTATCTTCTATTTTCTTGTTTCTAGTTTGTTTGTTGTTAGTGGGATGTTGTTAGTGGTTAGTGGTTAGTGGTTAGTGGTTAGTGGTTAGTGGTTAACAACCAACAACTAACAACCAACAACTAACCATAACATTATTGCCACAAATAATTTCTTGTGATAACATGAGATACTAATGCGGATGTGGCGGAATTGGCAGACGCGCTAGATTTAGGTTCTAGTACCGTAAGGTGTGAAGGTTCAAGTCCTTTCATCCGCATAATAAGGAGTAGGGTAAGCACTGCCTGCCATTTGAGATTGGTGGGCAGTGCTACTGCATTGAGGGTTTGAGACTCGCTTTTGTATAAAAAAACAAATCGCCCTCTGCCCTTTGTCTTCTAACTTTCTTCACTCAAAGAAAGGTAGGTCTTCTACGCGTAATGATAGAGTTTTGTTTTAAAAACAATTTGATACCCTGAGATGTTAAATAAAAGTTATCCGGAAGTTTTTTGACATTTATACTGTTAAATTTTGTTTCGTATAAACTTCAACTCCATGATTTTCATTCGTGCAGTTAATAATATAGCTGGCAAATGTACCAGAGAGGGTATATAACAGACAGTGGCACTATTCTACGGTGAGGGCATTTTAATGTTAGATTTACACGTTCTGCAAGTAAAACTACTGAAGGCACGGTAAATGTCACCTGAGACTTTATCCTGTCGTCAGAAACCGTACTATACTGAAAGATAAGTACTCAAAATAGCAGGTTCGCTCTTGCAAATCAAAGTCACTCACGTACAGTATTATCTCGGTTGCTGTCACACAAGTTCTATTTAGGTAGGTGATTTCATCCAGTCTTTACACTTTTTTTACTTGCCGTGTAGAAATGTCTGCTAATCTCAGTATCATTAGTAAGTTTCATGGCAATTTACAGGTTAACTGAGATTTTTCATCTTAAAAGAAGGGTGCTACCACTGAGTTTCCTGAAAGCCTCAAAGTCAAAACTTTGTATTCTTTGCAACAAAGATTCTAGCAAATTCTATTGACTTGTGGAGAAACTCTGCAACAAATAAGCTCACACCTAATTGAATTTAGCCAAAAACAGCACTCATGAGCACAACTCCTATAGGTAGCTACAAGTTTTTCCAGAAACTACACCCGCTATCTCTATTAGCACAACTAACCAGTCGGCGTGCTACAGGCTGCTTACAAGTATTCACAGAGTCGGTGTCTTGGTCAATTTATCTAGAAGACGGTAAACTGATTTATGCGTCCTCAGATAAAATGTTTGACCGACTTGAAGAGCATACTTCGCGCTTAAGTCAGCAAATTCCGACGCTTAACAGTACACTTATGATGCAGGTACGGCTGATATTTGAAGCAAATGGTGACAATCAATCCATGCCCGTACCAGATTATCAAGCTATTTGCTGGTTAGTCAATGAGGAATACATAACTCCTCCTCAAGCAGCCATATTGATTGATGAAATGGCTAAGGAAGTGCTTGAGGCATTTCTTGCCATCAAACAAGGGAACTACGAATTTAATGGTGAATCTCCCTTGAACCAAATGCCTAGATTCTGCCGATTGGATTTGCGATTGCTTGTGGAACACTGTCAAAAGCAACTTCGCAATCGACAAAATTCCCCAACGGCGGTTACAGCACCAGTTCATACCACAGCCTACTATTCAACACCTGTTTCACAACCCCAAGTTCAGCCATCATCCTCTCAACTAAAATTGGGAGAACAATTGCAAAACACAAACAATTTTGAAAATTCTCATCTCAATAGTAGTAAATACCAACAACCAAGTAATAAAAACACGTACACTGTCGCTTGTATTGACGACAGCCCAACGGTATTAAATTCGATCAAACACTTTTTAGATGAAAGCGCATTTTCAGTGGTGACGATTAACGATCCAGTAAAAGCGCTCATGCAAATACTTCGCAGCAAGCCGGACATTATTTTACTAGATGTTGAAATGCCTAACTTGGATGGTTACGAGCTATGCTCTTTGTTGCGAAGGCATTCGGCTTTTAAAAATACTCCAATCATTATGGTGACTGGTAGAACGGGATTTATAGACCGAGCTAAAGCAAAAATGGTCAGAGCATCGGGGTACTTGACAAAGCCTTTTTCCCAATCAGACTTGCTAAAAATGGTGTTTAAACACATTGGTAGTTAAGTAACAAGCAAGATAAATTTAGTCATTGATTCAGGAGATTGAGGAGTGAGTATTACTTTGTTAGGCACAATTTTGATTGTTGAAGATTCTCCCAGTGAATTGGAGCTGATGAGCCATTATCTCAAAGAAAGTGGTTACAACGTTATTAAAGCAGCTGGCGCAAAAGAAGCTTTGGAAAAAGCCCAATTACACAACCCGGATGTGATCGTGACAGATGTTGTGATGCCGGGAATGAGTGGTTTTGAATTGTGTCGTTCCTTGAAAAAAAATCCGATGACACAAACGGTACCAATCGTGATATGTAGTTCTAAAAACCAGGAGATTGACCGATTGTGGGCAATGAGACAAGGAGCTGATGCTTATGTAACAAAACCTTACACTCGCGAACAGCTCCTCCGGGCTATTAAATCTGTGGCGATTTAATTCTAATGAATAGTTCTAAAATTACTCTTTCAACAAAAGTTAGTCAAAACAACTTGGGAGATGGTTATCTCAAGTTTCAGTTAAACAGACAAACATCCGCCGTGTTGCCAATGAGGCACACGCAAGAAGCAATTATAGTGCCAATTGAAGCCATAACATCAATGCCCAATATGCCGGGATGCGTATTGGGATTGATGAATTGGCGCAGCCGGATAGTTTGGGCTATCGATTTGCCAAGAATGTTTAATCTAGAATATCTTGACAATCGATTGCGACAATATAACGTAATTATTATTCGGGTAGATTCATTACTGTTGGGCTTAGTTGTACAAGAAATACAAGGTACAACTAAGTTTATGCCGGATGATATACGCTCTCCTGTAGGACAAGTGGCATCCAGTTTGATTCCCTATTTACGCGGGTGTGTTGTTCAACAAAAAGAAATACTACTTGTATTAGATGCACAGGCTATTGTGCAATCTTCTATTCTCCGCAGTGATTAGGGTGTACTACTAAGAAAAACTGTTTTAAGTATGTTTATTCACCACCTCAGGAGAATTTGCTATGTTTAATAAAACTAATGATGCTAAAGATAGCCTAGATGCTGAAAGAAATGGAGTAGCCAATAATTCTTCAAAAATTAAAGATAGCAATTTTGAAGAACTCGATAGAGATCGAAATACTGAGTTAACTGTTGATTCTAGCCTAAGTCGGTTATCAGCACCGTTTAAGCGGTTGAATTTGGGAACTAAAGCTACATTACTTGCCCTCGCAATTGGAACACTCCCAGTATTAGCGGTTGGCTCATTAGCTTATCATGTTGCTAGCTTGGCAACAGGTAGTAAAGTTGCCCAAACGCAACAACTAGAAGTCAACGATATGGCAGATAAAGTAAACCGCTTTATGTTAGAGCGGTATACTGATATGCAAGTCTTATCAACTATGCCAATTCTCACAAATCCTAAACTCAGGGATTCTCTATCTCCAAAAGAAAAACAAGTTTTATTAGACAAATATATAGAAAGTTATAAAGTCTATGACAGCATTTCGATCTTTAATCTAAATGGGGATGCGATCGCACAAACTCAAAAAGCTTCTATAACCAATCAAAATAACAAAGAATTCCTTGAAGCAGTTAAGGACAAAGGCAGCACTTATATCAGTCAGCCTGAAGTCTCAAAAGAGACGGGGAATGGTAACATTATTATTGCAACGCCAATTAAGGATTCTACCACGGGGAAATTTTCATCAGTAGTCATAGCCAGTATGCCCGTAAAATCTCTAGACGATCTCCTGAAAAATTATGGAGTAGGGCATAAATACTATTTAAGTGATGAATCGGGAAAATTATTTTTGCCGATGGAAAAAACTTATATAGGTAGAGATGTTAAAGCAGATTTTCCAGGTATAAGTCAACGTCAAACAATAAGCAAAGAAGATACTTTTACTACAGTTAATAAACTTGAAGGGAAAGAACAACTCGTCAGTTACACATCCAAAATCCAAGAAGGATTGCCAGATCTGAAATGGCAAGCCCTTCTGACAACAGATGCGGGAATTGCATTTGCACCTCAAAGACAATTGGGTTTGACAATTATCTTGGGAATGGGATTGGCAGCACTCATTGTAGGCGCGATCGCAGTCTTATTGGCGAAAAAAATTACAGAACCAATTGTAAAAGCAACAGACGCAGTTGCCAAACTCGGACAAGGAGATTTAGGAACCCGTTTGGAGGTAGAGTCAGAAGACGAATTAGGTGTTTTAAACGCCAATATCAACCAAATGGCAGCCCAGTTACAAACATTGGTTAAACAACAAGAACAGGATACAGAAAGAGCAAAATCACTAGCAGAAATTACCCTGCGAACCCGTAGAAGCCTCAACATGGAGGATATTTACAAAACAGCAGTGAGAGAAGTTCGTCAGGCAATCAAAACGGATCGAGTTCTGATTTATCATTTCAATCCAGAAACCCTTGATGGAGATGTTGTTGCTGAGTCGGTAACTGCTGGTTTGCCAAGAATGTTAGGCGTACAAATAGACGATCCCTGTTTTAGAGAACGCCATATAGAAACATATAAAGATGGTAGGATTCGAGCAATATCCAACATATATCAAGACCCAAATCTCAGTAACGCTCAATGCTACATTAAGATGTTGGAAAAATTTGCTGTCAAAGCAAATTTAGTCGCACCAATTATTAGTGACGGACAACTGATTGCTTTGATGATTGCCCATCATTGTGATAGCCCCCGTATTTGGCTGCAATCAGAAATTGAATTATTTAAGCAAATTGCCATTCAAGTAGGCTATGCCTTAGAGCAAGCCTTACTTCTACAAGAAGTAGAAAAAGCAAGATCCATTGCCGAAAAATCCTCAGAGGATGAGCGTCGGCAAAAAGAAGCTTTGCAAATGCAACTCCTAGAACTTTTAAGCGAAGTAGAAGGAGCAGCAAGTGGAGATTTAACAGTACGTGCGGAAGTGACAGCCGGAGAAATTGGTACAGTTGCTGACTTCTTTAACTCCATTGTGGAAAGCTTGCGGGATATTGTTACCCAAGTTAAACAAGCTGCCATCCAAGTTAACCAAGCTATTGGTGAAAACGAAGGTTCGATTCGTCACCTTGCAGAAGAAGCACTCGCCCAAGCTTCAGAAATCAACCGCTCCCTTGATGCTGTTGATAACATGACCCACTCAATTCAAGCAGTGGCAGCAAGCGCCCAGCAAGCAGCCGTAGTTGCCAACACGGCTGCGAACACGGCGAAAAAGAGCGGGATCGCAATGGATATGACAGTACAAAACATTTTGCACCTGCGCGAAACTGTGGGGGAAACAGCCAAGAAAGTGAAGCGATTGGGAGAATCAACACAACAAATATCCCGTGTGGTAGCTTTGATCAATCAGATTTCCATGCAAACCAACTTACTTGCCATCAACGCCGGTATAGAAGCGGCGCGAGCGGGAGAAGAAGGACAGGGCTTTGCAGTTGTAGCTGAGGAGGTAGGAGAATTAGCAGCCCGGAGTGCGGCGGCGACAAAAGAAATAGAACAAATTGTTGAAAATATTCAACGCGAAACAACGGAAGTGGTGCAGGCGATGGAACTGGGAACAACCCAGGTTGTAGAAGGTACACGCATTGTCGAAGACGCCAAGCAAAATCTAACTCAAATCTTAGATATTTCGCGGCAAATCGATTTGCTGGTGCAGTCAATTTCTCAAGCAACAGCCTCTCAAGTGGAAACATCACAAACAGTCAGTCAGTTGATGAGAGAAATTGCCTCCTCCTCGCAACGCACCAGTGATTCTTCACGTCAAGTTTCGGAGTCCCTGCAACAAACTGTGGAGATTTCGCAACAATTGCAAGCAACTGTTGGTACCTTCAAAGTAGATTAATGTTAATTGCTAATAGCTAATTGCTAATAGCTAATTGCTAATTGCCAGACAATTAATTAAACATTAGTTATCAGCCATCAGCCATTAGCCATTAGCCATTAGCCATTAGTCATTAGCCATTAGCCATTAGCCACTAGCAATTAGCCATTAGCTATTAGCCGTATGTCACAAGACAAAGAATTAGAAATCCAGATGCAATTTCTGGAGGAAGCGAATGATTACCTCAATACCTTGGAAGGGGTATTGCTGGAGATTAACCCCAGCAATCGCATTTCTCCAGAAAAAATTAATGCTGCACTGAGAGCCGCCCATTCTATAAAAGGTGGTGCTGGTATGATGGGATTTCGCTCTCTCAGCGATCTGGCTCACCGTTTAGAAGATTCATTTAAAGTTTTAAAAACTAGGAAAAATTCTTTAGAAATAGATACTGAGTTGCAAAGTTTACTGCTAGCAGCCGTAGACTGGCTGCGTCAGATAGTGGAATTGCTATCGGAAGGCGGGGAAGTAGACGAGCAGTGGTTGAGTACTTTTTGTTACCCAGTTTTTGATGAGTTGCATCAACGCTTGGGCGATCCGACTCCTGAAGATGCAGCAACTATGCTGTCGCCAGAAGATGGGCAAGATATCGTACCTTTACTGTTTGAAACGGAAGTGGAAGGGTGTTTGCAGCGCCTTGAAGCAGTACTGGCAGATGGCGAACAGCCTTGTCTGAAGGAAGAAGTGGCTATTATGGCAGCTGAGTTGGGTGGGTTGGGTGAAATGCTCCAACTGTCAGCTTTTTCTCAGTTATGTATGTCAATTGCAAGTTATATAGAAGCTGCAGAACCTTCCTTTGTGGAAACAGTTGCTCGCTCAGCATTGGAAGCATGGCGGCGATCGCAAGCTTTAGTACTGACAAATCAACTAGAGAGTTTACCAGTAAAATTACATATAGAAGAGGTATCTTTTGAAGCATTAGACCACACTCCAACAGTACTGCAGGAAGTAGAACCAGCCCCAATTCCCGAAGTAAAACCAGAATTTATAGAAGCACGAGTTACAGAACCAGAAGAGACAGAAGAATCCTGGCTGGATCGAGAAATCATTGCAGCCGATTTTGAAGCCTTGGAAGCAGCTTTTGCTGAAGAAAGCAACGCTCAAGTTGAAGAACCAGAACCAGAGCCAGCTACAGTATCTTCTAGAGAAATTCCTACACCAAGTTATAATCGCAAAGCCGAGCAAACTGCGGCTAGCCATAAGAGCGAAACTCCAGAAAATACAGTCCGAGTTCCCAGCAGACAACTCGAGCAAATTAACGATCTATTTGGAGAACTGATTATTCAGCGCAATGGGATGAATTTGCAACTTGAAAGGTTACGCAAACTCATTCGCAATTTGAACCAACGAGTCCAAGTTTTGGAAAGAGAAAACCAACAACTCCGGACAGCTTACGACAAAATAGCGACTCAAAGTGTAGTGCCATCTGGAACTCCATTTCCAGCACTAGCACCAGCCGAACCACCAGAAGAACTTCCACCCCCAGTTTTAGAGAATGGTGATGGAGCAAATGGAGTGGACGGGGAATTTGATTCTTTAGAAATGGACAGCTACAACGAACTCAACTTGCTGTCCCAAGAAGTGATGGAAACCATCGTTCAAGTGCAAGAAGTCACAACTGACATTCAACTCAGCATTGACGATACAGATCAATTTGCCCGCAAACTCACCAAAACATCCAAGCAACTGCAAAGAAAGCTCACGCAAATCAGAATGCGCCCGCTTTCTGACATTGTCGATCGCTTTCCTAGAGCCTTGCGCGACTTGTGCGTAGAATACGGCAAAAACGTACAGTTGAAAATTGAAGGTGCAAGTACTTTAATTGAAAGAAGCATTCTAGAGGCTTTGAATGAACCTTTGATGCACTTAGTTCGAAATGCCTTTGACCATGGGATTGAAGATCCAACAACACGTCGTGCTTCTGGTAAGAACGAACAAGGGTTGATAGAAATTAAAGCAACCCATCAGGGCAATCGTACTATTATTACGCTTCGAGATGATGGGCGTGGGATTTCCTTAGAGAAAATCCGGACTCGTGCGATCGAGATGGGATTGGAACCGACTTTATTGGCACAAGCAACAGACGAAGAACTCCTATCGCTCATTTTTGAGCCAGGATTTAGCACTTCTGACCAGGTGACAGCTCTATCTGGGCGTGGTGTTGGTATGGATGTTGTGCGTAACAACCTCAAGCAAATCCGAGGCGATGTCAAAGTTGATACAAAGGTAGGGATTGGGACTACATTCACCCTCTCCGTACCATTTACACTTTCAGTTGCACGAGTGTTGCTTGTGGAAAGCAATCGCATGCTCTTGGCATTCCCCACAGATGTGGTTTCCGAGATATTTCTGCTTAACGAAGAGCACGTCTTCCCAATGGCGACAAGCGAAGTCCTCAATTGGCAGGGTACCATGCTTCCGTTGGTTCGTTTGGGTCGTCACTTAGAGTTTAATTGTCCCCGTTATGACAATCCCACCCTAGAGACTCCGCCAGCAATTAATGCATCCAGCGTTATTATTGTTAGCCAAGGAAATCAGCCCGTCGCAGTGCAAGTGGATCGGTGTTGGGGCGAGCAAGAAGTTGCTATCCGTCGGGTAGAAGGAAATATTGCTTTACCAAGTGGTTTTAGTAACTGTACAATTTTAGGTGATGGTCGCGTTGTACCGTTAGTCAATGCCAATGAGATGCTTTATTGGATTGCGACTAATGAGCGCTTACCCAGAACCACTCAGCTTCCATCCTCTAAATTAAAGACGGTTTTCTTAACACCAGCAGAGGAAAAACAAGCAGCGCTTCCAGGAAATCATAAAGGCACTATTTTGATTGTGGATGACTCAATTAACGTGCGGCGCTTTTTAGCCTTGACGTTAGAGAAGGGAGGGTATCAAGTCGAACAAGCTAAAGATGGTCAAGACGCTTTGGAAAAACTTCAAAGTGGTTTAAAGGTTCAAGCTGTGATTTGTGATATTGAAATGCCTCGCATTGACGGTTATGGATTTTTGGGTCGCGTGAAATCAAATACTGACTTTAAGGATATACCCATTGCGATGCTGACTTCTCGCAGTAGTGATAAACATCGTCAATTAGCTATGCAGTTGGGTGCGCGAGCTTATTTTTCTAAGCCTTACAACGAACAAGAGTTGTTGAGGACTTTAGATGATATTATTTTTCCGTTTGCAGGGGCTGCTAAATGAGATTTATAAATTTATTTATGAACCGCAGCCTGTAGCAGATGGACGCTGATAATGATTTATTTTGGGAATTAGTTATTCTGTAGATAAAGAAGTTAGCAATAAGGTCGAATATTTTTGATTTTGTTAGCAAGTTTTCGTTTATTAACTCCCTTTTGTAGAGCCTGCATATGCAGGCTTTTTTCTTACTAAAAATGCGAAAATACGTAGGTTGGGTTGAGGAACGAAACCCAACATTCGACGGTTAATATATCCAATACAAGTGTTAGTATCAAGCAAATAAATCATCCCAGTTCCTTTCCTGCGGTTCTCCTTGAGGTTCTCGAACTAAAGGTTCTCCTTCCCAAGCACCAAATGTGTTCTCAAAGAAACCAGGTGTCCACCCTAATTCTTGCGGTGTTTTAGTTTGACTTTCCGTCTCTAAAGGCTGATAGATAACCATAACCTCTACATCCCGATTGCTCAGTCCTAACGGAATATTGAGATGTAGCGTTCCGTCCGCGCCCACGTGAGAACGTACCTTGATGCTTCGCATACCTTAACCTCTTGCCATTTCATTAAAAATAGCAAATCATCGGTCACTTAAGTTCATACAAACCTCTCTACCCCTTGTAATACGCTTGCTAGATCCACGCCTCGATCCAGATTGACTAATCTCCTGCGATAAAAACCGCAAAACTTATCTGGGATAAGCGCATTCAAGCGCAAACTATTTTTGACACTGAACGAGACCTTTTTAAAGTAAGCTATGGATAGCAATTAACAATACAACAGGAGTGCGATCGCCAATGTCAAAACAGGAGCAGGGCAATTCTTCTGGTAGTGTCGGCGATCGCATTCTTGCTGCGCTGACAGAGCAAGAAATTTCGCAGCTACTTGATGTATTGTTTGCAGTTTTATCAAATGAAACACTCAGTCAAGTTCTAGCCCAACTTCAAGCGAACACTCAAGAAACGGTGCAGCAAATCTTAACTCCATCACAAACAGATATACAAACTGAAGTCACTGAAGAACAACCAGTTTCGCTAGCTAAATTAGCTCAAACTTGGTCTCAGCTTTGGCAAGAATGGAACGAGATTATATACGAAGCTGCAGAAGAAGAAGGAAGGTACATAGAACAAGAAGCGAGTTGGGAACAGCCTTACTTTGACACTTACACTCTGGTGGAAGACTTAGAACAAGTTGCTGCACAAATGCAACCTCTAATTCACACAGCCTTCAAGCATGGATTTACTCCTGACAATGACTTTGCTTCAGCCCTTTTGGAAGCAGAGAGCGAGATCTCAAATGGTATACCTGAGTGGATGCATATTGAGGGGTTTGAATTGGAAAAGCATCTAACCGCTTGTTTTTTAGAGTGGGAGTGGCTAACAATTCAGGATGAGGGTAAGGATGGTTTTGATTTTGCCCTGCAAATTCGGCAATGGGAAAATCGATTTACACTGGTTAGTCTGGAAAGAAGTGCCATAATCGATTTCTTTACAAAATTATCCGATCCCCAAAAACAGTGTATTTTTGCTGGACTAACTGCTGATAGAACAACACCTTTGTGGCAAGGAACTTTAGATAATATTCATTCCCATTGGTATCAAGTCTATATAAACCTTGTCCATCAGTACAAGCCAGAACAATATTTGGAAAACCTCCGAACAACCATTCCTCAGAAATGGCAAAACGGTCTGTTGGTGATTGAAGACTTGTTAGCTAAACAAGATTATATAGAAAGCTTGACCGTTATTGAAGAAACGCTGAATGCATTACTAAAATTCAAGCAAGAAGATCGCTCTTGGTCACCTGAAACATCATTGTTGTTCACCGAGAATGGTGACTGTTATACAACAAATGAGGGTGCAGAGAGCGAAAAAATGTTACTCCGTTATTATCAACAAACCGCTCAAGGATTGGGTCAAACTGAACGAATGAACGCTTTGGAAATTCAGCGAATTGCTTTTGAACATCGATATGATTGGTCAGTTATGTTTAAAGCCTTTGCAGAAGTTCCTGTTTCCAACCCAACTCGTCAAGCTTTGTTTCAATCTTGGAGAGATTACATCGCTCGTCGTACCAGACGCCAATCCCAATCTTTTAGATTATTTGGAGGAGTTAAAACTGTCGAAACTTGGTGGCTGCACTGGCTAATCAATAGTATTGCTTCTTCCAAAAAAGGAGCTACTTGGTTTCAAGAGGAAATTTCGGAGTGGTTGGAAAGTTTGCTTAAAGACAGAAGACAATTAAGTGAAGCATATTACATACTGCGATTACTGACAAAAGATTTGACAGAGATACATCAAACAGATCGAAAGCCTTATCCCAACTTTTACCAAGTCGTGATTCGACCCAACGAATTATCTACTGCTGACGAAGCATCCAGACAAGGGTATTTGCAAGACTATACCTCAAAGGATTTGTGGGAACAAGTGATGGTTTTTTGGACAGCACAGTTACACAACTTTGTGCCCAAACCTGAAAACGCTCAAAAATCAGATTACACAAATCATGCTCAGTGGATGGCTGCACTTAAGGAGTTAAATCCACAAGCTTATGGAGCTTTGCTGGCTCAATGGAAAACAGAGCATCAGCGACGGCGTAATTTATGGAAAGCAATGGGTGAATTGGGATTATGACGATCCAATATGTAGGTTGAGTTTTGCCACCATTTAACCCAACCTAATGTTGCTAATTACCCCCCTTAATCCCCCCTTATAAAGGGGGGAAACTAGATTTCTTGTTCCCTCCCCTTTACAAGGGGAGGGTTAGGGTGGGGTAATTTCGACTTGTGTACACCACTGTAGCCTTACCAAGGGGAGGTTGCCGTAGGCGGTGGGGTTCTTTGTATGCATCTTCATATAAAAACTGTATAAGTTACTTAAATCATTAAATAATTTTCAAAACACAACTGTGTAAATACTGATACAAGCAAAAAGTATCTTACTACTTTTTCCGTAATTTTAACGTGGCGAAGATCGCGTTATTTACAGTTAATATTGTAAAGATATTGTAAATTGATAGCAGCAATAAATACAGTTTTATCTTCACAAGGTCTTCACGATTTATTGCAATAATTTGTATTTGGTTAGGTAAGGTTTATCCTGTGAAGAAAACACATTTTTTTCTGGCATTTACCAAATCGGGGTGTTTTGTTTATGCTTAATAATAAAGTGAATATTTCCGGCTTGCAAGGTTCTCAATCTAGATTGCGTACCAAAAAATCTCAAATTGTTAAAGTAGATAGGCAAAAAAACAAAACATCTTTAATACAACGTTTTTATAACCTCCCTATTAGTAGCAAACAATTTATTGGTCTGATTACTTGTGAATTGGTCTCTGTTATAGGTATAGGTGTTGGCAGTATATTAATTATTAATCAAGGGCTGCAAACTCAATTATTGGAACAAGCTAAGTCGGAATTGACTGCTACAAATGTAAATTATGACTCACAAGCCAATCAAATCGGTTCTGTATTTCGAGAAAAAGCAATCAATTCTACAATAATTTATGCTGCGATCGCATATAATGGCAAGTCTTTAAGTCCAAGTTTACAAGAGAATGCTAAAAAAATTCTTGAAGAGGCAGCCCGCAATAGAAAAATAGAGTATGCGACTCTAGTGGGTAGAGATTTCAAGATTATCGCCAATGCTAACAATAACCGTCAAGGGGAGATTTTTAATCCCAACAATCTAGTCAGTGAGGCTATAGAAAAATCTCAACAAATAACAGCAAATAGTGTTATTACATGGGCGGAATTGAGTCAAGAGTCACTTTCTTTACCAGAGGGTTTTAAACAGGAAGATACTCTCATTCGTTATACGGTTACACCTGTTAAAGAGGAAAAAACACAAACAGTCGTTGGTGCTTTAGTTTCCGGAGAAATTTTGAGTGGCAAAGATGCGATCGCCAAAAAGACTGTAGAAACTATTGGAGGTGGCTATAGTGCTGTTTATTTCCGCACGCTTAATGGAGAGTTCGCTCTAGCAACATCTTTATATCAGGATGACTCAGAACGTTCCAAACAAAATCTTCCCCTACCCAAACAAGCTTTATCTTTACTCAATACAGCCACCAAGAATTCTATAGGAAAAACAGTCACTCAACGCCTGGTTTTGGGCAACAAAACTTATGCAATAGCAGCCAAAGCTATTCCTAATAAAATGATTGAAGGGGTAGATGGCAATCAAATCGTTCCTGGGGAAGAGCCTGTGGCTGTTTTGGTTAGAGGTACTTCAGAAACGGCTTTCAATGATTTATTAAGAAATGGTTGGCAGGGACAAGCTCTGACGATTTTTATTGGATTGCTGCTGATTTCTCTTTGGACATTGATTGTTGAACGGACAATTATCAGACCAATCAAAAACCTGCAACAAACAGCACAAAAATTTACAGACGGTCAATCCTCGACGCGATCGCACGTTTTTGCGACTGATGAAATCGGGCAATTAGCTATGAGTTTTAACTCAATGGCAGACAGCCTTGCAGAACAAAACCAATGCCGAGAAAATCAAGCAAAGTTAGAATTTTACCTCAACAATATCATATCTTGTATTAGAGAAACCTTAAATCCTGAAAAAGTCTTGAAGACATTAGTCTCAACAACCAAAGAAGCCATACAAGCAGATAGAGTTGTTTTTTACCAGTTAGATGAGAAGTTGCAAGGTAAGATTGTTGCGGAGTGTGTCAGTGATTCTTTCTCAGCAGCAATAGGAACAACTGTTGTTAAACCTTACCAAATTCAAGAAGACTTTAAAGAATACGAAATAGGACGTGTCAAAGCAGTTGATAATATTCAACAAGTCTCTTTAAGCCCGTCTTGCTTGGAGCAACTAGCAGTATTAGGTGTGAAAGCATATCTCATATCACCCATATATGTGAACAAGCAACTATACGGTTTGTTAGTCGCTCATCAATGCTCGGCTCCCCGCCACTGGCAAGTTGTAGAAATTGACTTATTAAGACAAGTTGCAGTTCAAGCTGGTTATGCTTTAGAGCAAGCACAACTTGTTCAACAAGTAGAACGTGGTGTCGCTATAGCTTCCCCCGAAGAACAGCAATACAAGGACTCTCTGCACGCTCAACTCTCAGAGCTTATAGATAATATTGAAAGTGCAGCTCGTGGAGACTTAACAGTACGTGCTGAAGTGACAGTTGGAGAAATTGGTACTGTGGCTGACTTTTTCAACTCCATTGTTGAAAGTCTGCGAGATATTGTGATGAAAGTCCAAGAATCAGCATTGCAAGTGAATCAGGCGATCGGCTCAAATGAAGGAGCAGTGCGTCATCTAGCTGAAGAAGCCCTTGCTCAAGCAACAGAAATTCACCGCACTCTTGATGCAGTTGATAACATGACTCTATCAATTCAAGCAGTTGCAGCAAGCGCCGAACAAGCATCCACAGTTGCTCATAATGCTGCTCATACCGTGACAAAAAGCGGGCGGGCGATGGATATGACAGTGCAGCAAATGCTGCGTTTGCGCGAGACAGTCAGCGACACTTCTAAAAAAGTCAGGAGATTGGGAGAGTCAACACAACATATTTCCCGTGTAGTCGCTTTGATTAACCAAATTTCCACCCAAACCAATCTGATTGCTATCAATGCGGGGATAGAAGCATCACGTGCGGGTGAAGAAGCTCAGGGTTTTGTCATTGTCGCTGAGGAAGTAGGAGAATTAGCAGCCCAGACTGTGGTAGCCACCAGAGAAATTGAACAGATAGTTGAGAGTATTCAACTTGAAACAACAGAAGTTGTTCAAGCAATGGAGTTAGGAACAACTCAAGTTATGGATGGTACGCGAATTGTAGACGATGCCAAGCAAAATCTCAACCAAATTCTAGACATTTCTCGGCAAATCGATTTGTTAGTGCGATCAATTTCTGAAGCCACAGCCTCCCAGGTAAACACATCACAAGTTGTGAGTCAATTGATGAAAGCAATTGCAGCCACCTCGCAGCGTACAAGTGATTCTTCAAGTCAAGTTTCCAACTCTTTTGCTCAAACTCTACAGATTGCTAAAGAGTTACAGCAAGTTGTTGGGACATTTCAGGTGAAGTGAATTGGGGCATTGGGCATTGGGCATTGGGCATTGGGCGATCCCCAATAATGCGTAGGTTTTGCGTAAAAATACAAAAATAGGTAGGTTGGGTTGAGGAACGAAACCCAACATTTACAAGCATTTGTTGAGTTTCTCCACGGCGATCCCGAACAACCAAAATTCTTATCCAAGTAATTATTGGAGCGCTCGCCAAACTCACGCAAAGACGCAAAGGCGCTAAGAAATTAAGAAACTTTTATAATGGTTATACTACCGGACATAATATTAGTTTAGCTAGAATTTTGGCTGAAGATACTCTAGGATATTATACAATGGTAGTCTGAATCTTTTTAAGATCTCCATAAATATGGAAGAATCTCTCCATTACCTCTGGCTCAGGAAGTTTTGTTAAATTCTTTATATCTTGAAGACGATAGAGCGTTCCCAATTATGCTTGAGGCGATCGCGTATAAGCACTCACCTTTCTTCATTTTGCGGGTCTGCATCAAATTTCTTACGATCGGTTTGTTTCAATCTCTGTAGCCGTTGTAATTCCTCTTGGGGATACATAGGCACTTTACCCGTACAATAAATATTAATTTTATCAATAGGTACTTTGACTAAGCCTTTCTGAACGCAAGAGATGATTTTGCCATTTTCTGCTACGTGGTCTATAAGTTCAGCCTCTAGTTCTATAGACGGTATGTATCTCTCAGAGCTAATTTCAACCTCCAGATGGTATGTAGTTTCTGTCCAATCTTAATAAAATCCTACCGTTCATATAGGTCTTCTCGCTGCCAATCTCTTCCTCCAGGTAGGGCAGATCTATTTCTAATGCTATTGATAAAGGTTTTTTCACTTTCCCATGTAGCGATATTTGTTTGAAAATTAGTCATAGAGCTAATGTGTAAATTTATAGCTTGACGAATAATTTCAGCTTCACTGACACCTCTTTGTTGGGCAATTATCTTTAGCAGATGCTCTTGATGAGGTTCAATATAAATTTGTTTGCAGATTTTGCCAGACACAATTTTTTGAAGAAATCATTTATATCTTACCATATATATTATATCTTAATAGGGTGTAAATAAAGTCGGAAAAATCTTCCATAGCCATTTTTATTCTGATAAGGTATACCCTGCCTATTCGCGTTTCCAATAAAGACGCGCTATGGCGCGTCTCTACATTTGAAACATTGGCGTAGAAAGACTAACCTTTATTTAGCAGAATTTACTTATCTTCAGAAGAAAATTGATAATAACTCGCACAATTGTGATTCAGGTGGCAATTCCTCATTTTCTCTCTAGTGCGCTCTCTGTGTCCTCTGCGGTTTAAAAGAAATTTATTTAACCGCACCAGACGCAGAGGACGCAGAGGTAATTATCTATTTTCTAACCAGGTAATGAGATCGTTTGTGTTTGAAAAATCTAACAATTCCTCACCCAAATTTTCCAACTCAGCAGTGGATAACTCCCGAATTTGCTGTTCTATTTCTGGTGCAAGATCGCCAAATCGACGAGTGAGTTGACGCATAATCAATCTTAATGCTTCTTTTTGCACGATACTTTGATAGATAACTGATTCTTGCATAACTTCCTCGGTAAAAAACTGTTGAATCAAATTTTTATCGAATCGCAAACCAGCTAGAAGCTGTACACATGCTGAGATATTCTGTTGCTCTTGTGTTTCTTCAATCATATCTACAGCCGCAGCCACTTGTTTTAGCAAGGTACTGGGTGAATTGCTTCTCGCTAATGGTGCTAGCGGTAAAAGCCCTGGATTTGCCAATAGCGTTGCTGGATCTTCTTCCCAAACCCGAATAACACGATAGTTGTGGATTGTGTTTGTATCTACATATTGAGTTTGAAAAACAATTGGTGAAGTTGTTTGTTGTAAGAAAATAATCACTTGTATAATCTCACACCCATAGAGCCGTTTCAACCGAGTGTAATAATCAAGCATCCGAAAATCTAACGGAACCTTCGATTTTGGCAGGGTTTGAAATTCTAAGTGCAGGATTGTGTTGGCGATTTTTAGGAAGGTGACAGAATCAGCACGAGTCGGTTCTAAATTCAGTTCCGTCTTTAAAACTTGAATATCCGATGTATCAGATTGTAGTAGCCATCGAGCGAACTCAGCAGGATAAGTTTCAGCAAGGTATTTACAGGTATTATCGTAAGCCAAGGTCAAAAGAGTTTAGAGTACTTTTTTATACTATCATTAATAGTACATATCAACTAATAAATTAATAACGTAGGACTATAGCAATCCTAAATCATTGGTAAAATTCTTTCTTCTCTCTTTTCTTCGTGCTCTTTGCGTCTTCGCGGTTGATAATTTTTACAACTCAAATTAGGATTGCTATATATGGCTTTTTTATCCTCAAAAAAGAAAACTAAATGTAGTCTATTAAAATTTAAATAGTCTTATTTAATACTATAGTGCTGCTCGAAAAGCGTATTTATACAGAAAAACTTCCCTGACTTGGTTAAAAATGCTATCAAGATTGTAGTACGTGCTCGAAGACGAGTTGGGTTGTCATGTATTCCTCCGAAATGAGCATCAAAATAGCTGTAGTAAAATAGCAAATATAATACTCCCATAAAATACTTTTTTATAACCGAACAAAAAGATTCAGCAAGCCGAACGACAGCAAGCTAAATTGATTCAATAACGCAACACCCATAACACAAGAGTAAAGAAAAATGCGGAGAAGGACGAATTGGTTGGAAGCTTTGGTAAATCAATTTAGAGAAGCATTCAATTTCAGGAACCGCACCCCCCAACCTCAACCTCTCTCTTCGCAAGCAAAAAAGCAAGAAAATTCTCTTCTTTCAGTTGGCACAGAGAAGTCAGTCTATTTAGAATTCTTACTGAAAATACTAGCAGCAACAGCAGAAAGCAACGGTGACAAGCAGGTTGTTTACCCTTTGGTGGAAGCAAACATAAAGTATCTTAATGAAACTTTTGTAGAAGTTTTGCGTGATTGGGGAACAACTACTTTAGCAAATATGCAGCCGGATGAAGCAGAATCCACTGCTGCTAAAGTTTTTAATTTCAGTCTCTTCATGAGACAATGCTCTTTGGGTGACAAAGCCAGGAATGTAGAAATTGCGATCGCAGGTTATGAAATAGCTTTAATTGTGTACACCCGCACCGCCTTGCCACAAGATTGGGCGATGACGCAAAATAATCTGGGGCTTGCTTACCGTAACAGAATATTCGGAGACAAAGCAGAGAATATCGAGTTGGCGATTTCCGCTTACAATGCGGCTTTGTCAGTCCGAACCCGCACCGCCTTTCCTCAAAACAATGCTGATACACTGTTTAACTTAGGTCTTCTTTATCAAGATACACAAAAATTTACCGAAGCTTTCACAACTTTTCGCTCTGCGATTGAAACAGTAGAACTTTTGCGTGGAGAAATTATTTCTGGCGACGAGACAAAACGCAAACAAGCGGAAGAATGGAATAGCCTGTATCGCTGTATGGTAGAAGTTTGTTTGGAATTAGAAAAATATACAGAAGCAATTGAGTATATTGAACAAAGCAAAACCCGAAACTTAGTGGAAACTTTGTTTAGCCGAGATAGCTACCCTAAGATTTCAGTTTCTGAAGAACTAAAAAATCAACTGCAACAGCTACAGCAAAAGATTGAGGAAGAGAATCGCCGTATAGAACAAGCAGAAAAATCTAATCCTCAAAATATAGACTCCACTCAGCTTTATAAGTTACGACAACAACGCGAACAACTCATAACGAGAATTATTGGTTTTCACCCTATCCGCTATGATGAGATTAAAAACTTATTAGATAGTGAAACTGTAATTATTCAATGGTATATATTCAAGAATGCTTTTCGGGCTTTTATTATTACTAACGCTAGGGAGAAACCAATAATTTGGCAGTCAGAACCTGAAGATTTAGAAAATTTGAAAGCCTGGTGGAGTAACGATTACCTGCACCTTTACTCTAACAACAAAAAATACTGGCGGTATATCCTTGATGAAAAGCTGACTCAACTAGCACAAATTTTACACATCCAGGAAATTCTTTCTCTCATTCCTAACCAATATGAGAAAGCAATTTTGATTTCACATCGCTATCTACATTTGCTACCTCTCCATGCTCTACCACTTCTGCAAGATACACAAAACCAAGGGTACCTAATTGACAAGTTTCCCAAAGGGGTGAGCTATGCACCTAGCTGTCAACTGCTGCGTTTTACTCAAAATCAAGCAACGACATTTACCGATTTCTGCAACCAAGTCGATACAGAAGGGTTTCAACCTACAGAACTCAGCCATTTATTTGCCATTCAAAACCCGACAGATAATTTAGAATTTTCAGATATCGAAGTTGAATCCATAGCGACTGTATTTGAACCACACCATATTTTACAAAAGACAGAAGCAACGATCGCAGCTTTCACAAAACGACTAAGCGATCGATCTTTCCGTACAACCTGGTTACATTTTTCTTGCCATGGTTATTTTAATTTTAATTTACCTGAAAAATCTGCTTTACAGCTAGCTGGTTCTCTCATTTCTTCTCCACCATCTGAGGCTGACACATCACGTTATCTTCGACTGTCTGAGCAAGAAGCCATTGATTTCCAAAAATGTCTGACTTTAGAAGATACTTTCCAGTTAAGTTTACCTAACTGTCGTCTTGTCACCCTCTCTGCTTGTGAAACGGGCTTAGTAGACTTTACCAACACTAGCGATGAATACGTTGGTTTACCCAGTGGCTTTATCCGCGCAGGTGCAGTTAATATTATCAGTAGTTTGTGGGCGATAGATGACTTTTCTACTAGCTTACTAATGATTAAATTTTATGAAAACTTACAAACTTTAACTCGAAATGTGCCATTGGCTCTCAATAAAGCCCAGCAATGGTTTCGTCACGTGACTCAACAAGAGTTGCTCCAATGGCTTGATGGTAAAACAAATATAGATGTTCAGCACAAACAGAAGATTAAACAAAGATTGTCAGAAAACTACAAGCCGGAACATCAACCTTTTAAGCACCCAGGATTTTGGGCAGCTTTTGTGCAATCGGAGAATAATACAAGAGATGATTTAAGATATTACTTGTTTATGAGACAAGGGACATGGGGACAAGGGGACATGGGAGACATGGGGACATGGGAGACATGGGGACATGGGGGACATGGGAGACATGGGGGACATGGGGAAAGAAAGATTTATGAACGCGAGCTGGTATTAAAAATTCAATCAATAGGAGCAATATCATGGAAGCAAATAACATCATTGAAGCTTTTACACAAGTGGTAAGAGAACAAGACTATGTGTTTTCCTCTACTACAGTAGCAGACATTACTATACTGCAAGAAAATCTTGCTAATCTTGAAAGTATCACGCCTGATACGTCCTGCGAAAGCAGTAGCGAAGCGATCGCAAACGTTATTCGTCAGTGGTATATTAATCACGAATCTGTGAGAGATGCTGTCTTAGTTCAAGACAGGGAAATTAAAAAAGTGGCTAAGCCAAAAGCACAAAACCAAGAAAATATCCTTGAAAACCGCTATCGAGTTTTACAAGAAGAACTGCAAAACTTACAAAATAAAAAGCGATCGGACAATCAGCTCCAGTAAAATATAATATAGCGTTTCCTAGTTTGCTGAGGGATAGATTTATCTGCGTCCATCTGCTACAGGCTGCGGTTAATTATTTCTTCTTGTTCCATTTAAAAATTAATTTAATGAACCACAAAGGCGCAAAGGACGCGAAGAAAGAAGAGAAGAAGGTTTGATAATCTTATGGTGGAAAGGGAGTAGTTTGCTTGTGGGATGGGTGTCTCGCCCGTCCTAAATTTTCTGTCATATAGTGTCTTAGAATTTTTTATTAGAACTTAAGTACAAGACTCAACATGAAAATTTATGCTCCGAATATTCATCTATTTGCCTTTCAGCTTTACAAAGCCTCAAATTTCCAGGCAAACGAAAACGAAACTAACAAATTATGGCAAAACGCCGATAAAATAGCCTATGCTACTCTTCAACAAGATTTACATCTTATCCAGCATATAGATATTGACAAAGAACCTAATAGTCGCCGCGTTGATTTGCTGAATGAGTTAGATGTCAAAGATGGCGATTACTCGTTACCATTTACGGGTAAAATTTTGACAGATAACCTGCAACAACTTGTGATTAAAGGGTTTACTTATCCCTTTCGATTATCTGATAGCTGTGGTTTCTGGTTAAATTTACGCCGTCCAGAAGATGATGATGATGGTACCCGTACTAAAGATATTGATATTCATTTGCTAAGCAAGCTCAATCCAGATAATTGCTTAATTTTAGAAAAAAGTAATCTCTTACTTGGACAAACTTTATTAATAACTGCTTGGTTACCAGGCGCTAAAGATAACCAAAATATTAATTTAACACCAAAAGAATACTTAGAAATAGCGAACAAGTGCTTCACATCTATTTTTAATAATAAAATACTAGCCTTAAATTATCAGGGAGAGCTATTTGGCAGTCCGATTTTTGAGTATGGTTTGTTCAGTCAGTTAGACAACTATCAACACGTTCTTATCTGGCTGTTTACCAATAATACGGCTGATGAGCAGTTGCAGCAGTGCTATCAAGAGTTATTGGATTTGTTTTTCTTCCGTACTAAAATAGTAAAGGCTTTTCAAGATAGTAGAGAAATTTATCTTGTTCTTGTCAAGTCTTACGAGGAAATAGAATCATTTATTGATAATTTATCTCAAATGAAGGAGAGCAAAACATTAACATTAAAAGATTTAAAGGAATATAAAAATCTCTTAAAAGAGTTACCACAATTAGGTTTGAAATATACCCGACTGTTAAGAAATTTGGAAGAACATCAAAACACAATTACCCTGCATGAATATAATTATTTAGAAAAATTGCAACAAATTCATGGAATCACAAAAGAAAATTTAGACTTTTTTAAAGTTTTCACTGAAAAAACCTCTTCTTATTTTCAAAAACAAATTGTAGCAGATTTAGGTTATTTTCGTCACAGTTCCACATTATTAGAACAAGCTATATCATCAACTCGTGGCATTGTGGAAATAACACAAGCCGAGCGCGATCGCTCTCTGGAAAAAACCATCCAAGTTCTAGGAGTAGGCTTGGGTGCGGGTGCGATCGCGTCTGGAGTCATAACACAACAAATCAGCTATATCAACAAACCTTTAGGTGCTATATCTCTCAATAACCCACCCCATCCTTTTTATGCCTCTTTGTTTCTCAGTATGGTGGCAACTTTATTCTTTACCTGTGTAGCTTGGCTGTGGACTAACCGAAAGTAAGGTTTCAGGAATTATTGATATTATCTAAATTTTCATGAAACTTACAAAGTGCTAAGAGGATGTTTGAAAAGTCATGATTGATGTATCAAATATTTTTTACCCCACCTTAACCCTCCCCGATGCATTGGGGAGGGAACCGGATTTTTCTTTTTTCCCCCCTTTCACGCGTGGGGACTAAGGGGGGTAATAATGTGATGAAAATCACAGCCAAGCACTTTTCAAACAACCTCTAAGAGTGCGGACAAGGATAAAGGATAGAAAATTAATACTTTATCCTTTATCCTGAATCTGACTAAGAGTTATTCTCTAACCAAACCATTAGATCGTTTGTGTTGGAAAAATCTAACAGTGCTTCACCCAAATTTTCCAACTCAGCAGTGGATAACCTCTGAATTTGTTGTTCTATTTCAGGTGCAATATCGCCAACTCGTCGAGTGAGTTGACGGATAATTAATTTTGCCTCTCCTTTTTGCTCGCCTCTATGGAGGATACTTTGATAGATAACTGATTCTTGCATAACTTCCTCGCTAAAAAACTGTTGAATCAAATTTTTATCGAATCGCAAACCAGCTAGAAGCTGTACGCACGCTGAGATATTTTGTTGCTCTTGTGTTTCTTCAATCATATCCACAGCAGCAGCCACTTGTTTTAGCAAGTTACTGGGTGAATTGCTTCTCGCTAATGGTGCTAGCGGTAAAAGCCCTGGATTTGCCAATAGCGTTGCTGGATCTTCTTCCCAAACCCGAATAACACGATAGTTGTGGATTGTGTTTGTGTCTACATATTGAGTTTGATAAACAATTGGTGAAGTTGTTTGTTGTAAAAAAATAATCACTTATTTAATCTCACACCAATACAACCGTTTCAACCGAGTGTAATAATCAAGCGTCCGAAAATCTAACGGAACCTTCGATTTTGGCAGGGTTTGAAATTCCAAGTGCAGTATCGTGTTAGCAAATTGTAGGAAGGTAACAGAATCAGCACGAGTCGGTTCTAGATTCAATTCCGTCTTCAGTACTTGAATATCCGATGTATCAGATTGTAGTAGCCATCAAGCAAACTCAGCAGGGTAAGTTTCAGCAAGGTATTTACAGGTGTTATCGTAAGCCAAAGTCAAAAGAGTATGGAAATGCTTTTTACACTATCATGGAACAGTACAAAAAAACTAATGTTTTTCCAACCCAATCTAAAATCTCTCCTAGTATAAATGCAAGTGCCAGACATCACCATTCACAATGGAATTTGATGCGAGTGCTCCGGAAGAGAACCAGTGAACGAAGATGAGTTTGTCAAGCAGCTCCAATACGTGCAGAAACGCGTGGCTGAACTGCAAAAGAACGCCAGCAAATTACCCTTACATCAACAAAGTCGGTTGACAAAAGCTCTTGAGAACTTGAGCCATGCTATGAGGGACTTGCAAGTCGCAGAGGAAACCATACGACTTTTGCTGTCTGCAGTACAACAATCTAAAGATTCTATTATTATTACCACAGCAAAACTCGATCCACCAGGGCCGGAGATTGTCTTTGTCAATCCAGCCTTTAGTCAAATGACTGGTTACGAGATGGAGGAAGTACTCGGTAAAACTCCACGTTTGTTGCAAGGTCCCAAAACCGATCGCTCAGTGCTAGATGACTTACGTAAACATTTGTCTGAGGCAATCCCATTTCATAGTGAGGCAATCAACTATCACAAAGATGGCACAGAATTTTATGTGGAATGGAATATTAGCCCAATTTGTAATGTCAACCAAACCGTAACTCACTTCATTGCCATTCAACGTGACATTACCGCCCGCAAACGCATGGAGGAAGAACGCGAGTCTCTGCTACACCGGGAACAGGCAAACCGTGAGGAAGCAGAAGCAGCAAACCGAATTAAAGATGAGTTTTTAGCCATGCTTTCCCACGAACTCAGGACTCCTCTGACTCCAATTTTGGGTTGGTCCAAGCTTCTGCAAACAAATAAGTTACCGCAAGCAAAACTACAAGAGGCAATGGCATCCATTGAGGAGCACGCCAAACGTCAGGCAAAGTTAATTGACGATCTGCTCGATCTCTCACGAATTGTGCGGGGCAAATTAACACTTAATTTAACTACAGTGACATTGCTTATACCGCTTGCTGCTGCTCTTGAAACAGTTCGTTTGGCTGCTGAAGCAAAATCAATTCATATTAAGACGATACTTGAAGCAACTGTAGAACCAGTCATGGGTGATGCAGACAGACTGCAACAAGTCTTTTGGAACTTGCTTTCAAATGCCATCAAATTTACTCCAGAAGGCGGCTCCATTATTGTAGAACTACAACGAGTGGAGCGCTACGCTCACATTACAGTCAGTGACACGGGACAAGGTATCCATCCTAACTTCTTACCCTTTGTATTTGACCGTTTCCGCCAAGAAGATAGTTCCATGACGCGCCAATTTGGGGGTTTGGGGTTAGGACTGGCTATTTCCCGGCAAATAGTAGAAGCTCATGGTGGCACAATCGTGGCAGAAAGTCTTGGTGTTGGAAAGGGTACAACCTTTACAATCGAGCTACCCCTGATAAAAGCTCCTCAACAGAAAAATCCAACCCCCAAAACGCCAGAGCTATTCCTGGATTTGAGCAGTATAAAAGTCTTAGTAGTAGAGGATGATGCTGGTACGCGAGAATTTATCACCTTCGCTCTCAAACAGTACGGGGCTAATGTCAACGCAGTGGGATCGGCAGCTGAGGCGCTAGAAGCATTGGCACAGTCAAAGCCAGATATATTGTTAATCGATCTTGGGATGCCAAAAGTCAATGGTTACACTCTGCTGCGTCAGATTAGATCGATGACACCAGAGCAAGGAGGGCAAATTCCGGCGATCGCTCTCACAGCATATGTAGGAGAAAAAGACAAACAACAAGCCCTTGCGGCTGGTTTTCAAATGCATATCCCTAAACCAGTTGAGCCTGCTGAAATAGCCGTAGTTATTGACCAAATTATTAGGCAAAAAGTAATGAGTTAACTTAACTTTGCTTTCTGGCATGAGCGAATGTTGCTAGTGCGTTTGGTGAACCGACATACCGCCAGTGCCAAGGCTCAAAACTTACACCTTGAGAATTATTGCGCTTAAAGGACAATTCAAATCCAAATTCTCGAGCATGACGAGTCAGCCAACGATAAGCATTTGTCCTTTCAAATTCCAAGGTGACATCTTGGTTGGGGGATTTACCATCAGCTAAATCCACAGCAAAACCAGTGTGATGTTCGCTAAATCCAGCAGGTGCGCTGATTTTTGCTGCTGCTTCCACGGAACCGCGACGCTTCACTTGATCTTGAAACAATTTCTGTTGCTGTTCTACGGTACGAAAACCAGAAACGGGTACTATCCAAACACCTTCTTCTCTAGCAGCATACATCATCCGCATCAGTGCTTGTCCTGCTTCAACATTTAAGGACTCAAAGCGTTGCTTGTCGCCAGTGGCATAACTGCTGACAATCATTAATTCGCTGGCATTGGCTTGTGCATAGGGAAAATGTCCATACGCTATTTGATTTTCCACCGATTGTTTCTGGGCTAAGGTAGGATTTGCTGGAATTTGTACTGCTTGGGATGAGACGATAACGGATGATGCTTCTGTTGGATTGGAGGTTGGTACGACGGCAACTACCTTTGGTGGAGAGGAGGTTGTTTCTTCAACAGTTGTTGGGTTTGGTGCAGAGAATTTTAGCGCCAATGCTGCACTCAGAATAATGCCAAATGAAACGGTTGTCGCGATGATGAAAATTCGTGCAATATGAGGTAATTTTTTCAAAAATTTCATACAATTTTAGATTTTAAATTTTGGATTTTGGATTGAGTGATTTAGGTGGCAATTCCTCATCTTCCCTCTGGTGCGCTCTCTGCGTCCTCTGCGGTTTAAAAATAATTTATTGAACCACAGAGGCGCAGAGGACGCAGAGGTAAGAGGTGAGAGGGCTATTGATTTCCTGATATTTTTATTCACCTTGGTTGAGCTGGTTTGTATTTGGGATGCATGCGCTAAAGCGCTACTACGAACCTTTTTTAAGGATATAAATACTCTATGTTCAAATATGGGGATTCATTGGTCACTGATTACTGTTAATAATTTCAGTTGAAGCTATTTTCCAACGCTCATCGATGAATTTCAAAGTATAACGAACTGTTCTTGTTTTATAATCGGTTTCTTTGGGCAGAATGTTGCCGTTTCTATCTAAAAGTGTACGATCTTCAGTCACTTTGACTTGAATAATAGCGCGATCGCCATTCACGGAAAACTCATCTACACTATCTATAGTTTGTACTCCATACTTGTAGGAGTGACCGTCTTTCTTCAAGGAGTTGATGGAACCTCCCTCTCCTGCGGTACTCTCATACTGGCTACCTGTTGTTAACTCAGCAGCTGGTTGGGGATCGTAAGGAGGTGCAAACATGACTCGTTTGGCTTGCAACCACTTATTAATCAAATCTCTTGCTTCATTTTCACGGAAAGTAGGTGGAGATGTTGTATTATTCTGTTGCGATTGCTCAAAAGAATTGTTTGATTGTATCGTGCTTGGTTTTTGTCCTCCAGTAGAAGCAGTTGAGTTTGAACCAGATGTTGAAGTAGAACCCGATTGGACTACAGTTGTTCGATCTGGTGGAGTGGGTGTTTGTCCTCTTAAAAACCAAAAACTACCCACAACACATGCCCCAACCAAAACACCGATGGCAATACCCTGT
Source organism: Scytonema sp. UIC 10036 (assembly GCF_009725235.1). The sequence continues at coordinate 27,283 of NZ_WJFC01000097.1, forward strand.
TGCCAAGGTGCTATGCCATTATGACTTGTTACAGATGCAGTAGCAGCTGCTGGCTCGTAAGAGACAACAGGAGGGTGCCCAACTGGGATGGTTGGTTGCTGTGCTGGTATTGATGGAGGGGATGGAGTGACAGCGGGATAGTTAACGGGGACTGTAGGAGCTACGTAAACTGGTACTGTGGGTGCAACAGGAATCGCAGGAGTTTGCAATGCCCCCAGCATTTGTTGGACACTTGAATAACGATCGCTTGGTGTTCTTCTGATAGCCCTGTCTAACACATCCGCAAAGCTAGAGCTGACATGAGGAGCAAAATCCCGCCAGAGAGTTTCACCCGTGGTATTGTCGCAAGCAAGCTGTTGTGGCATTCTACCCGTGAGCAAATAAATTACCGTTAAGCCCAAACTATAAATATCGCTGGAAAAAACCGGTCTTCCTATAGATTGTTCCGTAGGCATAAATCCCGGAGTGCCAATCACAATGGATGGGTTGGCGTTTCCTGAAGCTATTTCTGTTTGCATTGTCAGCTTCACCGCACCAAAATCAATTAAGACTGGTTTGCCATCCGAAAAGCGCAAAATAATATTATCTGGCTTGATATCTCGATGCACGATGCCCTTGCTGTGGACAAAATCCAGAATCGGCAAAATATTGATTAATATGTCCTTGACTTCACTTTCACCGAGCAAACCTTGCTGATACACCTTTTGGTTCAAAGTTTGACCTTCGATATACTCTTGAACTAAGTAAAATTGCCCATTTTCAGAGAAATAGGCATACAATCGGGGAATGCGATCGCTTCTATCGCCGAGTTCTTCTAAAATCGCCGCTTCTTGCTGAAATCGTTGCTGCACCAATTGATAAACTTGGGGGTTATCAACAACCGGCTTAAGTTGCTTAATCACACAGCGACGATTAGAAGGCATTTGGGTATCCTCTGCTAAGAACGTTTCCCCAAATCCTCCACTTCCTAAGACTCTTAGTACCTTATACCGATTATTTAATGGTGCTGGTGTTATCATTCCTTACCGTTACAGCGCGATGCATACGTAAATGAAAGTAAAATTTTTCATCAATACAATTCATGAGCCAACTCAAAATGAGTGGTATTTAAATTTACTCCTTTTTTAGATTAAATGGTAGCTGTTTACTAATTCTTTACAGCTTTATAGAGCCCCAACTTCTTCAAGAAGTCGGGGCAATACTGCAAGGGATAAGAATTTTTGTAGGAACAGATAACAGAAACGAAACCCAACAAATGCCTGTAAATGTTGGGTTTCGTTCCTCAACCCAACCTACGTGTTTTCATATTTTTGCCACCTAACCCTCTCAAGGTGACTCACAAAATTTTAATTCAGGCAGTAATTCCTCATCTTTCCCCTCTGCGTACTCTGCGTACTCTGCGGTTCAAATTTTATTTAAATACAAGTCCTTAATTATGTATTTTTAACTACCAATACGGAACAAGAGGCATCTTCTACAACTTGACTGCTGACAGAACCCTGAACAATTCGATTTACACCTGTCAACCCACGACTGCCAGTGACAATTAAGTCCGCTTTATAAATGTTAGCAAGGCGAATAATCTCTTGGGCTGGATCGCCTGCAACAAGTTCTATGTCACTTTCAACTGCCAATTGAGTTTGATACCCTTTGAGTTGTTTTTCAACTTGTGAGTAAGAAAATGTTGAAGTTTCTAGGTGAGGGCGATCGGCAGGAAGTTCCATCTCTGATTCTGAAGTAGCAAACACGTGACACAGGATAACTTTGCTATCTTTTGGCAGCATGAATTGCTGTACTGTTTGAATAATTTGTTCGGTAACTTCTGAATCGTCTAAAGCTACTAAAATCGTTTTTATCACCGCTGTCGTCTCCAAAACAGTAGACCTCACACACTGAATAACAGGTAATTATAGTTAATGGCTATACTCACCATGCCCAAACTTTGGGCAGAGTTTGCATAGCCTCAAACCTTAAGTTTGCCAATCGCAAACTCTTTTTTGCAAAAAGTTTAGGCAAAAATTAATAATTCATCTCATCGTTTTCCTTATCAATTCGGCGTTGTACCGAGTTAACGTGTGAAGGTAAGTCCTCAGAGGATGCTAGGGCATCAATTGCATTAGCCTCTTTCTCTAGTGCAGTTTGCGAGTATTGAATAATACTAGAGTGTTTCATAAAGGTTTCTACTCCTAATGGAGAAGCATAGCGGACAGCGCCAGAAGTGGGTAAGGTATGATTGGGTCCTGCTATATAATTGCCCACGGCTTCTGGTGTAAAATGCCCTAGGAAAATTGCACCAGCATTGCGAATAAGTGGTAAGATTTCCCATGGTTCTTGCACTTCCACCGCTAAGTGTTCGGGTGCAAATTCATTAGAGAGTTCTGCTGCTGCTTGCAGTGATTCCACAATCACAATCAAGCCGTAGTGGGCAATGGCTTTCTCTGTCAGCGTTCGTCTGGGATGATCTATCAGCTGTCTTTCCACTGCTACTTGTACGTTTTTTGCCAACCCCGGATCTGTGGTCAGCAAAACGGCTGCTGCCATTGGATGTTGTTCTGCCTTAGCTAACATATCAGCCGCAACGTGAACAGGGTTTGCGGTATCGTCAGCAATGATTAATACTTCCCCTGGTCCTGCAAGGAAATCAATGCCAACTGTACCGTATACTAGTTTTTTCGCTAACGTGACATATATATTACCTATACCTGTAATGATATTGACTTTGGGAATGGTTTCTGTTCCATAAGTTAAAGCGGCGATCGCCTGTGCGCCTCCAACACGGTATATTTCTTGCACTCCAGCTTCTTGGGCAGCGACCAACACGGATGGATGAATCGCTTTTAAAGGTCCCGGTGGCGTAACCATCACTATATGCGGTACGCCAGCCACTTTTGCTGGAATAGCATTCATTAACACTGTGCTTGGATAGGCGGCACGACCTCCGGGCACGTATAACCCGGCCCTATCTACAGGTGTGTAGCGCTTGCCAAGCACTACATCATCATCGTCAAAGTACACCCAACTTTTTGGCATTCGCTGGCGGTGAAACGCTTCTATTTTGCGGCACGCCAACTGAATTGCCTCAAGTAACTCTTGCGATACCTGTTGGTAGGCTGCATCCAGTTCTGAGCCTGTCACGCGCAGTTCTTCTGGCTTCAGGGTTTGATCGTCAAATTCGGCTGTGTATTGCAGTACAGCTTTATCGCCTTGGCGCTTCACTGCCTGCAACACTTCCCGCACGGTTGCTTCTTTATGAAGTACCTGTTCATCTTGGATGCGATCGCAGATCCGTTGTAGTTCTGCTCTAACATCTGCCTGCTGAGTAATGATTCGCAGCATGGAGTAAGGACATTGCCAACGTGAGAAAATTCTTGCAATTGAGCTTGAGTTTTGCTCCTTACCCAAATGAGAGGTGCAAAGCTAACCTCAACTCTCTTCTCTAGCTTAACCTGGATTTTTTTGATACTTCCATGGCTTCCCACATATCGTTTGCTAAAAGCGGATAATTAACAACTGGTGGCTTGAAATAGACAAAACCGTATAAGGTCGGTAGAATTGCCAGTCCTACACAACTTCGCGTTTTATCTCCCGAAGTATGTGGGAAGTTATTAGGATGTTGTTTCAATCAGTTTCTCTGTTCCAGCATAAGTAGAAACTAAGTATAATTTTTGTGTATCTTTTACTTCATAAGCCAACATTTTTACAGAGGGGATGGATTTACTGGCGATCGCCCTACGCACGACATCTCAAACGAAGAGAAAGTGCAGGCGATTTTTACCAACACTTGTGTTACAAGCGGTTAGGCTAAGTTACATTGAGTGATAAGTATCTTATTCTATCGCATTTTTAGACTTGACAGCAAACACTCTATCCCCTTTATCGTCCTTAAAAAAAGACGAAGCGGTAAATTCTATAGCATAATTTTTGCAGTCACCTTTTCCATATAATTAAGGAAAGCAATTAGCCTTTAAAAAAACTACTGTAAACTGCTCAATTAGTCATTATTACTTATTGACACATAACAGGTGTTAGAAATAGTTTCTCAGTGACACGGTTCGGGAGTGAGCCAGTTTATTTGGCAGCCTAAGACTTAATTTGTACACTCACTCAATAGAAAGTTGGAAAAGGAGCCATTGTATGGGCTTGAATGGCAAAACCCATATTCCAGAAATTTTAGAAAAATATGAAGCAGAACTGCTGGCGGACTGGTTGCAAGAGCTAAAGTCTATAAGTAACCGTAGAGGGTTGCTTAAAGATGTAGAATTGCGCGAGGAATGCAGGGAGTTTCTTGAGGTGTTGAAAAATGCCGTACAGCAAGGGAACCTGAATGACATTTTATCTCCAGAATGGAATCCTGTCCGAGAGATACTGACCAGTATTTCCCGCAACCGCAGCCAAAAAGGCTTTACCTCAACAGAAACGGCAAGTTTCGTTTTCTCCTTTAAACAACCCCTGTTCTCCCGCTTGCGCTCCGAACTCCAACAGCATGGGAGCGCCTTAAGTGAGGAAGTTTGGTTAGCAACAACTCTTCTGGATAAGTTAGGGCTTTTGACAACTGAGATTTATCAAAAAGCACGCGAGGAAGTCATTATTCGTCAACAAGAGGAGTTGCTAGCGCTGTCAACACCCGTTGTCAAACTGTGGGGTAGCATCTTAGTATTACCTCTCATCGGCACTCTTGATAGCTCGCGCACGCAAGTTATCACGGAATCTTTGTTACAAAAGATTGTAGACACGAGTTCGCAAGTCGCAATTATTGATATTACGGGCGTACCAACGGTAGATACTTTAACGGCTCAACATTTACTGAAAACGATAACGGCTGCTCGTTTAATGGGTGCGGAATGCATTATTAGCGGAATTCGTCCCCAGATTGCTCAAACTATCGTGTATTTGGGAGTTGATTTGTCTGATGTAGTTACAAAGGCAACCCTCGCTGATGCCTTTGCTCTAGCCCTATCCCAAATTGGTTGTAAGATTACTTGTTCTTCAGAGCGGTAGAGAGGCGCAGTTGTATGGAGCGCATTCCAATACTCCAGATGGGCGAATTTCTGATTGTTACCATTCAAGTCGATATGTACGATCGCTTAGCGATGGCTTTGCACAATGATTTAACAACCCAGATTACTGAGAAAAATGCTCGCGGCGTACTGATAGATATATCGTCTTTAGATATAGTAGATTCTTTTATTGGTCGCATTTTAGGAAACATTGCTAAAATGTCGCGAGTGCTAGATGCGGAAACAGTTGTCGTTGGAATGCAACCAGCAGTAGCGATTACGTTAGTAGAACTAGGAGTGTGCCTGACGGGTATTCGCACAGCTTTAAATGTGGAAAGGGGAATGGCACTCTTGAGAGCTTCATTAAGCAAAGCATCTGAAAGTCCCACGACTCGTTATGCAAAAGATTGAAATAATGAGCATTCAGTCTGGAACGGATATTGTTTTGGTTCGGCAAGCGGTGCGTCAGTTGTCTATTGAGCTAAATTTTAGCTTAGTAGACCAAACCAAAATTGTGACAGCAGCAAGCGAACTTGCCCGAAACACGTTAAATTATGGAGGTGGCGGAACAGTCAAACTAGAAACTCTTGAGGATGATAACCGACGGGGTTTGCGGTTGACATTTGAAGACCAAGGACCTGGGATCTCAGATATTGAACTCGCACTTAAAGATGGTTACACCACCGGTCAAGGTTTAGGTATGGGACTAGGTGGAACCAAGCGGCTGGTCAACGAATTTAATATTGTTTCCCGTGTAGGAGAGGGAACTTGCGTCACTATTACTAAATGGAGGTGACACGATTTTGGCAAATCCCATTGCTTTATCCATCCTGGAAGCCAGTCAGGCTGGGGAAGCGCGAAGGAAAGCACTCTCACTAGCCAGTCATCTCGGTTTCAATGAAACCGAACGGGGTAAGGTTGGTATTGTGGTAACGGAAATGGCTAATAATCTAGTTCGCCATGCCAGAAATGGTCAAATTGTGATGCAAGTCAAGACCAAAAATGAGACTCTAGGTATAGAAATTCTCGCCTTAGATTCTGGCCCAGGAATGCATAATATTGATGAGTGCTTGCGCGACGGGTTTTCCACGGCGGGAACATCAGGAAGTGGTTTGGGTGCGATCGCTCGCCTTTCAAATTTTTTTGATATTTACTCTGTTTCTGATATGGGAACAGCTTTAGTAGCACACCTTTGGGCTGATGGAACGCAACACAAGCAGCAAAAGAATAAACTAGAATTAGGTGTGGTTTGTTTGCCCAAAATAGGCGAAGAAGTTTCAGGAGATGCTTGGACAAGCCACCAAGAAACTCACAGATGTTTGTTGCTGGTTGCGGATGGATTAGGTCACGGATCGGAAGCAGCTAAAGCATCTTTGGCAGCCGTGAAAGTTTTCCACGAAAAAGCATACATGAGTCCCCAAGCGATCGTAGAAGCGACTCACAAAGCGCTACAAACTACAAGAGGATCTGCTTTAGCGATCGCCGAACTAGACCTTGAGCGACAAATTGTTAACTATACTGGAATTGGTAACATTGCTAGCACGATTTTAACTTCTCAAGGCAACCGCAACATGGTTTCCCATAACGGCACTGTCGGGTATGAAATGCGTAAAATTCAAGAGTTTACCTACCCTTGGTCTGAAGGAGCACTCTTAATTATGCATACCGACGGGTTAAAAACTCAATGGCGCTTGGAACAATATCCCGGACTATTTCACAAACATCCTAGCTTAATTGCCGGTATTCTGTATCGAGATTTTAGTCGGGGACGCGATGATGTTACCGTTCTAGTTGCTCGCGAGGAAGAGAGTAGGGAGTAGGGGGTAGGGAGTAGGGAGATGAAAAAGCAGTGTATAATTATTTACTAGGAATATATAGGGGCGCAAGGCCTTGTGCCCCTACTAACAACTAACAACTAACCACCAACAATACTTAAAAGTGAGCATAACACTCCTAACTGTAGAAATTCATTTTGAACAAGACATTGTTATGACTCGTCAACGGACGCGACAACTAGCTCAAATGCTAGGATTCGAGTCTCAAGATCAAACCCGCCTTGCTACAGCTGTTTCAGAAGTTGCTCGCAATGTCTTTCAATATACTAGAGTTGGGAAAGTCGAATTTCGAGTAGAAGGGACTTCGCCTCAAATATTTCAGATTTGTATTGGTGACACCAATCCTACTATCCCAAATCCAGAAACAATTTTAGACGGACAATATAAATCAGATATTGATACAAGTTCAGGGATATTAGGCGCAAAAAGATTAATGGAGCAGTTTCAAATTGAATCAATTCCAGGGCAAGGTACGAATATCCTCATAGGAAAATCCTTGCCTAAACGCTCTTCAATACTAACAGAGCGGGAATTAGCAGAAATAGCCGCCCAATTAATATTGCATTCTCCGCAAAATCCCTATGAAGAAATACAACAGCAAAACCAAGAACTGCTTCGTACTTTAGAGGCGTTACGCAAGCGAGAAGACGAGTTAACTCAGCTCAACCAAGAACTAGAAGACACCAATCGTGGCGTTGTGGCTCTCTACGCTGAATTAGACGAAAAAGCGACTTCTTTAAAGCGAGCTAATGAACTGAAAACTCGCTTTCTCTCCAACATGAGTCATGAGTTTCGTACACCCCTCAATTCAATTATTTCTCTGTCTAGATTGCTGTTAGAGCGAACGGACGGGGAATTAACATTCGAGCAAGAAAAGCAAGTCACTTTCATCAGAAAAAATGCCGAACAGCTTTCTGATTTGGTTAATGATTTATTAGACTTGGCAAAAGTGGAAGCAGGAAAAGTTGTTGTACATCCAACTCAGTTTGAAGTCAGCGATTTATTTGCAACATTGAGAGGTATGTTGCGTCCTCTACTGAGCCATAATTCTTCTATTTCTCTGACTTTTAAAGAACCAAAAAATTTCCCATCACTTTATACAGATGAAGCTAAGGTTGCCCAAATTTTAAGAAATTTTATTTCCAATGCTCTTAAGTATACAGAGCGCGGAGAAATACAGGTTGAAGCTGCAATAGCAGATGACGTAATTTCCTTTTCTGTTGCTGACACGGGCATTGGCATTGCACCACAGGATCGGGAGAGGATTTTTGAAGAATTTGTCCAAATTGAGTCTTCCCTACAAAAACGAGTCAAAGGGACGGGTTTGGGTTTACCTCTTTCGCGCAAATTAGCTGAATTGTTGGGAGGAAGTGTTTGGGTTACGAGTCAGTTGGGAATTGGTTCGACATTTTATACATCCATCCCCATCCGCTATTTCGGTGCTTTGGAAGAACCTTTGTCATTACCCATTAACTTGCAAAAAGACCATACTCGTGCTGCTGTACTAGCAATAGAGGACGATCCCCAAACAATTTTCACATATGAAAAGTATTTTGAGGGTTCAATTTATCAACTCGTTACAGTTCAAACACTTTCACAAGCAAAACAGGCATTGCAAGCGTTTAATCCAATCGTCATTATGCTAGATATTTTGCTGAAAGAGCAAAACACGTGGGCTTTTTTGACGGAATTAAAGGAAAACCAAAAGACACAAAAGATTCCTATTGTTGTCGTGAGTGTAGTTAACAATGAAGCTAAAGCAAAAGCTCTAGGTGCTAATACATTTTTTATTAAGCCTGTAGATAGATTGTTACTGCTCAATCAAATTAATATGCTTGTCAAGCAGGGCAAGCCGCAAAAGCTCTTGCTCATTGATGATGACCCCGCTTCTCGATACGTGCTAAAGCAAGTCTTAAGTGATTGTACGAGCCAAGAAACCTTAGCTTTACAGATTACTGAAGCCAATGATGGAAGCAAGGGGATTCGTTTAGCTCAAGTAGAAAATCCAGATTGTATTATTATGGATATATCTATGCCGAGTATGAGTGGATTTGAGGTTCTATCCCTGCTGAAAAGCAATGCAGCAACTCAGCATATACCAGTGATTATTCATACATCCAGTCTTCTTGATAAGGAAGATAGAAAAAACCTAGTTCAAAATACCATTACGATTCTTTCAAAAGAGGCGACATCTTCAGAAGTGGCAATCGCTCGCCTCAAGGAAGCATTGCTGAGAGCTGGGCTTGCTCTTGTGAGTGTGGGAGAGTGATATGTCTGAGTCGCCAATCACTATCTTGCATATAGACGATAATGAAGCTAACCTCTATGTTATTGGGCGGATGTTGCGAACTGCGGGTTGTAGGGTTATGGAAGCAATGTCTGGTGAAGCAGGGCTAGAGTTGGTAGCTTCACAACCACCAGATCTCATTATCTTAGATGTACAGTTACCCGATATAAATGGATTTGAGGTTTGCCAGCGAATTAAATCTAACTCAAAAACGGCTTCTATTCCCGTGCTTCATTTATCTGCCAGTTTTGTTGAAAGTCGGGATAAAGCACAGGGACTAGAAAGTGGTGCCGATGGATACTTAGTCCAGCCAGTCGAACCAATGGAGTTAATTGCAACAGTTAAATCTTTGCTCCGTATTCGACGGGCTGAAGAATCTGCTTTGTCTCTGGCAAAGGAGTGGCAAACCACCTTTGACTCTATCAGTGATGGGATTGGTTTATTAGATGAAGAAGGTCGGTTTTTGCGCTGTAACACTGCAATGGTATCACTGTTAGGAAAACCATTGTCAGAAATTATTGGTAACTTGCATCAACAAGTGACGCAAACGCTGCTGAGTTCTCTTGAGGCAACACCCTTTAGAAAAACTAAGGAAAATCGATGTCGCGAAAGTATAGAAGTTAAATCTAATAATAACTGGTTTTCTGTTACTGTAGATCCAGTATTTAAGGAGAATTATTCCTTTGCTGGTGCTGTATATATTTTAACTGATATAACAAACCGAAAACAAGTAGAAGCAGCGTTGCAAGCAAGTGAAGAGCGTTTCCGTTTGTTGTTGGAGAATGTGAAGGACTACGCAATTTTCTTCCTTGATAACCAAGGTATTATTACTAGTTGGAGTGCGGGGGCAGAAAGACTTTTGGGCTATCAGGAAGCAGAGATTCTGGGTCAACCTGGTTCCTGTATTTTCACACCCGAAGACTTGGAACAAGGTGAGGACAAGAAAGAATTTAGTAAGGCATTGGCAGAAGGTCGGGCTGAGAATGAACGCTGGCATATCCGTAAAGACAAATCCCGGTTTTGGGGAAGTGGCATTGTTACCCCCTTACGAAATGAGACGGGTCAGGTACAAGGCTTCTGTAAAATTATGCGTGATTTTACCGATCGCAAACAAGCTGAAGATGAACGCAACCAACTGCTTGCTCGCGAACAGGAAGCACGCACCACAGCTGAGGCGGCAAACCGTCTTAAGGATGAGTTTTTGACAACACTTTCTCACGAATTGCGATCGCCTTTAAATTCCATACTCGGTTGGATTCGGTTACTAAATACCAGGAAGTTTGATGAAGTGACGACAGCACGAGCAATGGAGACCATTGAGCGCAATGCTAAGGCACAAGTACAGTTGGTTGAGGATTTGCTGGATGTCTCTCGCATTATTCGAGGTAAGCTTCAGTTAAACCTCAGACCTATTCAACTCATTCCTGTGATAGAAGCAGCAATAGAAACAGTCCGTCCGACAGCTGACGCCAAGCAAATTCAAATCGAAACTGTGTTTGACTCCCAAGCTGGTTTAGTTGCAGGAGATCCAGACCGTTTGCAGCAAGTAGTTTGGAATTTATTATCAAATGCTATTAAATTTACACTCCAAGGTGGATATGTAATAGTACGCTTAGAAAGGGTAGATTCCCACGCAGAAATTACTGTAACAGATACAGGTCAAGGCATTAGCCCAGAGTTTGTTCCTTATGTTTTCGATCGCTTCCGGCAAGCAGATAGTTCCACCACCAGAAAATACTCCGGGTTGGGACTAGGTTTAGCCATTGTACGTCAATTGGTAGAACTGCATGGTGGTATAGTTCATGCTTTTAGCGAAGGGTTGGAGAAGGGAGCGACCTTTAAAGTGAAACTACCGCTTGTTCCAGACAGCGTTGGAGTATTTGCTGTAGGGAACAGGGAAGAAAATGCTAAACTTTTACCCGTGCTTAAGGGGGTACGCACCCTAATTGTCGATGATGAAACGGATTCACGCGAGTTTCTTGTTGCCGCTTTAGAAGAGTTTGGGGTGCAAACTATCGCCGTAGCTTCAGCAGGTGAGGCTTTGAAAGCATTATTAGAGTTGAAACCAGACATACTAATTAGCGATATTGGAATGCCATTTGAGGACGGATATAGCCTGATTCATAAGGTACGACAACTCACAGCAGAACAGGGAGGACAAATTCCAGCTATTGCCCTGACAGCTTATGCAAGAGATGAAGACAGGGAACAAGCGATATCGTCGGGTTTTCAAACGCACGTTTCTAAGCCAGTCGAGCCAGATGAACTGGCAATAGCAGTGGCAAATTTGCTCTTAAGTTAATCAAATTTTTGACAATTTTTATCGAGTGCGATCTGCTAATATGCCAATTAAAAGTGCGACAGCCGATTGCTTAAATTTCATGTATTTTTCTTTCTCAGAAAATTATGCGCTACATCTATAAACGTAAAAAACAGAAACTAATATTTTACAATCAATTCAAGAGTTTATCATTAGCTTTAGTCATTTTTTTTTGCCTTCTGGTGATCGCACCCATTCACAGCCAAGAAAATGCGATCGCCAATGTACCATCAATACAATTGCCACTTTCAACCCGTGGTGCAAAAATCTTAGATACTACTGGTAAGCCAGTAATACTTAGAGGTGTTAACTGGTTTGGTATTGAGACAGAAACCAACGTACCACACGGTTTGTGGAAGCGTGATTATAAAGATATACTGACACAGATTAAAAGCTTGGGCTATAACTTAATTCGATTACCCTATTCTTTACAAGCCCTGCGTTCGACAAATATAAGTGGTATTGACTTTACTATTGGTAGCAACAAAGCACTTGAAGGCAAAAATCCTTTAGAAGTCATGGATGTAATTATTCAAGAAGCCGAACAACAAGGATTGCTCATTCTTCTTGACTGTCACCGCCTCAACAATCAACGCATCTCTGAATTGTGGTATGGAGATGGCTTTACAGAACAAGACTGGATTGATACTTGGAAAATGCTTGCCGATAGATATAAAAATCAAGCAAATGTTATCGGGGCAGACTTAAAAAATGAACCTCATGGAAAAGCAAGCTGGGGTACAGATGATGTAGCTACAGACTGGCGACTGGCAGCAGAAAGGGCTGGCAATGCCATACTTGAAGTTAACCCTAACTGGCTTATTGTAGTTGGAGGAGTAGAAAAAAATGTTCCCAATCAAAAACTAGCCAAGCATTGGCAAGGCGGAAATTTAGAAGGAGTACTGCGATATCCAGTTCGTTTATCAAATCGCAGAAAGCTAGTCTATTCTCCACACGAGTACGGTCTTGGAGTTGCAGATCAGCCTTGGTTTTCCGAACCTAGTTTTCCCAAAAATCTTATCGATCGATGGCAAATAGGATTTCACTATATTTCCAGCCAAAATCGCGCCCCAATTTTTGTTGGAGAATTTGGTGGAAGGCAAGTAGATACAAGTTCTAAAGAAGGAATTTGGCAAAATGAATTTGTGAAATACATTAAAGAAAAAAACTTAAGTTTTGCTTACTGGAGTTGGAATCCCAACAGTGCTGATACAGGTGGTATTTTACTAGATGATTGGCAAAATGTTGATATTCCCAAACAGCAAATGCTATCGCAACTCCTTCCTGTTAATTTTACTCAATTAACTTCTCGTCAACTTACGGTTACTTCTGACATTTACACCAATTGGCAAACCGGATTTTGTGTGAGTTTTAAAATTCAAAATCAGAGCAGTACTAAGGTAAATAATTGGCAACTGACCTTTCAAATGCAGCAAGCTGCCATTAATAATTCATGGAACGCTAATTTCCAACCCAAAGGAACAGCACGTTATCTTGTGATTCCTTTGGATTGGGGACGTGTCATTGAACCCAATCAAGTCCGTGAAGTTGGTTTTTGTGCAAATAAACTAGGGTTAAATATCAGCCTACAGATGTGAAAGTTGAGTAGGAGTAGGAGTAGGGGTAGGAGTAGGGTAGGAGTAGGGGTAGGGAGTAGGGGGTAGTGACAAATGAAAATGACAAATGACAAATGACACTTACAAGATACGTAAAATCTTCAACCAACATACCGGAACCATATGCCTCTAGTGGCGAGCCTCGTAAGTCCAACTCAGCATGAATCTGAAAATTAGTCATATCTATGAGATTTTCTCCCCAAAAACGTAGAGACTGTCATCAATCGCCAAATTTTTCAATAGGGCACAATTTCGCCTTTTCCACCCAAAACAAGCATATCTGGTCATTCCTGTGATTCTTCCTAGGGCGATCGCTCCAATTTAAGAATGCAAATTCGAGACATTAATCCTGTTATCCAAACTAGGATAACTCTTCAAATTTTTAAATTTCCTGTGTGACTTCTGGTGCTCGTAAGCTTCATAGGCATTAGCACCAATTGGCAACTTTCCATACTCTTCCCACGAGAATTGACCAAAGTATTAACTAAAATTCCTTCTCATAATCTGTACTTCCAGCGCGGACATTTCTCCCCATATTACGCACTAGACCCCGTTGAAAATTTTTTTTTAAATGCAGGAGATAACTGCTTTCATTACCCAAAGAAAAGCTAGAGCGCTTCTCCCTGCTGTAAATCAGCTTCACTAATACCTCCCAAGAACGCATAGCAATAAAGTCGGAGACTGCTCCGGTGCAAAGTATGTCTTATATTGTCTCTAAGCAATTCTTCACGGACGATAAGTAACTCTAACGTGTGTTTTTGCATCGTAATTTTTGCAGCATAAGCTTCGGGATTCCAATCACTACCCGCAAAATGCCTTTACAGCTTGTCCGCGATTCGTGAATATAGAATAGTCTAATGTAAAGTATCAGTACTAAACCAGTTCTTTGGACCATTGATCCGCATAAGCCCTAATGCCCGATCCCAGCATATTCTCGGCAAAATCAAATCTGCACTGGTTCTAGTACCGTTGATACGACTAATTCCTCAGCTAATAATTCCATAATGAACTCTCGCTGGGTATTAGTACCTGATGGCAATACTTAGGGGTCTACGGGTAATTGGGAAGTTCTTCACGTATTCCGCGCAAAAGCTGTGTACGCCACTTGCCAATCTACTTCCGCAATTTCCAGTAAAGGGAAACTGACGAAAACTACTCGCCCAATCTGCATCAAAGTCAGTTTATCCAGCCATCAGCAACGCACCTGTTTGCCGTACTTTGGCATAATAAAACGCGGGGTGTGGGCTGCTTTCGCTTTAAGTTTTACGTGAATTGTCGCTTTCTCTTTTATCAGGAGAGTGTCTATCATTGGTAAAGCTAACTTCTAAGCAGATAATTTTTCGTGTTTCATGAGTTGGGAGTTAGGGAGGGATAGGTTAGTAGGAGTAGGAGTAGGAGTAGGGAGGTGGAGAGTGGGAAGTGGGGATGGAAGAATATAAGAACTACATTCTACTTGTCCCCCTTTTCCCCTGTCCCCCCTGTCCCCTTGTTCCCCTTTTTTTCCCTTGTCCCTTTGATTCTCAAGAGCCTCCACCAAAACTTCAACGTTGGCAATAACAAACGGGTCGACCTGACCTACCCAAATAGCTTGGTTTGGTCTCCCTTACCCACAAAAAGGAGTACCGTACATCTGCCAATGGAGTATTACCTATTTTAACCAAACTTGCCAAAATTCTGGAGTTGTGGCTCGGTAGTTGGGTTGCGAGAGTTTTTGTCAGTTGGTTTCATCAGCTTTGCGTACTCGCAACCAAATGGCTTTATATCGCCGATCGTCTATGACCAAGAGCGATTTGATTCCAGGGGAAGCTTTCTTTTGAGACACGTGCCTCAGTAAGAAAGGTTTACATGGAATCAAATCGCTCTTGGTCATAGACGATCGCCGATATAAATCCATTTGGTTGCGAGTACGCAAAGCTGATGAAACCAACTGACAAAAACTCTCGCAACCCAACTACCGAGCCACAACTCCAGAATTTTGGCAAGTTTGGTTAAAATAGGTAATACTCCATTGGCAGATGTACGGTACTCCTTTTTGTGGGTAAGGGAGACCACGACCAAGCTATTTGGGTAGGTCAGGTTTCCCGTTTGTTATTGCCAACGTTGAAGTTTTGGTGGAGGCTCTTGAGAATCAAAGGGACAAGGCACACACACGCGCACAAGGGGACAGGGGGGACAGGGGAAAAAGGGGACAAGTAGAATGTAGTTCTTATATTCTTCCATCCCCACTTCCCACTCTCCACCTCCCTACTCCTACTCCTACTCCTACTCCCTATCCCTAGCATAACTCCCAATTCATGAAACACGAAAAATTATCTGCTTAGAAGTTAGCTTTAACCAATTGATAGACACTCTCCTGATAAAAAAGGCAGAAAGCGAACAATTCACGATAAAACTTAATAGCGAAAGCAGCCAATTTACGCGTTTCAATCATGCCAAAGTACGGCAAACAGGGTGCGTTGCTGATGGTTGGATAGAACTGACTTTGATGCAAGATGGGCGCAGTAGTTTTCGTCAGTTTCCCTTTACTGGAAATTGGGAAGTAGATTGGCAAGTGGCGTACACAGCTTTGCGCGAATTACGTGAAGAACTTCCCCAATTACCCGTAGACCCCTATTTAGTATTGCCATCAGGTACTAATACCAGTCGAGAGGTTCATGTTGGGAATTTATTAGCTGATGAATTAGTCGTATCAACGGTACTAGAACCAGTGGCAGAATTTGATTTTGCCGGGATATATGCTGGGGGATCGGTCATTAGGGCTTATGCGGATTCTAATGGTCAAAAACACTGGTTTAGTACTGATACTTTCACATTAGACTATTCTATATTCACGAATCGCGGACAAGCTGTTAAAGGCACTTTTGCTGGTAGTGATTGGAATCCCGAAGCTTATGCTGCAAAAATTAGCGATGCAAAAACACAGTTAGAGTTACTTTATCGTCCGGTGAAAGAATTGCTTAGAGGACAATATAAGACATACTTTGCACCGGCAGCAGTCTCCGACTTATTGCATATGCTTTCTTGGGGAGGTATTAGTGAAGCTGATTTACAGCAGGGAGGAAGCGCTTTAGCTTTTCTTTGGCGTAATGAAAAGCAGTTATCTCCTGCATTTAATTTAAAAGAAAATTTTCAACGGGGTCTAGTACCGCGTTTCAATGAATGGGGAGAAATGTCCGCGCTGGAAGTACAGATTATTGAGAAAGGAATTTTAGTTAATACTTTGGTCAATTCTCGTACCGCTAAGGAGTATGGAAAAGTTGCCAATGGTGCTAATGCCTATGAAGCTTTACGAGCACCAGAAGTCACACCAGGAAATTTAAAATTTGAAGAGATTATTCCTAGTTTGGATACAGGATTATATGTCTCGAATTTGCATTACTTAAATTGGAGCGATCGCCCTACAGGAAGAATCACAGGAATGACCAGATATGCTTGTTTTTGGGTGGAAAAAGGCGAAATTGTTGCACCTATTGAAAATTTGCGATTTGATGACAGTCTCTACCGTTTTTGGGGAGAAAATCTCATAGATATGACTAATTTTCAAGAATTCATTGCTGAAGTTGGGACTTACGAGGCTCGCCAACTAGGAGGCAATATGGTTCCGGGTATGTTGGTTGAAGATTTTACGTATACTTTGTAAGTGGTCATTTGTCATTTGTCATTTGTCATTTGTCACTACCCCCTACTCCCTACCCCCTACTCCCTACTCACGCAGTTACCAAGCGGCGCAAAGATTCAGCACGCCGTTTTGCTGTAGCATTGTTGGGATTAATTTTTAGTGCATTTTCGTAAGCTTCTAGTGCTTGGGTGTTTAATTTTTTCCGTTCGTATGAATGACCTAAATTGTTAAACGCTGTTACGTAGTCAGGTTTGGTTCTCAACGCTTCTTTGTACTGACGAATCGCTAAGTCATACTGTTCTTGGGCAAAGTAGGCATAACCCAACCCATTGTAAATATATGCAACATTTTCTTCTCCTTCTTCTTCAGCTGCTTTGAGTGCTTTTTGAAAGAGAGCGATCGCCTGCGAGAAAACCTTTTTTTCAGAATAAATACTAGCTAATTCGTAATATTCTTGAGTCGTACCTTTTTCTTTGGCTAGCTTCTTTCGCAAGCGTGACAGAGAACCCTCTCGCTTGCGAGTTTTAATGATTTGGCGAAAGATGATGACAACTGTAAATGCAAGCAGACTGACTAAAACTGAGAGATAAATAGTTGCTAAATTGTTATCCATTGCCAAAAATGCAGAACTTTTCTCAAATAGAACTCATGGCTCAGATAACAATTGTAGCTTCAATAGCGCTGGTTGAATCACCAGGCTTGACTCCTATTCCCCTGTCGCCAGTCCCCAGTTCCCATTTTTCGTCGGCAAACCCCAGTATTTGATACGTTCTTGAAGCCAACCAGAATCGATATAGCGAGCGATCGCTACATTCACCCGTCTTCGCAGTTCATCATACTGCAAACCTTTGGGCATCACCACAGACAATGGTTCTGTGGACAGTTTATTTGGTAATATTCGATACTGACGATACTGTTGAACCAAACCACTTAGAACACTTCCATCTGCGGCAAAAGCAGCAACTGCATCTTTTTCCAAGAGAGCAATTGCTGCTTGATAAGAATCGACTCCGACTAACTCAGCACTTGGCAAATAATATCGTACTGAGGCAATTGTGCTTGAGCGATCGAGTACAGCTATTTTCCGTTTTGTCAGATGGCTTAACTGCTGCACCGTATTATCTTTTGTCACCAGTGCAGCGCCATCAAAGTAGTAAGGAACGCTAAAACTCACTAAACGAGCACGTGAAGACGTTGCTGTGACTCTAGCAATGGCGATGTCAACCTTATCTTCCAAGACGGCTGACAACCGATCTTGATTTGTCACGGGTTGGAGGCGAACCGAATCTTCTTTACCCAGTAAGTCTACTGTCAATGCTTTTGCTAAATCAATTTCTAAACCTTGCAATTGACCCCTTGCATCTCTAAATGCTAACGGACGCAAGTTATCTTTGACAGCAATCTTGATGTAGCCTCTTCGTTGAATCTCTGGCATTTGGGCAGCAGATGCGGACAATCGTGCATCTGCAAAAACAAAGCAGAAAGCTAGAAGCACAAAAATGGCAGCAGATAACAGAGGATATAACCGATCGATAGTTTTCCATCTGTTACATCCGTTACCCATCACCTGTTACCTTTATCCTTTTACTTGTGTTGCCAATTCAGCCACTTTGCTGAAGCTAGCTGGATCGAGGACTGCCAATTGCGCCAACATCTTGCGGTTGAGTTGGACATCTGCTTTTTTGAGATTGCCCATTAACTTGCTATAGCTCATACCGTGTAGGCGAGCAGCTGCATTAATGCGAGTAATCCACAGACGACGGAAATCGCGTTTGCGCTTTTTGCGATCGCGATAGGAATTCCGAAGCGCCTTCATCACTCGTTGATTGGCAGTTCTAAACAGAGTTGACTGAGAACCGCGAAAACCTTTAGCTAGTTTGAGAATTTTTTTGCGGCGTTTGCGAGCAACGTTACCGCGTTTTACCCTTGTCATATTTTCTATTCCACCAATTAATTACAAATAAGGAAGCATTCCGCGTACATTTTCTTCATCGCGCTCGTGGACAACTACCATTTTGGACAGTTTCCGCTTTTTATTAGAACTTTTGTGCTCTAAGAGGTGATTTTTGAAAGCTTTACGGCGCACGATTTTGCCACTACCAGTGGCGCGAAATCTTTTCGCCGCTGCTTTGCGAGTTTTTAGTTTGGGCATATATTGGCGTTAATTCGACACAATCCCCAATTATAAACTATGAATGGGGAATTTTGGATTTTGGATTTTGGATTTTGGATTTTGGATTTTGGATTTTGGATTTTGGATTTTGGATTTTGTATTTTG
>NZ_WJFC01000098.1 GCF_009725235.1 Scytonema sp. UIC 10036
GTTCCCTCCCCTTTCTAAGGGGAGGGTTAGGGTGGGGTAAAAAATATTTGATACATCAATCATGACTTTTCAAACATCCTCTAACACTATCGCTACAAATGATTTATATCATGCTCGGATAAACACTGATACTAGGTTTGTCGTTGAGATGCATGCGAAGACAGCGCTACTACGAACTAATTAATTTATAAGTCATTGGCTAAACATAGTGTCAAGCTACATTCACCTTAGTACATTTAGCGATTTTGTATTGAATATTATCCAATAAAATCACATCATTTGCTATTTCTGAAAGCTGTTGGCTTAACATACCCTTCTTTGCAACAACAGTGACTGTTGCACCGCGTCGTTGAATTTCAGCGATCGCAGGAATAAAATCACCATCACCACTGACAAGAATTACCTTATCTTGCTGTTTCACTTCCCTCAGCATATCAACAACAATCTTTACATCATCACCCACAGTCTTGACACTATGACTATCAGGTCGGGGTAGAATAGGAAGCCCAATGACTTCATAACGCAAATGTTCTAAATAACTCATAAACCGCTTTTGTCCTTCAGTCATTGGCGAGAAAACACCAGTGTAATATTTAAAACTTGTAGCCGTTGTATTTTGAGAAAGCTCTACTCGCAGAGCGTTATAATCAACTTCAATGTGTAAGCTATCGAGAGCAAAGCTTAAATTATTGCCATCTATATAAACACGGGTTACTGATGTTGGAACATCAGGAAATAACTCAACTGATGATGGTTGAGTTGGCTTTTGAGAAATTTTTGGCTGATTTTTAGATTGGGGAACAGTTTTGTTCTCTAACTTCTCTCGCAATTGAGCGAGATTTCCAACGATGACTTTTTGTTGATGCTGTAATTTATCGATTTTTGAAAGATACAGGCGCTGACAGGTATTTTGAGTTTTCACTTTTTTCTCAAGTTTATCTAATTCACTCTGTGCATTAGCCAATTTGGCTTGCAAGCAAGTATTTTCTTTGGTTAATTGGGTTAATTGCTTCTGGTTATTCTCATCTAATTGGGACTGGTTGGCTAGTATTTTTCTAGAAATGGCTCCCAATGCAGCTATTTCCCCCAGTCCGCGCAATAGAGGTTGTTTGCTAATAGTTCCAGTCAATATGCACGCCATTGATGCAGCCATTGCAATCGGAAATGCTTGAGTCAGTTTCATTTTTACTACTCACTAATTGTTGACTGTGATGTATTTAGTTTACTAAGTAGGTGGAAAATGATATTTCCGTTTGCGATCGCATATCGCTTTCAGTAGTTGCCATAAATAGCATACACCAGAACATATGTAAATTTTCTTCTCTCACTCCCCTACTCCCACTCTCTTTCAACCCTACCCTAACCCCTACCCCTAGAAATGCATATTCCACCTATGGGTTTTAATGAGAAATAAGAAAACACAAACCCCAAAAACGTGGTGAAAGTGTATGGTAAATCTTCATCGAGTGATGATTGTTGCAGACGGCGATAACACCTTTATGGCAGCACAAAGTTTTAATCGCAAAATAAATTGGCATAAAATGCGTGATTATTTAGCCGATCCAAAAGAAGGTAGAGAACTGATTGAAATGGTTATTTATCTGGGTTTACCTCCTGCAAAAGAAAGATTTGAAGAACAGCGAAAAAGTAAAGAGAAATTTATATACTGGGCAAAGAGTAATGGATTTTTAGTTGTAGCGAAAGAAGGAAAGGCGAAAGGAGATGATTATGAGAGTAATGTTGATGTTGTGATGGCAATTGATGCCATTGAGTTAGCTTTAGAAATTAAACCAGATATTGTTGTTTTAGTGACAGGTGATTCTGATTTTGCCTATTTAGCAGAAAAACTGAGAAGACGAGGAATACGGGTTGAGGTAGCGTCCGTGGAACAATCACTAGGAAATGAATTAAAAAATTCAGCTAATAGCGTAGTGGATTTAACTGAGGTGTTTGATAAATTTGACCAACATGATACTAACCAAAATTATCACCGAATTGGTAGTGCTAATGTCTTTGATTCATAAATGCATAATGCTGGGATAAATTAAAAACAAAAAACAAAAGGAGTTATTCATGGTGACAGTGAATGGCAAATTAATCAATCAAGAACGCGATCGGTTAGATGAACTGACACAAAGGACTGAGAAAATCATTCGACGTTGTGAATCTTTAGAATCTCAAGTGTCTGCTCTTACCAAACAAGACTATACACAATATTTGCAAAAGGTCAGTTATGAGGTTAATAATGTCAAAACATTTTTGCAAAAACTTGACAAAAGAATTGGCTTTTTAGAAGAGTTAACATCAAGCCAAGCTAAAGAGTTGTTATTTTTCAAGATTAGTAATGTTATTGGCTTGGGAGGTTTATTATTTATGCTTGTCATAAATCATCTACCTGAATTCGAGCGCGATCGCCCTCAAAAACGTGCGGAGTCTGTAGCATTCATTCAACAAAAACTTAAGTAATTGGTTCGTATTAGTGATACATGCGCTAAAGCGCTACTACGAACCAATAACTTACCCAAACGGGATTTATAAATTAGACAAAAAAGAGGAAAAAAGATGAGAGCAATTGTTAACGGCAAACTGGTCGATTTACCCCAAGGTACAACTGTTGAAGAATTAAGAAAAAAATTACCAGAAATTGGTCAAGATGATGTGATGGAAGAAGGCTTTAGCGGAACTCGTCCTCTAAAAAACAACGAAGCACTCAAGGAAGGTTCTAAGGTTTGGAGTGTACCCAAAATTGTGAAGGGATAACAAAATTTTGGATGGGAATCTTAAGTTTTGGATTTGGAAATATTGCAGAGGTGAAGTATGGCGATCGCAATGAGTCAAGAAAAATCGGGATTTAAGCCAAGTTCGCGAATTCTAGAAGAACTCAAACTGTTAGAAAAAGTTGCCAAAAATGTCATAGTTGGTAGCAAGACAGTCGGCGATATCAGATATACGGCGATTCTCATTAAGGGAATGCCTTTATCTTCCAAAAAATTTACTGTTTCTAACACAGATATTTTGTTTTTATTACCACCAGATTACCCGCGCCTTCCTCCCATTGGCTGCTATCTAAATTACCCTTGGAATACGGTAGGAGAGGGAGACCATCACTTTACCCGCCAAAGCTACTATGGTGCGCCATTTCTGAGTGAGGAAGGATGGTATTGGTATTGCGTCGGTTTGGGGGGAGGATTTAACCATGATGTTTGGTTGAATTCCTGGAGACCCAGTCAGACTCCTGAGAAGGGACACAATCTTGCGACTTTGTTTGTTACAGCACGCCACGCAATTAATAGCGATGATTGATGCGCCCAACGCACCTAGCCCTGTCAAGGTGACTCTGATTTAGGCGGTAATTCCTCATCTTTACTCTCTGTGCTCTCAGCGCCTCTGCGGTTTAAAAGCCATTTTTTTAACCACAGAGACGCAGAGTACGCAGAGGTAATAGGAGAGAGAACAATTGATTTCCTAAAGTTTTTACCCACCTTGACAGGGCTAGGCCAACGCACTTTTCTACTGTACGGGTGCGGTGACCTTATTTCCCTACCAACCACTAACAACTAACAACTAACAACTAACAACTAACCATGAACAAACCTACCACCATTTCTTTTCACGTACCACCAAAAATGTGGTCTGAATTTCAGGAATCCATGCTCAAATCGAGAATGTTTAATGAAGAAGTCATTGGTTTTTTCTTTTGTCAGCGCCATCAGGTTTCAAAACGCAAAATCCGGTATATCCCTAAAACTTGGGTCGTTCCTTCACCGGACTGCTACGAACATCAATCTGCAACTGGATTGGTATTAACACAGCCTTTTCATTCCTTTCTACTGGAAAATTATCTTCGAGTGGGGTTAGATGTAGTTCACATTCATACTCACGCGGGTCGAGGAATGCCTGATTTTTCCTACATTGACGATCGCTATGAGTCGGAATATGCTCAATTTATCTCATCTGGTTTTCCCCAAAAACCCCGTTTGATTTCTGGGGTATTTGATGAAGATTTTCAGTCTTGTCAATTTCGGATGTGGGATAGGAAAGGACGGAAGTTTGAGAAGGTTCAATTCTGTAATTCTTTGTTTGAAGTCGCGACTAATGAAAATGATATGAACAATCCAGATTTAATGTTTGCTCGGCAAAAAATCTTTGGAGAAGCTAATCAAAGGCTGCTCAACGAACTAAAAGTGGCATTAATTGGTTGTGGCGGTATTGGTTCAATTTTTGCGGAATTATTGGGGCGTTTGGGTGTGAAAAATTGGGTATTAGTTGATCCCGATAGATTGGAAACTCTGAATCTCAATCGCATGCCTGGTGCTACACAAGAAATGGTAGAACAAAGATGGCATAAAGTGCATTACGTCAAGCATCTTATCAAAAGAATTTACAGTGAGGGTTCTTGTGTGAAAACAATCCCAACTTCAATTGAAAGTGAATTAGCTCGGCAAGAAATAGCAACTTGCGATTTAATTGTGGTAGCAACAGACAACCACTTTTCTCGAAAAATGGCTCAAGAAATAGCGTTGGAATATATGCGTCCTCTAGTGTGTTTGGGGACTCACATAGATATGAAACAAGACCATACACCGCGAATGTATTGTAGAGTGAGCGTTCCTCCTATGGGGGGTGGTTGGTGCTTGATGTGCGGTAATATCATTAGCCTGCAAAGGGCTGCTTTTGAGTCTGCACCTGCTGAAATTCATCAAATGGTTGGGAGTGTAGGTTATATAGAAGGTGTGAATGACCCAGCAGTCTTTTGGTTGAATAGTATCTGTGCAAGTACGGGTGTTGGTGTGATTCACGGGATGGTGAGCGGTTTTTTAAATGTAGATTCCGGGATTGATTGGGTTTATGAGTTTCCCGGTAGTGATTGGCGCAAGACGAATACTGAGTATTTGCGGTCTGATGATTGTTTCTTTTGCTGTTGAGTCAAGCGATCGCCTCAACGTTTGATTTTTCAACAAATGATACCATTTCGCATTAATCGCGGTACATATAAATTCTGTAGAGACGTGTTATGGGGCGTCTCTACATTATCGATTTGTATAAACCTTTTCGTAAAATAGTATGAGAACCATCTATAGCAATCCTATTTGAGATCCAAACAAGGGAGACAAGGAAGACAAGGAGGACAAGGAAGACAAGGAAGAGGTGTTTGTAAATCATTTAGGACTGCTATAGCATACAGCTAACCTCCGATATCGTTCTTGGCGATACCGGAGGTTTATCGCAAGGAGCAACAAACAAACCAACTTTTGCATATTACAATATAATACAGATGGTTTGTAAGCCATCTGTTTACCACCCAATATCTATAAGTTGTACCAATTCTCTAAAATCCAGCAACACATTCAAACCCCGAAACCCAGACCAGATATGACTTTTTTAATTACGAATTACGAATTACGAATTACGAATTGGTATTACCCACCCTGGTAAGCCACTAGAAAATTATCGCCCCAGCGATTTACATTACAACTCGTACCGTTTTGTTCGTGGATTCCCCCACCAACAGCCAGCGTTTTCATGAGTGCGTTGGTTACCAAATGTTGAAGATGGGAGAATACACAATTGTTTAAGCATAGTAAAAACAAAACTGCGAGTCATGTAATTTTATTAACCATAATTTTCCTCATCATTGAATTATTAGACGAAATGATTGATGGGGTGCGCGGTGCTGCTTGGCCTTTGATTCGCAACGACTTAGGTCTTGACTACACCCAAGTTGGGATGTTGCTGACAATACCGAATACTATCAGTAGTATAATAGAACTGATACTGGGAATCTGGGGAGATATCGGTCAACGACGACAGTTGATTTTGGGCGGAGGGGTTGGTTTTGCAATTGCCTTATTACTCATTTCCCTGAGCCACAATTTTCCATTATTCTTGGGAGCCTTTATCCTGTTTTATCCTGCTTCCGGTTGCTTTGTCAGTCTTTCCCAAGCTACCCTCATGGACATCGAACCGAAACGCCACGAGCAAAATATGGCGCGTTGGGCTTTAGCTGGTTCTGTGGGAAATGTTATTGGTCCGGTGGTGTTAGCGGTTGCTGTAGGATTGCATCAAAGTTGGCGGAGTGCATTTTTTATCTTGGCTGTGCTAACAGTATTGCTGTTGGGAATGCTATGGAAGTCTCGAAAAGCAATTCCAACGACACCTGACAAAATTGATGAACCAATACAGGGTTTTAGAGAGGGTATAGGTCATGCGATCGCGGCTTTAAAACGGCGAAAAGTGCTGCTTTGGTTAACTTTGTTACAATTTTCCGATTTAATGCTGGATATTTTGCATGGCTTTTTGGCACTGTATTTTGTTGATGTTATTGGTGCAAGCAATACCCAGGCTAGTTTTGCTATCACTATCTGGTTGGGGTTTGGCTTGCTAGGAGATTTTTTGCTCATTCCTTTGCTAGAAAGAGTGAGGGGAATTGCTTACTTAAAATTAAGCGCCATAATTGTTTTGTTTCTGTACCCGACTTTTTTGCTCGTACCAAACATCAATATCAAGTTATTAATTCTCGGTTTACTGGGTTTGTTTAATGCAGGTTGGTACTCAATTCTCCAAGGACAATTGTATACAGCAATGCCAGGACAGAGTGGTACAGTCATGACATTGAGTAACTTATTTGGTTTTGTGGGTGGTTTAATGCCACTAGCGTTGGGTTTGCTTGCTCAACACTATGGTTTACAAAATACCATGTGGTTGTTACTTGCTGCACCTGTCGCTTTGTTAATAGGACTTTTGAAGTTTTCAATTGTTTCCAACTAATCCAAATTGACCCAATCGGTGGGGCAGTCAGGAAAAAAATACAACTTTACTACTGCACCACTTGTTTCCAACTAATCCGAATTGACCCAATCGGTGGGGTCTACTCCCCTAAAAAAGGGAAAGGACAAATCTCATTGTTTCCAACTAATCCGAATTGACCCAATCGGTGGGGGATAATAGTTCTCGTATTTTTCTGATGGCTGACCAAATGGTTTCCAACTAATCCGAATTGACCCAATCGGTGGGGAATATCCAGCGTCGGAACTTCGGTTCCGGCTCACCGTTTCCAACTAATCCGAATTGACCCAATCGGTGGGGCTTTATACGTAGATGCTTATTTAGTTTTTATTTTTAGGAGGTTTCCAACTAATCCGAATTGACCCAATCGGTGGGGAGTTCGTCTAGGAGACCTTACCCAGTAAAGGTTCCAGACCCCAAATCGACACCACTGATGGAATTATAGTATATCCTCCCAAAAATTTAGCAAAACACATAGCTCAAACCCTTGTCTAGTAAGCAATCGACACCACTCAACGAAAAATATAGGATTTCAGCAATTCAGCGAGTGGTGTCGATGAACATCTGAAAGTGGCTTTCCAAAAACCGTTACATCTGGATAACAGAATACTTGAGCAGTGGTTGGTATGCTTCTCCACCAATAGTTTACTCCCTCGAAACCGCTTCCATGGCGCTTCCATGAGATAGTTTGACATTTTACTCTCATTTTGAGAGAATGGAAGAGAAACAAATCCTGGCAGTTGAATGCACGTCATCAGTCGTAAAAAGCTGAAAGAGTTCTGGGAGAAACATGGGGATTCTTATGATGCACTCGATAATTGGTATAAAGCAGCGAGTAAGGCAAAGTGGTCCGATCTGACTGAAGTACAAGCAATTTATCCAACGGCGGAGGCAGTAGGCAATTTTACAGTTTTCAATATTAAAGGGAACAAGTATCGCTTAATAGTAGATATTATCTATCCAGAAGCCACAATTTTTATTAAATATGTTTTAACTCATGCCGAATACGACAAAGATAAGTGGAAAAATGACCCTGACTATTAATCCAGAAATTTATGCCAATTTACTGGCTGAATATCAACCCAAGGTAATTAAAACGGATGAAGAAAATGAGCGGGCGATCGCACTAGCTGAAGAACTGGCGCATCGTCAAAACAAAACAGCAGAAGAATCTGCTTTATTTGAACTTTTAATTGCTCTGATCGAAAAATATGAGGATGAGCAATACCCGATGGGTCAGTCCAGCCCTCACTCTATGCTCGTGCATTTGATGGAAGCTCGTAATTTAAAGCAGGCTGATTTAGTTGGCATTCTCGGTTCGAGTGGGGTAACATCTGAAGTTGTTAATGCTAAGCGAGAGATTAGCAAAGCGCAGGCAAAAGCTTTGGGTGAGTTTTTTCAGGTAGATCCTGGGTTATTTATTTGAAGCGCCTGTCCTGCATAGTCTACAGAAAAAAATGATAAGGGGAATGCAGCATGACTCAAAACCAACCAGATGACGCCAGCATGCTTACCGGGAATCAGATAAATGGCTACTTATCCAATGGTGCAGTGGAGGTATTGTTTCAGTTAGGGATGTAAGGGAAGATGACTAACCGCAACATTAATGGCGACGCTCCTCCGGAGCAGACGTCTTGAAAAACACTTTCCTCAAATCTTCTGAAATCTTTGAAAGGCGATCTGAACGCTTGCTATCGTTAAATAGATTAGGGTTTCAAGTGCTAGCTCGCGAGTAGTAGCTTCCACTCGATAAGAGGGAAGCTCTAGGGCAGAAGCAATTACCCTATCATTTTATTCTCTAACAAGATAATTATCTTCAAATTAGCCATCTATGGGATAGCTGTCATGCAAAATTAAAGTTTTAAACAAGCGCAATACATTAATCTTAGCGGCTAGTAAGGGAAATGTAGTTAAAAGACGCAGCTTTCTAAGCAGGCGATCGCACTTGTGTTTATTTCTTGCAACAAATTCTTTGTCAGCTTGTCTAACTCTTCTTCGTCTAAGTCTGAATCTTGCAAGGCAATTATAAGTTTAACAGTAGATTCGCGCATCATCCTGACTCTTTAATTTTTATTGATTTGTATCTGGCTAATTATACCATTTTGCATTTTTCAACTCCCCATATTCTTCTATAAAATTGCACGACCTTGTAGGCTTTTGTATCATTAATCTTGTCCAAAGTAAACATTAACATTAGACACTTTCTGAATGATGTAAGGGCGCAAGGCCGCCGCGCCCCTACCAAGACTTTTGGGTAACGCATACTTAATTTTTGGAGATGTCTAATGGAAAATGCGTATTCCATCTCCATGCGATAGTAAAGCTGTTGCAAAAAAACACGGATATGTACAGCTATCAAATTCAACTAGACGGCGAAGTATTGCGAGTCGGGTTTAACCGCACTTTACCAGCTCAGGGCGACCGCATAGTCAAAGATACCCTAGAATTATTAAACCAAATGATTGATTCTGGAGAAATTACTGGAGGACACCGTCTTCTCATTGACGGAGCGCAATCTGTTGCTGTAGGTTATGTGATTTCCCATAAACTCGCTCATTTATACGAAGTCATCGCTGTTCTTGACCCCAAATTGGGAACTAAAATTAGTACATCTACTGGCTCAATGAGATATAAAAACTACATAGTCACTGTTTCTCATGGAGCATCCCATAGAGTCGGCGATGTGATTGCAACAGAAGAAAAGCAACAAGAGCGCAGTATCATCAAAGTCGTGTTGTGCGGTCCTCCACATGCTGGAAAATCCTGCTTGAGAGAAGGTTTAAAACAGGCGATTTTAGGGACTTTGAATGCACCTTATCCTTATGTAATTACCGCTTGTCCCGATGGTGAAGGATCGTGGTATCACAAAACTTACGAACAGAATCAGGAATTAGCCAAGGATAGCAAGCCTTGTCTGAAATCTGAACTCACCCCAGAATTTGCAAAACAGGCTGCACAATGGGTTAGGAGTGCTAACCAATTAATCAATATTGTTGATATTGGTGGGAAAATCACCCCAGAAAACGAGACAATTGTGAAACCAGCAACCCATGCAGTTATCCTCGCAGGCGATCCAAGCAAGTTTGCGGAGTGGGAAGAATTTTGTCAAACATCGAATCTCAAAATCGTTGCAAAGATTCACAGTATTTTACACGCTACTCAAGATGAAGTGTTTCTCCCCGAAGAATGGAAGCTCAACACCAACAAATTGCTAGAAATAGCACCTTTACTCACAGGGAGCGTACATCACTTAGAACGGGGAGAAGATTTATCAACCCGTCCAATGGTAAAAGCGATCGCTGAAGTGCTGATACATTTGACGAAATGTTAAGGTCTTCATCGTGAAAGCTGAAAAAATTCTTTAGATAGCATCTTTATGTGATTTAAAGAACTAATGTAATGATTGGTACTTACTAATTTTCTCTCTTACTTTTGGAGTTGATGCTTGCTACGGGGTGCTTTGAAATGCAAAGAAGATTTGTATGCCCTGTAAGTCAGTATCACAAATTTTACCGTGCTTAAAAAATTCAGTCAGGACAAGAAATCTCTTTTTCATTAAATATGACTCACAAAATTTACACAGTCATAACTTTTGCTCCCGTGCAGGGATTTATCGAGAAATCGCGGAAATTGCGAGATTTGTATGGGAGTTCTTATTTACTATCTTACTTATCTTGGATAATTTGTAATGTTGCAAAAAGTCAAGGTTGTAGAGTTATTTCTCCAGCTTTACCAAACGTTAGCCAAGGAATGCCCAATCAGATTATTATTGAAGGCAATTTTTCTGAAGAAGATGCCAAATCTGCTCTCAACATTGGTTGGAAATGCGTCACTGAAATCTGTCGAGAATGGATTGAATTGCAAGTCACAGGTGAGTGGAGATACGAACCTTGGAAACGAATTTGGGGACTGTGGACAAAATATTCATGGGAATTTTTCTGGGTGCAGACTCCTCAAAAAGAATCAGATGCAGCAAATAAAACGAATATTAAAACCGATACGATTAGTTATGTTCGGGAGTTGCTAAACGAGAAAAAACGCTCTCGTGCTTGGACTGCAATCAACTGGCAAGGAGAAAGTTCTACACTTTCTGGTGCTGACGCTATAGCTTATCCAGGATTAGGCGAAATTTCCAAACCTAACGAATATAACTACCAAAAAGAGAGGACAGCCATTAAAAAATTTAACGCACAACTCAGCCAAAAATTAGGAGAATCATTTATTGATGCTACTCCAAACATAAATGTACCAAAAGACAAAAAAGCGGAACGCAGTCAAGAGTATGGCGAGTCTTTTATCGACCCAGATGAAGAACTGAGTGTTCCCGAATTAATCAAGCGATTGATTACCCATAAAGTCATTGTAAAAGAAATAGTCAATCTCCTAAAAAAACGGCTCAAAGAACGTTTTGGAGAAGAGGCGATCGCAAATCAAGAAGCATTCGCCGAAATTGACAAGTTACCACAAGACCTGAATCCAGATTCTTTTAAGGATGTAAGTAGACCAAAAAAGAAAAAGATAGCTGACACCTACAAACTCATACAATACAACGATTTCCAAGGTTGGTTTCAAGGTGATGGCGATAAAGCTGGTGATTATTTAAAACGATTTGCCAACACATCAGAAGAAGGTGAAAGAATCAATCAATTTAGTGAACAGATGCGGGAATGGGGTAAACATTTTCACAAAAATTCTCCGGAAAGTTGTCGTGTTGTTTATGCAGGTGGTGATGATTTTTTAGGTGTTTTTTACGATACGGGAAAGGAAAACCAAAGATTACAACCACAGCATTGTGTTGATTACTTCTCGACTTTCAAAAGCAAGATATGGCATCAGAATGAGGATATAAATCAAAATAATCCCAAGAAAAAGCCAATTACCGTAAGTGTTGGTTTTGTCTGGGCTGGTTCCAGTATTCCCCAACGGGATGTCTTGCAACATTGTCGTTTAGCCGAGAAATCAGCGAAAAATAAGGGAAGAGATAGGATAGCATTCCGAGTTTTGTTTAATAATGGCAATTATTTAGAGTGGGTGTGTCCTTGGTGGCTATTAGAACAAAGATTGCTTTCGAGTTATTGTGATAGAGAACGCAATTCCCAAAAACCGAAACAAAACTGGACGCATATATATAATGATGTCGCAGTTCTAGAATCGCGTCACGCTTTCAAAGAGCGAAGTACAGAGATTGCTTTCGGTCTGTTGGAAGTCTATTTTCCTGTTCAGATAGTAGACATTATCAAAGACGAAAACAACTGGTTGCACGACCATAATGCAGATTTAACAGTTGTGAACGCCGGAATTTTGGGCAATCGCCAAAATTATACCATAGATAATACTGAGGTTGGTACATTAAATCAGACCAAAGTTAACGAAGCTATAAACGATTGGATTATTAACCTTGCTAAAGTGGGATTTCACCTATGTCAGCAGTAGAAACAGTAAAACACGAGTCTACACAATCAAAAGATTTTCTCCACCCTCCATTCAAATATTTGATAGTTATAGAACCTTTAGGTTTTCTCTACGGTAGTGCAGGAAAATTTCTGTCACCAGAAAATTTGATAGGACGTTCCGGTAATAGTTTTCCTCCCAGTGCTGCGGCTTTATCAGGTCTATTTGCCGATCGCTATCAAGGTAATATGGAATACCTAGAGAAATTGCAACTTGCAGGTCCATTTTGGGCTTGGAGTAAAAATCCTCACAACTTTTACGTTCCTATACCGTTCAATTATTTGGTAAAAAATAGTACGATACAACACTTATTAACATGGCAAACAGAGAAAGAAAGTCAAGATAAAAAGTGGCTACCATCCTCAATTGAGAATTTTGATAGAGAAACCATCATTCCAATTCTCACCGATAAATTTGAGAAAGGAACCTGGATTGGGATACGCCACTGGAAACGAATTAAATCAGGAAATCAGCACCAAAGTCAGTCAATTAAAGTAGCTATACCTCCTTGGAAGTATGCTCCACACCTACACCCCCGACTTAAAGAAGATGAACGCAGAGTTAATGAAGAATTAGAGCGCGGTAGTTTATTTTTAGAAAATGCCGTGCAATTAAATCCTGATGCATGTCTGGTTTACCTTTCCAATACCGAACTCAAAGATGGTTGGTATCGTTTTGGTGGGGAGGGACACATGGTGGATGTGCGTTGCATTGACTTGTCCCCGACTGTCCAAGCTTTGCTCGAGCAACCTGTGGGAAAAAGTTTTGCTTTAATTACACCTGCTGTTTGGGGTTCCAATCGCCTATCTTACCGAGAACCTGTTTATCTACAAAAAGGGGACTCAAAAAAATACGCACAAGAAAACCCAGAAAGCAACGATAAAAAAGTTTGGGCAGTAGACGCTTTGTTAACAGAACGTCCCATACCCTTTCGTTATCGCTTGGGAAATCATGACAATCATCAACCTCAAGGCGAACAACACCAAAAACCGCCAAAACTCCTCTCACGAGGACGTTATGCAGTTCCTGCGGGTACCGTTTACGTTGTAAAAGAGCTTGAAGGACTGACAGATCGATCTTGGCAATATTGGGATGAGAAATGGTTCCCAAAAGAGGGTCCCTCCTTCAAACGTTGGGGATGCGGGTTAGCACTCCCTTTACCAAGTGCTTGTTCGGTGTGATGAGACTGAAAAATTCATTTGGAGAATCATAAATGTATCACAAAGCTTATGGCATTATTGAAACCCTAGCACCTTTGCATATTGGAGCAAGTGCGGGAGAAGAAACAGGTAACTTAAACCTGATTTTCCGCGACCAGTTTACTCAAACGGGAATCATACCAGGGAGTTCCATTAGGGGTAGGTTTCGCGCTGATATGCGATCGCACAATCGAGATTTAGCTAATGACTGTTACGGACACGAAGCACAAACAGGTAATCCCAACAGTACCACTGAAGCTTTAATCAAATTTGAATACGCTTCTTTAGTTTGGTTTCCTGTTTTTTGTCCCGGTCAACCAATAGTTTGGGTTAGCAGTCCGTTATTACTTAAACGTTACAAGCAAATCGCTTCAATTCAAGCAGAAATTCCCAAACCCTACACCGCACATCCTGGTTTGCAAGCACGTCCAATACCAGAAACTAACCAGAAAGTTTTATTCTTTAACCTCGGTTTCTTAAGTATAGAACATGAGGTAGATTTATCTGCATGGATTCCTCCTGGTACAGATTTATCTGTTAACCAATTGGTTGTAGTACACGACAAAGATATTTCAATGCTGCACGATATGGGACTTTATCGGCAAAGTCGAGTCAAATTACTTGATGATATGAAGAAAGTAGACACAAAAATTGGTGCATTTTTCAATGTGGAAGCTTTGCCTGTAGGTAGTATTTTAGCATTTCCTATTGCTTTAAAACAAAAAGGATGGCATCCATTTGGTGAATATAGCTCTAATACTCCCTATTCCAGAGAGCTTTATTTTGGTGGCTTAGAATCTATTGGATTTGGTCGCTGTAATGTAACTCTAGCAGGTGAAGCATTTAACTAATAAAACAGAGGAAAGAACTTATGGCTTGGCATGACTATAATTTAGACCAAATGGCGCAAAAATTGGTATTAGATGCTAAAGAACGTGACCCAAAGTCTTTAAATCAGTCTTTTAAAATGCGAGAAGCTGTTGCTTATGGATTAGAAAGATTTTGGGGAGAACATTTGCGTCTGCAAGCAAGAGAAGAGAGTAAATCTCGATATTGGAAAGCAACTTGGGATATTCTGGTCAATACTATGGCTCGTGCTGGTGTCACGATTCCTAACGATCCAGTTCGCGTTGATGATAGCACAGCAGTTAAGACTATGGCACGAAAACTCTGGGGTGAATTAGCAGTAGACAATCGCGGGACTAAATTAACACTAGAAGACCGACAACTTGCTTTAGCAGTCCTCACACAACTATGCGATTCTATCGTGTGGTGGACGCAGCGCTATAAAGGAACTACCAACCTAACTCATGAAGAAGATAACTAGTACATATTATGTTGAATATCTCTAACGTAACTGACAGAGTACCGCTCATGTTCCAAGCTCAAACAAAAGGGCGATCGCAACTTCAATTTATTTCCAAAAATCAAGAACAAGATAGTCAACGTTGGGCTTCAGAATGGACAGAAAAAGCTTATCCTCATCCCCCCAAGTTTGATAAAGAAATTCAAACTCAAACTTACAAAATGAACTGGCGATTTGTCTCTAATGGCGGTCAAGATGAAGGTATTATTCGTCCGGTGATAGGTGCATTTGGCTTGCCATTTTATCCCGGTAGCAGCATGAAAGGCGCTTTTTGTCAAGCTTGTACAGAAGAACAAAAGCAACGATACAGGCTGACAGGTGATGGCGAAAAACCCAGTCTATTGCGCTTTCATGGTGGTTATCCCATTAATGATTGGACAGAGAAATTGATAGATATTGTTCATCCCCAACAAAAATGGCAAGTTGAAGTTAACGATACTGCAGAAAAACCGCAAGGTGAAAGTGGGTTTGCCTTAATTTCTTTGTACGAACCAACTATCGAATTTGGTATTTCTAGTCTAGAGCCTAACACAAATTGGAATGAAGTTTGGGAGATTTGGGAAAAGGCATTAGGTTACGGGATAGGATGCAGAGTTAGCAATGGTTATGGATTTCCTAAAGCCCGTTTAGATGATAATGGGAATATAGAAACATCGCTCGACATCCAGGGAGAAATCCTTTATAGAGTATTCCTGAAAGGTCAAGGACAAGCACCAAAGCTAATTAATAGCGAAGAAAGTGAGTTTCGTCCTAATATTTTTAGAGCATCATTACGCGGTCATGCGCTGCGTATCTTTAGCGGTTTAACAAATGCTGAAACTGCTAGAGATTTAGTAAATACTTTATTTGGTGGTATTGAAGGAGAGGGAACACAGGGGTTATTAGGAATAGCCTTTAAAACATCATCTTTGCATCTAAATACTTTTGCAGAGGGTTATAATGAACCCACTTATAACGTTGCTTGTGAATTGTATTGGCTGTTAACTCAAGCACTTGAAGATGAACAAAAAGAGATATTGAATAAACTTCTGCGAGCATTAATGAGATTTGCAATGCTGCTAGGTGGTTTTGGAAAATCTTGGCGACGTGCTGACCATCGAATATTTTACGAAGATTATTATAATCGTCGTAAACCTTTAATAGGTTGCCATTGGAAATGGGATAGGGGTTCTTTAATCAATGATAATAAAGTCCGCAAGTTAACTCAGGCTACAGGATTTATCAATAATGTACGAGAAATAGCTCAAGAGTGGATGCAGTCGCAAGGCGTTGTACCTAACCCAGATAACAAGGCAAACTGGCGTGAAGCATGGCATTCAGATAACGTTCAAGTTTGGGGAAGGATAGCTGAAGATAGTGGAGATTGTAAAGCTATAACATGGTTGCATCAACCGTTTCAACGATACGATCCTCAAATCAGACAACCTGAACTTAGTATTAAGCAAACATCTGTAACGGGTCGTGTAGAAGGTCGCATCAGCCAAATAGGTAGGCTATGGCATCGAATGTATCCCATAGTTATCCTAAAAAAACCAGAAGAACCTAATGGTAAACCAATTCCTAAAATTACTAACGAGTATATGGAATTTCTGACAATCTTTCCCGATGATTCTCCAGAATGTGATGATTTTTTGAATTTTTTGAACAGAGAAGCCCACAGAACATCACACGAAGATAGGTTTCGGCGACTCTGGTAGATGAGTAAGAAAAAAGCTGACCCACTTAATGATACGGGAACCTGTGGCAGACTATGGCTGTAGGGACATTTGGCGAGGACGGCGAGTTGTTCTTCGAGCTTCGGTGGAAATCTCTATTTCCATTGCCATGCAATACTCAAATTACTAAAGCTCACAACCTAATTTATTGTAGTGGTAAATAGAGATGAACAAGAAAACAGACAACAGAAACATCAGCAAAACAGTAGAATATGGAATTATCGAATTCCGCTCCTCTTTATTCAAACTTCTCTCCGCTCATCTCCTTTTAAGTCTGGTACTCATTTCTTTAGTTTGGACAATTTTCCCTATTCCCTACTTCTTTTGGAAATACTTGCAAATTAAATATAGCAAGTATATTTTAACTAACCAGAGGCTAATTCTGAGAACTGGTATTTTCTGGAGGCAAATAAATTTTCTTGAGCTTTATCGAGTTTCTGATATTCAAGTACAAAGGGGGTTGCTATATCAAATTGTTGATATATTCAGAAGCTGTTTGCATCAAAAGCCTCTGTTGTTAGGAGATATTTGGATATTTAGCACTGATTATTCCCATTCACAAATCTTTCTCGATACAATTCCTAATTCTTTAGGAGTAGCCGAAAAAATTAGGCAAGCCACAAATGAGGAGAAAGATATCAAAAGAGTTTTACGTCGAGATTAAGTTTAGGAACTTTCTAATATATTGCCACTCAGGAGAAAAGTTATGGCTGGTGAAAAAAATTTTGATTTTGACTTCAATTTTAATTATGAGTCAGGAAAAGAAGAAACTCTAGAACGTATTGAAAAACAATGCGATCGCGAAACTAAGGAGATTATTTGGGGATTTTATAAATCTGAAACAATAAATTGTCCCGCTCCACAAAGCAAGAATGAAGAATCGGAGGAGGATGAGGATTATCAAGACAATTCTGAACAGGATGATGTTGATTAGTGGCACAGGATTGATTTATTTAACGGGAGCATCTCAATTGGAAAAAACACGCCCGCGATGTTCGTAATATCATTAACCGTTGTTTTCGACAGATGAAGCAAAGTGGCAATGAATGCGGTACGAGTACCCCCATACCCCTGAGCATCAATAAAAAACCTCTCTGAGTAAGCACGGTACGTTAATTCTTACGTAGAAAAAATCTTGTTCGAGCATTGCAACAGCAAGTTACCTGAAGACAAAAGGGTACAACCGCTAGGCGACCAACGTCGCAGAGCAAGCAAAAGAGGTTTAAAAATTGTCCAAAGCCAAGACGAGGAGCAAGAGAATGATTAACCCATCTACCATTGACTTAAGGGCATTGATGTCACAAAAATGACCGATAAAGAGATGAATAACCAATTTATCGAATTTTATGGATGTGACGAATGACTAATCAACCAGAATCTCTAGAAACCCGTTTAACCCGCTTGGAATCTATTTTCAGTAACGTAGGTGAACAGGTAGCCGCGCATAACAACACCATTGATGTGCTAGTGGCAAACATCCAGCAACTAACTGAAAATGTAAACGCTGTAACCAATCGTGTTGATGTACTTGCAGCACAAGCTGTAGCCGATAGAGCGCAAGCTACAGCCGATAGAGCGCAAGCCGCAGCCGATAGACAGCAAGCCGCCATTGACCGCCAAGAGTTCCGTAGGCAAATAGAACAGCGGCAACGCGAGATACAACAAATCTGGGAATACTTGCGCGATCGCTTCGGGCGGGAGTAGTCCACCGCCACAATCAGGAGTAGCGATCGCCAACGCCAAAAAAGCGGTTAAGCAGATTGACTTAAATCTATGCGTTTACAGTTGCCTACTGTCTATCGTACCCAATAGGGTGGTGCTAGCGTAAATCTACTTTCATAAAATCAAAGTTTCGATTTTTGCTTGGACTTCTTCAATTAAATCTAGATTGGCTTTCTCTACAAACAAAATCTTTCGGATTTTCCAATCGAAAGATTTAATTTGGTCTGTTAAGACTACGCCGATAGTTTTCATTCCATTTGTCAGAACTACTTCAAAACTAAGACCTTTTATGCGTGTAGTGATTGGACACGCTAACACCATTGAAGCCATTTGATTGTATTTAAGCGGTGATAGAACAAATGCAGGGCGATAACCTTGTTGTTCTCGCCCTTGTTGCATCTCAGCGTTTAGTGTTGTGGCAATATCTTCAAAAGACAGCCCTGACTCTTGCAATATAAATGCTCGTTTGACCAAATCAGGAGTCATTTCTTTTGAGCCAAAATCTACTTTAATAATATCGCCTCTATCTGGAATATATGGAATGCTTACCAAATTTCATTCCCCATTGCGACTCCAGTGTCAATTTCAGAATGGAATTTTTCTGGGGTCATTCCATCCAACAATTCATCAAGAGTATATTTTTTTCGTCTTTTTGGTGTAATTACAATATTACATTTGCCTATGCGAAAAATATCAACCATCTTGGTTGTATCGTCAATCGTATAAAGAATTCTGTATTCGCCTTGATCGACACGGTAACCTTCATAACCTTTTAAAGCTATGTGGTCGTGAGGTCTAGGATCGCTACAAAGAGAAAAGATTTTTACACTGACCTGCTTAAATTGTTTAGCAGGTAAGTCTTTCAAGTCTTTTTCCGCAGTCTTAGCAATTCTTAAACTATAGCGTTCATTCATTGCCTCGACTAGCAATAATAGATTCTAAAGTAGTAAAACCATCATTCTCCTCAACTGCACGACGAAGCTCATCAGAATCAATAGCGTCCTCAAGTGCTTCAAGTCGCTTTAAATCTTCTAACCCAATGACAGCTACAGCAGTCTTACCATGACGCTGAATGAGAATGCGCTCACCGCCATACTCAACACGATTGATAATTTCTTGAAAGTTTGCACGAGCATCAGATGCACTTATGACAGTCATAGGGCAACACATTAATTAATAAAGTGGGTCAGCCAAAAATGTACAAAATGTACAATTAGGCTAAAAAAGACAAAAATAGCTTTTTGTACAATTATTCTACTAAATATGTAATACATTTTCCAGATCAAAAAGTAGCTTTTTTGAAAACTCAGTTTTTAAAACTCCTCCCACTCCCCCACACCTAAAATATGCGGGAGGCAAGTAGCCTATAGCGACTCCAGCGTCAATTTCAGAATGGAATTTTTCTGGGGTCATTCCACCCACTATCGTGGAAAATGCATATTCCATCTCCATGCGATAGTAAAGCTGTTGTAAAAAAACACGGATATGTATAGCTATCAAATTCAACTAGAAGGCGAGGTACTGCGAGTCGGGTTTAACCGCACTTTACCAGCTCAGGGCGATACCTTCGGTAAGCTTCGCTAACGCATAGTTAAAGATACCGTAGAATTACTGAACCAGATGATTGATTCTGGAGAAATTACTGGAGGACATCGTCTTCTCATTGACGGGGCGCAATCTGTTGCTGTAGGTTATACCATCGCCCATAAACTCGCTCATTTATACGAAGTCATCGCCGTTCTCGATCCAAAATTGGGTAGTAAAATCAATACAAACACTGGCTCACTGAGATACAAAAACTATATAGTTACTATTTCTCATGGAACATCCTACAAAGTGGGGGATGTGATTGAAACACAAGAAAAGCAACAAGAGCGCAATATTATCAAAGTCGTGTTGTGCGGTCCCCCACATTCTGGAAAATCATGTTTGCGAGAAGGTTTAAAACAGGCGATTTTAGGGACTTTGTATGCACCTTATCCCAGTATTTATCCCTATGTCATTACTGCTTGTCCCGATGGAGAAGGATCGTGGTATCAAAAAACTTACGAGCAAAATCAGGAATTAGCCAAGGATAACAAGCCTTGTCTGAAATCTGAACTTACCCCAGAATTTGCAGAACAAGCTTCAAAATGGGTCACGAGCGCTAACCAGTTAATTAATATTATTGATATTGGTGGTAAAATCACTCCAGAAAACGAGAAAATTATTGCACCAGCAACCCATGCCGTTATCCTTGCAGCTGATACAAATGACTTTGCAGACTGGGAAAAATGTTGTCAAAAATTAAATCTCAAAATTGTTGCCAAGATTCACAGTATTTTACACGCTACTCAAGATGAAGTGTTTCTCCTCGAAGAATGGAAGCTCAACACCGACAAATTACTAGAAACAGCACCTTTACTTACAGGTAGCATACATCGGTTAGAACGGGGAGAAGATTTATCAACTCGTCCAATGATAAAAGCACTAGCTGAAGTTTTGATTCATTTGACGAGATGTTAAGTGAGTTGGCACAATGAAAGTTAAGTTGTCAGGGCAGTCATTTATCATTTGTCATCGGTCATTGGCAAGAGTTTCCAACATATTTACGTTCTGTAACAGACTTTGGTTGATTTCCACCTACCTACTTATGGAGTGGTTGGAGAAAATTTGTAGTTTCAGTAAAGTCAGTATGACAGATTTTACGATGTTGAAAAAAAAATAACGATTAAAGCAAAGGACGAATATAGCGATCGCACATTTTTAAACTCCTCTCAAATACAGATATTTAGTTGTTGTCAAGGTAAAATTATAAACTTAAGGTTGGTGTACTTCACAAGTAGTTAATCCCTTAGCTCTTTTTATAAACTTCTCATCAAAAGTATAAAATTGTGTATGATTTTGACTATTGGCAAGGTGAAAAGCATCCGCAAAATCTAAGCCAGCTTCATGCCATTGCAACGATTAAGCCACTAAACTTGCGTTATTAAGATAAACATTTGGTAAGCCGAAAAGTTTTCTTAAAGCTTCACAAATCTCGACAGGTTTAAATTTATAGGCAAATCTAAGCACCCATTCAGTTTCGAGAATTACAGTGTCGGGTATAAAAACATTCTGTGTTTGAAAAATTTCTAGACTCTTTCGGTATTGTAATTTGTCATCTTGAGCCAAAAAACGTACAATTATATTAGTATCAACTGCCACCATGCCATGATTCCTCTATACCCTGACGAATAGCATCATCCATTTCTTCAATAGTTTTTGGTGTGCTTTGGTATTTTAAGCATCCAGCAACATCAGCCAATGTGGTTTCTAAAAAAGGTTTTTTTGGTTTCAGAAGAATTCCGTCACCCATATCAATTGCTATCAGTTCCTGTCCCACTTCCCAGCCATGAGACTTTCGCAATGGTTCGGGAATCATTACTTGTCCTTCATTGGATATTTTTGTGATTTCCATAATTGAGAGAAGGGAAAATATAATTATCCTGTTGAAATTATAGCAATGTAGGCGATCGCCAATATATTCTACCATTGGTGTGTTACGCAATGCCATCACATCCAAGGCGATCGCGATCCTAGCTACCTTCAATCAAATTGCAAAGGACGCAAAAGTTGAAAATGGGATAATCACGCGCGATCGCCAGATATTGTAGGGTAGGCAAATGCAGATGAATTCGGAATATATTGCCAAATATAGGAATTTTGCCCACCCTACCGACGCAAGTGCCATCGCCGTCAGCCGCACAAAATTTACTTGCTGGTAATATTTTCAGTAAACGAATCAAATGTTCAACAAATATTCGCGATGATGCCATTTCTTTATTTTTCTCTTTTTGCAAGAGAGTTAATTCTCCTTTTTTCGGCTTTTTTGTAGGAGTTTTAATTGATGGCTCTCCAATATAACCTTTATCACCTTGAAATTTTTGATTGGGTTCAAAGTCTTTCTGACTTTCACGAAACAAAGTTATGTCACTTTTTGCTCCTGGTTCTCCAGCAATCACATCAACAATATCTTAACCATTAGGTAGAACAGTAATTTGATTTTTAAAGGTATGGCTTTTCTTTTTAGCAGAGTAATACTTTTTCTGCGGAACAACACTCAAAGTTTCCAACTAATCCGAATTAACCCAATCGGTGGGGTGTACCAAAAGATGAACTAGTAATGCGCGATCACTGGTTTCCAACTAATCCGAATTAACCCAATCGGTGGGGTCTATCTCAGGAGTTGTAGACATGTTTAAAAAGTTTCCAACTAATCCGAATTAACCCAATCGGTGGGGCACTCAAG
The DNA here is from genome assembly GCF_009725235.1 of Scytonema sp. UIC 10036. The sequence goes on from NZ_WJFC01000098.1 coordinate 22,510, forward strand.
GAAAAAAAGAAGGAGTCTCTAATGTTTAACGTTTCCAACTAATCCGAATTAACCCAATCGGTGGGGCTGGGTGGTATACCACCCAGTAGCCGCACTAAGTTTCCAACTAATCCGAATTAACCCAATCGGTGGGGAGTTCGTCTAGGAGAGCTTACGCAGTAAGGGTTTCAGCCCCCAAATCGACACCACTGATGGAATTATAGTATATCCTCCCAAAAATTTAGCAAAACACATAGCTCAAACCCTTATATGGTAAGCAATCGACACCACTCAACGAAAAATATAGGGTTTCAGCGATTCAGCGAGTGGTGTCGATGAACATCTGAAAGTAACCCTCAAAGAACCCTCAAACCTAGATAACATAATACTTTGGCGGTGGTTGGGGGGTTTCCCCACCAATAGTTAACACTCTGGACACAGCTTCCTGAGATATCCAATAAAATCGGACATTATCCTCTGCTGGCTTCACTAATTTTTTCACCTGTTCGTAAAGTTGCCGCATTTCCTCCAAACTTAAAAAACATTCAAACACAGAGAATTGAACTCTTCGCCCGTATCCTTCTAGGAAATTGGACAATTTTGTGCGTTTTTTATCATTAGGAATATCATACACTACAAGCACTAACATTTACACTGCTCTTAAAAAAGGTTCATAGAAAACCCCAGATAATAAACTCCGTTTATATCGTCTAACTTGTAATTGAATTGCATGACGATATGTGACTTGAGATTGTAAATCTGGATGAGAAACTTCTTCATTCATTCGGGCTTCAAATTGTTTAAGAAATACTCTTCTTGCTGATTGATTTAAGTACACTCCTCCCGTGCTAGGAACTATGTCAAATTCTTGCGGTTTTAGCAAAGAATGATTAATAATATTTAAAACCAAGCTATCGACAATAACTGACCTCATTTCCTCCATCAAATCAAAAGCTAGATAGGGTTTTTGCTTTTCCCCATAGTGAAAATTACCCAAATAAGGAGAAAGCCCCTCGACAATAATAAAACTCAAGACATTATTAAACAAAAGCGTGTAACCAAAACTTAACAAAGAATTTACCGGGTCAGTGGGCGGTTGACGGTTACGCAGAGAAAATTCAAAATTGGGATTAGTAATTAATTTCCCAAAAGCCGGAAAATATCTCGCAGCAGCTATACCTTCATAACCACGTAAAGTATCTAAATTATCTACTGAATCCAGCGAATCAATATCTTGACTGATTCCAAAGATAGCTTTTTCTACTTCCGCTATCTTGCGCTTGCGGTTCAATCGCAACAAGAGTTGTTTGGAATTCATCAATTTCCCGTAGACGATCGCTTTGGACACATTATACTGAAAATAATCATCATTGCGTCTCTCAACTTGAACGAGCTGGTTTTCTAAATGAGTGGATTCTTCACTCCATAAATGACCGTGATATTGACCGCTTTGACTGAGAAATAAAACAGGAATTTGTTCTTGCAAACAGGCTTGAATCACGGGAGTTGATAGTTGAATATTACCAAAAACAAGAATTTGCTGAACTTCTCGGACAGGAACTTCTAATTTAGGTTTATCAGACACATGAATAACAAAACGCTGATAATCTTTATAGATACTTGTCCCTTGTTCGATGAGATAAATAGCCGCCATTTCTCGATTCCAAATATTTTTTTGAAAAGGGCTGTTATCCTCTTCGCTTTGAGGAGGTAATTCTGTTTCTATTTCTGCAAGAAAAGGTTGATGTAAAGTCGCAATATCTGCCATATTACCTTTCCCAACCTCCAACCCAGGTGCGATCGCTGAGAAACTCTCTTCTCTTTCTGAAGGTGGAACTTCCCAAACTGGGTTCTTATAATCCTCAGGAGAACGAGAATTTATCTGGGAGAGAGATTCTTCAGGGCTTTTTTTTTACTAGTATTCTTTCCTGCTTTTTTTTCTTGCTTATCCTCTATTCCCGACTTCAAAGTAACTTTATTCGCATCTACAGGAAAAATCGCATTTTCTAAAAAACCATGACCTAAAAACCGAAACCCACGCTCAAAACTAGTAATTTGCGTTTTCTCAGTATTTATCGTCAACCCCATCGAATCCAACAGATTGATAATTTCTAACTTAGCCTGTATAATGCGTTCTTGAGAGCGTGATAAAACTAAAAAATCATCAGCATAACGCACGATTTTTAAATCGGTTGCACTGACTAACTCATCAAATTCATGGAGATAAATATTAGCCAGAATTGGAGAAATAACTGCACCTTGAGGTATACCCTTTTGAGGTAAAATTAATCCTTCTTGCGTTAACACTCCCACTGATATCCAAGATTTTATCAAACATAAGATTCCCAGATTATCAATATGTAGCCTAACCTCTTTTAATAACCTGTGATGGTCAATGTTATCAAAAAACTTAACTATATCCGCGTCCAACACCCAAAGATAACCCATATCTCGCCAATCAGCAACTTTCTCCACCGCATTGATATAAGATAAATTAGGGCGATAGGCAAAACTGACAGGAGAAAACTTCTCCTCCATCAACGGAGAAAGCACATTCAATAAAGCTTGTTGTATGATGCGATCGCGAACGGTAGGTATTTTCAACTCTCTTTGAGTGCCATTTTTTTTAGGAATAATCACCTGCTTGCAAGGAAGAGGTTGATAATGACCATTAGCCACAGCATTGAGTAATTGATAAAGATTAACAGTTTGATTGCAAGCAAAATTCCCAATTGTTTCTCCATCAACCCCAGCACAACCGCGATTTTCAGCAACCTTTTCCCAAGCACGTTGAAAATTCTTGATATCCAGAAATTCGCTAGTAAGATCGGTCATATAGCTTACATTTTTTCAGGTATACTTTACTCGTTCAAAAAACTAGTACTCCGCCACATTAATTTTGAGGAACTGTAGAAACTTTGTACTACCTCGTTCCCAGGCTCAGCTTGGGAATGCTAGACTTGAGGCTCTGCCTCCAATACTGCTAGGATAAGGGTCATAATCTCTGTCAAGACGCTTCAAACAGCCAATACTACTCGGAAAAGAATTGTTGTGGGTTGGGCAAACCATTGGAGAAACTCAACAAATGTCTGCAAATGTTGGGTTTCGTTCCTCAAACGCCACATCGCTCAACTCTGGAAACCAGAGCACGCGAGTGGCTCCCCAACCTACGTATTTTCGTATTTTTAACCAAAACCTACGCAGTATTGCTTCAAACAGCGCGTCTCTACATATTGGAAAATTGTGCTAACAAACCTTAACCGACAAGTATTAGCTCTACCTCCTGTATCGCGAGGCGGAGCCTCTAGTAATGCATTCCCAGGCTGAGCCTGGGAACGAGAGAGTGGTCAGGTGGTCACTGTTCACTGTTCACTGTTCACTGGTCACTGTTCACTGTTCACTGTTTACTGTTAAACTTGCTAACAACGTCGTTTAATTCCCGTACTAACCAAGAATTAGGATCGGTGGTTAAAAAGAATTCTGCTAGAGTGCGGTAGTACCATAACGTTCCTTCCTTACCACCTTTAAACTTTTCCCAAGTTGCTTCCCCTTCCCTATCCAAATCTCTTAAAATAGAACGCGCATTATGCAATTTATCTGCTAGCGCTACTCTGCGAACTGAAGCGGAAGCATAACGCAATTTTTCAATGTATTGCTCTTTGCGTTCTTTCCAAGGCGGTTTTGGTATGGTATCTGCATCGGTACAACCATCAACGATTTCGATGACTCTTTCACCAAACATATTTAAAATGGCTTCGCGGGTTTCTTTCCCTCCTTGGTCTTCCACAGCATCGTGTAATAATGCTGATATCGCTTCATCTTCATCCCCGCCATCTTCCAAGACTAACGCTGCTACACTTAACAGATGACTGATATAAGGTACCTTACTTCCCTTTCTAGTTTGTTTGGCGTGGAGTCTGGTAGCGTAAACTAAAGCTTGTTCAAAACGATTCGTTAATTTCGATGCGTCCGTGGCGTTTGTGTTCATACTGTTGCGATTATTTATAAAATTTGTAAGTCGCTTCGATGTCTGTTGTCATGCGGTGTCGTAAATCCCAAGGTAAAATCACTTCTACCTTCGGTCCCCAGGCTCGCAAACGCATGACAATATTGTTATCATCAGCACGGTAATTGACTTTACAGTAAATATCTGTTTTCGATCGCGATCGCACAGTGGAAAGCAGATATTTTTGTTCTGCTGATGCTGTAGAAGTGTAAGATTTTACTAATTGTTCTACCTGTTGATGGGAAATTCTTGTAAACATTTCATCCCGTTCGGTTCCTTTGATGTTATTTTCATGAAAATAATAGTCAAATCTTAAGACTAGTAACTTTTGTGGTTGGTGGATATCAAATCCCCAAGCTTCTGACATTTTTTCTTTAATATCATCAGGAGTTGGTGGATATTTCCCTTGACATTTATCTAGAAACTGTTTGGGAATATTTGCATCCTCTAAATCTTTTGGTAATTCATCTAACTGAAGAATTCGGTCAAGGCGATAATCATACCAATTGATTTGACTCCAACTATTTTCCTGTTCTCGCTTGGGAACTTGACCGTAAGCAAAGAGATAAGGTGCGCGTTGGTAATAGTAAATGCAAACTGGATAAACAATACAATCGACAGTATCCTGATATAGTTTGACACTCTGATATGTCAATTTCACCAATGGAATCTTATCATGTTGCCAAAGTTTTTTTAATTGCTCTTGCAGTGCTTCTACATCATCAGTTCGCTTTGCATGGACTATATATTCTGCATGAATAAAAAATCTTTGAACACCATTAATTGGTTGAGATAAGGAATTATTAAAAGCAGATAGTTCTTCATTAGTAAACTGGTTAGAAGTCATTTCTATCTTTCTCAGACGGTCTAAGAAACCTTCAGGAAACTTTTCTATTTTCAAATATGTCTCTTGATTTTTTCTTCCTTTATTGTTTGCTGTTCTTAGCCATCCCAAATTCACTAAGCATTGAAAATCATTTTCTTGTAAATTTCGACTGGTGACCGCAAACAAACGTCCATCAGATAAAACTTTAGAAAAGCGTTTAGATTTTTGACTGTTGCTACCAGTCACTGAATCTTTGTTCTGTTGGCTCTTTTCCGTAGAATTATTAATTATTCCCTCCAACAATAAACTTTTCAATTCCTCAGGTTGGATGGAATAGTATTTTTGGAATGACTGAGACCATTGATTTTCCTCAATATTCAAACTTGAGAGACATGATGCAAACAACCAATAAGTTAATTTTGTAGCACAGCGACATTCTCCATTGTGTAAGATTGGAGTCTTATCCCGTGAATGTTCTTTTGCTGCATTTAGAAAAAATAAATCACGCCATTGAAGAAAGGTAAATTCTTCTTCTAAATCTAATTTAACTTCATCAACATCATCTCCATAAATAGAACGTAAAATAACCCATAGTCTGACTGCTTTCGCTAAATGTTGTTTTAAGGAACCTGGCGCTAACAATTTTAAGACTTCCACACTGGGAAGATAGTTAAAAACTTCTCTCTTCATGGTGTTGGCTGCTGGTGGGTGTATGTTTATAGATTAGCAGCAGGTGGAAAATGCTATTTCCAGGTCGAAAGCTCCGCGTGCGAAAAAATTACCCCCCTCTGTCCCCCCTTACCAAGGGGGGATGAAAGGGGGGTCCCACATTTGTCCCCCCTTACCAAGGGGGGATGAAAGGGGGGTCCCACATTTGTCCCCCCTTACTAAGGGGGGATGAAAGGGGGGTGTACTTCATTTAACTGAGGCATTCCCAGGCGGAGCCTGGGAACGAGGTGAGGGGGCGAACTCACATTAAGAAAGATTTTCAATTTCTACAGGTTCAACTGGTTCAGCTAGTTCAAAGCCAAAAATTCGCGAGTAGAAGTACAGTTCCCCATCTAAGGCGCGTTTGATATTCTGGGCATTGCGGAAGCCATGCTGCTCGCCCTCAAAAGCAACATAGGCTACAGGTAAACCTTTACGCCGTAGAGCTTCGACCATTGCTTCAGCTTGGTTGGGCGGGACAATCTTATCTTCCAATCCTTGAAAGAAGATCGCCGGACAGGCAAGACGCTCTGTAAAATGGATAGGCGATCGCTCCTGATAGAGTTGACGTTGTTGTGGGTACGAACCTATGAGACCATCCAAATACCGGGACTCGAATTTATGTGTATCCCTTGCCAGAGCTTCGGTATCACTCACTCCATAGTAGCTTGCTCCGGCTTTAAATGTGTCTCGGAAAGTTAAGGCACAAAGCGTTGTATAACCACCTGCACTCCCGCCAGAAATTGCTAAGCGATTTGCGTCTACTTCCCCCCGTTCTACTAAATAAAGCCCACCACAGACACAATCATCAACATCCGCAATTCCCCATTGACCATTTAGCTTTTGCCGATACTTGCGACCATAGCCCGTACTACCACGGTAATTCACATCAAGAACTGCTATACCTCGACTAGTCCAGTACTGAATGCTAAAGTTGAGGCTGCTTGAAGTTGCTGCTGTTGGTCCGCCATGGCTTTTAACCAGTAAGGGAGGTTTTTCACCAGCCGGGGCGGTGTAATCTTGGTTTTGTGGCGGGTAGAATAGAGCATAAGCTGTGTCTCCGTTGGATGTTGGGAACTCAATTGCTTGAGGTAGCGAAAGATAACCTGTATCTATGGTTATTTCACTAGAACGACGTAAAATCTCAAGTTCTCTTGTCTCTAAATCCATCTGCACGATCGCTCTTGATTGGGTAGCAGAAGAACCAATAAAGAATACTCGTCCGGAGGCTGCATATAGCGAATCAATTTGCGTGTAAGGAACTTCTATCTGCTCCAGATTACCTGTTGTTGTATCAAGGCTTGCCAAATACCATATACCTTGCTGAGTATAAGAGCAAATGATGCGGTTAGTTGACTCGATTGCATAGGTGGACATCCCCAGTAGCCATTGGGGTTTGCCAAATTCAGCCTCCATTTGAGTGAGTGGTTCCACATGACCATTTCGCCACCGATAGAGATTCCACCAGCCTGTTTTGTCAGAAATAAAGTACAAGTCGCCATCTGGTGACCATTGCGGTTGGAAAATGGATTCCTCTGAACCGCCTGCAATTCGTTCGGTATTTCCTACAGAACCGTCTGCTTGCAATTCTCCAACCCACAGTTCTGTACTATCCCAGGGCATATTGGGATGATTCCATGTTATCCAAGCCAAGCGATCGCCATCTGGGCTAAGGCGAGGTGCAGCATAGAAGTCATTGCCGTAGACTAATATTTGAGGATTGCCATCTCCCCCTAGTTCTAAGCTAACAAGTGTGTTGATTGGTTCGCGTCCGCCAACAGTATGGTCTTCGGACACGCAAATAATCCGGTGTCTTTTGCGGTCAAACACACCATCTGCATAGCGTATAGTTGCTTCAGGTGTGACGGGAGAGGGTTGTTTTTCAACATCTTGACGATAAAGACGTTGATCGGCAAAATTGGAAAAGTAAATCGTGCGATCGGCAACTAAGAAAGAGCCTCCTCCATACTCGTGGACGCGAGTTCGCACATTGAAGGGAGTGGGTGTCACATCAAGAATTTGACCATCTGCTGCTCGTCGGACAACAACAGTCCGTCCTTGCTCCCAAGGACGCAACTCGCTCCAGTATATGTCTTCACCATCAAAAGCAATTTGTCCTAATCCGGTCGTGCTTGAAGTTAGCAAATCTGTTGTGATGGGCGATCGCCAAGACCCAAATGGTGCTACTTGTGGTTTTAAAATACTCATAAGAAGTTACAACGCGAAAGGGGAGATTCAGTTAGAAAATTCTTATACATGATAGAAGATTTATCCTGAAAGTACTCTAGGTTGCTGTGTTAGATTGATACAAATAGAACCTTTCTCAGCGTCAAAGTAAGGTTCTCAACAGATGCAAAGGACAAGCTATGCAAACTAAAAACTGGTTCGTTTTGGGTGTACTTAGCTTTGGCGTTGGTTTCGGTATCAGTCTGACACTTGACAAAGATATTAGAAGAGCCGCACTCACAGGACTTATTACCTTACCAGCTACAGGCGCAGGTGTTGCATTTGTAGAACGTCAGCGCAAGCAGCAACTGAACGATACACAGTCACTACAAGCAAAGGCTTCGGAATTAGAGAAACACACAGAACAACTGAAACTCCAAGAAAGCAGTTTACAGAAAGCTATCTCCACTGCAACTTTGGAAAAGGAACAGATAGAGGCTTTACTGAAGACTCGACAAACAGATCTAGAGCAATTGCAAACAGCAGTTTCATCTCATCAGTTCCAAAAACAAGACATTGAACGAGCAGTTCTCGCTCAAAATGCTGACAAACAGAAGTTAGAAGCAGAAACTCAGAGCTTACAGGCACAAATTCAACAGTTAAGAAGTCAACAGACAGAACTCAACCAAGCTCTAGCAGCGATTGTTAAAGAAAAACAACAGGTAGAAAATGAGTTGGATTCGTCTAAAAGTCAACTCGGTCAACTACAAAGTTTCCTCACAGAGCGGCAAAATCAACAAGAAAAAAGTCTCAACGAACAGACCCAACAGTTAACTCAACTGCAAAACCAGATAGCAGCACAAGAGAGCGATCGCTCGAGACTGACTCAAGAAATCAGCCATCTAGAACAGCAAAAGCAGCAACTAGAAATTCAACTTTCCCATCTACAACTTCAAATCGCTAACTTAGAACAAAAGTTAGGTCTGCTGAACCAATCTCTAACCAATATTACCAATCAACAACAGGAAGCGCAAGTCAGTTTTGATTCTTTACAAACACAGTTCAGAGATTTACAGCAACAGAAACAACGGATCGAGCAGGAATTAGCAGCACTCTCTTCACAAAAAGACCGATTAACAACAGAGATATCACAAATCGAGGGTTCTCAAAATCAGTTACATACCAAAACAAGAGGTAGATATACCTTTGCAGACTCTCAATATAAAAAATTGTGGGAAGAAGAAATACTACCTCATTGGACGCATCGCGATCGCCCGGTAGGACAGAGATTTCTTGGTAGCGTTCGCGTTCATCGCCAAACGAGCGATCGAGTCCTTGATGTTGTGGGAAAAAATATACAACAAATAGATACAGTGACCTATGATTCTTTGAAAAAAAACTTTTACGAATTAGACAAAAATTGGTTAAAAATTTTTACTTTCGCGACTTCAGAATATGCTTACTACTACTCCAGCGACCGATTTTGGCAAGGCTTTTGCGATCGCTTAGATATTAACCACAACCAGCGAGTAGAAATTGCCTTGCGTCAAGTTGTCAACGAAGGAATCGCTCTTTTAGGTTTAATCCGTGCTAGTGGAGGATACAAATACGTTTCCACACTATGGCTACAAAGTGGCGTTCCCGAACAAAACCTCAACCACTTTGCTCAACTGGTTCAAGAAATAGCCGATGATTTTGGTTGGTGGGAACTCGCACACACCCCAGTTGAACAATTATCACAAGTATTGTTAAGCGTCTGTAAGGAAAAACATCCCCAGTGGGGTACACTCATTAATTTTCTCAAAGCTTCCTACTCTGAGAATACAGCAACAGAACCCATTTCCGGACAACTGCTACAGGGGATCGCCTTAGTCGCTCAAGAATTAGAACGTCAAAAATTACCTCCTCAAGCGCTAAAAAATGAAGAGGAGCGAGAAGAGATACTAGGTCATAATTATTTACCAGAAAACTTTTTCTTGCGGAATTGGGACTCGCTCATAAAAGTCTTAACACCCAAACCAGGTGTAGAACGCAACCGACGAGATGCGATCGCTCGACGCATCCAACCTTTAAAGATGAATCTGGATATTAGCGACTCTTGGAATACACAATTAATATTGCCAGAACAAAAGCTGTGGAAACCAGAATGGCGATTGTTGCGAGAAACCTACTGTCAAATTCCACAAGCTCATTGGGAAGATACATTTCCTAGAGAAGGAGATTTGATTGTTCCAGAACTCATTATAGAGGTCAATCGAGAAGCAGAAAATTGGAACTGTCAATTGCTAGACCACAATCGTCAGGAACTGATGAAATGGGAGTATCAAGGTATTAGCAGTCACTTACCTTGCTTGATATTTGATGCTTTAACAGGGGAACATTTGCGATTAAATTTACCCAATCCCTCTATTTTAGGTGTTGAAGAAATCATCTGTTATACTCCACGCAACATCCAACCAACAATTGCAGATGGTATTGAAATTGTAGATAGTTGCATTCCTTCCAGTATGAAGGGATGGCTGGGTCGGCAAATGAGATTGACAGTTCCAGCATCTTCCATTACTTTAACATTATCTGAAACCCATCAGTCCCAGGTTATTACTTGGCAGATAGTTGCTGACAATGAGCCACTTTTGACAGGATTAAGATTAAAAGGCAAAAAGTCTATTTACTTAGAACCTCCTACTTTCTGGTATCCACCCGTCGAGCGAGTTTTAACTCTGAATGTCTTAATAGAAAGTTTCGATAAGCGCGTTATTATTGCTCGCTCAGTTGAAAATTTATCACCATCACCTCGTTGGGCTGCAGTTCATCTGACTCGGTGGATAAATGAACCAGGACATTACGAAGCCCGTTTCTGGTTTGCTCAGAAGAGATGGTCGTATCAATTCGAGGTACAATCAAAATACCAAATTTTGGAAAATCCTGGTTTAAAGCGATCGCGAATTCGCAACTATTTAGGAACTGAGCAAACAAACTTGCCTATTAAACAAGATACTATAGAAAAGTTTTGGGCAGAAGTCATTCAAATCGAAGAACTTTGGCCATTAGAAGAAGTTATTTTAATATTGTCTAATAATCAGGAGAAAACATCTTATCAACTACAAGCAGATGCACTTGGTATTTTAGCGATATATGTCTCTGTTTTGCACGATTTACTTCCTCCTTCTGAGTGGTACGCCTTAGATTACCAACGTTTGGGATACGAACCCCAACGACTGTTAGAAATGCCAACTTCAACTCAGAATTTAAGTTGGGATTGGGATAAACAGGATATTTGCATAACGGGACTTACACCTGGGAAACTATACTCTTTAATCTGTTGGAACTTACTTTTACCAGATAAACAACCACAAGAGGTAACGATTCCTTCCGTTAAACAAATTGAAGAAATGACTCTGGTGAATCTAAAGTTACCCATTGGTGTTTATCATATTCAATTGATGAGTGGAAAACACTTAATAGACAATATTGGATGGTGGTGTTTTAACAACCAGAATGATATGCCTAAAGCTCCCCTAGGAGAGAAAACCAGAGAAAACTACTGGTACGCTGTCTTGGATAACAATGCATCACCAGAACAATTCATAAAGGCTGTACAGCAATTGAAGTTAGATTTTGATATAAAGAAACTAGAAACAGGAATTTCTAGTTTAGAAAATCGACAGTATTATTTTTCGAGTTGGTTCAAGTCAGAAATTTTATTAAGTAAGCTCAAAAGACTATTGGAGTTCTTGAAGGAAGGGTCTAGCAAAAAAGATGAGAACACTGTTAAATCTCCCCCTAGTACTTGGTATTTACTTCAGGTGACTCCTAAAAAAAGAGACATATTTAAAAAAATATTAGAAGAAGCGATCGCCAAAAAGAAATTACAAAATATAATCTTAGCAGTGGAGGTTCCTAAAGATTCAAGTTATGAAAATATTTTGTTATTAAATTTAAAAAATTATCAAGAAGCATATCCTCATGTAAGCCAACTTGCCTATTTTCAAAATTTAGAAAGGCGACCGTTATCTCTACAACACGCAAACACAATGTTGGGAGCAAAATAATGTGGTTTGATAAAATTATTCTTTTGCTAAGCAATCACAGACAGCCCAGCAACCCAGCTTTACCAATGACGCTGACAAAACATCAGATTGTTTCGCTACTGCGTTCGAGTTGCTCGCCCAACTCCATACAAGAGCGATCGCAAACTGAAATTCAGCAGGCTTTGACCGAACTGCAAGCAGAAGGTGAAGTTTACGCTGGAATGAGAAATCGTTACTGTATGGCTCCCCCAACTGTTGTCGCTCAAAGTAAAGATAACTTAATAGGGTTGCGATTTCGAGGCGATCGCGCATACCTTCCCCTCGCCCACCAAGCCCTAAAAACAGAACAAAGTCACGATGCTCTCTCACTCCACCCCAAAATACACGGCTTTCATAAAATCAACACTTGTCTGAACCAAGTAGGAATTCGCCTCATTACCGTTGCTGATAGTATCGAATATTTACCCCCACCTTGCCAACCATCCAAAGCTGTCTTGCGTTCTCCGTGGTTAGAAAACCCTTTTTCAATCAAAGATTGGCGCGATCCCACCATACAACAGTACGTACCTCGCCGCGACACAATCCAAAGAAATCGTTGGATACCTCTTAGCCACAACCAATTACAAGACAAAACATTATTACAACTTCCTACAGGAGAGTATCTCTGGTTTCAAGACCAAACCTTCTATGAACTCGAACCAGACACAGCAATCCTAGCAATGTTTTACAAAGATCGAGAAACAGAAAATTCTTTAAAAATTCCCTGGGACGCACAACCAGGTCGGTTAAATCTCCAAGGAACCATCCTACCAAGTCTTTATGCTCAATTGCTTTGGCGGCTATCCGAACCAGACAGCGAACGATACCGACATCGGCTATTTGAAAATAAAAATCACCCCATTGTAGACATCATATTTCAACGCCTAGGATGCACCCTCATATGATACACCCGAATAATAAAAGTTTCTTAAATTCTTAGCGCCTTTGCGCCTTTGCGTGAGTTTTATCTAGATATATAAACGGACATGATATGACAACAACTAAGTACCTCAACCCAATTGCAGCAGTAGAACAACCCCGCCAAGATTTTATTCGTTACTTGCTCACAGCATATCCACTGCGCGATCGCCATCTCCGTTACGCTTTAAAACAACAACTCGAACAACCAGGGATAGTTTGGCAACATCCTTACTTAGAAGGTTCTCAGCCCTACAAACCAGCGAGCAGCGTTAACACCTTAGTCAATCAAAAGGTTTTGCATCCAGAAATGGTAACGCTGTTCGTACCCAGTCAGCGCCCCCTCTACGAACATCAAGAAAAAGCTGTTAAAGCAGTTATTCAAGAAAAACAAAATATTGTTGTTGCGACTGGTACGGGTTCTGGGAAAACTGAGTGCTTCTTATTACCAATGCTAGATATGCTTCTGAAAGAGGAAGCAGAACTATTAAACTCAGGAGTCAGAGCATTAATTTTGTATCCCATGAACGCTTTAGTAAACGATCAAGTCAAGCGTCTGCGGAAGTTGCTCTGTCGTCAAACAACGAGAAAAATTAGATTTGGATTTTATACAAGCCGGACAGAAACTAAGAGAGAAAAAGCCATAGAGGCGTTAGAGCAAGAATTTGCAGCTTACGAATCTAAGGAACTTGAAGAGTTATTTACACAAACGGAAATAAACAATTTAAAACTCAACAGCCGTGAAAAATTAATCGATAAAGCTATTGAAAAAACTCTAAAAGTTCAGTGTCTTTCCCGTGAAGAGATTTGGGAAAAACCACCTCACATATTAGTCACAAACTACTCAATGCTAGAGCATATGTTGATTCGCCCAAAGGAACGCAACGAAATTTTTGGGGTTTCAGCATCAACGTTTAAAATGTTAGTCGTAGATGAAGCACATACTTATAACGGCTCTACTGGTAGCGAAGTCTCCATGCTGTTAGAGCGTTTAAAGGTAGCACTTGGTATAGAAAAACCCGGACAAATACGCTGTATTGCTACAAGTGCAAGTTTGGGAGATGCATCAGTCGATAAGCAAGTCTTGCAGTTTGCTGGGGAGTTTTTTTCCGAGCCATTTAGTCAAGTTATTCGAGGTAGCCGCGTTACAGCTACAGAACGCTTGGGTAGCCCTTATGTTTTACCTTCTGAATTCAGTCATGAAGAAATCTTTAACTCTCTGAGAATTCTGGAACTCCCTGCTCTTGACGATCGCATTGAGCAGTGGTCGGATATACTTAGCAATATCATCCCACACGAACAACTAGCATCAGCACAATCTCAAGCCCAAGGAAATATACATAAATTTCTTTGGTTTGCTCTCAAACAACATCCTCTCATACATCGACTCATCGATCTCCTCAGCCGTCAACCCCAACAATGGGAACAAGTTGCACGATCGCAAGAATTATGGTGCATCAATCTACCTTTTACTTTAGATGGGAAAGTTGATGATACAGATGCCAAGATAGCGCTGTCTCATTTGTTACAACTAGGCACTTTAGCGCGTGAAAATCCCGATGATTTGCCTTTATTACCAGTTCGTCTCCATCTTCTTTTCCGAAGTTTAGAAGGTATTTATGCCTGTATTAATCCTGAGTGTTCTGGTGTAGAATGCGACCCAAACTATCCACAAAAGCCACGTTACGGGCGTCTTTATTTAAATGAAAAGATAACTTGCGATTACTGTACTGCACCAGTGTTAGAGTTGGGTAGTTGCTCTCAATGCGGTCAAGCTTATGCTTTCACCCAATTAAATAATTCATCTAAATTAGAATCTCTTCCTAGATCTAATCAAGGATTGCGAGAAGAAGACAATACAAAAAACATTTACACCCTAACTTCAGGAGTTTTAGACAGCGTTATAGAAGACGAGGAGATAGGCGAAATAGAAGAGGAAGAAAATTCTTCAGCACCAAAAACTTTTACCATACGTCAGCGAGATGGTTGGATTGGTATTCCCTCAAATGAAACTTTTTCACAAAAATCTCAAGAACAAGGTGAATTTCATTTAGCTTGGTATCGTCAAAAGTCTCAAAACAATGCAAAAGATTTAGAAGGATGCTACCTTCCCAAGTGTGCGGCTTGTGGTACCCGACCGATTCGTGCTCAAGCAATCAATCGTTTTGTTGCTTACACCGATGAACCTTTAGAGGCTATGATTGATAGCCTTTTTGATATTTTACCTGAATCAGAAACCATCAAAGGAAGTGCTTCCAAACGAAAACTTTTGACCTTTTCTGATGGTCGCCAAGATGCTGCTTTTTTTGCCTCTGATTATCAGCGAAATCATACAGAAATCCTTTACCGTCAATTGATTTGGAGAGCCTTTGAAGAAGCTAAAGATAATGATAATACGGCTTCAATTTCTCAGGTCATTAACAAATTAAAAATCTTATTTTTAGAAACATCAATTCCCCATCCAGACAGAGATTCGCGACGGAATTACCTTAGCTATTTTCCAGAAGATGAAGAAAGTTTGGGAAATAAGAAAGATTGCCAAGACAGTTCTGAAGCACGTGCTAAGGAGCTATTACTTCGAGAATTTGCTTTACCTTTTAACCGTCGTTCTACATTGGAAGCATTTACTGTTTTGGCTTGTCATCTTGAATCTTTAGATGAGCGCTTAATTGAGTTGGTATCGGCTCAATTTGAAATTTCAAAGGATGAGGCGCAAATTTTCTTGACAGTTCTGACAGATATTATTCGCCGCACGGGAATTGTGAGTATTGATGGTGCATCCCAGTACTTCCCTGAAACGGGTGGTGTTGAGGGTGTTCGTCCGGAGATGGTAGACGTTCAGGGAAAATCCAGAAATTATTTGTTTTTAGAAAAATCACCAGAAGAAAGGAAAAAATTTGAAGATTCTCCTTCATTTTTGCCAAAGTGGAGAAAAGACGGGAAAGTGAGCCAAGCCCAAAATCGTCTGGGCTGGTATTATTTTCAGCTATTTGGGGAAAGAAAATTTCCGAGTCGAGAAACGTTAACTTGGCTTTTTCAACAGCTTAAAGATTCTCGCTTATTAGTCAGTGCTAAAAATGGCTATCAACTCACCTGGACGAAATTGAATCTTCAGAACACAGAGGAAGATTGGTTTCAATGTAGTTCTTGTCAGCACATTTTTCACGTTCCTGGTTTGTCGAAAGTAGACAAACCAACGATTAATGTCTTTGGATGTCCGTCATATAAGTGTAAAGGGAAGCTTCAAACCTACTCGTGTGAAAACATGACACGGAGTGCAAACGAGCATTACCAACAGTATCTTATCAAATATCGCTCGCCGTTACCGTTGCGATCGCAAGAACACACAGCACAGCTAGGTGTTGGTGAATTAGAAAAACGGGAAAACCGTTTTCGGCGGGGACAAATCAATATGCTCAGTTGTTCGACAACTTTGGAGATGGGAGTAGACATAGGCGAACTACAAGCAGTCGTTTTGCGGAATTTTCCACCTCATGTCAGTAATTACCAGCAAAGAGCTGGACGTGCGGGAAGGCGTACAGACGGTGTTGCGATGACTTTAATGTACGGACAGAGGCGTCCCCATGACCGATTTTATTTTGAGCAACCAGAAAAGCTGATAGCTGGTAGCAATCAAATTCCTAAATTAGATGCAGGTAACCTTCAAATTCAGCAGCGTCACCTCCGCGCTGAGTTACTGGCTGAATTTTTGAGAAGTCGTAATGTAGGTGCAGAGGAAGTCAAAATTGGCAATTTTTTCAGTTTGCCACAAAACTATTCTGCTGAAAATTTTAGACCACCTGCAACTTCACTCTTTTGTGAGTTTCAGGAATGGTTGGATAGCGATCGCGCTCGTTCCATTGCAAAATCTTGGATTGAGCGACTCAAGAGTGTGGCTACTGCTCAAAACATCATCGATCTGTTTTTGGAAGCGATATCAGATTTTGAGCGAGAGCAACTCGAAGACTGGAACGGACTGACATCACTACTGCAAAATATTCTGCAAGACATTAGTGCAGAAAGCGATCGCAAAAAACGCAAGGTGCTCGAAAAGCGGCGCGATAGCATTGAAGAAGAGCTTGATAAAATTGCCAAACGCCGACTGCATGATGAATTAGTGCAAGCCAGTATTTTGCCAATTTATGGTTTTCCAATAGATGTCGTGCGTTTGCTGACAGGTGAAAGTAACGAGTACAAGTCCTCTCAAGGGAAACACAGATTGGAACGCGATCGCCGTTTAGCCCTTGGCGAATATGCACCCGGTCAGGAAATAGTTGTTGATGACCGAGTTTATCAAAGCGTAGCCATTGTCAGACCGGGAGATTTAGAACAAGAATACTACTGGATTTGTCAAAATTGCAATCATTTTCTTCGCTCAAATCAGCCAGATGCGATTGATGAGTGTCCTGTCTGTAATGTACAGCCCCCGACAGCTGCTAAGAAACAGATGAAAGCGTATAAAGTTCCCAAAGCTTTCTGCACTGACTGGACAGCGATTCCGAAAGTGACTCCATACACCAAACCCCAACGCCAACCAACATCCCAAGTTTTCTTAGCAGGTGAAGGAGAAAAATCACAAGAGTTTTCTCCTTCTGGCGTTTATTTTCTAACAACCAGCCAAGGCGGAAGGTTCTTCCTTGCAAACCAAGGATTGTTGGGACCTGGTAAAGGGTTCAACAAGCAAGGTTTTGCGATTTGTAAAACTTGTGGCTACAACTTAAGTGAGAGGGTTCAAATAGCGAGCCAAACAAATAACAGTAAATCCAAAGGTAAAAAGCCCTCAACTCCTTCGCGATCGCAACTGCTGACTCACAATCACCCTATTACTGGGAGAGAATGTAAAGGAAGTTATGAACTGCTTCATCTAGGTCATGAATTCCGCAGCGATCTCCTCAAAATACGATTTGATAGAGATACCAAACCTAATTTGCTGTTTGGCAAAGTGGTTAATTATGGGGATAGCAATACCGTTTCATCAGTTACAAATACTTCCAATCAAACAACCAATGGTTTGGATTTTTGGCGTTCTCTCACTTACGCTTTACTAGCCGCCGCCGCCCAAGCGATCGATGTTCCACGACAAGAACTCGATGGATTGTTTAGACCCCTAACAGATGGATTGGCAGAAATCATTATATATGATAACGTCCCAGGAGGCGCTGGATACAGCAAACGCATTGCAGACAATTTCCAACAGGTACTGGAGCTAGCTTATCACATTGTTGCAACTTGTAGCTGTGACACGAGTTGTTACGATTGTTTGAGAACTTATTCAAATCAGCCATTTCATGCTGAGTTAAATCGGAATTTAATAGCTGGATTTCTAAGACCTTTAGTAGAAAAACTCGCTCCCGATTCAGAATTACAAAACTTTGCTCCTAATGCAACTCGCGTTCAATTGGCTCAAATGGCAGATCGGTTACCTGCACTTGCGCGAAGGGCGAGTGAAGTGAGTGTAATTTATTTACCGAGTTTGTTAGATAGGTATAACTTAAACAATAATTCACCGTTGTCTTGGTTTGCATTGTTAGAAGATATTGTTTACTCCATGCAACGTAGCAAAATTCCATTAGAATTGATTGTCAATCAGTTACTAGAAGTACGTGGTGTTGCTTCGGAGTCAGAAAGAACATATCTACAGGTGTTCTACAAACGCTTGGGACAGTGGATAGATCAAGGATTGCTCAAGCTTTATAAAACACCTGTTAGCTCTCCGCCAATTTTGTGTCTGAATACCGAGCAAGAAAACCGAATTGCTTTGCAACTTCATCAGAATTTAGAGATGGGTGTATGGGAATGGTTTCAAACGAGAAGTTCTGAGGGGGTAAGTACTGTTTTTCAAAGATTACAAGGTTTGCGAGAAGCCGGTTACGGCTTACGCCAAGGGCGAACGCAAGCTAAGTTAGTGACAGCTAAAGAACTCGAAGATCCACAAACTTCAGTCGCATTTCCAGACAGAAGTTGGGGAGATTTAACATTACCTCAGTTACGTCAGAAACTGGGATTAGACAAAGTTTTGTTAGGTAGTCTCAGCCAGATAGTGTATCGCGATCGCTACTTAAATGAAAAAGGAGCTAGAATTCTTGCCCATCTTTTACAAAGTGATGGGCTGAATAAAAATTCTTCCGTAACAATTGAGGTTTTAGAAGATGCACAAGGAGAAACACAGAAACAGAGAAAACAGCAACTCGAATCCGCTCTAAGCAAACTTAAAGAAATGGGAGTTTCCCTCAGCATAATTGTTCGCCCTTGGCAACAGCGCATTCATTTTCCTCATGCACGAGAACTTGAAGTCCATCAAAAAGACGGACAGAAATTTAAAGTTTTATTTGATAAGGGAATTGACTTTTTAGAGCAAAGAACAAGTGGTATCTATCGCGTTACAGAACGAAGTTATATTGTAGTCACTCAGTTGGAGGTGTAAGGGATAAACATCAGCAATGAAACTGACTTTTCAACAACAACGTAAGGTTAGTAAAAGTACACTATTTAATTTACTTGAAACAATCAAAACTAAGCCTGGATTATACTTGGGAACTGCCTCCATCAGCAATCTGCGGATGTTTATCCAAGGCTATCGCTTTGCGCGAAAGGAATTAAGCATAACCAATACTGAGGTTGAAAGTGACTTCTACAAAAACTTCCAACCGTGGCTGCAAAACCGCTTATCTATTCGTACAGTTAACGGTTGGGACAAAATTATATTGCTAACCTGTATTGATGAGAAAGCTGCATTTGATTATTTCTTTCAACTTCTTGATGAGTTTCTCCAAAGAGACAAAAACCAAGATATCGACCCTATTCTGGTCGAATCATCCTTAAAAGATACTGAACCCGAAAAAGTAGCGTGAAGAGCGTTTAATGATGGGAAGACCTCATTCACGATCGGTTTCTTTACTCTGTAGCATCGCACTGATATTGTAGGGTGAGCAAAAAGACATGATTTTTGATGAAATTGTCCTATAATCAGATTTTGACCACCCTACCCATACCTTGAAGAGAACCGTATGTAAAATATAATTAAGAAGACTCTGTTACTTTAAAGGAAAAAGCATAATGATACAAATAACCTTTGCTGAAATATTAGAAGCCGCCGAGCAACTGTCTATTGAAGACCAAGAAAACTTAATTGATATTTTGCTTAAGCGCCTTCGAGATTGCAGAAGAGCCAATTTGGTGAAAGATGTTCAAGAAGCTCAAAAAGAGTTTGGAGAAGGGAAATGTCAGCCCGTTACTCCCGAACAACTCATGGAGAAAATTCTTTCGTGAAGTTTGTGTTATTACTTCGAGCACATTCGTTCGGTCAGCTCGAAAAATTTTGAAAAAGCAACCCCTAGCGGCTCAAAATATTCAAAACACTTTAGCATTATTATCTACAGATTCATTTCACTCCCAATGAAAAACCCATAAATTGAAAGGGGAGCTTCAAGATTTGTCAGTTAAAGGTATAAGGGATAAGCATCTCCAAAAAAATGCATATATATGCTTTTATGCCAATTTTATTGGTCAAAATGTTAATGAGTTTGCTTCAGGAGTGCAGTAGCCATTATCGTTTCTCAGAATAATTATATAATTGAGAGAGGATTCACAAATTTGATTTTCAATTCATGAAGTTAATTAGACTTACGGAAAATAGAATTATCGATATATCTCGGTTTGTTGCTTTAATCCCTAGCAACAATGATGACAATTACCTACTTATTCTTGAAGGTAGCTCAGAAGGCATCCTCATTCATGATAATGACCTCAGTATTTTAACTAAATATTTAGGAGATGAAAAAGAACTATTTACTACATCTAAAACTGAGTATACACTGACAAATTTAGCCAAACCACAAGCTGTAGAAATACTACAAGCTAGAATCGCTAGACATGAATCAATGAGCGATACTGAAGCCGCACAAAAAGCCGAAGCCTGGGAAAGATTTAAACAAAATATCGATGCTGAACGACCCGATGGATGTAAGCTATATTCTTAATCTATGGCAATTGTGTGGTTGGATTTCAATGGCGAATACTAGCTGCACAGCATCTCGGGCAAATGAGTGTAATCGCTACTACAAATGTCAAGCATTTAAGTAGATTTGCCACTGCCAGCAGGTGGCAAGATATTGTAATATAGCTACTCAACCATGTACAAGGAGCGGTCAACTTCTGAATCATCGTTTGACTCCCTTTCGGCTCGAATTACTTCTGCAATTTGAGCAAAATACGGATCGTCTTTGAAAAAGCCTGCAAACTTAATCCAAGGATTTTCTTCACCTGTAGCTTGAGATACCTTAATCTCTACAGGAATAATTTCTGCATCTTTAAGGTAAGTTGTTAAGAGTTGCTCAAGAGTTTCAAGTGCTAGCTCGCGAGTCGTAGCTTCCACTCGATAAGAGGGAAGCTCTAGAGCAGAAGCAATTACCCTATCATTTTTATTCTTTAATAAGATATTTATCTTCAAATTAGCTGTCTGTGGCATAGCTGTCATGTAAAATTAAGGTTTTAAACGAGCGCAACACACTAATCTTAGCGGCTAGTAGGGGAAATGTGGTTAAAATACGCAGCTTTCCAAAGAGGCGATCGCACTTATGTTTATTTCTTCCAACAAATTTTTTTAAATAAAGGTAAATCGACTTCAACGCCCAAAGTTGCTAGTTATTCCCGCACCATCAGTTGTTAGGGAGTCAATTCAGCCAGATTGTGTATCGCGATCGCTACTTAAATGAGAAAGGAGCTAGAATTCTTGCCCATCTTTTACAAAGTGATGGGCTGAATAAAAATTTAGCTGTGACAATAGAGGTTCTATAGCAATCCTAAATGATTCGTGAGAAAATACCAACTCGAATCCGCTCTGAGCATCAACTATTTGTTAATAAGTAATAGTGCTTAAAATTCAGCCAAAAATCGAGGTCGGAAACACTATTTTTAAGCTAGCGATGCGGAAGCCGTCGCTACGCGAACGCGTCATATCTAAATGCATCGTTCATCCTTACGCCAACAACTTGGTATAAGGCTTAATTTAATACTTTAGAAGATAGAAAATAGGATACTTGGTATACACTTTGACAGGTGCTCAACTACAGTAGGGGTAATAAAGTTAAATCACATAACAACTTATTTGTAAAGAGGGTTAGTCCAAACAATTTCTGAAATACATAAACAGTTGAGTTTCTACCACAAACTTTGCAAGAAGGATGCTTAAAAAGCAGTCTACAACAACAAAACTCAGCCGTTAGAAATCTCAACTTTCCACTTTTCTTCGCATTCTTTCCTAATCGGCCCGTTTCGCTGGCCAATGATTTTAAGTACTCTATCTTTAATTTCTTTAGAGTTTGTAGGGTATAGATCCTTATACCGTTGACATTTTTCTTTTGTCAGTGGGTTTGCTAGCGGTATCTGAATGGAGCTTGACGACGATTCAGATTCAGGTGGAGTTGGTCTTGGAGTTCTCGATATGAAAGTCGCAATTGCCATAGTAGTTGTAATACCTACCCCAATCGCCAGTGGTAGCAGTTTACGAAGAGTAGAAGCGCTACGAAGATCGTTGGCTTGTGTACCTCTTTGCGCTCCTGGTGGTCGTGCAGAAATGTCTATACTGGCATTTAGCTCTGGAACTACAGTTTGAGACTGTGACTTAAGAGTCTGTTCGATGGGTGAAAGACGATCGCTCGCTTCCGTTTCTGATGTGTTCCCAAGAATTCGTTCTTCAATTGGTTCTACATCTTCCTTTCTTAGACCTAAAACTTTCTGCAAGCGTTTCAAGTCATCGCGGGTGTTCTCTCCTCACATCTTGCACCACTACCTTATTGAGAAAATCATAGGCTAAAAAGCTTATTGTTTCGTAGTTTCAGCACTGCCTACCAGCCCTTATTGAGAAGGTGCAAGATATCAGGTAGCGGGGTAAGTACTGTTTTCCAAAGATTACAGAGTTTGCGATCCGGATGGGTAGCCGTAGCGTGACCGATCGCAAGCTATTGATAAATTGACTTGGCAAGCTTTGGTACAAGCAGAGCAGATTAACTTTTATAATGTTTACAGTCCTACAGAATCCACTGTGGATATATCAAAAACAATTGTCAAGCATTCGTAGGGGCGCAATGCCTTGCGCCCCTACATATGTGGTGAAACCACCATTAAACAGGAATAAGACAAACAAACCCGCTGTCTCCAGAACTCGAACTATTTTGGCGAATGCCACAATTAATTTCATAAGAAAGAATAAGCATTAAAGGTTGGGTTCTGGCAAGATTATAGCTACCAGGAGTAACAACAATGGAAACCTTAGAAAATTATCAGTTAATTCTGAAAACGGGTAAAACTACAAGAGAAAGAGCTTTACAATTATTTGACGCTCTCGAACCCGTAAATTTAGACTTTATGTCTGGTCGTTGGCAAGGATCTGGACTTCATACAGATCATCCAATGGATGGTTTATTAGAAAGTTCCAATTGGTATGGGAAAGAATTTATAGATCCTGAAAGTGTTCACCCGTTGTTATTTTTAAATGGTCAGGGAAAAATTTTTCAAGTTGCGCCTCATCCCACTTTAATGAACTGGGTTTTGAAATTGCCAAGACCCAAAAATAATTCTCTGAAACCGTTGCTGGGGTTGATTAATTCTTTACTCAAAACCGAGAAAACTCAAGCCAGACTGCGAATGATGGAGTATAGAGGAAAAGTCACTGCTACAATGATTTACGATTATTTGCCAATCAATGATTATTTTAGAAAAGTAGATGAGAATACTGTGTTAGGAATCATGGATTATAAAAACCTACCTCAACCTTTCTTTTTTATTCTCAAGCGATGCCTTTAGCTTTTTAAGACACCTATGTACTGGGAGCTACGGTGGTGTACACAAGTCATATTTACCCCCCTTAATCCCCCCTTATAAAGGGGGGAAATTGAATTTTCAATTCCCTCCCCTTTCCAAGGGGAGGGTTAGGG
>NZ_WJFC01000099.1 GCF_009725235.1 Scytonema sp. UIC 10036
CCCCTTTATAAGGGGAGGGTTAGGGTGGGGTAAAAAATATTTGATACATCAATCATGACTTTTCAAACATCCTCTAACAACTATCAACTATCAACTAACCACTAACCAATTTCAAAATCTCCCCAATTCCAAATTGTAATTAATTGTGAAGAACCAGCCATTAAAATCAATGTTTTGCTCGGTAGAACCACCTAAATTTACACCACCTTGTAAACTGAGGTTTGTATAGGTGGATATTCCATAAGTCAAGTGACCGTATATGCGATGGTATTCGTCTTGTCTTTCGCGACGGGTAAAGTCTGACAAACTAAATTGGTAGTTCAGACCTACTTGAAGTGTTTTTTGCCAGTAGTAGTTTAAAGAAACCCATAAGGTATTAGAGATGCGATCGCGATTATCTTGATTGCTCGGAGGGTTAGTAAAACTAGCTCTTAGTTCATAAAAAGTATCTAGCATTAATTTAGGCGTGAGAGGGTCTCGCCTCCCAAAAGACAATTGGACGGAATTTTCGTTAAGGAAACGGTCTCCTGCACTATAAAAACTGCCGTTTCTGGCATAGAAAAACTGTTGATTGCTCCAACCAAATTCTCCATACATTCGTGGTGATAGTTGTTGGTAGACACTAGCGTTAAATCTTATTTGATTGTAATTGTACTTAGATTCGTCTACATAACGAATCAGATTTCCATCAATTGACGCATTTAAATAAGTTTTAGGCCCAAGGCGTAGAGGCGCAGAAGCTAGAGACAATCCTGTATAGATTAAGCCATCTTGTTTTGGATCGACTTCTGAGGAAAAAATATTACTGGTTAGAAAGTAGCCAACCCGACCAAATAGAAATCCTACTGGTTTTGCTTGGATGACAGGCTTTGCTTGGGGTGG
The DNA here is from genome assembly GCF_009725235.1 of Scytonema sp. UIC 10036. The sequence continues at coordinate 883 of NZ_WJFC01000099.1, forward strand.
AAGCGGTAATTGTTCCAATGGCTTTTCTCGAACTAGCAGTCTACCCAATTCTTCATCACGATCTTCAGTTTCTGGATTTTTTTTCAGTAGTTGCTGTAGTCTCTCCAGTCGTTGTTTGCGTTCTATTTCAGGTGATTGCAGGCGTTGCTCTATTTGCGGTGAACTGGACGGGTCAGTAAAATTGCCCGGTTGCCCTTCGAGCTGAGGATTTTCCAGCTGAGGGGGAGCGACTGGTGTATTAATTTGAGGAGATGGTGCTTCTGGAGGGGTCGTCTCTGGTACAGGTGCTGGTTGTGGTTGTTCTGGAGGTGTCGGAGATGCTGGTGGTTGGGTTGTATCTGCCTGTGCTTGTACGTTTGAATTGAGAACTTCACTACAATGAAGAACGCAAAGTTCAACATCTGCTGCCGTTGAGAGTAGCAATTTTGGAGGCAGCAGGGTTTTTTCAATTTTTTTATGGAAACTTTGTAATTGTTCCTGTAATAGGAGTTGCTCACTGGTGTCGTCGCTTGAGTCAGTTACGCGTATAATCTCTAAAGATGGTATCCTTAATACTAGTTGATGATTCTCATCTTGAATATGGGAATTTGCAGCCCACACCGCATCTACTTTGTTAAAACAGCACCAGGTTGTACTACTGGCTAGTAGAATCCGGAAGAGCAAGTTTTTCCAGCCATTGGGTTGCATGCGAAATCTTTTTTAGCAAAATAAGACCTAAATATGGACTTTAAGTTTTGTGGAGATGTAACTTCTCCTCTAAAACTTCAGTAATAGCACGTGATAACCATTACCTATTTGTTCATCAGAAGCTATGAATTCTACAATGTATTGTTTAAGATTTGTTTTTTTCTTAAAATAACTTAACATTTTATGGAAGGTATTTACACGTACTTCATAAATACGAATAGTTCATTGGATTTAAGCAAATTTACGGAAAAATATTGCTATAACAGATCGCAGGTTGAAAATATTACACTAAAATCCATTCTTACTGCTTTGGTTCAGTATAAATATCCGAGGCTCCAAACGATGTTACGCAAGTTATCTATATTACTGGTGATTAGTGTCATGGAAGTTGTGGTAATGCCTTTACCAAATCGGGCAAGTGCAGCCACTCCTCTAACTCAGGCCGTCATTCAGGAACTTCGCAACTTAGTACAACTCATGCCCCAGAATCGACCGAAGCGTCAAGCGCGTCAGTCGGATGCCATGACGCCTGGTGATGGGTTGTCTACGGGAAGATCTTCTTTAGCAGGCTTGCGCTTCAACGATGGTTCTTTAGCTCGGATAGGGGAACAAGCCGTATTTCGCTTCTTACCGAGAACGCGTTATTTTAGCTTGAAAAACGGAACTGTACTGTTACTGATTCCACCGGGAAAAGGTCAAACACGGGTAAACACTCCAAATGCCGCAGCAGCAATTCGCGGTTCAGCATTATTTGTACGTTACGATCCAAGCACAGAGACCACAATTGTTGGTGCATTAACAACTAGCGGCATTGAAGTTTTTAATAAGGATGCTTCTCAACGAAAGGAGCTTCAGGCTGGGCAACTGATGGTTGTTGTCAAGGGGAAATTTCAAGGTTTGTATGATTTTGATTTAAGAACTTTTTATGATACAAGCGATTTAGTTCGGGGGCTGGATTTGCCCCTAAAAACTGGTGTACCCAGTACAGATCCAGCGATCGCGAGTGTTCAAGCAGAAACGGCTGCCGCTCTTGCCGCACAGCAACCTCTCATTGGTGAAGGGGTTGTGGAAAATCCTTCTTTCTTGAGGTCAACCACTGCTTCTCAAGATCTACTTAATAACGCTAGTAGAGATGATGCTCCTGTTAGTACATTTATTGAAACAGGGCAAGTTGTATCTAATAATGATGAGCGATTGGACAGTGGAGAAAATCCATCAGGAGCGCCAAACTCACCCAATGGAGGCAATCAACCCAGCAATCCAGCGAGTTCAAATAATCCTACTAGCAACCCCACTCCAACAAATCCAACTGAACCTAGTTCGTCCCAGCCACAGCTTGCTACGCCATCACAACCACCTCCACCAGTGTCAACAGCACCCGCACCTGTAGTGCCCGCACCTGCACCTGTAGCACCCGCATCTGTAGCACCCGTACCTGTAGTACCCGTACCTGTAGCACCCGTACCTGTAGCACCCGTACCTGTAGCACCCGTACCTGTAGCACCCGCACCTGTGGTACCACCAGTGTCAACAGCACCTGTAGCGCCAGCGCCAGCACCCGCACCCGCGTCGCCACCTGCGGTACCACCAGTGTCAACAGCACCTGTAGCGCCAGCGCCAGCACCTGCACCTGCACCTGCACCTGTAGCGCCAGCGCCAGCACCCGCACCCGCACCTGTAGAGCTGCCAAGCCCATCGGCAATACAACCACCCACGTCATTGCCAATTCCGAGACCAGAGCAAACTTCCTGGAAACCAAGTACTTGAGTAAACTACCCACCCTTCGCTTGCGTTTAGAGGTGCGGTGAGATATCTCGTGCTATTCATGAAAAAGGTATTGGTGATTGGCAATTGGGAACTGATTTCCAGTCGCCAGTGCCTACTTGCAAGACGAGCTTGCTCACAATTAAGGATGAAAACTTCTCTTCCTCAATCCCTAATCCCTTATCTTGACAGTTGATTGGGAACTTTCATCAGATATTCCCGACCAAGGTGTAGTTGGGGTGTCTGAATCTTCCAGATAAAGGGTATCTGTAGGTAATTCTTCGCGTGACCAGGTAGGCGGCGTTCTCTCAGTGATTTCTAACTCTTCTAATGCCTTAAGTGCCTCTAATGCCGATTGGTAGCGTTGTTGAAAATCTTCGCGTACCATTTTACTAAGAAAATTTGCTAGAGAAACGTTGACTTGTGCCTTATCAACCCATTTCACTTCTCCATTGACATCTCTTTCAAGATCGTGAGGGGCCATACCCGTTAGGGCTTTAATACCAATCATACCGACTGCATAAATATCACTGCTGAATTGGGGACGTCCATAACACTGCTCGCTTGGTGCATAGCCTTTAGTACCAATGCCGATGGTAAAGGCTGTTTGCTCTGAACCGTCAAGCAATTGTGTGGTCATTTCTTTGACGGCTCCAAAGTCAATTAGGACTAACTTACCATCTGAATTGCGTCGAATAATGTTACTGGGTTTAATATCTCGATGAATGACGTTATTTCTGTGAACAAAGGTTAATGTTTGCAGTAAGTCCCGTAAAATATGAACAACAGCTATTTCATGAAGAGGTCTGCCGCTTACTAATTCCTGACTGAGAGCATGGCCTTCTATATACTCTTGAATCACGTAAAATTCTTCTTCCTCTTCAAAGTAGGCTAACAACTTTGGTATTTGCTCGTGATTACCCAATTTTTGAAGGGTTTGGGCTTCTGAAGTAAATAAACGTCTGGCAATTGCCAACTGTTCTGGTTTACTATTCGCTGGTTTTAGCTGCTTTACAACACATTGAGGATGGCCGGGAAGTTTAATATCTTCGGCAATATAGGTTTCACTAAATCCGCCTGCACCCAAAACTTTGACAATTTTGTAGCGACCATCCAAAATTTTTCCTGAGATCGCCATCTCCCTTTGCTGGATCAAGTCTTTTAAATCCTCTTGCTGGCTGAGAATTTCTTGAACAACACGGTGCGAGGAATATTTCCGGAAAATATCTAGCAATTGGCTTCTTCTGGCAATTTCCTTGACAAATTCAGTTCCCAAATAGACAAGTCCAACAGTTATAATTCCCATAATGGGTATGGCTGTAGGTAAAATCAGTAGCCCAGATACAAAGCTTACGTAACTAATTCCTCCCCAGATTGCGGCAAGACCAATACTGGAAAGAAATCTAACTGCGCCCCTCTGCTTCCAAGAAATAAGTGCAGCAGATCCACCTAATAAAAAAAGCACAAATAAACCGCGTCCTTCAGGGCTGGGGATTGCTTCTGCGATCGCTTTGTTTTCCATGAGAGTTGCGATGGCGTTTGCGTGAATTTCTACCCCTGCCATTTTTTCAGGTTGCAACAAACCTCTAGCCGCCGCCGCCGAATGATAGTCATTTGCCAACTGGGCTGTTGCGCCGATCAGGACAATTTTATCTTCAAAAAACTTTCCTTGCTGTAAATAACTGTTCCAATTTTTTGGATCTAGTACGAACCAAAAGGGAATTTGCTCAAATGTCCCTGGTGGTCCGTAGAAATGTACGCGATCGCCCTTTGGTGGAGGATAATTTACTTGAGCTGCTCTCAGAGCTGCCTCATCAAAGGAAAGAACTTTCTCTGTTAAAGTATCACCTTCTCCTATGGACTTAGAAAACTCGCTCGCCAATCTGTGAACTTTACCATTTATTTCTAAGGGAAAATTAACCGAACCCACTCCCACAGATCCCACTTGAAACATCTGTTGGGGTTGCGTCAGTTGCATAAATGCACCTTGATGTGTTGCAAAATTTTCGTACAGTGCTGCTAAAGTCACCTTGCTACCATAGACTTGCAATGATTGTTGCAAAGCCTTATCATCATCTCCTCCATAAGTACTTGGCGTATCAAAAACGACATCTACGGCAACAGAGCGTGCGCCAGCTTTCACTAATTTTTCAATCACTTGGGCGTATGCAGCACGCTTAAAAGGAAAAGATCTCAGTGGTTCTAAGTAAGAAAATTCTTGGGGATTGGTTTTATAATACTGTTCGCCAATAGAGATGGACTGTTCATCAATCGCCAAAATCACGATGTTTTTTGGAGGAACTATCGGTCCCCGGATTAAATAGAACAGGCTTTGCGCCTGGTTTTCCATGAATTGAGTGAAATTAGTATTAAAAGCTGAAAGCAAAGCCGCGCCGACGACTGAAGTGCCAGCCAGGGCGTGCCCCACGCGAGCTAACAGTTTTGAGCGGCGTGCTACCAAGGTCGAAGTTGCTTTCGTCAGGCGTGATAGCGGTCGATTGGCAGCCTCGACATATGGTTTAGTTGTAGATTGAGGTTTTTCTGCCATACAAAAAATGCTGGTTTACTTATGTGTAACATCAAGCTCTTCGTTTCTGCACCGTATCTGCACCCCCAACTACTGCTGTTTCAGATTCGGAGCAGCCAGCAGTCATTACTAAGCTACTTTATACGGAACCACACTTGGCTGTAAATAAGAAAAATCTCTACAAGTGTTTATTTGGAAAGCGCTATATAATTAGACCGAGTAGATGCGCTCAGAGGGCATTCCCATAAATCTACAGTATTGTAGAGGTAAGGATAAGCACGAACTGTACTGAAATGTGCCGTCATTGTTTGCACGCTCGTTTTAACAATCGTGTAAGAGTAGTCAGTGCTCTCCTATATTTTAACTTCTATGACGAAAGCTATAAATCTCGTCTTGTGAATACCTGAAGGCTATGAGCCTACTTCATACCTCTTTAGGAGTAAACTTGACAGGTATAGAGCAAACAATGCTGCTATGCCATCTCTTTTATTGGTAGATTTTAGATTGCGGGTTCTCCTGAGTGTACTTGTGTAAAAAGGTTAGTACCAAGAGCGCTTAGGGGCATACCTACTTCAATGTTCAGCAAATTTTCTGATATGCGAGAGGTTAAATAAAAGCTATATATGACAATATATTTTATAGATATTAGCAAGATAGCCATTTTATAATTGCTATAATCTATTGTTCAATCTAAATTCTTTTATATTATTAGGTGTAACTTTACTATGGGTTCCCCGATGAATCGTCTGTCTATATTTGTAGACGGAAACAATATGTTCTATGCTCAGCAAAAAAATGGCTGGTTTTTTGACCCGAGGCGGGTGTTGGAATATTTCAAAAACGAACAGTCAGAGACAACGTTAATTAATGCATTCTGGTACACGGGCTTAAAAGATCCGCAGGATCAACGAGGATTCAGAGACGCTTTAATTAGCTTGGGTTATACAGTCAGAACTAAGATTTTAAAAGAATATTATGATGATTCCTCAGGTCGCTACTCGCAAAAAGCGAATTTAGATATAGAAATTGTAGTAGATATGTTTAATACAGTAGATCAGTATGACAGAGTAGTACTATTTAGTGGAGATGGAGATTTTGAAAGAGCAATTGAGCTACTGCGTTCTAAAAACACCCATATTACAGTAGTATCCACAGAAGGAATGATAGCCAGAGAATTACGTAATGCTACCGACAGATATATAGATTTGAACGATATTCGCGACCTAATAGAAAAAGTAGATGCTTAGTATTTATTAACATATGTTAGTAGCAGAAAAAGTAAGAAAGACGGTATTTTAAGCCACAAGTAAAAACTTAACAATAAGCGGCAAATGAAGAACAAACCAGAACGAATCATCATTTTCGACACGACACTCCGAGATGGGGAGCAGTGTCCGGGTGCGACTCTGAACATTGATGAAAAACTAGCTATAGCCAAACAACTCGCCCGTTTGGGTGTAGACATTATTGAAGCGGGGTTTGCCTTTGCCAGCCCTGGGGATTTTGAAGCAGTAAGCAAGATTGCTCAAACAGTGGGAACGGAAGATGGTCCGGTGATTTGCAGTTTGGCAAGAGCGCGGCATGATGATATCAAAGCAGCAGCCAAAGCGATCGAACCTGCTGTAAAAGGTAGAATTCACACTTTTATTGCCACAAGTGATATTCATCTCAAGTACAAACTGAAAAAAACTAAAGCAGAAGTCTTGGCAATTACGGAAGAAATGGTTGCTTATGCCAAGAGCTTTATAGATAATGTAGAATTCTCTCCAGAAGATGCAGGACGCTCCGAACCGGAATTTCTTTATGAAGTGTTAGAACGAGCGATCGCAGCAGGAGCAACCACAGTCAATATTCCTGACACAGTGGGTTACACAACTCCTAGCGAATTTGGTGCCCTCATCAAGGGAATCAAAGACAATGTTCCCAATATAGATAAAGCCATTATTTCCGTCCACGGGCATAACGATTTAGGTTTGGCAGTTGCCAACTTTTTAGAAGCGGTGAAAAATGGTGCAAGACAGTTAGAATGTACCATTAACGGTATTGGCGAACGTGCGGGAAACGCAGCACTCGAAGAATTAGTCATGGCATTGCACGTCCGGAGACAATTCTTTAACCCCTTCTTAGGACGACCAGTCGAATCAGAAGAACCGTTAACAAATATTGACACAAGACAAATTTACAAAACGTCACGCTTAGTGTCCAATTTAACAGGGATGCTAGTTCAGCCAAATAAGGCAATAGTGGGAGCAAACGCTTTTGCCCACGAATCTGGAATTCACCAAGATGGTGTGCTAAAAAACAAGCTCACCTACGAAATTATGGATGCCCAACTGATTGGATTAACAGAAAATCAAATTGTCTTGGGCAAACATTCCGGAAGAAACGCTTTCCGCACTCGCTTGAGAGAATTGGGATACGAACTCACAGAAACTGAATTAAACAAGGCGTTTGTTCGCTTTAAGGAGATTGCGGATAAAAAGAAAGAAATTACGGATTGGGATTTAGAAGCTATTGTTAATGATGAAATTCAACAAGCTCCCGACTTATTCCGGTTAGAACTTGTACAAGTTTCGTGCGGTAGCAACGCTCGTCCCACAGCAACAGTGACTATACGCACCCCAGAAGGAGCAGAATTAATGGATGCCGCCATTGGTACCGGACCTGTGGATGCAGTGTATAAAGCAATCAACCGTGTCGTCAACGTACCAAATCAATTGATTGAGTTTTCCGTACAATCAGTCACAGCTGGCATTGATGCACTTGGGGAAGTGACCATCCGTCTTAAATATGAAGACCGAGTTTTCTCAGGTCATGCAGCCAACACCGACATTATCGTAGCATCAGCACAAGCTTACGTAAATGCACTGAATCGATTGTTTGCAGCTTTGCAAATTAAACAACAAAAGCAAGAAGCTGTGAAGAATTAGCAAGTGGATGAAACAGACCCCTCACCTCGTTCCCAGGCTCCGCCTGGGAATGCCTATTGGGAGGCTCCGCCTCCTGTATCGATCTGTAACGCGAGGCAGAATTTTTGTAGGTTGGGTTGAATGATAGTGAAACCCAACAAATGTCTGCCAATGTTGGGTTTAGTTCCTCTATCCCTAAAAAAGCAACTTACTATCAAGCGCGGCATAACATTTATAGAATAGCGTGATACGTATCCCGACATTTTAGCTAATAGGTGAATATTGGAATAAATCGGAATAATCGCTATATAATAGATAAAGAACGATTATTCGGAAATTATGCCATATATTACACCTCAAGAGGCATCAAGAATTACTGGGTTTCATACAAAAACTTTAGCTAATTGGGCAGAAGAAGGTAAGATAACTTATATTAAATCTGCATCTGGACATAGACGTTACGATCTAACTACTCTCAAGAAAATGATTGGGGAAGATGAGAGAGCAGTTGTCCTGTATGCTAGAGTCTCTACTCATTCTCAAAAAGCTGATTTACAGACTCAAATTGACTTTCTCAGAATGAATTGCGGCGAGAGCGAAGTCATTTCAGAAATTGGTTCAGGATGAAATTTTAAACGACGTAAATTACTCTCCATCCTAGAGCGAGTAATCAAAGGGGAAGTTAAGGAAATAGTAGTAGCTTATCATGACAGACTTAGCCGTTTTGGATTTGATTTGATTGTTTGGCTATGCGCTCAATTTGATTGTAAAGTTACCGTACTGAATGAGTCTAAATTATCTCCACAGCAGGAATTAGTCCAAGATATCTTGACAATCCTACACTCATTCAGTGCTAAGCTGTATTTTCTCCGTAAATACGAGAAAAGCATTCGTAAGACTGCTGTCAAGGAGTCTACTCAAGATGAAGATTCTGTAAAGCTGGCTGATATTTCTGAAAAGGACAACTAGAGATGGTATACTATTGATAGTTGCTAATAAAAGGAGGTGATGACGAGAATGGCAAATAAGAAAACTCGGAGAAAAAAGGGACATATTGAGTCTCAAAAAACAATTAAGCTATGGGTAGTAGATGATGTGTCATACAAAGACAATATTGCCAATTACATTATCTCTACTCACAAGAAGTACGCAGAAGTTACTAATTTTTATGCAGACATTCTGCTCGCCGATCTCTCCTTACTCGAAACCAGATCCGATGACTTATATGTCGTTCTAGAAGGACTAACAATTAGAAACAAGAATCGAGCAGAAGTTCAATTTCCCATGCTTGATGATGTTCCATCTGATATGCGTCGGGCTTGCATAAAGAAAGCATTTGGAGTTGTTAAGTCTTGGTATTCTAATTACAAAAAGTGGGAAATTAAGAAAGAGAAGAAACTAGCGCTAGGCAAGAAGTTTACCGATAGACCCCCAGTTCCGCCTAGACCCTGTTCGGGAAGCACAATTAGCCGTTGATTGATAACATCAGGTTGTAATCCCAATTCTTCAAGTGGGATTAAGCCAAGAAGCCGGTCTTCTCCACCAGCCAATTCTGTACAGGTGAATTCACCTTTTCGACCTTCCACTGTCAGACTTACGCGTTTAAAAAGCTTAGTTTTACGTATACCCACAGGAGTTTTGACATCAATTTCTCCCGCTAATGGTAAACCTAATTCAGTAATAATATCTGCGGGCAGGCAAAGACGCGTTGCTCCAGTATCAACTAAAACATTATCAAGAGTCACAGAACGAATTTGCTCTTGAGGGATAAAACCTCGCTCTGCCAAAATTTCATCCACTAAATTGGTGATAATAATTGTAGTCGTGATAATTCCCATGTTGCGCGTATACGTTTTTGGCATAGTAAACCCCTAAAATCATAGTAATTGAAGTACTGTAGGTAGGGAAGACAGCCCACCAAACGTGTATTTCATAAATCAAATAGAAAAATCTGTATTGGCTGCAATTGATTCCCAAGCGTCTAACTCTGTAGTTAAAGATTCTATCAAAATAATTTGGGAGGACGAGAACCCCTCCGTTTAACGTTCCCAGGCTCCACCAGGGAACGAGGTCACAGCCCATCAAAATTAATGTGGTGGACCACTAGTAGTCCACCACACCAACTTTGCTGGGTGAAAAAGATGGATATAAGCGTCCCATCTTTCTACGTGCATCAGTGGTTTTAAAGCACCAATTGACACTTGCTTTTTCTTGGTTACGCTGTTTTTCCCAAGCGGCAATCTCAAACTCCAGAATCGTGCGATCGCTAATTCGTCGTTCTAAACACTGACGAGACAATACAGATAATTCAATTTCAACTTGATTTAGCCAAGAAGCATGTTTGGGGGTGTAGTGCAACTCTAATTTTTCTACAATTCTACGTGCTTCTTGGGGTTGAAAAACTTCATATAAAGCAGCGAGATTATGGGTGTTTAAATTATCTAATACTAGACGAATTACTTCAGCATCTGGAAAATATATATCTACTAAATTTTTCATTTGCAATGCAAAATCAGCCTTAGTACGTTGCTCAGTCACCTCAATATGTCGCCACCCAATTAACGGTTGAAAGCAAGCAAACAAGTTAACATTACCATTGCGTTGATACTCATAATCATAGCGTTCTGGCTGTTTAGGTTGAGTAGGCAAAGGTTCTCTAACGTCTTCTAAAAGTTGGTATGGACGCTCATCAAAACAAACTACAGGACGTTTTGGATCGTAAGGCTGGCTATATAAATCCAACAAATTTTCCATTCGTAAAACATACTCAGCATCCACTTTGGGGATACACCATTGTTCCTTTAACCACGGTTTAATTTCGTTTTTTTTAAAGTGCGACGTATCGTTTCATCGCTAATTAAATCGATAATACCTATGGTTACTAATCGGTCTGCTAAAAGTTGCATTGTCCAGCAAGTTCTGCCATCAGGTGGTGCTGAACATGCTGTCGCAACTAAAAACGCTTCCTGTTCACCATCTAATTTCCGAGGTTTGGGAGGATGTTGGCGGTCAAATAGCGCTTGCTCGATTCTTCCTTGGGCATACTTTGCACGGGTTCGTTCTACTGTCGAAATATGTACTCTCAAGCGTTCCGCAATCGTTGTGTCTATCTCGCCTTCACTTGCCATCAACAGTATGTGAGCGCGGGTGATGCTTCTAGCTTTCGCCTCACCCTTTTTGATTAGCGATTGCAGCTTTTCGACTTCCTCATTACTCAAATTTACGGTATACTTTTTTGCCATGATGCTACCCTCAAAGCCTTAAACTAAGGGTATCATAAAATCTGCCTCACCCAGCAAAGTTGGTGTGGCGGACTACTAGTACTAATCTTAATGGTGGGTTTTCAGAATTCACAACCTAAATCAGTACTTGTGTATGGTGAACCAAATCTGATTCAATCTATGCAGATATATCAGAAGTCTTTAATTGCTTCTGCTGTCACATGACTGGTAGAACTGATATCATGTCCGTAATAATTTTTGTATTTAGAAGCCCTAAGAACTCTCGAATGCAGCCAGATTATTTCGGACAAAGTCGCGGAACAGAGTTGGTTGTTCTCCAAGAATTTGCGGGATATTATGATAAACATCAGCAAAGTCAGGAAGTTGTCCTGCCTGTAGTAATTCCATTTGACGAACAATGCACTCAAAGTAGGCGGGTTCCATTGTTTGACCGATGGGTAACTTTCGCAAATCGGAAGCAAGAAGAGGTTCGTATGCGATCGCTTTGCCAAGTTCTTCTGAAAGAATTTGTGCGGCTTCATTCATGGTCAGGGCTTCCACACTCAGAAAATACTTTTGCCCCGCGTGCTTTTGGGGAGCACGCAACGCTGCTCCTGCAACACGCGCAAGGTCAAAACAATCTACCAATCCGACACGTTCCTGACCAAAAAACATACGTAGTTTTCCATCTTGCACAGCGCCAAAGAAGTTTTGCATGAATGCGTTGGGAAGAAGATGAGTCCAAGCAATACCGCTAGCTTCAATATAAGTTTCCACAAGTTGATGCCAAATGTAATGACGAATCAACTTTGTTTGTGGACGACTGGGTTGATGGAAAGTCCCTACGTGGACTATATACTCAACGCCTGCATCTTTGGCTGCATCGGTCAAGTTTTTACCTTGACTCAGCATATCTACGGTGTAACCAGTAACCATAAAGAGACGCTGTACGCCCTGTAGTGCTTTTTCGTAAGTAGATATCTGGTCAAGCTCAAGATGTACGGTAGAGATACCTCGATTTGTAAAAGTTTCTGCTTGTTCGGGTTTGCGAACGGCAACACGTAACTGAAGGTTATCTGAACCACTGTCTTGTTCCAACAGGTTAACGAGTTGAGAACCCGTTCTACCAGTGGCACCGAGAATCAAAGCAACAGGATTTGAAGGACTCATCTGATTTTTACTGCTAAAAATTACCAAGGAACGGGCTTGCGCGAATTAAAGAAACCGCCTGTAGGACCATCTTCTGGTAGTGTAGCGAGCCATACAGGAGTGTCAGCCCCTTCTTCTACTGTTCCTGGTGCATCCGCACTACCCATATCTGTTTGTAACCATCCAGGGCAAGCAGAATTGACTTTGATGGGAGTATCCGCGAGTTCCTTGGCAAATTGTACCGTAATGGCATTAAGTGCTGTTTTAGACGCTTGATAAGCTAAACCTCGGTATTGAAAGTAGTGTGAGTTTGGATCGAGGGTATCTGTAAGAGAACCAAGCGTACTTGAAATATTGACAATTCGACCTGCATTGCTCTTGCGAATCAGGGGTAGCATTGCTTGCAGTACTGCAAAAGCACCAAAGACATTTGTCTCAAATGTTTCTTTAAAAACTTTTACGTCAAGGTCACTGGGATTGACGCCTCCGTCATGTAAAACACCCGCATTGTTTATCAAAATATCTAGCTTGCCAAAACGTTCTTCAATATTTTTGGCGGCTGTAGCAATAGAGGAGATATCGCTCACATTCAGTTTAATAGATTGTACGTCAAACCCTTGGGCTTGTAACTTTTCGGCAGCTTCAGCCCCTTTGTTTTCGTCTCTGGCACCTATAAGAACAGTCAATCCTGTTGTTGCCAGTTGACGACTAATTTCAAAACCCAGCCCCTTGTTAGCACCTGTTACCAAAGCAATCTTTTTGTCGTGATTCTGCATAGTTTCGTTGTGATTCATTTATGTTGTCAAATCTTATACTTGCTGTGGCTTTCGTGCTGTTAGTACTGCAGTATCACCACTGTAGTATTTTACGGAGTTTCAGTCACTTTAATCTTGCATATTATTGCGAAATCTATCTAATTCTTGTTTTCTCTCGTTTACTAGATTTTTCAAATCTTGCATATACTTTAATTAGACGCACCGTAACGTCTTATAAAAAAGCAGTCTTTATTTATGTCGCAAAAGGTAGAACACAACCGCACTCAAATCAAATCTCCCACGAAAACGCCTTCAACGCGCAGGCGAAATCAGCATTCCCATCAAGCAATTCTTAAGGCTGCTTCGGAATTGTTGGAGGAAAAGGGTTATGGTGGTGTCTGTATTGAGGCGATCGCATCTCGTGCGGCAGTAGGTAAGCAAACTATCTATCGGTGGTGGTCCTCGAAAGCTGCTGTCATTATGGAAGCTTACGCTGCCCAAGCCACAAGCAACATTCCTACACCAAATACAGGTTCAGTGCGGGAAGATTTATGCAATATTTTACAACAACTGTTTGAGCTATTGACAAAAACTCCTACAGGTGCTGCTATTTCTGGACTGATTGCGGAAGCACAAATAGATCCGGAAGTGGCTGAGGTATTTCACGAGAGATTTGTGCAGGGCCGCAGACAAGCCACACGTATCATTTTAGAACGAGGAATTGCGCGTAGTGAATTGCGCTCGGACTTAAATTTGGAATTAGCGATCGACGCAATTTTCGGTCCGATTTGGTATCGGTTGTTGTTGAAGCATGCACCGTTGGATGATGCTTTTGCCGAAGAATTAGTGAATTTGGCTATGGTGGGGTTACAGGTTTAGAGGAGTTTTGAACCGCAAAGACGCGAAGGACGCAGAGTAAAGAGGAGGAGGATTGAAAGAGGGGAATGAGTATTTTTGCTAAAGTTCCGCTTTTTTTATGAATTTTGCGATCGCTAGGAATCTCGTAACAGATATCAATAGTTTGTAATGATGAAACTGCCGTTTCAAGTTATAGGACTCCTATTTGATACTGAATAAGACTCTCCATTGCTCTCAGTCATAGCACTTTGAAAATCAGCAACATCCCTTGCACTTTCCAACGCTCCTAAACCCTTTAACTGATAATTGGGAATAGGTTCTTTCGATACAATTGCATAAAGCACATCTGGGTCAAGATCTGCTCCCGATGGCCATTGAATGGTACCTACCTCACGATTTACCTCAACCCGAGCAAAATCTTCTTGATTTTGTAAGGGAGCGAAAACACCCGTAAATTTAACAATTTTACTGATATCAACAACTCCTTCGACGCCATCTTCAAAACAGATGCGTAGTTGATAATTTTCTTGTGGTTCAACTGCGACTATATCTTTTAACACAATTTACTCCAGTGGTAAAATTTTGTTTAAAGGTTGGTTATCCCTTGCCAGTTCCCAATCTGCCATTAATTCAGATTGATGTAAAGTAGCCCATTCTAATACCAGTTTAAAGAGCCTAGAGGTTAGCTCACCTTCTAAAATTTCCAATGTTTCTATGCTAACTATAGCTTTTTGTTGATTGTAGCGAACATGGAAGTGTGGCGGAGGATGGTCGTTATAGTACATAGTAATAATAATTCCAAAAAATCGGCTAATTTCGGGCATTGGCTTTGCTAGTGTGTAATAATCAGATTTTTAATAATAATTATTGTTCAAACTGTAAGCTAATCTGTCAATACCCTCTACCAACTGCATCTCTGTTAATTCACCATAGCCAAAAATAAACTCACCTTTTGAATGTGGTTTAAGATAATGCGGCGCAGCACACATGATTCCTACACCTGCTCGCCCTGCACGTTGCATAATCTCTTCATCACTAAAAGGTGTTTGCAACCGCACCATTAAATGGATTCCTGCTTTTTCTCCTAATATCGTTGCTTTCTCTCCAAAATTTGTGTTAAAGGCTTTCACCAAAACTTGACGGCGCTTGTCGTAAACGGCTCGCATTTTTCTAATGTGTCGTTCTAAATGCCCTTCCTCAATAAAATCTGCAAGCACTTGTTGTTCTAGTAATGGTAAATGGCGATCGCTTAACCATTTGGCACGAGCAAAAACAGAAACTAAACTTTTTGGTAACACTAAATAGCCAATTCGTAGGGAAGGAAATAGTACTTTTGAGAACGTACCAATGTAGAGAACTGAGTCACTTTTATCCAAACCTTGTAAGGCAGGAATGGGGCGATCTCCATAACGATATTCACTGTCATAGTCATCTTCTATAATAAACGCCCCAGTTGCACCAGACCAAGTGAGTAATTCCAAACGTCTTGGGAGGGAAAGTATTGCTCCTGTAGGAAATTGGTGAGAAGGTGTGACATACACAAGCCGAACTTGTTCTTTTGCACGAGCCAAGTCTTCAACTACCAAACCAGACTCATCTACAATAACGGGTAGAAGTTTTGCGCCTTGTGTTTCAAAAATAAGTCTTGCACTTAAGTAACCGGGGTCTTCCATAGCAATAACGTTCCCAGGTTCAATGAACAAACGCATGATTAAATCAAGTGCTTGCTGTGTCCCGTTCACAACTAACACTCGATCTGGATCGCAATTAACAGCACGGGAACGGGAGAGGTAACGTGCGATCTCATCTCGCAAAGGCTTGTATCCTAGAATATCCCTTGAATAATCCAGCCATTCCAAGTTAGAGCAACAGTAGCGAGAAAGCAACTTGCGCCACAGTTCTACGGGAAATTGGTCAAAAGCAGGTCGTCCGTAGCGGAAGTTAATAAATAAGTCCGGTTCGGGAACTCTTGGTACATTTTCTGTTTGAGCCAAACTCACTCCATATTTAGAGAGTTGAACTGGCGGACGGGTTTTTGTTTTGGTAGATTGAACGGGTGCTGAACGTAATAAATCATCGGGAAGTTGAGAGCAAACGAAAGTACCGGAACCCACAACAGTCTCTATATATCCCTCACTTAAAAGTTGGTCGTAGGTTTGAGTTACAGTCGTGCGGGAAATGCCCAAAGATTTAGCCAGTTGACGGGTGGAAGGAATGCGCCCACCCGGTAAAAATCGTCCATTCAGAATGGCTTGGCGCAGTTCCTCGTAAAGCTGTTGGTGGAGTGGTACTGAGGAATTGCTGTTAATTGTAATGGCAAAATCCATAGCGCTTTGAATTTGCAAAAATAAACGGGCGAGGACGCCCGTTCCACAATATAGAATAATTTACACCCCTTTCATCCCCCCTTACCAAGGGGGGACAGAGGGGGGTAATTTTTGTACCTCACCAACCTAAATTTCGACTTCTGAAACTAATGTAGGTTGAGACTTGGCGGGTAAAACATTTCGCACAATGTCAACAAGTGACTGGCTGCGTGGTTCTTGAACAACGAGCAAAGGTAGCAGAGCAATTAATCGTAAAACAGCCGAAAGCACAAACAGTCCGGGTAAACCTCCAAGCATATTTAGTCCAGCTATAAAGCCACCAACAGTTGAACCTAACCCTCCACTGACACCAGCAACAGCAGCGGCAATGGCAAAATACTGAGAAGGACGATCTAAAGGTGCTACTGACATTTGAATATTGCTGCTGCATAACTCAATTGCTGCCATAAAACCACCAGTTATTAAATGGATTGTTGGTAACAATATCCATATAGAAACTGAATCAGCACCAGCAAATAGCCAAAATATTGGTGTAACTGCTATCAAAATACCAACTAACAGTAGAAGCGGACGATTCCCAATCCTGTCAGCCAACTTACCCCACAGCACTAGCAGGATTAAGTTTGCGCCAGCCGCCAAACTAGTGTAAAGCGTGACTGTACTTAGATCCAACGCTAAATTTCTCATCATATAAAGATTGAAGAACGGTGCGCTAAGGTTGATTGCAAAAGTCCACAGACCTAAGTACAGTAGTAATTTGAGAAAGTTGATGTCTTTAAAGATACTGACCTTTCTAGGTTGGCTGTATTTGTCTTCCTTTTGATTGGGTGAAGTCTCAACATGAGTGACTTGCGGATTGACATCTTGCATCCAAAACTGACACATCAAACTTGCTATCCCAACCACAACTCCACCCAACAACATCACACTAAAACCTTGAATTGTGCCTCCAGGCCAAGCCGATATACTAAATCCAAGCACTGGTACACACAAGAGGTTTGTTAGGCTTGCAGTACTATTGCGAAAACCAAAATATCTGCCCCGCAACTGTTTGGGAACTAAAGCCGCCATCCAGCTAAACCAGGCTGAAGAACCTAAAGCTCCTAACACGTTAGCGATAAAAATTATACTTAATGTCCAAGTTACCAGTTGATGGTGATGATTGTTGGACGAACCCAACCACATAATACCTAACAATAAAGTCAGCCACAGTAGCCTTGATGGCCCAAATATGGCTAGCACGTACCAATGACGGCTCTTGGTACGATCTGCAATAAATGCTCCTAGTGGTTGTAAAAAGTTTACTAGCATGGGAATTGACGACAGCATCCCAATTTCTACTGGTGTTGCACCTAGTTCTAGTAGAAAGTTCACCAGCAACACACCACTCGTGATGTTGGAAAAGATAGCGGCTAAGATACCATCTATGGTGGATGCCTTAAGGCTAGTTCTTATGACTTGTTTAGAAATTTTTGCGCTCGTATCGGTTTTTTGTGTTAGCGTCGCGCCAGAAAGAGGTTCCAGTGCTTCTAAAGTAGGACAAGATAAATTGTTCACTATAAATTCAGTTGTTAAGCTACAGAATCAGACGTGCAAGGACTGACCATACCAGTGCTAGAGCTTCTAAACTGAACACTAGCTTGACCGTTACAGACCAAGTAACAGTCAGCAGTATGATACATTTCTCAATCTACCTAAACATAAATAAAAAGTTAAATTCTACTTAAGGATGAAATGCTGTTTCCGATTGTTTAAATTTATTAAGCTTTTTGGCAAAAGGTAGCTATGCTAAGGCTTTTATCTATGTTGTAGTGCTTGTCACTAATGCTCCCGACGAAACGAAATGGGATGGCAAATGTGTAGGTTGGGTTGAGGAACGAAACCCAACATTTTGTCCGGTTTGTTGGGTAACGCGATCGCGGAAGACGCCGACCCAAACAGATGTATCAATCAGCAGCATGATTCGTTTCGCGCAGGGCTTTGTGGTCGAAGTCCGGAGTAAACTGGATTTGTCCGGCGAGGTCGAGAAGGTTTTTCTTTCTACGCGATCGCACAAGTTCTTGCAGAGCAAGGTTAAGCACTTCTTCTTGAGTGCTAAGGTTGGTAAGTTGGAAGGCTTCGTCAAGAAGAGCTTCATCGAGGTTGAGAGTGATTTGCATGGGCTGACAGTGGGAGAACTGGTTTTAGGGACAATGTGTCTTATACTTTATCCTCTACCTTGTAGGGCTTTTATTTTTTCATTAAATCACTTGTAGTACGATACCGATGCTCTAGTTGAAATGGAATGATGTGAAAGTTGCCTCACGAATACGACACGCCGTAAACAGGCATACTCCAAACAAAGTCCGGTCACGGTCATTTTCTAGCCCGTGGTTGAAAATTCGCTGTATCTCCTCCTGTGTAAGCACTTTAGCCCTACCGTGCCGATTGACCTTCATCACTCAACTGCAATTTACCCTGTATCACAATTTACTATCACTCCTCACAAAAAACTCAAAATCAAATGATACAAAAACTTAAATTCCAAATCGTATGTATTATTTTTTCAAAAGGAGGTATGTGAATGTCCAATTATCTAAGTAGTTGTGACCTAGTTACACTGTTATGTAATACATTCGGATACACTCTTGAACATCTAACTATTGTAGAAAAGCAATTACTTAGATTAATTTTGTCTTATTATACAACCCGTTCTTATACGTATAAACCGATATCTCTTACAAAAGCAATGTTAGAAACTGAAAACATGATTTATCAGATAACCTCTAAATACCCAAGGAATAAGGAATCTGTTTCTTTAGCTATTGGTATTTTGGAAGGGATTGACATAGATACAGCCGAGGGATTGATAGAAAGTATCACCAAACTGATTAAATCTGAATCGAACGAGGTAAGTAACTTACCAATTCAAACAAAATCCTTTAACAAAGATTTTGGTAATCATGTTATTGTTAGGTCTCAAAAACTTAGAGATAATTCAAAACAGCTTCAAATGAGATATAGGGAAAATAGAGCTAATTCAAAACAACTTAAGATACTTTATAACGACTTTAGTTGTCGGTTTGAAGCCTTGAAAGCACATTTTGCTTAAGGTCAACAGAAATTAGGGATAATCAAGCTGTATCAATTGAGTCAATAGCCAATAGATTTTCCAACATTGATATATAGTCATCTCATTTCATTGAACACACTAGTGTGACTGTACCAGGAAACAAACCGATTACTGTTGGTGAGGGGTACAGTACTATTGCTTGGGTGCTGTGAAGATTCTGGTAGTTGGGCATTACCGTTGCGGCACGAGCGAATCACTATGACATGGGCTTTAAGATTGTAGAATTAAGAAGTCGAGAAAATAGACTATCAAATACAGAGATGTGCTAATGACTTACCCGGAACTGCGCCAAAAAATCGAACAACAACTAGCTCAATTGCCATCCGAACAACTCTCCTTAGTCAGTGATTTCTTGGATTCCCTAACTAACAAAAGTACTATTAATCAACGCCCGCTTCGTCGGTTAGCTCCAATTAAACGAGGAACCAAGGCAGGCGATCTACTGAAATTTGCTGGAACCTGGCAAGGAAATGATTTGGAAGAATGTCTTCGCTCTGTAAAAGAATCCCGCTCTAAAGCCCAATTTTAATTTCTTTCCATGTATCTCTTAGATACCAACCATTGCAGTTATATCATTAATAACATCCCTAACGTCATTGCCGCTCTGCAATCTCGTTCTGCTAGTGACATTGGCATTAGCATTATCACTTACGGTGAACTGCTCTACATGAGCGAAAAATCAGAACAACAAGCCAAAAACCGGGCAGCAGTTCAAGCATTTTTGATAGATATTGACTTGTATTTCATTGACGAAGAAACCGCTATTTTTTACAGTCAACTCAAAGCAGCAGTTTTTGAGCGGTTTGCCCCTAAAGATAAAAGCAAACGTCGGAGTACAAGTGTTGGAGATTTGGGATTTGATGACCACGATCTTTGGATCGCAGCGACAGCGATTCAGCATAATCTCATCCTTGTTTCTGCGGACAGCGATTTTATCCGAATTCAGCAAGCACAACCTTTTCTGGTGGAATCTTGGCTATAATCCACGAAAAACCTGTGGTCGGTTATCTTTGATGAGAGTTTTGCTAATGTGAACACGAAGGCTAGTCTTTACAAAAAAACTGGTTTTTTTGTTGAGCCAACAAGATATCAAGTAGGGGCGCAATGCCGCCGCGCCCCTACAAGTCTGAAACGACCATTATCCGTTAACACATATAATGGTCAATTTGTATAGTGCGTAAGTCCTAATTATTAAAACTCACGTAAAGACGCAATTTTGCGTAATTTTTATGTTAAGTCATGATATTTATGCATAAGCTGATTTTGCTTAACACTATTTAAATATATAGGTAATAGATAGTTTAAGCAGTTATTTATAACTTCCAATTATGTCCAAGCACGAGTTTCAGCGGAATTTTGCCGTTATTATCGGGATTAATGATTATTCAAATGGCATCCCACCCTTGGAAACGGCTGTCCCTGATGCTTGCGAACTTGCTCGGATTCTGGAAGATTACAAATACGGTGTGCGGCTGCTTTTAAACCAAGATGCTTCTTTGGAAGGACTGAACCAACTACTTGCTGCTTTTCACGCACAGAAATTACCTCTTGATCGAGAAACGATCGCACTCAATGAAAATGACAGGATTGTATTTTACTTTGCCGGACACGGTCTTGCTCTGGATGCATTGGAAAATGAAGAAGGTCCGGCGGGTTATCTTGTACCGGCTGATGCTGAGTCAGGTCATATCAGTACTTACCTGCAAATGCAGAATTTACACGATGCTCTGCTTGCTCTACCTTGCAGGCATTTGTTAGTTATTCTTGATTGCTGTTTTGCAGGCGCATTTCGTTGGTCAAGTCACAAAAGAAATGCCTTGCGGCGTTTGCCAGTTGTGTATCAAGAACGTTACGATCGCTTCATTCAAGACCGAGCTTGGCAAGTCCTAGCATCTGCGGCTGACGATGAGAAGGCTTTGGATTTTGTTGCATCTCGTGGAACGGTAGAACATCACTCTCCTTTTGCTGCAGCACTGTTTCAAGCCTTACGCGGTGATGCCGATATTTCTTTACCAGTTAAAGATGGCACACCAACTGGGGATGGAGTCATTACAGCAACAGAACTCTACTTTTATCTGGGGGCGAAATTGGCAACAACGACTCAAAAACTCCACAGTCGCCAAACTCCTGGTTTATATCACTTAGCAAAACATGACAACGGGGAATACATTTTTCTAGTTCCCGGTCATAAATTGAACTTACCACCTGCTCCTCAACTGAATCCTGAGAAGAACCCTTACCGAGGTCTAGAATCTTTTGATGAGGCTCACAGTGAGTTGTTTTTTGGAAGAAAGAAATTAACAGAACAATTGAGTCGGGTTGTTTGCGATCGCCAATTAACGGTAGTCTTGGGAGCCTCAGGAACAGGTAAATCCAGTCTTGTAAAAGCCGGATTATTGCCTTATTTGCGTAAATCTACTATTCATGATTGGTATATTATTGACCCTATTCGTCCCGGTATTTCTCCAAGAATTGTACTTTCTCAAGTTAAAAAGAAGATATCAACGGCAAACGATCGCCAATTGTCACTGCTTGCTGTCGTAAATGCTTGGTGCAATGCCAATCCTCAAAAGAAACTACTGCTTGCGATCGACCAATTTGAAGAATTGGTTACCACGTGTCAAAACGATGAAATGCGATCGCAGTTTTTAACAGAACTGGAACAAGCACTTGCCCAACCACAGTTTCATATTGTCATAACGCTCCGCTTGGACTTTGAACCACAGTTTTTAACATCTGCTTTTCCAGATCGTTGGATGGATGCCCGATTTTTGATACCGCCAATGACTCAAAATGAGCTTCGAGAAGTCATTGAAAAACCAGCAGCAGAAAAAGTCCTTTATTTTGAACCAGCACAATTAGTAGAGCGATTAATTAATGAAGTTGTTCAGATGCCTGGAGCACTTCCGCTCCTTTCTTTTACTCTGAGCGAACTTTATTTGAAATATTTGAACCGTCGAGGCGATAACCGGGCTTTAACAGAACAGGATTATAACGACTTGGGGGGAGTCGCAGGCTCCCTAACCCGTAGAGCAACCAAAGAGTATGAAAAATTAGTACAAATGGACTCTCTTTACGACTACACTGTTCGTAAAGTTATGTTGCGAACGGTCACTGTCGATGGCGGTGCTTTGGCTCGCAGACGGGTTCCTTTGCGCGAACTAGAGTACCCCAATGCTGAAGACAACAAGCGAGTTAAGCAAATTATTCAATGCTTTACCGATGCTCGATTGATTGTCAGTGGAAAAGAACCTAATGGGGAACCTTTCGTAGAACCCGCCCACGATGCTTTAGTGTTGGGATGGGATCTTTTACAAAAGTGGAAGGACGATAAGCAACAAAATGAAAGTTTAGTGCTGCGCCAACGTCTGGCACTGGCTGCTCATGATTGGCACGATCGCGATCGCAAATCGGCTTTTCTCTGGAGTCGTGACCCCCGCATTGCCGTGTTAGAAAAAGTTCTAGAATATCCTCCCCAGAAGAACTGGCTGAATCAGCTAGAAACGGAATTTGTGA
Source organism: Scytonema sp. UIC 10036 (assembly GCF_009725235.1). Next base: position 23,708 of record NZ_WJFC01000099.1, read on the forward strand.
AAAGTAGCATTCAAAAAAGACAAGATGAACTTGAAGAAGCTAAGGAGCGTTTGCGAATCTCACAAGAACGACAGCAAATTGCTCGGGCTCGCCTATTAGCAACACAAGCACAAATGATACAAAGGGAGGATATTAGTTTACTGCAATTGAGTACTTTACTGGCTGTTGAATCCATGAAACGCTTCAACAAGCTAGAAATGAGGTATCTTTTGGCAGATCAAACCCTACGTCAAGGGCTGGCTTTGCTCCCACGCTCTATCGCTCGGATCGATAAACATAGCTTTCAGAATTATACTTGTTCAAATTCATTAGCCTTTTGTTCTGATGGCAAACATTTAGCGATCGCCAATGATGCCATCAGACTGATAGAAATAAAGAGCGGTCAAGAAGTGGCTAGTCTAGAGTATGAAAAAGATTTAAAAGTTGCCACCATCAGCCCAGATGGGAAATATGCTGCTACTTGTTGTCAAGATGGAATCGTCAAGATTTGGAATTTAAAAAATCAACAATTCATTGCACAAATAGTCAGCGAGCGACCCGTACAGCATATTATTTTTAGCCCAAAAAGACAATATATAGTTATTGTAAGTGGTGGTTTTAGAGGTGTATGGCAATTGACGGATTCTTTAGAAGTCATACCTGTGGGATTGCCATTAGTAAAATTACCAGAGTTTTATAGCGGTCAAGAGCCGATTTCTTTCAGTCCGGATGGCAATTATTTAGCTGAATTTATTGAAGATAATCCTGGTTCTGGAGAAGGGAGAAGACAGGTTTGGAAACTTTCTACCAAGCGGCGAATTATCAACGAAACCGTGAATTTATCTTCACCAACTAGCTCCGAACTCAATTTGGCTGTTCGCGAAAATGTTGATGACATGGCATTTAGTTTAGACAGTAAATTTTTTGCGGCAACAGTGAATTTAACTACCGTTAAAGTATGGAAAATACCAAGTGGTAGAGAAGAGATGACTGTAGAGCATAATGCATGGATTAATACTATTGCCATGAGCTTTAATGGTCAGTATATGGCGGCTGGAGATAGGAAAGGAGAAGCAATTGTTTGGGAGGTTCCTCGCGGTTATCAAGTGACACATATCAAAGATAACCCCACAACCTGGTTGAGTTGTGTTGTCTTTAGTCCCGATGGAAATTATTTGGCTACTGTGGGGAAAGGATTTAACAAAATTGCTAGAATATATCACGTTTTTCGAGGTCAAGAAGTTGCACGCCTGCTCCATGAAAACTATGTTGTCAATATCGCCTTTAGTCGAGATAGTCAGTACATAGCAACTCAGGAAGATAGCAATCCAGAAAAAGGGTATAGCGATACTGTACATCTATGGCAGATTGTTGATGACTTTGATGGTAAAGTTGCGCTCGAACTTGATAGAGAAAAATTTGTTAATAGTATCACTATAAGTTCTCGCGGTCAGTATTTAGGAATAACTTGCAGCCAAGCTCATGGGTTACAAGTTTATGATATGAATTCTTATCAGGAGGTAAGATTTATCAAACATCAAGGAGCACATTATGCTGTTTTCAGTACAGATGAAGAATTGGTAGCTACTGTTGGCGATGATAAAACGGTAAGACTTTGGGAACTAGCAAGCGGTCAAGAATTGCTAGCGATGGAACACAATGCGAATGTGATTGCGATCGCCTTTAGTCAAGACGCAAAATTCTTAACTACATTAGTTCACTTGACAACTATATATAGAGACAACATTGAAGTTTTAATTTGTGATATTATAGTATGGGATATTATAAATTATCAACAAAGTGATAAATTAGAAAATAGCAAAGTCATCAGCATCAGTTCAGATGGAAAATCTTTAGTAATTCTTCCTAAAGATTCAAATTTTACCGATAAAAATTTATTGGTTCTAAAAATTTTAGAAAGAGAAGAAGTGACACGTATAAAGCTAGATAATGAGGGATTAAGTGAATTTATCCTGAGTACAGATGGAAAATACCTAGCTGGGTTTGGTGGATTTTATGGTTCGGATACATCCGTAGACAGTGATGGTTTCATCCAAGTGTGGGACTTGTCCGGTGAAGAAATTTTACCTATTATAAAACTGGGTAGAGCGGTGACAAAAGTAGTTTTCAGTCCAGGAAGTCGCTTCTTAGCAGCAGCTGTTGGTGGTGATACTGTCAGAATATGGGATTTGATAAGTAAGCAAGAAGTGTCGCGTATTGAAGTTTACGGAGGTATAAATCATATTATTTTTAGCTGGGATAGCGAACACTTAGTAACTGTTAATTGTTTAAACCAAGTTCAAATCTGGAATTTACAGCCAGAAGTTTTGATTGAAGAGGCATGCAGTCGATTGACTTGCAATTTAACTTTAGAAGAGTGGGACTTGTATTTAGGTGAAACTTATCAAAAAATTTGCCCCAATCTTCCTTAAATTTTAAATTATATTTAACTGCTAAAAGCCTCACCTTGTAAAACTAAAACAGAACAAGGGGCATTGTGAAGGACATAACTGCTGACGCTCCCTAATAAAACTTCTGTGAAACCTCTAAAACCTCTGCGACCAAGTACAATCAGATCTGCCCTCCAACTTTGTGCTAAATTGCAAATTGATTTTCCGGGTTCTCCCACTCGGCATAAAGATTCTACTGCAACTCCTTGCTCTTGTGCTTTTTTCTTGTACCCTTGAAGTAATTCTTCGCCTTCTTGAGTTTTCTCTTTGATTTCAGTTGGAAAAGTGAGTTTTGAGCCAAAATCCACACAGTTAAAGAGCATTAAGCAAGCTGACTCTTTTTTTGCTAATTGTAAAGCCTCCTCAAACACCACCTGTGTTTCAGGTGATGCATCAAGAGCTACCAAAATTTTTTTAAACCCCACAGACAACCTCCCATGTCAATTGCTGCTGTATAACTGTTATTTTCCTACAAAAACATAACATTTGTCATTTGTCATTTGTCAAAAGTCATTTGTTATTTGTTACTGGTCACTGTCTTTCCTGCATACTTCTAACAATTTTTGTCACCATTTTTCTTGTGCTAAATCTTACACTAGCAGCTAATATTTTATTCTTGATTCCAGTAATAACAACAGTTTTCCCTTCCATTAAGGCAGTATAGCCAATTTTGGCTACAGTTTCCGAATCCATAATCTTTTGACCTTTAACTAGTTTTGAGTCTTCCATTGCTGCTCTTTTCTGAAAACCAGATTCTGTTGGTCCCGGACAAAGTGCTGTGATTGTAACACCAGTCCCCTCTAATTCGTTGGCGATCGCTTCAGAAAAAGATAAGACATAAGCCTTGGTTGCAAAATAAACTGCCATCAAAGGACCGGGCTGAAATGATGCAGTTGAAGCAACGTTTAAGATTTTGCCATAACCTTGCTTAACCATATCTTTAAGAAAGAGCTTTGTTAAATGGGTGAGACACACCATATTAACTTGCATCATTTCCAGTTCGGTATTAAGGTCGGTTTCATTAAAGAAACCATAAGTAGCAAATCCAGCATTATTGACTAAAATATCTACAGTAATATTTTCTTGTTGTAATTCTTGGAAAATTTCTTCTGGAGAGGTAGGTTCGGATAAATCCTTGGGAATAACTTTAACTGTAATGCTGTATTTTTGATTGAATTCTTGTGCAATTATAGCCAGCTTTTCGCCACTTCTCGCTATGAGAACAAGATTGTAACCTTCTCGAGCAAATAACTTCACCAATTCATAACCAATTCCACTAGATGCTCCAGTAATAAGTGCTGTTTGCTTCTGGTTATGTTGATTTGTTGTTTTCATAACTTTCTTTATAAGAGGTAGTAGGGGAGCAGTGGTAGCCCTGTCAAGGTGGATTAAAATTTCAGGAAATCAATCGTCTTCTCACCTCTTACCTCTGTGTACTCTGCGTCCTCTGCGGTTAAATAAATGACTTTTGAACCGCAGAGGCACAGAGAGCGCAGAGGAAAAAAATGTTGCCTTGCCACATGAATCAAAATTTTGTGAGTCACCTTGACAGGGCTAGGTGAGCAGTGCCCACCCTACATAGCTAGAGAAGCGTTAAAAAGTTTTCACAAACTCAATCAACGCTTTCTTATCTTCATCAGATAGTTCCGATCCAAAGGTATGACCCTTGTCCTCAATGAAATCAGGAGACTTGTTTGCCCTTATAAGCAAGCGTGCAAGTTTGCCTTTAATACCACCTTCAGGTCTCACATCTTGAAGAAAATGCAGAATGTTGAAATCTGTGATTGCATCTCTAATGTTGATATTTGCCACTAAGTTCACAGGTGTTTCTTTAGGAACGGGAAGCTTAACAATTCCACGAGGTAGTGTTAAGGTGCTGGCTTGAGTTGTCCGGCTGATAATACCTTCACGTTTTTCAGGCCACAGCATTTTTTCCATTGCATCTGTGTACGCTTCTACACGTCCTTTAACAGTTGGATCTTCGTTGTAAATTCCCAATGTATTGTTGTGCAAAAATGGTGCTGTTGCCCAAATACTAATGAGCGATGGTGTGCGATAATATCCCACCCCCCCAGAAGGCACTTCAAAATTAATGGGTGCGCTTTTGTCAAAGGGATTATCTAGCTTTAAGGTGCCTGGTGATGGCAATTCCTTATACGTCTTAGAAGAAAATTGTTCCCAAATATGCCCTTTTGTTGCATTTGTTGCTAACGCACGTCCCGCGTTTGTGCCTATAAGGGTGACGGGGTAACGCTTGTCATCGGACAAGAAGTTGTGGTCTAAAAAGTCACTGCTCAATACAGATTCCAAATACCACTGTTTGGCTTTTTCTGGATCGGCTGCAACTTCTGCGGGAGGCTGTTTGCTGGAATGACAGGTAGCACAACTGTTGGCAAAAACGGCTTTACCGCGATTGAGAATTTCTTCATCTTTGGTTAGGAATGTCTCACCATCAGGCGCATCTTTCAAATGCATAGGTTGGATGGTTTTTAAGAATGCTTCCATATCTCCCATGCGGGCTTCTGTTGCTCTCCAGTCTCCGCATTCCTTCTTGGCTTTTTCGATATCAAAAGGTCGTTGTGGTTTTCTGCCTAGTATGGGATCGTGGAGACTCAACCAGTAATCACCGCACATCCCAATGTTGACGTAAACCCGCAGTGATGCATTTGCGACTCCAGTAGAATCAGCCCCATCTTTGAGAATGTGATTGACTTCCTGTGTGGAACCATCGTTCATGACTTCGGGATATTTGGGGCGATCGCTTAAATTGAAGATAGCATTGACTGCATTGGGGGCGTTAATGTAATCTGTCGCGATGCGAGAAGTATCAGAAGTCCCTGGCTTTTGTGAGTGCAGCACTTGCCATTTAAAATCATCTGGCTTAATTCTTGAGCCAAACAGTTCATTTTCCTTGATGTACTGATTCCCCAATGCTGCTACCAAGTTTTCCCATTTTGGGTGTTCTGGATCTTGGGGCGGGTTGAGGGGGTTTAAGGCTACGTGACAAATAGCACAGGATTGTCCGATTCGGTAAGGAGGTTCTACTTGTGCGTCTTGCTTGTATTTTTCTAAGTCCCATTTTACAGGATCGAAGTTGGGATTTTTGAACTTTCGCAATCCAATTACCCCTGTGGATTGAGAGTCTTTACACTTATCGAGCCACAAACCATATTCATCTGGTTCTGTTGCTTTTTCACAGCCCGGATCGTTGATTGCGCCGAAACGCTTGAGCCGTTGGTCGCGATCGCGTGAATCCATTAAACTTAGTAAATCGACTTCACCATGTGTTCGCTTTGCTACATCTCTGTAATATTTATCGTTTCCACCCGTCCATAAGTACCAAGTACAACGACCTCGCTTTTCCGCATCTGTCAGGTTGTCGTCGTATGGTAAATAACCAAGACCATCACAGTTATTGACATCATCTGAGTACTCAGCACCAGATGCTGTAGAGTACCCAGTTGCAACAGGTATAGAAGTTTCACTAGATTCGCTAGCGAAAGCTGTAGATGTTCCATAAAAGCCGCAGACTATAAACATAATCACGGCAAGGAGCAGACAGCTAGTAAATAATAGACTTGTCTTCTTCATAAAACCCACTTGTCGCAAGACTACACTTTTATAACTCACGTATTGGCAGAAATTTAAGCGGTTGCAGTTAGTTACCTTTAGCTTGCTCTTAACTTGAACAAAAACGATCTGCCTTACTTAAATAGGTATGAGCACAATTCACTCATGCACTTCGAAAGTGAACTCCATATTAAAATACAATGAGTGATTCAGATTCAAAATAGATAATTCCGAAACGATAAATACAATTCTTTACAATTATTTTTCTATTTATGACATTTCTTTGTGAAGCTACAATATATTTTTACCCCACAGCTAAATCTTTCCCCCCAATGCCTTGAGGGAACTACACGGAAGTTCAGAAGTTGAGAAGATGCATCTTTATACAGAATTGCTATGACATTTTTTATAATCCTGGTGTTCCCTAAATGCATGAGTGAAATTTGCTGACACTTACATAAGTAAGAAGGCTGATAAGCAGTTCAACCTAAAAAAACATAAAATGTTCGTAGTTGCGCTGTCTATGCCTGCGGCACGCAAGGGCGGCGAACGCGCTTGGTGCAACTACGAGCCTCAAGCATTTTACACTTAATTTGTTTGACGCTACTGATTAAGTAAAAAAGCTTAGAGTGCATAACTGCTCTAATGCTGGAAGCCCTTTGCCTATTTATTTTTGCTCCAGAGGTAATTAAAAATGACAATTACAATGAAAGACTTGATGGCAATGACACCTACAGAATTAGATAATCTTTATAAAAACAGTCCTATTGGTGAAATTCCCAATGGTCAAAGCAATGGGAAGGTTCTCTTTGTTTTTCAAATTTCCATGTGGGAAGTCTTTTCATCTTTAATTGATTCATTTCTTTGGCAGGGAAAGATTTTTGACCGAGAGCAAGGATTGTTGCTCAATCGGCTGACTGTCTTTGGGCTTCATATGGTCGATGCTAAAGTTTACAGGGGAAATAGTTGGTTGAGTGAAGGAGAATCCATTATCTTGGATTACTCCAAATCTTCATTTTTTCTTGCTCAAAAGATTCGGGATGAGATTCGTGAAGTTGCTCCTGGGTTGTATCTGGGACAAGCTTATTGGGATCGCACCCGAGTGCTATCTTTTGCCTTACAATTCTAAGCTATTGAAAAGAACAACCAGGGCATTGCCCAATCTCCAATGCCCGTTTCACGTTGGCACTTTGGCATCATTGGAAATTGTACAATGAGTATTGTATGGATTAAGTGCAAGAGTGTCGAAAGACATCATACCCCGGAGAAAAACCGGGGATTTTTATAAAATCTCATAAACTTTACACTTTAATACAAGAATTGATACAACCGTAGCTTTACGAGGGAGAATAAAGACTATTGCCTGTCTGGTTAGCCCTATGAAAAAATTGATTAGAGGTCTGCGCGAATTTAAAGCTAGCTACTATTGCAGATACCAAGAGCTGTTCAAACAACTAACTCACGGTCAAAATCCTAGAGTGTTGTTTATTACCTGCTCTGATTCGCGTGTCGATCCAAACCTAATTACCCAAGCTGGTTTGGGTGAATTGTTTGTCATTCGCAATGCTGGCAATATTATACCCCCATTTGGTGCAACTAATGGTGGTGAAGGTGCTTCAATTGAATATGCTGTTGAAGCACTGGATATTCGACAGATTATTGTCTGCGGTCACTCACATTGCGGTGCAATGAAAGGGCTACTGAAGTTAGACAAGCTGCGTGAGGAAATGCCCCTCGTGCATGATTGGCTCAAGTATGCAGAGGCAACCCGACGCTTAATACAAGACCATTACAGCCAATATGAGGGGGAAGAATTGCTAGAAATTCTCACTGCCGAAAATGTACTGACTCAAATTGAGAATTTACGGACATATCCCGTCATTCGCTCCAAGCTCTACCAAGGACAATTAAGTATTTATGCTTGGATTTATCACATTGAAACAGGAGAGGTTTTGGCATACGATGCTGAAAATCATGCTTATGTCCTCCCTCAAGCTCAGCTTCCACCAACAGAGTTAGACGAGGCCCTACTTCTTCCTCTTCCTTCTTGCGAGATATGCGATCCTTCTACTGAAACATCGGTAAAAGAGGTTCAACCAATCCAGGAAATTGAGATAGCTAACCATAACCATCATCCGTTTCCAATGACTTCTCTTTCTCAAGAGCAGCTAGAGCGAATTTATCGAGGCTCAAAGTCATATAAGTAACCAGTGACCCATCAGCCACTCTCGTTCCCAGCCAGAGGCTGGGAATGCAGTCCGCGAGGCTCTGCCTCGCACTTCTGGCTGAGTACGGGAGGCGGAGCCTCAAGTCAGGCATTCCCAGGCTCTGCCTGGGAACGAGGTGAAGGAGGTGAAGGAGGTGAGGAGAGTCTTCCGGTCACCGATCACAGCAATTTTAACTGAGTATCTCTACTATTGGTTAAGGCAAGGTCTTGTTCTTGAGTCAGTGGTTCGAGAGCAACTTCCACATCATCAGCTAATAAATTGTGTGCCGCTTCTAACATTAATTCTGCTATGTCTTTGAGGTCATTACGGTTATCTAAGTAAGTTTTTAACGCCTCCATTGGGTCAATACTATTACTTGCACTTAACTCTGGAATACGGGGACGAGCCAATTGACTGACCAATTCTGGTTGGATGCTATGGGTATGAGCTGCACTGAGAGCACGGTGCAATTCAGAGGTATCAATTAAATCTAGTTGTTCGGAACGAAGTTTGTAAATCAATCGTACAACAGTATCCTGGATGTTGTGTTTTGCGATCGCTTTCACAATTGCGGCTTGTGGCTCTTCTATCTTAGAGACATCAATCTCAATAGTCTTAAAAGTTCGTGCGGGTAGGGGGCAAAATTCCCACTGAGTGTCACCCCGTTCGATTTCCAACATTACATAACCTTTTTCTTCCTTTTCTTCACTAAAATCCACCCTTTCGATACTTCCCGGATAAACAACAGGGGGATTGTTAGACTTATTAAGATTTTGATGGCGGTGTACGTGACCTAAGGCGACATAATCAAAGCAAGGTCGTGCTAGCAAAGAGACAGGAAGTGTAAAACCTTTTCCTACGGCTAAATAACGTTCTGCTCCTAAAGAAGCATTATCGGCCATTAAATGGCCCAAAAGAATAGTTGGTACATTGGGGTCAAGACGGCGAATTTCTGCTTCTAGTACGACTTCAAGACGTTCGATCAGCAGCTGGTTAATTTCTACTAAAGATAAACCTTCAGTCTCTTGGCGAGTCATCAAAGTTGAGCGAGTTAACCAAGGAAGGGTCAGAATTTGTATTAACCCATTACGAGTTGTGATGCGATGGGTTGTTAAGCGATCGCCTACAATGACTCCCGGTACACCCAAGGTACGATAAATGCAAAGACTAGCGCCCCCCAGTCCTTGAGAATGTTGATCGTGATTTCCTACAAGTAGGACTGTGGGGATATTGGCATCTGCAAGGCGACGAAACTGACTGGCAAAAGCTTCTTGTACGTATGGAGGTGGAGTTGCGTCAGGAAAAGCATCACCTCCAAAAATGACTAAATCGACTGGTTCTGACAATGCTCTATCAATGCATAGTGATAAAGAATTAACAAAATCCTCCAATCGCGTGTTCAATCCGGTTACGGGATTAATCTTTCCGTGGGAAAAACCACTTCCCATATGGATATCAGAGAGATGAAGAATTTTTATCATAATTTGGTTAAGAGGTCATTTGTCATCGTCAAGAGAGCTTGCGGACATAGGATAGACTTGCCCGTAGTATGAGTATACTGGCTGTATCGTGTTGTATCCATTAAGTTTTTTAAGTCAAACTCCTTCCCATTCCGCTTCCAGAGAAATCTGGGTATTAGACTAAGAGTCATATTTACCAAACATCTGCCTTTAGATATATATTTTAATATTTTATTTTGTGAGAGTATAATGGCAAAATTTGTGATTTCTCGTCAGTTTTCAGTTAACCTCACAATAGCAATTAAAACGTGACTCCCCATAGAATTTTCAACCATGACATCATGGTCTGTACCCATGAATCTGTCATAGGTAATCATCTGTATTCTGGTAGGGTGCTAGGTTTGACTGACCCAAATGATATTATTCAGTTGCACCCAGATTTAAAGTCGCAATGGGATACAATTACAGAACACTATGGACGGATAGGTTTAAGCCATAGTAAAAATGTCATCTGGGATGTCTCGCTTAGAGTTTTGGAAGACTATCCTAACCTGGAGATTTCCCTTTTCTTCTTTGGCAATCCTGGAAACAAAGTCGGTTGTGATGAAGATTGGTTTCGCCGAGTCGATTCTGACTGGCTGAACGTGGTTAAATTTATAAACTGCAAGAACAATTTTATACACCTGGCACACCAGCTTGGAGTTAGCGTTCCTCTAACGTTTTGTTTTGAAAACAAAGCTGCTATCAAAGACTTATCTGAGTTTTCCTATCCGTGTTATTTCAAACCTACTATTTCCGTTGATGGTGCTGGAATTAGGCGATGTGAAAACCCACAACAGCTTTCTCAAATCCTCACAACGTTTCCCAATACAATATCTTTACAAATCCAGGTGGAAGTCACAGCTTCCTCTTTTTTAAATTTGCAATACTGCGTTGTGGCGTCAAAGCTTCAACGTCTAGTCGTAACTTCTCAATTACTCGATGGTTACACCCATATAGGCAATTGCTATCCCAGCAAGCATCAGCCTTGGGACACTGTTGAACCAATAGCCGAATGGATGACGCAACGTGGGATGAAACAGGTATTTGCTTTTGATGTTGCTGTCGTGGAAGATGCAACACAGACGCGTTATCTAGCGATCGAGTGCAATCCACGCTTTAACGGCGCATCATATCCTACAGGTATTGCCAAGAAACTTAATATTACCAGTTGGAGTTGTGAAACCTTTAAGACGCGATATTGCTCGCTCGAAAACCTTGATTTCAGTGATATTGAATTTAATCCTAAAAGCAATACTGGCATTGTGTTGGTTAACTGGGGTACTATTCTAGTGGGAAAAATCAGTATCCTGCTTGCTGGAACTGTTCAAAAGCAGAATGAACTCAGAAGCATCTTGAAACAGCGATTGTGAGCGGGCGACATACGAGAAAACACTCCTCTTCAATGTCTAAAAATTGTAACGCTGAGTCATCGTTAATACATATTACGCGAACAAGTATTTTGTATCCAAAGTCCAATAGGGCAAAAGCTCACTAAAAACCTTATTAATGACAAATCACTTATAACAATCATTAAAAATTCAAAATAAAAAAAAATGTAGGTTATCAACAAATTGTTCATTGTAAACTTCTGATTTAACAATTATATATAAGTAAGAAGCAGTAACGGCTTTCTAAGTTGTCAGTTGTCAGTTGTCAGTTGTCATTAGGCGTGCGTTATTTCCCCTGCTTGTGTGCGAACCTATCCCTAACCCCTAACCCCTAACCCCTAATTTCTACTAAAAACCAATGTAAAAAGTACTTAAACATACATAAATTCTCCGGAACTGCAAATAACATTGGGTATACAAGTAGATAGACGTAAAGCTTAATGCTTATTTTCATCCGTCTGATTGTACGCAGCTTATAAGGACTACCTAAAAGTTGGCTTTCATTAACCTATGTATGTGTTTGTAAAGTACTTGCAAAATATCCTCATTTATAATTTTTTTTGTAACTTTGGCAACAAAGTGAAAAGAAAAAATTACCCCTATTGGGTGAGGTGATACTTGACATAAGTCTGCGAATATGCATTCAAGAGCTGAAGAAATTAAGGAGTCTGATATGTATAGACAAATGTGCTGGTTATCACAGTCTAGCAAAAGTGAGAACAAGATTCTGCATTTGCAGACTGCACCCAATCAACCTTGGCGTCCTTACACCGCGTTTCCACAATTTTCTGTTCCCGATTATCCAATACCAGGAGGTTCTAAAGGTTGGGCGACTTATCAAAAACTTTTAAAAGCAGGCTGGACATTAGTGCCTAGCGCACGCGCCAATGAGTTTAGCTCCAAATCCATTGAAGTTAAGAGTTAATACCATTTTGGATTTTAGATTTTAGATTTTGGATTGAGAAAGGCAACTTAATAGCCTTTTGCGGAACCTTCTCCGCGTGGATCGCCTGCGCTTTCTAAAATTCCATCAGGTGCGACTACAATTGTGTTGATATTTCCCCAAGGCGCAGTTTGCTTAATCTTGTGTACCCGTCGTTGTAATTCTATGATGGTAAGAGCATCTAAACTTAAAGGTTATACTCTCAATTCATCTGGCAACCACTGATGATGTATGCGTGGTGCGGATACGGCAGAACCTGCATCCATGTTGTATTCTAGTACATTAAGAATCACTTGCAATACTTGAGTAATAATTGTGCCACCACCAGGCGCACCTACTGCCATAAGCAGGCGATCGCTCTGCAAGTTCCTAACATTGATTAGTCATGAGTCGAGAGTGTCTTTGTGTAGGAGTCATGCGGTTAATAGTTGAGAAGAAAACTCAGGAAAAAACTGGATAACTTGCCAGACAACTGATGAGTCAAGCCGAACAAGCGCTAACCGATGTCATTTTGAAGGAAAAGGTTTTAGAATTTATTCAAACAGTTGTCATTGATAAGTTTACTAACTTGAGTCGGGAGGAAATTGCCGCTATGCTGGGTTTAGAATCTTTGAAAAAAAGCAGAGTTTATCAAGAAACAAGACAAGAAGCTATACTGGAGACTAAGTTGGAAATGATACCAATCTTATTGGAGATGGGATTAACTATTGAGCAAACTGCCGAGCGCTTAAAGCTGGATGTGGAAACTGTCAGAAAACACGCTCAACAATATTGGTAGAGTTAGCAAGCGATCGTATGATTTTGAATAGGAGTTCCATGTGACAAAAGTAAATATAAATGTAGATGACAACAATTTTCCAAAACTGATTCATCGAGTTACGGAAAGTGGAGAGCGTATAGTAATTGAACAACAAGGGAAAGCAACAGCTGCAATTATTACCTATGATGATTTAAAACGACTTGAAGCATTAGAAGCTGCCATACTTAAAAAAGCAGAACTAGAAGAATATGAATTGCTAACAGTAGCAATGAAAAATTCAGCTTTTGATTTTCTTAAAGACCAAGAAGAAGATATTTACACCTTAGCTGATGGAAAACCATTTCACGATCTAGAATATGCTCAATCGGTAGTAAGTGAACCAGATTTCTGTTCCATAACAGAGCCAGAAGAAGATATTTACACCTTAGCTGATGGAAAACCATTTCATGATTAAGGGTAAAGTTGTCTTAGTTCCTTTTCCTTATGATGATTTATCTGTCAATAAGTTGCGTCCAGCAGTTTGTTTGACCACTCCTGTAGGAGCACGTCGTCATGTCATTATGGCTTATGTTACCAGTCGTATCCCAGATACTGTATTAGAAACGGATATTGCGATCGACAGCAGTCATCCCGACTTTGCTACTTCAGGCTTACGAGTTGCCTCTACTATCAGATTACATCAATTGGTAACAGTTTCTACAGTAGTTATCCAGCGCGAACTAGGTGAATTATCGTCAGATACCTTAACTCAAATTGCTGAGAAATTGTGTAAGCTGATGAGAGAGTAAATTATTTTTTACTGCTAAATAAAATACTAAAAGAAAATACAGCAAATGCTACTCGTTTGCCTAGATTAAAAATCGCCTCGACGCTCAGCAAGTTCCTGTTCGAGTTCTTCATCACTCAATAGAGGAACGCCAGATGCGATAATACGTTGACGGATTTCCCATAACTTTTTACCAAGGGGAGTTTGTGGAACGAACTCTGGCTGAGGCTTAAGAGTTTGCGCGAGTTGAAGTACTCGATCTTGGGCTTCAGGGGAGAGTTCGCGCCAATATTCGAGTAGCTGTTCTTCTTTACTCATAATAAGCTTCTTCGATCTCTATTGTCATTTTACTTTCTCGTTTTGCCACTTTCTTGAAAACGGCGTGAGGGATTCAGATTCATTATTCGCCAACAGCATACGATCGCTGAGAAGAAAACCGTCTTTTGCAAGAGCGATCGCTAGCTTTTATACCAGCAGGACGCGATCCAGCAGGATTCGGTGCATTTGGTCTGCGTGTCCCACATCGCAAGAGTCTAGTGCTAGTTGGTGGTAATATCAGGATGGATGGTGGTCACAACAAGGGTTAACCCTCGTAATACATCGAGATTTGACCCTTGGGGTAATCCGGTCTGGCGTAGCAACGAATTCCCGAAGACCTTGTTTGATTTCCAGTCTTATGAAAAAGGGGCTAACTTCGTGGGGACGGTTAATGGCTACATTGCTCATTCTGGATTGAACGCTGCACGTAACATAGCGCTAAAAGCAATATTGCGACACAGAACTAATCTCGTGTTTAGGACAGGTACAAAGTATCAGGCTAACTCTGCACGAGAGAAAGCCTAGAACAGTAATGTTTTAGGTGTGCAATGAAACTAGAACGAGAATCTGCAACCTCTCACTTTCATTGTACTAGGCTTGGGTAGACTGCCTAATGGTTCCTACCGAACTACGCTCCAAGTGGTTGGGTCTACGATCCGCTTGCTACTGGAAGCGACTACGGAGTGAGCCTAGAAAGTGAAGAAATGATGGTGTTTGACTCCGGTTTACTCCGTTATTTAGCTACTCAACTAAATGCTTATGGTGGAAGAGTTAAGTTGGGAGGATTGGCAGAACCAGGAATAGTAGCTCTCTCAATCGACGATAATAAATTCAGCTTGAGCTTCCCTTCTCAAAGTACTAGAGCAAACGTATCTTTGACTAATGGCCGAGTCATTATTAATAGTAGCGATCGCACTTTCAATAACCGTGTTGCTCAATTTGGTACAAGAGTCGGAACTATTGATGCGGCTAGTGGCTTGTTTGTTCTTTCTCAAGGTTCTGGAATCGCAGGAGATATTGAAGTCATCTCACCCCAAATTCGTTTAGACAACACTGGAACCATCAACGCTACATCTGCATCCGGTAATGGCGGTAATATCAAAAAGATTATTAAAACCATCAGCTAAATAACTTTTGAAAGGCGACCAATAATCTCTGGTTCCTTTACTGGGTTCTAGATTTTTTGCCAACCAAGCATTTCCTGGTTGTCGCACTTTTTTATCAAAATCAGGTGGTTCTGGAGGAGGATTAAATGGCATCATCTGTGTTATACTCCAGATAACCCAAAGTTTCTTTTCTCCGTTGTTACTATCCAACGAGGCCAAAATGGATCGTGTCCTGGTAAAACTCTTTGAAGTTCCTGATGAATTTGTGTTGGTCTTCTCAAATTTTCTGGAAACGCATTCATATCATCATCGCGCATCCAAGCTTCTGCTGCTTCAATTGCGATTTCTGCTTCTTGGGAACGGGCTTGTTTGAGTCCAAAAATTGCTGAGGTTAACCATCCCACTGTGTCCCCTTGTTTTGACCAAGGTACTTCGTCAAGGCTAACTTCTCTATCTTGTAATTTAAATAAAAATAATTTATCTTCTTGCTCGTTAAAATTTGGTTCTAAGGAAGCAAGAACAAGGGGCGAATGAGTTGTTACTAAAGCCTGTATCTTTGTCCAGGGTTGTAATTTACACGCTACATCTAAAATAGCTGGTAAAATAACCCTCTGCCAACAAGGATGCAAATGAGATTCAATTTCATCCATTAGTAAAACTATCCGATCTACTGGTTCTTGCTGTCGTAGTTCAGAAGCTTTTTTATGTTCGTACCAAGTCCATACTAGTAAATAAGCTAGTCCCAAAATACGCTTCATTCCTGCTGATGTTTGGGTGATAGGAACATTTCCATAAGGTAGATTAACTGTAGGAATATCGCGCACGTCTTCAATAGAAACTCGCGTTGGTTCTCCCACTTGTATCCATTCTGAAGGGTGGGGCGCAAGTTTTGTAATGACATTAGAAAAGAGTTGAAATGGATATTTCTTGGGTTGATTTTGCCATGTTACCCAATCTTGAATTAGACCATTACAAAGCACTTTATCTTGTGACTTTAATCCATTCCAGAGTGTATTTGGATTAAAATTATAAGCAATCTCGCGTTGACGGGCTGGGTCAAAAACAGAATAACTTCCATCAACACGCATATAAATAACTACCTCTTTTAATAAAGGAGGCATTTGTAAATTACGCCAGCTTAATGATAGTCTAATAGACGGACTAATGGCGCTGACCCTGGCTGCTACCCCAAGATTTGGCGATGCAGGTAACATTAGTGCGTTTTTGTTAGCACT
This sequence comes from Scytonema sp. UIC 10036, assembly GCF_009725235.1. The sequence goes on from NZ_WJFC01000099.1 coordinate 39,932, forward strand.
TTTGACAGTTATTGGCTGTTTACAGTATGAGAACGACTTGAGGCACTTGAAGCTACAGCACCCTCAAAAAACCTAGAGAGTCAAGTTTAAGTAAAAAATTATACTATTTAACCCTGCTAACTTGGATTGATAATTTTCATACCATAGATAGATACAAATAATGTATTTCAAAAGGAGTGTTTTAAATTAGTTATAGTTTAAAGAATACGCCTTTTGGCTAAACATAAAGTATTGAGGTCACCAAAATCCATTTATAGAAACTTAAACTTCTGTTTTCGTCCCCTTTCCAAGGTCTGGGTTAAAGTGGGGTGAAACACAATCTCAGACACAGATTTATAAACTCTCATATACTTGTGTATACACTTTAGCCTTAAATAACAAGAATACCCTGCTCGCTGGTTACTGGTCACTGCTCACTGCTCACTGTAATAATCATGGTTACGGAATTAACAACGAAAGAAAGTGATAACTTAGATCTCAAACAGCTACTAAAAACCCTCTCAGCTGTTAAGAAAGGGGACTTTTCAGCCCGTATGCCCATCGACCAAACGGGTATAGCAGGAAAAATAGCTGATGCTCTCAATGACATAATTGAACAAAATGAGCGATTAACAGAAGAGCTACAACGCATTAGTAATGTTGTAGGTAAAGAAGGTAAAATTACCGAGCGAGCAACCCTTGGTAATGTACGGGGTTCTTGGTCAGCTTGTGTTGATTCTGTCAATACTCTAATTACAGATTTGGTTCAGCCAACGGCGGAAACTGCGCGTGTTATCCGGGCTGTGGCGAATGGTGACTTATCCCAAACTATTGCACCAGAAATTGAAGGTAGACCTCTCAAAGGAGAATTCTTACAAACTGCCCAAATGGTCAACACGATGGTGGGACAGTTAAACTCTTTTGCTTCTGAGGTGACACGGGTAGCCCGTGAGGTGGGTACTGAAGGGAAACTGGGAGTACAAGCAGAAGTTCCGGGAGTTGCTGGAACTTGGAAGGATTTAACAGATAGCGTCAACTTAATGGCAGGAAATTTAACTGCTCAAGTCCGTAATATTGCGGAAGTGACAACAGCAGTAGCAAACGGTGACTTGTCGAAGAAAATCACTGTTGATGTCAAAGGAGAAATTTTAGAACTGAAAAACACCATCAACACGATGGTAGACCAACTGAATTCCTTTGCGTCTGAGGTGACGCGGGTGGCTCGTGAGGTGGGTATTGAAGGAAAACTAGGTGTTCTCGCTGAGGTCAAAGGTGTTGCGGGGACTTGGAAGGATTTAACAGAGTCGGTGAACATGATGGCGGGAAATTTAACCGCTCAGGTACGTAATATTGCAGAAGTGACAACGGCAGTGGCGAATGGCGACTTGTCGAAGAAAATCACCGTTGATGTTAAGGGGGAAATTTTAGAGTTGAAGAATACGGTTAACATCATGGTTGACCAACTCAACTCTTTTGCATCGGAGGTGACTAGGGTTGCAAGGGAAGTCGGTGCTGAAGGAAAATTGGGAGGTCAAGCTCAAGTCCCTGGGGTTGCAGGAACTTGGAAGGACTTGACGGATAGCGTGAATTTCATGGCAGGAAGTTTAACCGCCCAGGTACGTAATATTGCGGAAGTGACAACGGCGGTGGCAAATGGTGACTTGTCGAAGAAAATTACTGTGGATGTGAAGGGCGAGATTTTGGAATTGAAAAATACCATCAACACCATGGTGGATCAGTTAAATTCTTTTGCATCTGAGGTAACCAGGGTTGCGCGAGAGGTGGGTACCGAAGGGAAACTCGGCGTACAAGCAGAAGTACAGGGGGTTGCAGGTACCTGGAAAGATTTGACGGACAGCGTCAATATGATGGCTGGAAATTTGACGGGTCAAGTCCGTAATATTGCTGAGGTGGCAACTGCGATCGCAAACGGTGACTTGTCGAAGAAAATTACTGTAGATGTCAAAGGGGAGATTTTTGAACTCAAAAACACCATCAACATCATGGTGGATCAGTTGAGTTCTTTTGCTTCTGAGGTAACCAGGGTGGCTCGTGAAGTCGGTTCGGAAGGAAAACTCGGCGTACAAGCAGATGTGAGGGGAGTTGCTGGAACCTGGAAGGACTTGACGGACAGCGTGAATTTCATGGCGGGAAGTTTAACAGCCCAAGTGCGGAACATTGCGGAAGTGACAACCGCAGTGGCAAACGGTGACCTTTCCAAGAAAATCACAGTGGATGTGAGAGGCGAAATATTGGAGTTGAAGAATACCATCAACACCATGGTGGATCAGCTCAACTCTTTTGCAGGTGAAGTCACGAGGGTAGCCCGTGAGGTGGGTGCAGAAGGAAAATTGGGCGTACAAGCTGAGGTCAAGGGCGTTGCGGGAACCTGGAAGGATTTGACCGACAGCGTCAACTTTATGGCAGGAAATTTGACAGCTCAGGTACGTAATATTGCGGAAGTGACAACGGCGGTGGCAAACGGTGACTTGTCGAAGAAAATTACTGTGGATGTGAAAGGGGAAATTTTGGAGTTGAAGAACACCATTAACATCATGGTGGATCAACTCAGTTCCTTTGCATCGGAGGTAACCAGGGTAGCCCGTGAGGTGGGTACGGAAGGGAAACTGGGCGTGCAAGCTGAAGTGAAGGGAGTTGCAGGCACTTGGAAAGACCTTACGGGTGCGGTGAACATGATGGCAGGAAACCTCACCGATCAGGTGCGGAATATTGCAGAAGTGGCAACTGCGATCGCAAACGGTGACCTTTCTAAGAAAATTACAGTACAGGTGAAAGGTGAGATTTTTGAACTGAAAAACACCATGAACATTATGGTGGATCAGTTGAACTCCTTTGCATCAGAAGTCACCAGGGTGGCGAGAGAAGTAGGTTCGGAAGGAAAACTCGGCGTCCAAGCGGATGTGAGGGGAGTCGCCGGAACTTGGAAAGACTTGACCGACAGTGTAAACTTTATGGCGGGAAGCTTAACCGCCCAAGTCCGGAACATCGCAGCAGTAACGACAGCAGTCGCAAACGGTGACTTGTCCAAGAAAATTACCGTTGATGTCAAAGGCGAGATATTAGAACTGAAGAACACCATCAATACAATGGTGGATCAGTTAAACTCCTTTGCATCTGAGGTCACTAGGGTTGCGCGAGAGGTGGGTACCGAAGGGAAACTTGGCGTACAAGCCCAAGTACCAGGAATTGCAGGGACGTGGAAAGATTTGACCGACTCGGTAAACTCAATGGCAGGAAGTTTAACCTCCCAAGTGAGGAACATCGCCGAAGTCACAACAGCAGTGGCAAACGGTGACTTATCCAAGAAAATTACCGTAGATGTCAAAGGCGAGATATTAGAACTCAAAGATACCATCAACACAATGGTGGATCAGTTAAACTCCTTTGCATCAGAAGTAACTAGGGTAGCCCGTGAGGTGGGTACCGAAGGTAAACTCGGCGCACAAGCTTACGTAAAAGGCGTTGCAGGAACTTGGAAGGATTTGACTGACAACGTGAACTCAATGGCGGGTAACCTGACAGCCCAGGTGCGAAACATTGCGGAAGTCACCAAAGCGGTGGCAAACGGTGACTTGTCCAAGAAAATTACCGTTGATGTAAGAGGTGAAATTCTCGATTTGAAGAACACCATCAACACAATGGTAGATCAACTCAGTTCCTTTGCATCTGAGGTAACTAGGGTAGCTCGTGAAGTGGGTACGGAAGGTAAACTTGGAGGTCAAGCACAAGTCACCGGTGTTGCGGGAACTTGGAAAGACTTGACCGATAATGTGAACTCAATGGCGGGGAACTTAACAGCACAAGTGCGAGGGATTGCGCGAGTTGTGACAGCCGTTGCTAACGGTGACCTGAAGCGCAAACTGATGCTTGATGCTAAGGGGGAAATTGAAACCCTAGCAGAAACCATCAACGAAATGATTGACACCCTAGCAACCTTTGCCAATCAGGTGACTACTGTAGCCCGTGAGGTGGGGATTGAAGGAAAATTGGGAGGTCAAGCGAAAGTTCCCGGTGCGGCTGGTACGTGGAAGGATTTGACGGATAATGTAAATGAACTGGCTGCAACTTTGACAACTCAGTTAAGAGCGATCGCAGAAGTTGCAACAGCAGTCACAAAAGGTGACTTAACACGTTCGATTTCCGTGGAAGCACTGGGTGAAGTCGCCATCTTGAAGGACAACATCAACCAGATGATTGCTAACCTGAGAGAAACAACCCAGAAGAACACCGAACAAGACTGGTTGAAGACAAACCTAGCTAAGTTCACCCGAATGCTACAGGGTCAGCGCGACTTAGAGACCGTTTCCAAATTAATTCTCTCGGAGTTAGCACCACTGGTAGGAGCATCTCACGGTGTCTTCTACATTATGGAAGGCATAGAAGACAATCCATTCTTAAAGCTACTAAGTAGTTATGCTTACCGGGAACGGAAGCACCTTGCCAATCGCTTCCACCTTGGCGAAGGTTTGGTGGGACAGTGTGCTTTGGAAAAAGAACGCATTCTGCTGACAGAAATACCCTACGACTATATTAAGATTGGTTCTGGGTTGGGAGAAGCACCGCCACTCAACGTTGTCGTTTTACCAGTCCTATTTGAAGGACAAGTCACAGCCGTGATTGAATTGGCATCATTCCGACGCTTCAGTGAAATTCACCTGACTTTCTTTGACCAACTCACCGAAAGTATTGCAATTGTATTAAACACCATTGCGGCTAGCATGCGGACTGAAGAGTTACTCAAGCAATCGCAGTCTTTGGCACAGGAATTACAAGCACAGCAAAACGAACTTAGGGAAACAAACAAGCGCTTGGAACAACAAGCCCTCACCCTAAAAGCTTCCGAAGAATTACTGAAGAAGCAGCAAGAGGAGTTACAACAAACCAATGCCGAACTTGAAGAAAAAGCAGAGTTGCTAGCGTTGCAGAACAAAGAAGTTGAACGTAAAAATCAAGAAATTGAATACGCAAGACGTTCTTTGGAAGAAAAAGCAGAACAACTCTCCCTTTCCTCAAGATACAAGTCCGAGTTTTTGGCAAATATGTCCCATGAATTGCGGACACCACTCAATAGCTTGTTAATTCTGGCGAAGCTACTATCAGATAATGTTGGGGGCAATTTAACAGATAAACAAGTCGAATACAGCCGGACAATTTTCTCCTCAGGAAATGACTTGTTAGCACTAATTAATGACATTTTGGATTTAGCGAAAATTGAATCCGGGACTATGTCAATTGATATAGACCAAATGCTGTTTACAGAATTGCACCAACAAATAGAGCGTACCTTCAGACAAATTGCAAGTGACAAAAACCTCGGTTTTCACATCGAACTCGCTGCAGATCTTCCCAGAAGCATTCATACTGATGCCAAACGTTTGCAGCAAGTGTTAAAAAACCTGCTCGCCAATGCATTCAAGTTTACTGAACGTGGAGAAGTCCGCTTGCAAATGTTTGTAGCAACTCAGGGATGGTCTCACGACCACGAAACTTTAAGTCGCGCCCAAACTGTCATCGGCTTTGCTGTTAGCGATACAGGTATTGGCATTGCTAATGAGAAGCAAAAGATAATTTTTGAAGCGTTTCAACAAGCGGATGGAACCACCAGCCGTAAATACGGTGGTACTGGGTTGGGCTTGTCAATTAGCCGGGAAATTACCCGTTTGTTAGGTGGAGAAATTAAACTTGTTAGCCGTCTGGGTGAGGGAAGCACCTTTACACTTTATTTACCCCAAGCCAGAGGATATGAGGATTTGTTGACATGGCGACACGGAAACACAGTTTCTTCATCGTCTCCCTCTGGAATGACCGATCAATCTCATTCCTTACTGCAAAATAACTCATCCCAGCGTCCCCTACCTGCTACTTCCACTACTCCCACTACTCCCCCACTCCCCCCATCTCC
>NZ_WJFC01000100.1 GCF_009725235.1 Scytonema sp. UIC 10036
CGAAAGGCGTAAGCCCGGTTCGGGGAGGGGCGGACAGAAAAGTGCTTATTGTAACTCGCTGGTCGCCTACTCTACTTCGTAATTTTTCACGAAGATAAAACCGTTGTCCAAAGATGCCGAGAAATCATCTCGGAATGGTTAATTGGTATAGGACTTGAATTAAAACCTGAAAAAACCCGGTTAACTCACACATTCAATTCTGAATTAAGTGAGGATGGCAAAGCAGGATTTGATTTCCTAGGTCATCATATTCAACAATATCCCGCCGGGAAATACCGAAGCAATAAAACTGCCGAAGGTATGATACTAGGATTTAATACACTCATCACCCCATCCGCGAAGGCGAGTAAGGCTCATCAAGAGGAAATCGGAAGAATCATCACAAAACACGGGTCTACGCCGCAATCAGCACTAATCAAAGACCTTAACCCTGTAATAAGGGGATGGACTTCTTACTATCGAAACTCCGACGCTAAAACCGTTGGAGAATTATCAAAACAAGATTACCTCACATACCTGAAACTTCGACGATGGGCAAAACGCCGTTGTGGAAATACCAATGATGGTCACATCAAGTACTGGACTTCCATAGACGACGATAACTGGGTATTCGCAACAAGAATTGGGGAAGCGAACCCCCTGAGGTTACTTAAACATAGTGAGATGAGTTGCAGTAGCACTGACTATGTGAAAGTTAAAGGCGATAAAAGCCCCTACGATGGCGACACAGTTTACTGGAGTTCAAGACTAGGGACACAGCCTGAAATGCCTAATCGTAAGGCTAAGTTGCTTAAACAACAAAAGGGTAAATGTCCCTGGTGTGGATTAAGCTTCCAAAACTGGGATGTCATTGAAGAAGACCACAAAATCCCCAAAGCTCTGGGCGGTAAGGATGAATACAAAAACCTTCAATTATTACATCGACATTGCCATGACGAAAAAACCGCACTTGACCTGAAAGAAATTAAGAAGAAAAATCATTTAAAATTCCTGAAGAAATTATCTCAATTTTGGGAGAGATTTGAATGGGATTGGATAAATGATATTCCAAATTTCATAAGGCAAAAGGTTAGGAAGTCCGACGTGACAAATGGATAACATACTGAGTAGCCGTGTGCCGTGAAAATGGCAAGCACGGTTTCGGATGGGAGGGGTGCTACAGTAATGTACACCTCGACCCTACCTCAGTCACAGTTGGCGCATTTGAAGGCGACAAAACCAAAGTACGCGTTACCAGATATTGCCAACAGTTTTGTCTTGGTTGGCAGCAAGGACGAGTCATCAGGCAACCAACTAGCGCAATTCGATTACATTGAAAATCCGGATAGCTTTGTGCTCTCTATTCGCACTCCCTACGCGTTAGAGGAAAGATTGGGCGGTGATTACATCCGGATTGATGGATTGAATTTCAAGCATGGCTTCCACGAAATCGTTGAATCCATTTCAGAGCGATGTTATCAAGTAAAAACCAAAGATGGAACCGAAAAGTGGGCTATTGGTTACAACGCGGTCACGCTCCGATTCTACTGGCAAGATAATTGTTGGTACGTTGCTGCCACGACAGATATCAACCTACCAGAAATTACATCCGAATATCTATCTGGCTATGTTGGCATTGACTTAAATGCGGACTCCATTGGATGGGCTGTGTGTGACACCCAAGGTAACTTGCTTGAATATGGCGACTACAAGTTGGATTTACATTCTAAAACATCCAATCAAAGAGCAGCGATTTTTAGCGATGCAGCCACCTTTATCGCATTAAAAGCAAAACAATATAACTTTCCAGTTGCATCTGAGAAATTGGATTTTTCCGAAAAGAAGAAACAAATTAAAGAGAAAGGAAAAAAATCTGCCAGAATGCTTTCATCATTTGCTTATTCCCAATGGCACGAAGCTTTAGATAGTGCTTGCTCAAAATACGGGATTTATCATAAGAAAGTAAATCCTGCCTTTAGCAGTACGATCGCTATGCTCAAGTTCATGTCCATGTATGGCATGAATTCTGCTTCTGCTGCTGCCTTCGTTATTGCACGTCATGGCAGAAGATTTTCAGAAAGACTTCCAAAACTTCATCACTTACTTCATTCCAAGTCCGCCTATCCTATTGGAAAGCACGTTTGGTCGCAGTGGAGTAGGGTCTCTAGGAGCGTCAAAGGCACTCCTAGGCACAAATATTTTACATCCCGCTTTAACAGAGCACGAAAGGTTACGCCTTTTTGTCAACTGACTTGCTTTGTAGGTCAGCATGGACAATTGGTCAATCCAATACAGTTGGAGCTTTTCGAGGTTGGTGCAATCCCAACGGGGAATGATACAGTAACCGTTGCTGTATCTAGGTCTAGAAAACCTCGTAAACGTAGTCAATCTACGCATATGCAGATTTCTCTAGATTTTAATTAGCGGTATTATTCATATTAGTTTCTTTGCAATAAATGCCGTATGGTTTAGCGGTAAATTGTACTCACCATAATTTGGCATTGTTTGAACTTCAAAGCCCACACGATTAAGTTTTTCTGTGACTTCTACAGTCTCATATAATTGCTGGCGGTGTACTTCATCATCCCGTCGGTAGTGTTCTCCTACCTTGCGAAATGTGATAATCTGACGAGTTAATATTCTTTGCTCTCGATCTTCTTCTTTTTCAACCAGTACAATCCAATCTTTGCCTTCGGTAAAGTTTTTAGTTGTGGTTTCTTGTGTAACTTGTCCTGGTTCTGCAATATCAAAGATGAAGACACCTCCAGGCTTTAACGCATTATAGATGCGACTAAAAAGATGAACCAGCATTTTGCGATCGCTGTTTGCCTCGAACTGATAATTCAGGCATTCACCAATGGAAGTTACAGCATGACACGGTGGAATTTCAGTTTGAAATAGCGAACCAACTTGAAATTTTGCCTCCGGAACTCTTGTTCGTGCAATATCAATCATTGATTCAGAAATATCAACTCCAAAAACCTGATAATTAGCTTTTACAAACTCTTGTGCAGATAATCCGCTTCCGCAACCCAAGTCTACGATTAACCCTTCCTTAATGTTGTTTTGTTTTAAAATTTCTAATATTCCAGGAGCAGATTTTAGAGCATAATCACTGAAACCAACATCGTGAATAAATGCAAGGTCTTCTTTGTACCACATCTTACAAGAAATCCTTAAAATAGTAATTCACCGCGCAAAACCGTGACTGCTTGTCCAGCTAAATAAACGCGATCGCCTCCGTCATACCGAACCTTTAATATTCCACCACGACTCGATGCCTGATATGCCAAAAACTCATTTTTTCCCAAGCGATCGCGCCAAAAAGGAGCAAGACAGCAATGGGCTGCACCAGTCACGGGGTCTTCATTAATTCCCAAACTAGGTGCAAAAAAGCGAGAAACAAAATCAAACTCTGAATCTGAATTTGTTGAACTAGTCACAATAATATCAGCAGCAGGTAAAGTTTTCAGTAATTCAAAATTGGGCTGCATTTGTCTGACTAACTCTTCAGACTCTACCTCTACTAAATAACCCAAAGAATTTTGCAAAACTGTTTTTAAAGGAACACCCAAAGCCTCTCCTAACGCTGAAGGAGCAGTGGTCTGTTCAGAATAATTTACAGGAAAATCAAGTTCAATCCAACTGCCCAACTTCTTAGCAATCAATAGCCCACTTTTCGTATGAAAACGAGCAATTTCATCCGGTAATAAATGAGCCTCCGACCAAAGGACATGAGAACTTGCTAAAGTTGCATGACCGCACAATGGAACTTCTGTTGTAGGCGTAAACCAACGTAGATAAAAACCATCCTCTTGCCTAACCAAAAATGCCGTTTCAGATAAATTCATTTCCTGCGCCACTTTTTGCATCCACTCCTCAGACTGAGGTGCAGGTAAAACGCAGACAGCTGCTGGGTTACCTGCAAAAGGTGTGTTAGTGAATGCATCAACTTGAGTAATTATCTGTCCCATAGTTTTGTCTAACAGCTATAATTTTACACTACGTTTGTAGTCGCGCTTTAGCGCATGTACCCTTACTTTAAAGTTGTATAAAAATTTAACTTAGTCATTATAGCATTTGGTGACATCGACAGTCGTAGGGGCGCAAGGCATTGCGCCCCTACAAATGTTGTAAACCCTTTCATTTTCAGTCACACATACGTACAAATGTACTTAAATGTATCTGCTACAGGCTGCGGTTCCTTAAAAACCTCTATCTAACGGGGTAAGTAGTAAATGCTACTGTTGAATGAGAAAAAACCTTTAACCCTATTGCATACTGAAATCAGTAAACACAGGGTGCCAGTTCTTTATATACAGGGTGTACTTATCTTTCACTACAGGGTGTATTTCGCCTCAAGAAATAAAATATGTATACCTTGTCTTTCACATTGATACCTTTTGACTCATGCTGTGAAACTTACACAGATTCATGAGTCAATTTTTATTATAGCAGGCTTGAAAATTAAGGTGTAGCAATAAATTACAGTGACCAGTGACCAGTAACCAGTGACCAGATTGTAGGTTGGGCAATGCCAACCACATAAGGCTTTTGTGCCGCTTAGCCCAACCTACGGGTGTTTCACACATTAAAGAGGATTGCTGTATTGTGAGTTATAATAATCAGTTAATGTAGTTCTTCACAAGTCCAAAGCAGTAAATTTTTAAGACTGAAATTGAGTCAAGGAGTCAGTTCATTTATTAACAGTGCATAAGGTTGGTTAGCAAGAGGGATGGAAAAACAAATCGTGCAAAATCCATTTCCGGGAATGAATCCATATCTGGAACAGCCAGAGTTGTGGCATCAAGTCCACAACAGATTGATTGTGGCAGTTGCAGATGAAATTACCCCTCAAATTGCTCCAAAATACCGAGTTGCAATTGAAGAGCGGGTTTACACCAGCATTGCAGACTCTTTACTTGTTGGAATTGCTGATGTGGCTGTCTCTTATAAGGGGATAACCGCTCCTGAGACAACACGCATGACTACCAAATTAGCCGAACCGGTCAAAATAAAAGTTCCAATACCAGAACAAGTAACGGAACGATTCTTAGAGGTCAAATTGACCCAAACAGGTGAGGTTGTCTCTATCATAGAAATTCTCTCACCTAAAAATAAACGTTCTAAGGAAGGTCGAGAGGCTTATGAAAGCAAACGGCAGAAAATCCTAAGTTCAGCAACTAGCTTAGTAGAAATTGACCTACTGCGAGGAGGCGAGCCTATGCCAATTTTGGGAAATCCAGGAATAGGCTACCGTATTTTGGTAAGTCGCGGGTATAGTAGACCTGATGCAGACCTTTACGTATTTGGACTGAGAGACTCTATCCCTACATTTCCAGTCCCCTTACGCGAGAAAGATCCTGAGCCAGTGGTGAACTTGCAGAGATTGCTTAACGAGATATACGAACGAGCAAGATTCGATTTAGCGATCGATTATTCTCAACAAGTCAAACCTCCACTTTCAACAGAAGACGCTGTTTGGGTTTCAGAAATTTTAGAACAGGTTTTTAAACACACTCAGCAATAATGCTGCCCCAAACGCTGCTATTGTCCGAACATGGTTCCAGCGCGTCCAGTCAGTCAGATATCTAGCCCATAGATTTGCACCCTCAGTGCTATCTGGTTTGGCGATCGCCAAGGCATTATTCAGTGGCACGTTGAAGGCGATCGTCACCACAACAGTGCCCACAAGATAGAGCAGGCTACCAAGCAGCAAGTAAACAGCACCGGGTTGATGCCACTTTGACAGCGAAGCGATCGCCAGAAACAGGCAAGCCAAAGCCGTTCCAAAGAGCGCCACCATAAACAACGGATTGATTGCCGTGATATTAATCGATTGCATAGCGATAATGCCTTCCCTAGGCTGAAGTCGAGCAAGAGCGCTCATCAGAAAAATGGGTAGAAACCCCGTCCTTTAGCGATAGCGGAGGACGGCTTTACAAATCTTCTAGGCAACAATTAGTCCGTTTGAACGACGGATCAATTTGACTTTGCTAGAAGCTATCTGTCCAAGTCTTTTCCAACTTGCATCGCTGACAGATAATTGTTTTTCAGTGTCGCCACTGACAAAGCCAATCCCTTTTGGGGAGTTAACTAAGTCACCTTTGCGAACGCCGTGGCGAGTTGTAGACCCACCATATTTACGACGCACTCCACCCTTTGCTGGAACCATTAAATGTAACTGGCGACGGGAGTAGGGAGGGCGACGAATAACTTTGAATAGGGAATCTGTTACGACAACGTTACCAAACCATTTACCACCGTCAACTTTTGTGGTGTGGTACTGGCGATATTCGACAAAATGAGTAGCAGCTATACTCACACCATCTACTGCATGAGTAGAAAACTCAGGTTTTGATTTGTTTGTTTTGTTCTTCTCTAATCCAAGATATTTTCTAGTATTAGATGTTTGGTATCCTTCAATTTTGACAACGGGAGCAAATTCCTTTAACTGATGGAGCATCCACTTTTGACCAACCATTACAGGTGAAAATCCTTTCCCGGATTTTGCTTTTTTGCGACCAGAAGTTAGATCCACATCTGCTCTAACATATTCGTACCTGATTTCTGATACTGGGTAAATTTTACAGAGTTCAGAAACTACTCTCAGTTCGAGTTGTCGGTTAGCACGAATTGATGGTGCAAGTTTATTTTGACGGCGATTGTCAAATCTTTTTTGACGATGAGCGCGTTTTGAAAATTCAACTTTGCGGTTGATTCTTCTTCCTCTACGACCACGCCGCATCAATCGTCTTGCGTCCATACGGTCACGTACTGCTTGAAACGGCAGAATTAAGTGAGCCGTGTAAAGTGTGAACTTAGCAGACTGAACACCAATGCCAGAAAACTTTTTACCAGGGTCAATCCCAATAACGATGTCTTGGGTATTGCGTCCAGATGGTTCTACTAATAATTGAACGTAGAATTGTCCAGCATCCGACCAACGTTTTACAGCTTTACCTTTTTCTATCCACTTCCTTGCGCGAGCGCAAGTTGTGGGCATTAATGGTTTTTGTTCTTTATCTACTACAGGTATTCTCAGCATTTTTGGTATAACCCAATTATTTGTTTAAGTCCCTTCCCGCAACACAGTTAAGATGGCTTGGCTTTACCCAACTTCTGAACCAATCAGAATTACAGAGGGCTAAACTAGGGAAGTATTTAGCCGTGTGTACCAAACTGTGTCTCAGCGCGGTATTCACTTCTTACGCCGCCTAAATTGGTTTAAGCAATCCTCGTCCTTATAGGGCGAGGTTAGTGAACACAAAGGTTGAGAAGGCAAAGAAGACTCCAGCCACCAACCCGCAGCCCAAGGCAGTGAGAAGTTGTAACGCAAACAGTAAGTGGTTAACAGTTGTCATAGAACCTCCTACAGATTTTTCCTTAGCAAGGCTAGCGCTTGAAGTGCAGTAGATGTGCCATAGTTCCTCCTGATTCGTCACAAGTTCAGTTTAGGCAAACACTTTGTGCTGGGCTATTTAATTCTTGCGTCAATATCAAAATCTTGCAATTAGTTATGAGATGACAAGGGCAACATTTCCTCTAAAGTGAATACAATCAGAGCGAGTGATTATTGTATGTACTCATCCTTAAATACAAAACAATGTACCTTGTTACTACTTGTAGGAATGAAGGGAGTGGGCAAAACCTTCATTGGTAGTATTTTAGAAAGATATCTAGACGTAAAATTTTTACGAATTGAACCAATATTTCTTGAACTTCTTCAGTTAGAACCAAAATTACAAGGAATTCCTCTTGAGAAACGAGGATTTCAAATGGTACTGGCAAAACTGGATGAGCTAGCACAAAAGCATCCCGTCCTTTGTATTGAATCTACAGGAACTGCTCATACTTTTCCAGATCTTCTAGCAGCCTTACGCCAGGGATTTCACGTATTACTTATTAATATACAAGCTCCTATAGACACCTGCATCCAACGAGTCAGGAGTAGAGATGCGTCAGCCCATATTCCTGTGTCAGAAGATAGATTAAGAGAAATTAACGAGCTTGCATTGTCAGTCAGTCTCCCTTGGGATTTAAAGATTAATAATTCCGAGCTTCAGGATGAGGCTTTCATCGCGCAAGCTGTCAAAGAGCTTTTACAAAATAAATCTGAAAAGCCATAGCAATCCGTGTAATAATTGTGAAACACACGTAATACACGTAGGTTGGGTTGAGGAACGAAACCCAACATCCATCGGAGGAACGAAACCCAACATCCATCGGAGGAACGAAACCCAACATTTATCAGCATTTGTTGGGTTTCGCGCTTCGCTCTACCCCTACGACAATTTCCTCAGCCCTTGCAGTATTGAACTATGGAAAATTCACGCCTAGTTAAAATTAGCAAATACCTTAGCAGACACCTCCGACACCAACCCGATCGCATCGGAATTGAACTTTCTCCTAGTGGCTGGGTTGCAGTCAAGGATCTTTTAGCAGCTTGTAGAAGAAACCGATTTCCTATCAGCCGTGACGAACTCGAAGAAGTGGTTGCAAACAACGATAAACAACGCTTTTCCTTTGATGCTACAGGCACTTTAATTCGTGCTAACCAAGGACACAGCGTAGATATTGATTTACAATTAGAACCTGTTGTTCCTCCAGATGTGCTTTATCACGGTACTGGACACAAAGCTGTAGAGCTAATACTGCAACATGGGTTGTGTAAAATGTCCCGCCATCACGTACATTTATCAAAGGATATTGCCACAGCAGAAACTGTCGGTGCAAGACACGGAAAACCTGTCGTGTTTGTGGTAGATGCAGCAGCAATGCACCACGCAGGCTATACCTTTTATTGTTCCGACAATGGAGTATGGTTGGTAGATAATGTACCACCTCAGTATTTGCGAATGGAGCTAGCGCAAACGAACACCGATTTCCTTACTTAAAACTCGGATGGCTATGACCGGACACAATACTTGTCGGTTAAGCCTAAAAATACGAAAACACGTAGGTTGGGTTGAGGAACGAAACCCAACATGAGTGCAGAGTTTGTTGGGTAACGCTATCGCCTCAACCCAACGAGCGTTAATAAATCTTATTATAAGTCATCACCCGAACATAAAAAAGTTATGGAACTGCAGCCCGTAGCGGATAAATCTGTACTTCATTCAAGTGAGAACTGCTATAGTTCAACTGCATAAGTCGCTCTTGCTGGCATTTAAGTAATAGGGAAAGCTTCCAAACTTAACGCAACGAAAAAATAAGATGATGAAAAAATGCCCAAGATTGGTTTAGCAAAATTTGTTATTCTCACCTTGTTCATACTGTGTCTCTCAGGAAGTTCTTGCTTTCTGAGTCATGCATTTCAAGCCCAAGCTCTGACGATCGCACAAAAACAAACAACGAGTGATTTTCAATCAAGGAGTTCTATAGAAAAACACCCAAAGGTTCTCACGATTCCCCAAGAACCAACCCTTATTGCACAAAAGACCGCCAACTGTGCTCCAGTAGAATCTGGCAAGATACATCGTTTCATCGATGGAATGGATTCGTGTGTAGCACCTATGACGGAACAGGAAATTGGGGAAAATCTTAACGATCCCTTTGCTACAGCGATTCTTCGCAAAGGTATTTTTCCAGACAGTGTTGATGCAATTGTGACTGAAGTTTCCAACTCTGGGTTAAATCTTCAACAAGCCAACTACTTGCTAGGAGAAGGTAGCCAGATTCCAACTACAGTGGCTTCACGAGAAGAACCCCGTAACTTGCGTTATGTCCTGACCTGGGGAACAAGCCCAACAAGCAGTGCTCAGATTTTGCTCAATGCACCACCAGGAAGAGATTCTAGTTTCCTGCAAGTGATTTCATGGAATGCTCAAGCGAAGAAATACAACTTTTATGAATTTCGAGCACAAGTAGGCGAAACCGATAATATTTCAACTAGGGTATGGGTTTGGGCTGGTGACTCACCCATGGCGCACGCACCTCAGACTATGGGGCATGGATGTTTCGACTGTCACCACAATGGCGTGGTGATTATGAAAGAATTGGCATTTCCTTGGAACAATTGGCATTCCCAACGTGCAATAATATCGCCTTTGAACGTACCCCTTGCTGTTGCTCAAGAGCAAATATTTCAGAATCTAAACGGTGCTGAGAATCTGGAGCGAGCCATCAGAAGTGGATTCCAAATTTACTACCAAAATTGGCTGCGCGATCGCATCAAAAACGAAGAAGGAACTATTCGTCTCACTGATGTCAGCGAGATGTTGCGTCATCTCACCACCAATACTACCATCAACTTTGCCTCCACCAATATAGAAAGTAAAGGAGAAAATACCAGTCCAGCTAACAGCGATATATCAGGAATTCCCAATGACTTTTTCCTTTGGGATTCAGCCCTAAAAACAGCACTTAATCTTAATTATACTATTGAGCCTATTAAGTTTAAACGCAATGATTATGACAATTACCTAAAAATTCATAATTTCAAACTGGTTCAATCTGACTTCACAAAACCGGATGGTTCGCCATTATATGAGGAAAATGGTTCCACCTACTTTGCTTTTTTTGTACCCGTACCATCTGCAGAGGATCTCTTCATATTAACCCAGATGCGCTCTGCAAAAATTTTAACTGACAAATTTATTGCTGCACTGCTAATGGTTGATTTCAAAAATCCAGTTTTTTCAGAGAAGCGAACCAGTTTGCAACAATATGCCGAGCAGGTGACAACAGGTACTATCATGAATGGAGTCAGTAGTATACCTGATGAGTTTGCTAACAAAGTCAAAGCTGTAGCCGCCAGTCAACCAGACTGCGATCCAGCCAATCTAGACACCTGTTCTACCGAACAACAATTTCTTTTCACTTGGAATCTACCTGATGACCAGTGGAAAACATCTGTGCAGCAGCGAATTCAGACTTATCTAGACGAAATTAACAATCTTTCTGAATCAGAACGGTTAGATCGACTCATGCGACTTGCTGTTAAACGGCGATCGCAATTTCAATCTTGGCCAACTATCAAAAACCTCCAAGAATTTAGCCTGTTGCTTCCTCAAACCGATCTACCCCAGTAGTGTACAAATTTATCTGCGTCCATCAGCGTTCATCTGCGGTTAATGATTTCTGAACATCACAATAATAGGAGTCAAAAATGCCCAAACTACCTCAATTCGATCCACCAGCAAACCAAAATGATTTCCGCTCTGGTGAAGAAGAAAAAGAAAAAGCCTTCCGCAGTCGTTGGAATAGAAACATCAATCGATATACAGAACAAACATTACAAAATGACCCATGGGATTCTGCAAACCAACCTGCCCTAACCCAATACTACAACCCTCTCAACACAGACATTCCCGAAGGCACAAAGGGAGCAGTTATCAAGTGGACAGCATTTCCAAACAGAATCTTAATTACATTTCCCAATGTAGGACAGCGCACGCAGTGGGAATTTGCAGATGAAGGACCATCAGATCCCAACTATGGTCCCAGAGGACCCCGTGGATGGCAAGATGAGTATTGTGAGTGGAGCGTCACCCGCAACTCCGAGGGGAAGATTACCAAAGTCATGTTTACTTGCGAGAACCGAGAATATTGGTACACCCTTTGGGATATCGATCCAACAACTGTACTTAGGGTGTACCAAGAGTTAGTCGGATCGCAAGTGCAACTTGAAGACCTTTACTTACGAGACGATAATGGAGAACCTCAGATCGATCCGGAAACTGGACGACCAGCTTATGACGATCGCAACAAGTGGAATAGCACAACAACCAATGGAGCAGTTCATTTAGTCAGCAATCCCAATGCTCTGAGTGCTGAGATTTTTCTGGCGGGACAAGCCACAGTTCTGCGACAAAATTCCCAAGGTAACCCCATTACTGATAAAAACCAGCTCATCAACTGTAGTCAGTATGGCACTCCAAACCGTAACAGCGATCCGACCATTGGAGCGTCGGTCAACGCATTGGTACGTGGAACCGGACAACCAGGTTCTGGCGTGAGGATTTCTTTACAGAACCCAGTCGGACTTTATATTCAAGAACCAAGTTTTGACACCTACCAACTTCCCTTAAATGCTCCTGCAAACGCTCAGCCATCTGACTATTGGAAGGTTGTTCGAGGTCGCCGACGGCAAAATGGAGAGGATATGGATTTTATTCTCCATGCAGTGTTCGAGGTACCAGAAGACCAAGGCTTTACCGTAAGCGATATCGCAATTAATGGATTTAATATTGAATTTGGCTCTCAGATTGCACAGACTTTTGACATTGCCTTAGCTGGGTTACCTTTGCCACAAATAACACCACCAGAATCTTTTCAATGTGCGGGTTTTCCAGAGAAGCCGCTACCGCGTCCGTTTCTTTTAAGGGACTTAGAGTTGGTCAATGTAGCAGCTCGTGGTAACCTCAATATGCGAATTGAGCAAGGAACAACGGTAGACAATATCGTGCTAATTGCGTTTAATAGCGATCGCGATGCTACCATTGAGTTGATCGATGCTCCCGGAGTCACAGTCACAAAAGTAGATTTTCAAGACCAAGACGGGGAGCAAATTTTCTTCCTCACAATTACAGCAGCAACCGATGCACCTTTAGGCGATCGTTCCTTGCTTTTGACTAATCCAGATGGTTCTCAAGGTCCAGCGGTGTTCGGCTTATTGGAAGTCGTTCCACCCGGAACCCTTGCTAGGACTACTGAATCAGGAACGCGATCGGCGATCGCAGAAAAATCTCCTGTCACATCGATTCCTATGGTTAAGTTACCAAGAAGGTGATGCAATTTTAAATTTTGGATTTTGGATTAAGAAAGTCTTACTCTGATAATACAACCTCTGCCTTTCTCTCTGTGCTCTCTGCGCCTCTGCGGTTTAAAAGTAATTTATTTAACCGCCCAGACGCAAAGTACACAGAGGTAAGAGGAGAGAGCTATTGATTTCCGAAATGGTACAACAGAAAGCTAAAAAGTCGATAAATTTCGTAACGGCTGTACGTTCGCTTATTTTGAGATCCAAAGGGGAATTAAAGCCTTAATGTAAAAGGAAAAAGAGGATTTTTACGTGAACCATTATTTTTGTGTAAAATTTGTGACCATTCAAAAAGGCTAAGAGAGGCGGTTATTTAAGCCGTAGGCATAGGATAAATCATAAAATGACCAAAAGCTCCTATGGGACTAAAAATGCCTGAATCCATTTCACAGCCTGAATTACAACCCCTGTAAGGCTTAATTAAATCTTGCGGTTAAAAATGAGCGAACGTACAGTAACGGGTATAGTGCTGTTTTTTATCTAGAGAAAGAATGAGTTTATCCTCTTTTAAAGCGAAATAGTATATATGAAATTAAATTAAATCAGTGCCTAGTCAGCATATTTGAGATAAAATAACACGTGGTAGTTTGTCCTAATTATGACCATAGCCATGACCAACTGGTTAAATCAAGACAAAGTATTTACAGATACTCCTAAAGATATTAAGAAAGTGGTGCCAGAATTTATCCGAAAATCGCAATTGGTAAATTGTATTAATATTTGTGGCTCTTGGTGGAGTCGATGGGAGGTAGTCGGGTAAGGTTCGAGCGTCACCGCTCTCCCCTCCACCAAGAACCATATTTGTCTTGTCTAATTATATGTAGACAATCAGTGAATAGAGGACTAATGTAAGGCGAGCGCAGTCTTACAAATGGTGTCTATTGAATTTATTTTATGTATTTAAAATATTATGAGAGTGTTAATACTGACCGCAAATCCAAAAGGTACTGCACAGCTACGTCTAGATGAAGAGGTACGAGAAATTGACAACGTATTGCGTCGTGCTAAACGGCGTGAAGAATTCACATTGGAATCAAAGTGGGCTGTCCGTCCTGAGGATATCCAGGAGGCTTTGCAAGAGTATCAACCACAGATTGTTCATTTTTCTGGACATGGCACACAAGAGGGATGGATATTTGAGGATGAAACTGGGCAACCTAAATGTGTCAGTGGAAATGTTCTAGCAGGATTGTTTGAGATCTTTGCCAATCAAATTGAATGTGTGATACTCAATGGGTGTTACTCTAATATACAGGCTGAGGCGATTTCTCAACATATTAAGTATGTTGTTGGTATGAATCAAGCAGTCAGCGATCAAGCCGCCATTAAGTTTGCAGTAGGATTTTACAAAGCTTTGGGAGCAAGACAGAATGTTAATTCGGGAGCAAGACAGAAATTTGAGTTCGCTTACAAAAGCGGTTGTATTGCTATTAAGCTAGAAGGAATTGAAGAAGATTTAGTACCAGTTTTACTAAAGAAAGATGAGGATAACAAAAGCAATAATATACTACAAAATGTTCGAAAGCAATTGCAAGAAAAAATCCCTTTCCGAAGCACTTTTGTGACTGCTGTAGGAATAACTGTTTTGATGATAGTCTTACGTTTCTCAGGATTTTTTCAAGCATCAGAGCTTTTATTTCTAGATATAATGATGCGAAGCCAACCAGTTGAAGAGCAAGATGATAAATTATTAATTGTTAAAATTACTGATAAAGATAGAAAGTACTATGCAAACATTGAATCTCCTAAAAATAGTGCTTCCTTAGCAGACAAATTTACTTATGAACTCCTAGATAAATTACTTAAACACAATCCACGAACTATAGGTATATACAACTATCGTTATGCTAAATCAGAAGGAGAGTTAAAGAAGCTAATTAACTACACACAAACAGATAAGCGCTTAGTTTTTATTTGTGATTTTCCAAATTCTTCTGAAAAAGAAGGTTCTGATCCTCCTCTTGACGTTCCCATAGAACAAGTAGGATTAAGTGATTTTCTTAATGATTCTGATAAAGTCATTCGCAGACAAATTATACGATGGCCAACGCCGTCAGATACGCCAGCTACAAAATCAACCGAGTGTAAGAATAAAAAACAAGATTACATGGATTCTTTTAGCTTCCTTGTAGCTCAAAAATATTTGTCTAAAGACGGAAAAGAATATAAGTCTATTGGAGGAGATGATGGGATTTTTAAATCTGGTGAAACTGTTCTACAACCACTCGATAATATCTCACAAGGTGGATATAATTTTAGAAATTTAAATGCTTATCAAATTTTCTTGAATTACCGATACACACAAGATTCAGAAAATAAGCGCTCTCTTAGTAGTATTGCTAAAATAATGACTATTCGTGAAGTCTTGGAAAAGGGTGAAGAAAAAGATATAAAAGAAAAAATAGTTTTGATTGGTACACCAATTACTGGATTTGATAATACCTTCTCTACTCCCTTTTCTACTGGAGGAGCCGATTCACAAATCCGGGGTTTATTTATTGAAGCACAAATGATTAGTCAGCTTGTTAATGCAGCATTAGGTTCTAGACCTCTATTAAAAGTTTGGGATATACAATACGATATGCTGTGGATTCTATGTTGGTCAATGATTGGAGCGATCGCAGTTCAACTATCGTATCCAAAAGTTAAGAAATTACTTCTATTTTTAACAATAGGTCTCTTTAGTCTCTATGCGATCTGTTTTATTCTATTTAGCTCTCCAATTAAACGTTGGGTACCATTGATTCCATCTGCTCTGGCATTTTCAAGTTCCGGATTCGTGATAGTATTAGTAAGGTTATATCATCAAAGAAAGGAGCAACCCGTACTATCTTCTTCTAAGAATTTACTTCCTTCCCTGCAAAATCGACGAAACCCTTGATTTCTCGTTGAGAAGTGGGAGGAGAACGTAAACGGTTACCCATCTTGTAACCATTTTCCTAACTTACTAAATTATCTATTATGTTTTGGACTCATTTGTTCAGTACTAAATGGTTTAAAGCATCCCTTAGCAGTACTATTGTCATAATACTGTTGACAGGTTATACCCCGCCAAGTTTTGCTTTTATAAAAGATCTACTATCTTATTTAGGTTTTCAAAAAAGAAGTTTAAAAAAATCGGCTGAGGGTAATTTAACAGCTGGTGGGGGACGGGGAGAGTGTTCTAAGTTACCAGTGAATGATACAGAGAAACAACTGACTGCGCTTATTCCATCAATTCAGGGATCTCCATTACTAAGTTATTCACAATCTGAGGCTTCTGAGGCGTCCTTAAAGTCTGATTCACCTTCTACAATAACTTGGGTTAAAAGTTATACAATTGAAGAAAGACCAAGTTTCTGGTTTTACGTTCCCTACAAATATGATGAACAATCTCAGCTAGAGTTGGCTAAGCTTGCCATAATAGATGAACAAAAACACCTTAACAAGGTCACTCCGATTTATTTTAAGCTTCCGGAGACACCTGGTATTATTCAGGTTAAGTTACCAATACATTTGGAAGAAAACAAACCATACAAGTGGTTCTTCTCAATTATATGTGATGCAAAAAAACCTTCTAGAAATCCTAGTGTAGCAGGCTGGATTCAGAGAGTACCAAGACAGCAATTCCAAGCCATCAAACCATCGGGGTCAATACTGACTTCAAGATATTATAGCTATTTTCAATACGAACTCTGGTATGATGGTTTCACTCAATTGGCTCAAGCTTACCAACTTACCAGACAACACAATAAGAATTTACTCTCCCCAAATGTTGAAAGTGAAATAACACAAATTCAAGCAGATTGGCTGGAGTTTTTCCAAGTACTGGGTTTCAGCGAGCAAAAAAACAAAAATGATAAGATTGCTCGTGAAATTGCTGATTCTCCCATCTCAACTTTAGAGTGTGTGCGAAAGAACGAGAATCAGAGCTGCGACGAGTAATAGCGATTGAAGAAACCCGGTTTTTCTAACAATACCTTCGCCAAAATAGAAGCCTAGACCAATTTTGCCATTTTTGCCTCGTACACAAACTTTTGCCATAAGAAGACGAAAATTTCTTATTCTTGCGGTTAAATGCCAGAATCTCAATGTCTTGCTGTGCAGGCTATTGAATAAAAAATTCCTGACGGAAAACCTGAGGCTGTTTTTCAAGACTAATGATTTTTGCCTTGTCACAGAAGAACGGGCTTTCATGGTTAAAGCACCACCACTTTACCCTTCAAAAATGGCGAAGGTATTGTCTAAAAAACCAGGTTTCTAAACTACAACCAGTTCCCTAATAAAATGTAAGGAGCCCAATATCTGGGATGCTCGCGCCCAGGTGAAGCTTTTAGTTCTTGTTGAGCTTGCTGTAGGGCTTGAGCTTTTGTTTGTCTAGCTTTTTTTTGTTTAGGCTTATTAATGAGCTGGTCGTAAAATTTTTGAGTAAACTCAACGCTAATTTTATCATCCAGTGTCCAAAGAGAAGCAAGAGAACTACGAGCACCCGCTCGTACACCTACACCAGAAATTCCTAAAGTTGCTCGTCGATCACCAGCCGCAGTTTCACACGCGCTCAGTACAAGTAATTCAATGGGTTCAAGTTGATTTTGAGCTTGGATTCGGAAAATATCACCTATTTGTTTGATTGGCACAATATTGTCGTAAGCTAAAATAAAGGTGTTTTCAGGAAGCGAACTGAATTCACCATGTGTTGCTAAGTGCAGAATTTGAAAAGCTAAAGTATTGATTTCACTTTGAAATTTCTTAGTATTGAAATTTTCATTGGGAAGTTGAATTATAGAAACTCGGTTATTACTTTTATTTAATGCTTCTATAACTTTTAGTTCGTCATCCACATAACGCAGTTTAGAGAATTTTCGTCGTTCTTGTACTTCTGGACTTGGTTCAGTTAAACCAGCAGCTAAAATTTTTAATTTTTTGTCTAGAAGCAATGTAGGGGATGGAATATCTAATCTAGGAGCGAGTGCGATCGCATACTTATCAATCAAATATTCAACCTTATCTGAAGCCTTATCATAATTAACAACCAGTGCGGCTAATGGAATATTCCGCAAATTTGTATCTAAAGCAAACACAAGGTTATCAATAGTTTTGTAATTTGTGTCAATATATTGGTCTACATCTTTCATCAGCCAATTATACAATTGATTGGCTTCTTCTCTGACAGCTTCAAACGTATACTCTTCTTCCAGATCTAGTTGCAACTGTTCAACCAACTTTTCGACATCATCGCGCTTAACCATTTTTCTAAAGCGTTTTAGCTCTTTATCTTTATTTGGAAGCTTCAGAATAAGCTCAATTCTATCTTCTAAAACAATCGGGTATATGAAAGCTGTTGTCTTAGCTTCTTTTTCAAGAACCTTATCGATTTCCTGTACATTGTTCTCAGGACAAGCTTGGCGCAAAAAGTTTTCCAGTTCTACTGCTTGTAGAGAAGCAATAACTGTGCGAGCTTGAGAGAGATGAACTTGTTCTGGCTCTTCATCTCGTAGCAATACATCAACATATTCGCGATAAACTGTTTCGATTTCCTCTAAAAAGGACAATTGTGCATCAGGGCTACCAGACGCTAACTCTCGACGCAGGGATTGCAGTGTTTCAAAAGCACCTCCATATGCTTCCCGTGCTTCTTTTATGTCTTTCAAATCGTTTTGTATTTCTTTAGCTTTCACCCGCTCATTTTTTCCAAGTTCGGGTTTGTAAATACGTCCTAACTGCCACTGCCACTGATATGCTATATCTGGGGCTGGAATAGATTGAGCTATGAGCAGTGCTTTCTGAGTTTTTTTCCTCGCTAAATCCCATTGTTTTTTGTCTTCATACAGCTTACCCAGATATCCTAAAGCGTAAGATTCCGCCCTTATATCTCGTAATTTTTTATCTTTTTTACCTCCTGCTTGCTCGATTGTTTCATTGAGAAAGCTTTCAATTTGTTGATATTGAGTCTCAGACAAACTTTGAAATTGCATCCAAGTTTTGGCAAAATTTAGTCTTGTATAGAGGGTTGTATGATTCAGTGGCAAACCCTCAATTTGTTGTTGCAGTCTATTAATGTATGGCGATTGTATAATGGGATTATTTGATAATTGTCCAAAAAGCCAACTTTGAATCCTGCTACTTCCACTGTTACCGATTTCGCCACCTATATTTTGAATAAGTGGTTCATTAGAATCTGTGTACTGTATTCTTTCTTTGCAAGTTGCGACTTTTATTTTGAGTAAATTACTATTTTTACTAAATAACTGGATGAAAACATTTTCCTTTCTATCAATTTCGTTGTGCCAATCTTTTAAATCAAGTAAAAAACTTAACTTATTTAAATCCGCCTGTAGTTGTAGAGTAGATAAAGAATTTGGTGATGAACCGGAGTACTTTATAGCCTGTTGGTAAGCATCTGTAGCTGCATATGCGTTAACAATGGCACAAACAATATTTTGCCGATTTCCAGAGCGGCTATACAAATCCTGTTCTTTATTACTTAAAGCACGCCTGGTATTACCAAGGTCAAACAAAATTGCTGACTGTTCTTCTTGAGATTGAGCATTATTCAAACTTTGTAACAAAACATAATTAGATAAGTCTAGCTCACCAAGTCCTCGTAAGACATTACCGAAACTGCGTAAGCCAATGAGTTTGGTAGAAGAACCTACTGATTTCTCAAAAAGAGAGTCGAAAAACTTTTTTTGTAACTTTTGCTTATCTTCCTCCGGAAACTCTTGGGAATTTTGCTCCTTTTTTTCTTGTAATTGCTGTGGATTTTCTAATAGGGTTGTGCAAGCATCTTTGTAGCCGTGGATTTGCAGTAACGTGTTACAGGCTTTAGGGGAAAATCCTAAAGCTTGTTCTGCTTGCGCTTGATTAATTTGGTTGTTGATAGTCTCGGTCTCATTTTTTAATTGATAATAGGCTACAGCGGCTCTTTGCCAACAGTCTCTGGCTTCATCAAATTGTCCTCTGTCATAACTTATTCTACCGTTCTTGCTTAACTCTTCAGGAGCAAGGGTTGGTGTTCTCGAGCAAATTAACTCTATTGTTGTGGATTTACCAAGTACCTGCTTTCCTAAGAACTCTTGAGTACAAAAAACGGAAATAAATCCTAGAAGGAATAGTAAGAGTATAGTTATAACGCGATGTTTTATCTTATGCATAGATATTGAGTTATGAAAAGTACATTTTTTACGGTTTTAGAAGGGGTTCCATATGACGGAGAAATATACGCCGTTTTCTTGTAAAGTTCTTTTGTCTGAGTCAATAGCGATGAGGGGAATTCCCCAGTCGAAACGAGCATCCAAAGTGTTGTCTATCCTCAATCGCAAACCGAGACCAACAGATGCTAAGGTGTTATCCCTAGATTCTGCTGTCTCAAAGTTGTTCCATGTGGTACCAAAATCTACGAATGGTGCGACTTGTAAAAGTCCTCGGACTCTAGGAATTCGTAGAATTGGTAACCGGGCTTCCACAGAACCAAAAAAACCGTTATCTGATATTAAGGCGTCCTGACGGTATCCTCTCACACTTGACAAACCACCTAATGCAAATTGTTCTGAAGGTACCAGTCTTCTATCTGACACTTGTATGTCACCCCGTAGAACTAAAAGAGTATCTTTTGCAAAACTACGTACCCATTGAGCTTGTCCTCTCCATGCAAAAAATTGACCATCTGGTTCAACTTTATTAATAGTGGCATCTAGTGCATCAAGTCCAAAATTGAACTGAGAACGAAGTGCCAAAGCTGAGCGATCGCCACGTTGAATCCATTGTTGAAAAAACCGGAGTGCTGTGATGCGAGTGCGTCCTTGGTTGTCAGATCCTGGTGAAAGGGGAAAAGATCCAATGTCTTTAAATCCCAAAGAAGTTTCAATTTGTTGGTGTGAGCCAGTGAGTCCAAGGGTGAGTTCTTGAGTGGGAGTTAAAATAATTGGATGGCTGAGAGTGATTCGGTACTCCCGTGATTCTGATGAAATATCCAAGACATCAAAGGGTTCTTCAATAATGTTGCTGGAGGTGGTGTTATAGCTGAGAGTGAGAGTTGTGTTTCTGGGACTCAAGGGGACAACATAACTAAAGTCAAATTTATCGCTACCATCTGTATTGGTGTAAACTCCACTCAAACTATCTCCAATCCCTAATAAGTTATCTTCTCTGAGTTCAATTCCTCTTTGGAAACTACCAACACTGGGAGATCGGTTGTTATCCAAATTTACAAAAGTATGAAAGGATCTTGCTTCTTTAATTTTCACTTCTAACAAATTGCTTCCAAAGCGAGAACCTGCGGATAACTCAGCAGACAAGCTCTCAATCAAAGAATATTGCTGGTAATTTTGTGGAATTTGAAGAACTCGCAGTGCATCTAGCAAGCGCTTTCGGTTCAAAGGTTTTTTTGTCCCCAGAGCAACTCGACTGCGAATATAATTTTGATTTAAGCGCCGAGTTCCAATTACTCGAATCTCTTCAATACTACCCTCAACGATCTGAATCCTAACAACACCTCCTTTTGGTGCGATAGTCTGTTCTGGGATCAATGCTCCAGAGGTAATATATTCTTTCTTAATGTAATAATTGGTAATTGCAGAACGAGCTTGAAGTAATTGAGCAAAGGTAAGTGTTACAGGTTTGTCTTGTTCTGTTCTGGGCAATCTAATGTTACCTTGTCTCTCAGTTGGAACAGAATTGCGATCGGGTTTTGGAGAATTCTCATCCGACTCATTGCTCACACCATTTAAAGCATCTTCAATAACTCGGAGCAATTCTTCGTCTTTAAAGACTGTGCTTCCTAGAAATTCAAACCTGGTGATTACAATTGGGAAGTCTTCAGGAAATTCTGCTTCTGGTGATTTTTCCAGTTGTGGAGTAGGTGTCGTTGGTAAAAGGTTCTCTTGAGGTGGTGGTGGTGAAGGAGCTTGTGGTTGTTGAGGAGGCTCAGTCACCGGAGGGGTCACATCTTGAGGAGGAGGCAAATCTCTTGGTAATTTGGGTTGTGGAGGAAGGTTTGGTGGAGGAGCTTGAGCAACTTCAACAGCATATATGCGTGTATGTATCAATAGACTCAAGGTAAGTGTTGATAAAGTAAGTATTTTTTGGAACCACTTAATTTTCATCACAACCTCCTGTAAACTGTTGCCAAGGGCTGTATGAGGAGGTTAGTTGAGATGGATTAGCGGTGAGAATAATTTCTCCTTTCGGTCCGATTGCAACACCTTGGGCTTCTACAGTAGGAGTTGGGGAGTTGTTTGTTGAGGGTGAGATCGTCCCGCTCTCTCCCAAAAGTATGTCACTGTTCAAGACTGAACCAGGGTTAGGCGGTAACCCTCCGCGCCCAGTGACAACAAACCGACTCCTTGCCCGTTTTCCACCCACCGGACAACTGGGGTCAATAAATTTTGAAGAATCACCCAAATCTTCTGGCAATTGAATAAATCCACGTCTGGGATCGACATCGGGTAAGCGAAGTGACACAATACCAAATCGACCACTTTGAGATGAGGCAGTGATATCATTTAAGCCATTTGATAAAATCTCTGATGGTTTAACATTTGGTCGAAACTCAATACCATATACTCCTAAGGGTCTTGCTGTGATATTAACTTTACCACCTGTACCTTGTGCAATAGCATTAGCACTGATGTCGCTACCATTTGGTCTTGATGGGAGTGCAAGGAGTAACCGAGTATTGATGGTAACATTGCCACCTGTCGCTGATCTGGTGGCATTAGCTTCTATTCGGCTTTCATTCTGTAAGTGCAATAAATCAAGTGGAGAGTTAGCAACTCCTCGCAGGAAAATGTTTGCCTCATCTCTGTTGCTCCCAGTTGTAGCACGGAGTATCCCTTGATTTAGAGAGATGGTCTTCGCGAAAACTCTGAGATTACCTGCCTGTGCCCTTTCACTACTTACAGTAACTTCAGAGTTGTCAACAGTCAGTTTATCTGTATAAATTTCTATGTTTCCAGCTGCTAACGGTTGGTTATTGAGAATTCTACTTCTGATATCACTATCATTAATCAAGATGGCATCTCGTCGAGCAGTTAGCGTAATATCTCCAGCAGACGCGAATTGAGATCCAGTGGAAGTGAACAAGAACGAGTTATTAATCTCAATTTTTCCATTTCTTGAAGTAACTTTAATATCTCCAGCCCGACTAGTAGTTTCTCCTGTGGGTTCGGGTAAACCTCCCACAGCTTGGGCAGTCAAGGTACTGTTTCTGATATCTACATTCCTACCAGCTTCAACAAAAATTCTTCCAAAATACCCATTGCTGACAATATTATCATTTTTGTTGCTAGTAATTTTTACATCATTGTTAGCATATATGCGGATATCTCCTGCAACACCACTACCATTGTTAGTAGTACTTACAGAGCTATTGCTAATAGTTACATCGTTAGCAGTTATGTTATCGCTATCATCAATTCCTATAAAGATTTGTCCAGTGTCTCCTTTACTCTCAATTCTACTATTGTTGTCAATCTGAATAGTTCTACCCTTAATACTGATATCTCCTGCAACACCACTACCATTGCTATTAGTATTTACAGAGCTATTGCTGATAGTGACATTATTAGCACTTACTCTATTGTCCGCATCAATTCCTATAAAGATTTTTCCAATGTCACCTTGACTCTCAATTCTACTGTTGCTGTTAATCTGAATAGTTCTACCATTAATACTGATATCTCCTGCAAAACCACTACCATTGCTATTAGTATTTACAGAGCTATTGCTGATAGTGACATTATTAGCATTTACTCTATTGTCCGCATCAATTCCTATAAAGATTTTTCCAATGTCACCTTGACTCTCAATTCTACTGTTGTTGTTAATCTGAATAGTTCTACCATTAATACTGATATCTCCTGCAAAACCTGTTCCAGTATTAGTTGTATTCAATTGGGATTGATTTAAAAAAACTGTTCCCTCTAATGAGTTTAAATTAATTTCGGCAAAGTCTGTTGTATTTTGACTATCGCTATTACTACGAGCTAGTATATTGCCAGAGTAAATGTTACCACGAGATGTGAGAGTAACATCTCCTCCATTTCCATTACTAGACGTAGAGCTTATAGTTATTCCTCTTGTGTTAATTTCACCAAAATTACTTCTTAAGGTAATGTTGCCACCATTTCCAGTAGAACCAGATATAACTGAAGAAGTTATATTCCCCGTTGTAGTAATGTTTCTGGCTGCCGTGAGGCTAATATTACCACCACTACCGTTCGTCTCAGAAACTAGACTACCCCGAATAGAACTATTTCTATCGCGTCCTCCCTCATTGATTTGAATTGTTCCTCCGCTTAGAATTTTGATATCTCCGCCTC
This sequence comes from Scytonema sp. UIC 10036, assembly GCF_009725235.1. The sequence goes on from NZ_WJFC01000100.1 coordinate 24,043, forward strand.
TACCTATGCTACTACTAGCACCAGTAATAATTCCTTCAGCAATATTGATATCACCTCTAGCATCTATTGTGACCCGATCGCCAAAGCCAATAATTGAGTAGGAACCTAAATCATTTGATGCTAGGGTACTACTTGTGATATTAATTGAACCTCGAATCGGTTCGGGATTTGGCTGAATACTTAAGCCTTCACCTAGTACGCGATTTGGCTCAAATTGATTAGTTAGAAATATTTGAGCACTACCTAGTACACGGATACTTCCTACAGTTATATTCGCGCTTGTTGGAATACTTGTTGGCTCGACACTAAAGTTTGGTGGAAATATTTCTGGGATGGAATTCGGTGTTAATCCTACAGTTCCGAAAGCAGTTGTACCTGCTCGAATATCTAGAGTTGGAGAGTTTGTGCCATCAATATCTACAAAAGAGCGATCGCCATTCGGGTCATCATCCGACAAGAACACTCTCTCTTCAGGAAGTCCAAAATCTTCATCTGCACCCGTAATCGTAACTGTGCCGTTGATAGTTACACTTCCTCCCGCAAAAATATGTAGTGAAGCTCCTGTGTAGCTAGCAAACCTCACATCTCCCCTAGCTCGAATTACGGGATCGTATGGACTGATTAAACCTCCTAAACTACCATCCAGTTTCTCTATCCGAAAACTACCACCCGTCCAATAATGAGCATCTCCTCCTACAGTGTTAGCCGATCGCAACACCATATCCCTTCCCGAAACCAGCCCACTCGAAGGATGACTCAAGGCAAAAATATCAACCCCTTGCTTCCCTTGAACCAATAACTGTCCTCCAGCTTGAGCAACAAAAGGATTCGCCACACTATCCCGCACCCGCACTGTATTACCCGCCAACAGGTTCAAATCTCCAGTCGTACCAATCTGACTCTCCACCAAAGTCAGATTATTATTTGCTGTGAGTGTTGCAGTCTGAGCCGTGACGTTGCGTGCTACCACATCGCCATCCACCACAGATAAACCCGATCCCGTTAACTCCACCTGTCCATTACCGTTTACTGTCAGCCCTGGATGCGATTTTTCATCAACGCTTGTCAGTAACTCAGTTAGAGAAGATGAACCTACACTCGTTACAGGTGATGAAGTTTCAATATTTAGCAATTGTGCTAGTGGACTCAAATTCACTACACTCCCACCAGGCACTGCTGCGATCGCAACTTGTCCAGACGGTGCTGACAACTGCCCAGTACTAGCCACCGTACCACCCAACAGCGTTAAGTTTTGCCCAGTCCCGACTGCAAGATTCCCAGAATTGGCGATCGCTTTTGGTTGTTGTTGGTTAAACTGCACTCCCAAAGGTACTGTCACGCTTAGCAATGGTGGAGCCGTAGGATTCGTAGCACTAAACTGTTTCCCATCCCCAAAATTCAAACTGTTAGCTGTACTCGCTGAAAACGAACCTTTAATATCTAACGAAGCATTGGGACCAAAAAGAATCCCATTAGGATTGAGCAAAAATAAGTTGGCATTACCCAATACACCAAGTTTTCCAAAAATATTGGAAGCATTTGCCCCCGTCACCCGACTGAAAATATTCTCAACTCCAACCGGATTACTGAAATAGCCTCCTCGCCCTTCCCCCACGTTAAATTCTTGAAAACTATGGAATAAACCAGAACCGCGAATTGCACCTCCATCAATGCGATCGCTTGTAATACCCTTTATATCGACATTTGGTGTAACAACAGAACTTTCTGCACCTAGAGTATTATCTGGAACAATTTGGGCAACTGCAATATTTCTGCAAAAAAGACTTCCACCTACTGCAATTAATCCGATACCTACTTGCAACCAATACTTATTGCAGGTACGCCTTGTCATATTATTTTAACCCCACTCATGCACTGTAATTTCATCCGTTCCGATCTTATTTTTCTAACCTCGGACACACCCTATGAAACATGAGTAAAACTCTAATCTCATGCCAATTTTCGACTTATGCACAGTAACTTTAAGTACTAACGCTATTTAGAAAGCACTAGAACTCGTGAAAATATCTATCTAAAGAGAGAGTAAGTATCTATCTTTAGGAGGGAGACTTGGATAGTTTATCATTATTTCATATCACAACTTAAACATATCATTTTTCATAATATTTTTAGTTTTGTAGCTTGTAGTTAGTTGTATTCTGATGTAAGAGCTTTGTCGGTACTTCAGAGAAAATAACGACTTTGCTTTGCCAATATTCTATAAGTGTCAGTCAAGCCAACTTATGCACTTCTCCATAGATTTGGGAAATAAATCTTAAATCTAGTTCACAGTAGATTAAATATTATTTACAATCGCTCCAATTGGGTTATTACAGCAGTTTTCACCTAAATGAACCACACCGTTTGTAAGGGCGCAATGCATTGCGCCCCTACGATTGTGGTCTATTTACCTGAAAACGGCTGTAATTTTGCCGACGGCTTGTGCTCGAAAAGCATTTTTTCCTATTCCAGTCAAGATATCTACATTAAGAAAGTCATTCACGGGAAAATCTCACAAATCTTACCATGAAAATCCCTCTTCCCGAACCCCTACCCCCTACCCCCTACTCCCTATTTTCAAGACAGTGATATAATATCCATCTATTGAGTGGCAAAGACCGAAGTGGTATTAGATCGGTTTTTGGTTTGTGGGTTGGGTAGTTTGGGACAACATTGTGTTGTTGCCCTGAAGCTGTTTGAAGTGAGCGTAATTGCTATAGACAAACAGCTGCCTCAAGAGTGGGAAATTTCTCAACTTCCAGATTTGTTGGATAATTTGATCGTAGGTGATTGTCGTCACTCAAGTGTTTTAGAGCAAGCCCAAATTCTACAGTGCAGAGCAGCTCTTATAGTGACTAATAGCGAACAAGTCAATGCAGAGACAGCTTTAGCAGTACGAAAGCTGAATCCCAAAACTCGTTTGGTTGTCCGTTCTTCAAAAAGAAATCTCAATGAGTTATTGAGCGAGCATTTAAAAAACTTTACTGCTTTTGAGCCTACGCAGTTACCCGCTCCAGCCTTTGCCCTTGCTGCTCTTGGTACAGAGACATTAGGATTATTTAATTTAGAAGGACAGTGGTTGCGGGTGGTGAAACGCGTTATCTCATCAACAGACACTTGGTGCAACAACCGTTTGCTATACGATCTTAACACTCACAACCGTCGGCTCCTTCATTATAAATCTGATGCTGCTTCACTCAAATTATTTGATGAATGGGAATTAGATGCACGCATTACACCTGGAGACACGATTGTTTATATTGAAACAACAAATCTAAATCTCACTTATTTAGAGCAACCAATAAGAAAAAAATGGTATAACCCCTATTATTTATTAACAAGAGTCAAACAACTTAATTGGAATACTTTTAAGCAAAAAATAACTGAATTTTGGCAAAATCCTGATAAGAATCGGCTCAAACAGATAGGTATTATTTGTGGAGCGATTGTAGTCTTTTTATTGCTCTTTGGTACTATTCTGTATCGGTTAACCTATCCCAAAATCAGCTTGATAGATGCTTTTTTGACTTCAGTTATGCTGCTCTTAGGAGGATTTAACGATCTGTTTGGAGGATTCGATTTTACACAACCAGTTCCTCTTTGGTTGCGACTGATTAGCTTGGGGATGACAATTAGTGGTACAGTTCTGGTAGGAATATTCTATAGTTTTTTGACAGAAAGACTCTTAGCCGCTAGGTTTCAGTTAATTAAGCGGCGTCCACCCGTTCCCCAAAAAAATCACGTAGTTGTGGTAGGGCTTGGTCGAATTGGTCAAAGAATCGCGGAAATTTTACAAGAGTTTAAACAGCCGCTTGTTGGTATTACCTTTCATACAAATTTAGATACGTCTCTTTTGCCAAAAATGCCACTCCTTAATGGTTCCCTAACAGAGTCTCTTGCTAAGGCAAATCTTAAGACAGCAAAGAGTGTTGTGGTGGTGACTGATGATGAAATGTTGAATTTGGAAGTCAGTCTCATGACCTATGATGTCAATCCAGAAAGCAATTTGGTTGTTCGTACTACAGGGCTAGGGTTAAGTAATAATTTGGCTGAACTTTTGCCGAAGGCTCAAGTTCTATGCGTGAATGCTGTAGCAGCTGAAGTTTTTGCTGGAGCAGCATTTGGAGAAAATATTACTCATTTGTTTCGCGTCGATCGCACAACTATTTTGGTAACAGAATACCAGATTGAACTTGGCGATACGCTTAATGGTTTATTATTATCTGAAGTTACCTGTGGTTATGGTGTTGTTCCCATCCTTTACCAAAAAGATGCAGAAATACCAAAGCTAATGCCTTCAGAAGATATTCGCTTAGCTGTAGGCGATCGCATGGTTGTAATCGCAACAAGCCATGGTTTACAAAGGGTTGAGCAGGGGGACACTAGGCTGGCGTTAAAAAATTGGCAAGTTCATATTGCAAGAGCTTTAACAGAAGATGCAAAATTTGAGGGAGCCAATGTTATCGCTCGAATTTCAGGATGCAATCTTAATGTTGCGAGAAACTTGATGAAAAATTTACCAGAAACCTTGCCTGTGCCACTCTACAAACATCAAGCCCAACGTCTAATTCTAGAATTAGGAAAAGCTCAAGTTGTTGGCTCTTTGCTTCCAGTTAAATAAATTAGTCTAAGAGGATGTTTGAAAAGTCATGATTAATGTATCAAATATTTTTACCCCACCCTAACCCTCCCCTTGGAAAGGGGAGGGAACTGGAATTTTCTTATTTCCCCCTTTATAAGGGGAACTGGAATTTTCTTATTTCCCCCCTTTATAAGGGGGGACTAAGGGGGTAATAACGTGATTAAAATGACAGCTAACTACTTTTCATATATCCTCTAAATGAAATAGAACTACGTAATACCAATTCTCATTAAAGCAACACATCAAGATCCCCCTAAATCCCCTTTAATATCAAATCCGATAGCATATGAATAATTAAAAAACCGCAGAGACGCAGAGAGCGCAGAGAGAAAGGAAAGAGAAATAATTCCGATACAAACGGATTTGATATAAAAAGGGGGACTTTTTGAGTATCTTAGCCTGCCTTAACAAGAGGGAGTTGATATAACTGAATGTAGATGTTCTTGAGTTTAATGGTATGCTTTCTCTATCAATTTCTTCTTTTTTTTTGCTTAATAATGATTCCTAAATTTGACGAAAATGGTAATCTACCACCAGGAGTTCACTTTTGTGACTGGTGGTCGTTTCAAGAGAGGTTTGGTTATACACCTAAACGAGCAAAAATGATACAAGGTTTAGAAGAGGTAATGACAAAATTAAAAGCAGCAGGATGTTGTACTGCGTACATAGATGGCAGTTTTGTTAGTAATAAACTAGAGCCAGAAGATTTCGATATGTGCTGGGATAGAGATGATGTTGATATAAACTACCTAAGAAAAAATGCTCCTCTCATATTAAATTTTTATAACAGTGGAGTACAAAAAGCTAAGTATAAGGGTGAGATATATCCATCCGACCAGCCCGTAGATGAGTCTACAATGTCAATCGAATTTTTCTAACGTGACCGAGAACAAAATAGAAAAGGTATCATAGGTATTAATCTACGAGAATGGTCGCCATGATTAAGAACGACAAGCAGCTCATATATTCTAAGGAGTGGGCGGAAAAATTTGCTGAAGCCGGAAATTAATCGCTACTAGCTGTTGATAAAGTTGCTCTAAGCTATCAATGGTAATTTTACCATCTGCCTGAAGTTTCTTGATGACTGCGAGAGTCCCCTTCACCTGAAGTCCTAACCGAACTGCTTCCTTTCGAGCCGCGTTGTCATCTAAAATAATGTAATCACATGGTAGTTCAATGCCTAAAGCAATTGCTTCTGACTCTCCTAAACCTAGCCGTGCGTTTAGACTGTTGGCTAAAAAAGTCAACTTAATCGCTTTAGGCGTTATCTTACCTGAATCAATTAACCCTTGCACAGATTGACTAGCTTTGTCCGATTTAGCAGAGATTTCCTCTGCCACAAACGTTGGTAAATAGAATTCATTGGCAGAGTCAACAAAAGTATTTAGAAATCCTAGACGTGTTAGAAAAATTAATGGAGAGGAGTTAAAGACTATCAACACATTCCTTACCAATCCTTTTCAAGTGCAACATCTTGTGGAGTGAGATAGGAAAACTCTAGACCCATCATGTCTAATAATTCTAGAAATACATTAGGTTCTATTTCCATAATTTCTGCTGCTTTTTTTAAGCTAATCACTCGCGAAAATAATGCCCCAAGCACAAACAGAAACGTTTCTTTCTGCTCAATATCATTGAACAATTGAATTTCTGCCGCCACACTTCTAAGTACTTCCTTACTAGTCATAAATCTATCGCAAAACCAAGAATCTTCTTGATAAATATTAATACAATTTTTTGATGAATCCCAATGGTATTTTATTTGGGCAAGATGCTCGGTTAGATATTGGTGGTTCCTTTGTAGCGACGACAGCGAATGCGATCGCCTTTCCTGGTGGTGAGTTTTCCCTCAATTCGCCTGTTTTGCCGGGAAATCAATTGCTAAGTGTGAATCCTTCAGCTTTTTTATTTAATCAAATTGCGACTCAGCCTATCATCAATCAATCTACAAGTGGCTTAGAAGTTCGTGATGGTAGGAGCCTGTTGTTAGGGACTTCCAAATAAAAAAATCTCCAAAATTTTCTTGTGGAGTGGTGCCGATACTTGGAACGGGCAAGGATGTCCATTCCACAAGATGGAGAATTAAATTTTTGGAAGTCCCTTAGTAGGCGGAGATGTAAGGCTAGATGGTGGAACTCTGTTTGCTCCTGGTGGTCGAGTAGAGTTGGGAGGAGTACCAGGTTCGGGAAGAGTTGAGCTGAGTGTAGATGGCAATAAATGCCAATACCATCATCGCCCTTGAAGACGGACTCCCCCTGCTTCCATCGCTCTTAAAGGTAGAACTTTGGGTGATTTGGTTAGCTCCATCATTGAAGAACAGGATTGGGAATATCTCAAATAATTGTTCTCGATACCCATATCTGGATTTGGTTTATCAATCAAGAATTCGATTTATTTCCACCCCACTGGCGAGAAGCTATTGAAACTGCTGATAAAGTCGGTATCTCCCCAGTATCTTGTTATGAGGTTGCTCTCGCGCAACAACGGGGACGACTGAATTTGCCCTGTATTGCCGATCGCTGGTTTCAAGAGGCTTTGGAACCAACAGGTATTACGTTGTTTCCTCTGACTGCTGAAATCGCTCACCAAGCAGTCAATTTATCTCCCGTAGATAAAGACCATGCGCGATCAAAAGTTATAAAGCTATTCTTGAAAACGGTCAGATTAAATGGCTCACAGATGAGCCAAAAATATCCTCTGCTAGTGTGATTGTCACGATTCCGGAAGATACCAAGTACAAAACAAATTCAACTAAGAAGTTTAAAAACTTGGATGAACTTTGGGATTATTGGGATAAGGTTTTTGATGAAACTGAAATGGAGGAAACTTCTGAAGCTTTAATTCAGGCGTTGAATGAAACACGAGAAAAACAAGGTAAATCAAAATTGTTTGAGTAAATTAGGACTTACGCAACTTCAATGCTATTTTGGGAGTTTCACACGTTATCGATCCCCCCACCAACCCCTGTAGTCTAGTTAATCTGTGATGTTCGTACTTGCAGCTTAGAAAGTAGTCAGACAAAAGCTTTAACAGTTTTTGGAGATGTCTATTGGTTCAATTGTTGCTCAAAAACTAAATTTGATCGGGGTCAATATTCAACTCGCGTAATTTGGCAGCCAGTTTTTCAGCCCGTTGTGCTTCGGCTTGTGCGCGTTGTGCTTCGGCTTGTGCGCGTTGTGCTTCGGCTTGTGCGCGTTGTGCTTCGGCTTGTGCTTGCTGTTGGGCTATTTTGACCTGTTCTTCGGGTGTAGGATATCGCTGTTGGTGTTCGTCGTACCAATAGAGCCACTCGCGGGGTACTCCGCCATAACTTCCACGAGCACAGCCTATTCCCAACCCTATTTCTGGCATCCAAACTGGGTTTCCCTGCTGTAATACGTACTCACCGTTTACTAGTTTATGTACTTCTAAGCGAGGTTTGCGACGGCGACGCGATGAGTAAATTACATAGTAGAGTACGCCTAGCGTTGCATACTCATCTTTTTTGGCACTGTATTCTTTACGATAAGTTTGGGAGACGACTTCTAAAGCTAAAATTGGGACGACATTTTCATCCCAAAGTGCATAACTAGGACGTAACTCTTCATCATAAAATCTTTCCACACCCAAACTGAGAAATCCATCTGGTACGATTGGCGGTTCATCTGGGTGAGTATAAATCCCCATATCAATGCCGAAAAACCAGTCCATCCGCTCAGACCAAAGCATCAGCAGGGTGGCTTTTAACAGTCCTGGTAATAATTCTTGCAGTTCGTTATCCACAGGTGTTTCGTCCGAGTCGGGCAGTTCTTCTGCCGAAGGTAGAGATCGCGGCAATTTGTACTCTAGCATGGCGGAGTATCAAGTTTGATTTGGGGTTCTAAAATTATTTTAGATGCTTTGCGGGTATCAGTAATTATTTGCCTAAGTTCCAAGCCAGAAATAATTATAGGTTGAGCTTCATAACAAAAGCCAGATGCGGAAATTACCCAAGCTTCGTTTTCAATAAGTTGAACTGTAGAGATGTTTTCTGTATACTCAGGTAAGTCATCTATGTGTCGAGCGCGACAAGCATATATATTAACATCGCCATAAAGATCGTCTATTCCTTCTCCATCAGGAATAAACAGTTCTTCAAGTTGATTTATATAGTAATCAGATAATGCTAATGCTAAAAAATCGGCTATTAGTTTATCGGGGTCTTCTGATACTTGAAACCTGGTTCCATTAAATGTTATAGTATGCATTTTTATATACTGAGTGAGGCTTTGTTCCAAAGTGTTAAAATTTTATCTTGGTTAACTATTTTACTTCCATCAAATTCTTCTGATACGTCCGGTTCTATAAACTCACACTTCCCTTCTATTTTTGGGATGCCTTTACAGTTATAAAATCCACATTTATAAAATCTGGTATTCTTTATAGTAAATTCTTCTAAGTTAGCATTTCTAAAATCGCAATGGTTAAAGACTGTATCGTGTGCAGTTGCGGCGACTAGGTTGGCAGTTTGGAAGTTACAATTAGTTATTGTTGCTCTATGAAGTCTCGCTCCTTGAAAACGAGCTATTTTTAAGCATACATTTTCTATAACTGCATCTGTCCAGTCAGATCTGTGTAAGTCTGTGTTGCTCCAATCTCCACTTTGAATAAAGGCGTCTGTCAAGTTTGTGGCATTTAAATAAGCTCCTATAAATTTACAATCTTTAATAGTTGCTTTGTCCAAGGTTGATAATTCGAGTCTCGCATTTTCTAGATTGCACTCTACTAACTCTATACTAGTTAAATCTCCACCTCGCACATTTATACTATTCAAATTACACTTGATAAATTGTGCTTTGATTAAATTGGCACCTGGAATATTAGCTCCTAATAAGTTGCGCTCCTGAAGTATTAAACGTCCACTATCTGTATATCCTGACTCAACCCACTGTTCATGAGCTTCTAGTTTTGAATCTGAGAGATATACAAGCCACCGTGATTGATTTGATATAGTACATATGTTCGGTAAATTTTACTTAAAGTGCTATTGAGAAGGTTGTCCCCCTAAACGCGGGACGATGTTTATTAGGTATTCTTCTGCTTCGTTTATTAGGTGTTGCATATCAAAATTATCTTTTTTATCAGGAGGTAATAATTCGTAGTCATAATTTTCTATTCTATCCATTTGATCGGGAAGCTGAGCATAAAAGTATTTTTTATTATCAAGAGTCAATTCTAGCTGATTGCTTTTAAATTTATTGATGATTTGTTGGGCAATTCTATATTCTCTGACAGCATAAATGACGGGTTAATGTTGTCGCTGACAAACTAAAACTGTTCCTCGTTCCACCCCACGAGTGATTCGCAGTTCCTCATCCAGGTAAAGAATTTCCAAACGCCCTTTTGGAGAACGTTTCATCGTAAAAGAAATTTCTCCATTCTCTGGATTCATAGCTCCTGAAGAAACTATACCAAACATCAATTTCAAGAAACCAGACATTAAACTTTCTTTCCAAGTTTTCTTTGCAGACTGTCTCTGCTCTCCAAAAGTAGCCTTCCACTCATTTAGTTTGGTTGGTACTTTCGGTGTTAGAATTCCTCCCGTAAATTGTGCTTGCAATACCGTATCGCTAATCGGCTGACATATTCCTTGGTTGCGAACAATCCCAGATAATTGAGGAATAGTCTCATCAATAGTGGTAAATTCAACCACAATATCGTGAGTTTGTTGTTCGCCATTTTCTAATAAGAAGACGGGTTGGAAAACTCGGTCAGCTACCACTTTTAGTTCTGTCGGTTGAAACATATTGAAAGCCAGGTTACCAAGAGTATAAGCAAACCTTCCATCTGCAAGTTGCTCGCCTCGAGGAAAATTTGGCGCACTAATCAACAACCATTCACTATCCATGAATTTACCACTACGGGCTGGCGCTGTTGTTGGGTTGAGCGATTGGAGATGTTCAATTGCAGCAATCACAGCTTGGTTCTTGGTATTTCCACCACAAGCAGCGAGTGCTTCCCGCAAAGCTGTTTTAGCTGCTGCACGTTTTTCCGTATCTACTGTATCTACTGCCATATGTTAAGGTGTCATTGCGACTCTTAGCTTCAACTCATACAGTACGGGCAAGGACGCCAATACCGCAAGAAGAACAGAAGTTTGCTTCATTTACCTGAAAACTACTGTAACCTATGGGCTGATTTTTTCACTCTACCCCACCCAACTCATTAAAAAATTGTTAGATTCTGAGTGGATAAAATATCAAAACTATTGTTGATTCCACCATGTCTAGCAGTATTCTCGAGTCAGAGGAATTACCTCTTTCCGTCACTTCTCAAACTCAAGACACAAAACAACTCCCCAGTGGTGGACTCGATCCTGAGCGCTTTGATTGGCACGAAGTTTGGTATCCTGTCCATTATATTGAAGATTTAGACAAATCCCAGCTGACTCGCTTCACCTTACTAGAGAGGGATATTGTCATTTGGTGGGATAGCAAAGAACAGATGTGGCGAGCATTTGTAGACCAATGTCCCCATCGGTTAGCGCCACTTTCGGAAGGAAGAATCAACGAAGACGGTTTGCTAGAATGTCCATATCACGGTTGGGCATTTTCAGGAAATGGAAAGTGCGATCGCATTCCGCAACAGGTTCCGGGAAACAAAGCCGAAGTTTCTCAACGTGCGTGCGTCACTTCACTACCCACCACAGTTCGTCAAGGAATGTTGTTTGTTTATCCCGGTTCTCCAGAGAATGCGTTTAACACTAAAGTACCTGTTGTTGACATCTTGGACGAAGAACCAGAAGGTTGGGTTTGCCTCAATACCTTTAGAGACATACCTTATGATGCTCTGACATTGATGGAAAACGTCCTTGATACCAGTCACATTCCTTACACCCACCACCGTACCGTTGGTAACAGAGCGAATGTCTCTCCTGTAGAGTTGGAAATTGTAGAATCAGGGAAATGGGGATTTAAAGGTACGTGGGCAGAAGGTCCCCGGAAAGGAACTCTAGGTCGCCAGGATACTACCTTCATTGCTCCTGGTATGATGTGGCATGACCTCACTTCCAAACAATTTGGTAGGACGTTGACAGTCGTCTACGCGACTCCCATTCGCAAGGGAGAATGTCGGCTATTTGCGCGTTTTCCCTTCAAGTTCTCCTCAAAATTACCAGGGATATTTCTCAAACTAACTCCGCGCTGGTACTCTCACATCGGGCAAAATAGCGTGTTGGAAGATGACCAAATTTTTCTGCATCACCAAGAACGGTATCTGGAACAACGTGGTGGTAGTGCCAACTTTACCAAAGCATTTTATTTGCCAACCAAAGCAGATTTATTTGTATTCCAATTGCGTTCCTGGGTGAATCAATATAGTATCGATCCTTTTCCACAAACAACTCTACCACCGGCACTGCCTAGGGAAATTTTACTGGATAGATACCACTCCCATACAAAGAAATGTGCTAGTTGTAGCAAGGCTCTAAGTAACCTGCAACGGTTGCGGGTGGGAGTCGCTGCAGTGACAGGGTTAGTTTGGGCGCTGCTTCCTTTGCTAATGTTTGTTTACCCGCAAGCAAATATCATCGCCATTAGCTCTCTAACCTTGGCTGTTATTAGTGGTGCTGCTATTTGGTTTAGTTTGGGCAAATTGGAGCAGCGATTTTATCATGGACACTCAGTTCCGCCCAGGAATTTGCCTGAAAAAGTGACAAATGACAAATGATAAATGACAAATGACCAGTAACTTTTATGACCCAAACACTACCACTACAAAAGCGATTTACCTTCGATGAATTTATCGAATGGTATCCAGACAACTCACCCCTACGCTATGAGCTACACAACGGAGTAATAATTGAGATGCCCCCGCCAACTGGTGACCATGAAGATGTTGTAGGTTTTTTAACTGAACAAATCGTGACTGAATTTAAGCAGTGTAAGCTACCCTACGCCATTCCAAAATCTGCTTTAGTTAAAACGCCTAATGGTGAATCAGCCTACATACCCGATGTATTAGTACTAAATCGGGACAATTTAAAAAATGAACCATTGTGGAAAAAAGAATCGACTGTTATTTATCCTGAATCTGTACCGTTGATAGTCGAAGTTGTTTCAACCAACTGGCGCGACGATTATCATAATAAATTCAGTAATTATGAAGAGATGGGAATACCTGAATATTGGATTGTAGATTATGCTGCATTAGGCGGGCGTAAGTTTATCGGCAATCCTAAACAACCTACAATCGTTGTTTGCGAGTTGATTGACGGTGAATATCAAATGACTCCGTTCAGAGGTGATGATTTGATTGCGTCGCCTACTTTTGGGCAGTTGAATTTAACCGCACAACAGGTATTTGGTTCTGTGATTTAATGAAAAATCCCCGATCGCTTTCATAAGTGGTAGGGGGTTTTTCGTAGATATCGACGCTTTCACGCATACACACAATCGTCTCGTCTCTCGTTCCGGTAGTTCTCTCGTTTCTCTCGTTCCGGTGGTTCTACCACAGAATGCATTACTAGAGGCTCCGCCTCGCCATACAGGAGGCGGAGCCTCCCGTGAGGCATTCCCTGGCGGAGCCTGGGAACGAGGTGATACAAAAAACGCTTAGGATGATAGTAATACATGATACCATACTATTCTGGATTTCTATCATCATTATCCTATGTATAATTTTATTACCCACATCACGATGCTATGTGATGTGGGTCTATTTATCGAGATAAGTTGCGGATAAAACCGAAGATTTGAATTAAAAGGATGCACTACTAGTTTTAATAATTACGCTGTATGATAAGAAGGTTATTTTATTTATGGTTGAATTTTTTAAATATTTGGTAGCATCAGAACAATTTATGCCCCACGGATATTGCTACCTATGGCAACCAGCATTAGTATGGCTGCATATTATATCCGATTTTCTGATAGCGCTTGCCTATTATTCAATTCCTATCATATTAGTTTATTTTGTTCGCAAGCGGCAAGATTTGCCATTCACCTCAATATTTTTTCTCTTTGGAACTTTTATTGTTGCGTGTGGTACCACTCATGTCATGGAGATTTGGACGCTTTGGCATCCAACCTATTGGCTATCAGGGTCTATAAAATCTTTCACTGCAATAGTATCAATTTATACTTTTTTTGAAATGGTGCAATTGGTTCCTAAAGCACTTGCCCTTCCCAGTCCCGCACAACTTGAGGCCATAAATTTAGAACTACGAAATCAAATTGTAAAACGCCAAAAAGCAGAGGAAGCTTTACAAAAGGCTAACGACGAGCTAGAAACAAGGGTAAAGATTCGTACTAATGAACTTGCTAAAGCAAACGTTGAATTACAACGCGAAATCAATGAACGGCAGCAAATAGAGATAGAAAAAAGCGAGAGTGAAGAGCGCTTCAAAGCTACATTTCATTCAGCAGCTGTTGGGATTGCCCATGTCCGTATGGATGGAAGGTGGCTACTGGTTAACCAAAAGCTATGCGACATTGTTGGCTATACACACCAGGAGTTATTGGATCGGACTTTTCAGGATATCTCGCATCCGGATGACCTTGATATTGACTTGGAGTATCTTCGTCAAATGTTAGCAGGGGAAATCCAAACTTACTCAATGGAAAAGCGCTACATCCGCAAAGATAGTTCTTACGTTTGGATATATCTTACTGTATCTTTGGTACGAGACTCAAACAGAGAGCCAAAGTATTTTATTGCTATTATTACTGATATAACCGAGAAGAAAAAACTTGAAGCTCAGTTCCTCCGCACACAAAGATTGGAGAGTATTGGCACCCTCGCTAGTGGTATTGCTCACGATCTAAACAATGTTTTCACGCCAATTCTTGCTTTAACTCATCTCTTCTTGAATACAAAACTCTCAGATGAAAAAAAGCAGAAATTATTGACAACTGTGGAAGCTAGTGTAAAACGAGGAGCAGCTTTGGTCAAGCAAGTATTACAGTTTGCGCGAGGAATTGAAAGTCAACGCACCGCTGTTCAACTCGGACGTTTACTTGAAGAATTTCAGCAAATTACCTTTGTGACGTTTCCTAAATCCATTGAAATTTGCTCAAATATCTCACCAGATATCGGATTTGTTTTCGCAGATGCTACTCAATTGCAACAGATTTTTATGAACCTTTGCGTGAATGCACGTGATGCCATGCCCGATGGTGGTGTATTAAGTATTTCTGCAGAGAATATTTTTGTCGATCCAACTTTTGTCAGCATGAATCCTGATGTTAGTGTTGGTACCTACATTGTAGTTACTGTATCAGATACAGGCATTGGTATTTCCCCAGAAATAATGGACAGAATTTTTGAGCCATTTTTTACAACTAAAGAGATGGGTAGAGGTACAGGATTAGGTCTTTCTACAGTATTTGGGATTGTGAAAAACCACGGCGGTTTTATTAAAGTGTATAGCGAGGTGGGACAAGGAACCCAATTTAAAGTGTACTTGCCAGCAGTGGAAGGAAGCGTTTCTCAGCACATGGAAGATATTGAGCTATTTACAGGCAATGGAGAATTAATTCTGTTTGTTGATGACGAACTTGCTATTCAAGAAATTAGCAAAACCTTATTGGTCACACATAACTACAAACTCCTCTCTGCTTGTGATGGGATTGAGGCACTCACACTGTATACCCAACATCAACAAGAAATCAATGTAGTCGTGATGGATATCATGATGCCATCTCTAAATGGGATAGATACTATCCGCAGCTTACAAAAAATTAATCCATTAGTAAAAATTATTGCTATAAGCGGACTGGAATCCAATAGAAAGATAGTTGAAACTTTTAAGCAGAATGTTCAAGCATTTTTGTTAAAGCCTTACACAATCCAGCAATTACTAAAAACCTTGCATTCAGTATTAAGTATGACATAAAAGTTCATTTATAAAGTCAATCTTAATGTATTCTGTAGGTTGGGTTGAGGAACGAAACCCAACCTACATACTCTTTTTTCAAACAAGTGGTAGTTCAATGAAAAACTTTGTACCCTCTCCCAACTGAGAAACAAAACTGAGTTTCCCACCATGCCGCTCTACTACAATCTGATGTGCGATCGATAAACCTAAACCTGTTCCCTTGCTAATTGGTTTGGTGGTAAACATGGGTATAAAAATTTGCTGTTTGACTTTCTCTGTTATTCCTTGGCCATTATCGATAATACTAATGATAACTTTTTCCTCATCAGGTTGTTCGGTCAGAATACTGATACTTGGCTGAGTTTTACATCCAGCATTGTCATTTGTACCTTCGCTGTCAAAACATTCCTCAACTGCGTCAATGGCATTAGCAAGTAAATTCATAAACACTTGATTAATTTGTCCTGGGTAGCACTTCACTTCTGGTAAATTGCCATATTCTCTTATGACTTGAATTTCCGGGCGACTATCTCTAGCTTTCAAGCGATGTCGTAAAATCACTAAAGTACTGTCTAACCCCAAATGCAAATTTGTTGGAACTTTTGTACTGACATCCAATCGGGAAAAGTTTCGCAGTGATACGGAAATATCTTTAATGCGATCGCTACTCAATTGCATAGAATTCAGCAATTTAGGAAAATCTTCAATCGCAAACTCAATGTCCTCTGCTTCTAGTGCTTGCTGTAGTTCTGGTATTTCCGGGCAATATTGTTGGTAAAGTTTTAAAGCTTGAATTATAGAAGTAAAATACTCCTGTGCGGGAGCAAGATTGCTGATAATGCAACTAATAGGATTGTTGAGTTCGTGCGCTACTCCTGTAACTAACTGACCCAACATAGATAATTTCTCCTGTTGTACAAGCTGTACTTGCGCCTTTTGTAAGGCTACAGTACGTTCTGCAACTCTTTGCTCCAAATCTTCAGTTAATTGCGTTAATTGAAAGTTCTTTTCCTCAAGGGATTTAGTTAGTTTTTGCAATTGCAGTTGGACTTTGACTCGTGCTATCACCTCTTCTTCTTCAAAAGGTTTAGTAATATAGTCTACAGCTCCTAAAGACAACCCTTTGACCTTATTCTCAGTGTGAGCCAAAGCAGTCATAAAAATTATGGGAATACCTTGAGTGAAAGGATCTGCTTTTAACAAAGAACAAGTTTCAAAACCATTAATTCCTGGCATTTCCACATCAAGAAGAATCAAGGCTGGTGGTTCTTGCTTGATTTGTTCGATCGCACTTTCTCCATCCGCCGCTAACCGTATTTTCAATCCAACACTTTTTAAGGCTTGCTTTAAAACAGATAAATTTGTAGGGTTGTCGTCCACGATTAAAATAAATTCATTGGTTATAGTTTGTGTCATAAGCGAAATATTAATTGATGAAAAATCCACAAATCAAGCAAAAATTAGTTATTATTAAAATATTGCCTGATAAATTCCTGAACTTGTTTGACTTGACAAGCCTCTGCTAATTCAATCAACTTCTCAGCAAACGGAGCATACTTAGTATCTTGTTGTTTGAGCATTTCAGCTATTTCTATCAGTTCATCAAAATCTCCTTTTTGAGATAATTCGTTGAGATGAGCTAGGATATTTGTTTGTGGTGGTTCAATTTCAGAAGAAGTGACTTGAGAATTTCTTGGTGTTTCATCTTGACTTACATTGCCTGGTTGTTTATCTTGATAAACCCATTCTAATTGCAGATGTTTGTGAAGCATTTCTAACAACATATCAGCTTGCACGGGCTTAGGCAAAAAGTCACTAGCACCAGCTTCCATACTCTTAAACAGATCGGTATCAAATACACTAGCCGAGGATGCGATCGCTACAATATTTTTCAGTTCGGGAGACTGTTGTAACTGTTTGAGCAACTCGAACCCATGCATCACCGGCATCACCAAATCAGTAATAATTACGTCAGGTTTCAATATTTGGGCTTTCTCTAAACCTTGTTCCCCATCACTTGCTTCAGCAACTTCAAAACCAATTGGTTCTAACATATTGATAATAACAGAGCGGTTTTCCCATTTGTCATCTACAATTAAAACTCTTCGTTTTGCTCCTTGATAACTAGCAATTGTGCCGTATACAGTTACTTTCGATCCCCCCAACCAATCTTGTGCTTCCTGCAACTCTACATCAAACCAAAAAGTACTGCCCTTACCCAATTCACTTTCTACTTTCAAAGTGCTACCCATCAGCGATACAATTCTTTGGCTAATGGGTAGCCCCAAACCCGTACCTTCCGCTTGCTTTGTCGTATCACCTACTTGTTCAAAAGGGACAAAAATTTTCTGTAATTGCTCCTTTTTTAAACCAACACCCGTGTCTTGAACTTGAAAGCGAACTATCCTAGTTATAAGTTTTGAAGGTAACTTTTGAACAGCATCTTGTTGTATCATTTCATGGTTTTCTAAAACCTTAACACTAAAAGTCACTCCTCCCGCATCGGTAAACTTTACAGCATTACCCAATAGATTAATTAAAACTTGACGCAATCGTTTCTCATCCGCATGGATACTTTGTGGAAGATGGGAATCCGCTTGATAAAAAAATGTAGTACCTTTCTGTTCGGCACGAAGACGACAGATTTCTACAACACCTTCTAAAAAGGATATAAAATGAAAATCATTTGGATAAAGATCCATTTTTTGAGCTTCAATTTTTGATAGATCTAAAACATCATTAATTAAAGTCAATAAATGAGAACCGCACTGATAAATAATTTCAGTTCCCTTACGACCTTTTTCCGTTAAAGCTTCCGAACGCCGCAAAATTTGTGCATATCCTAAAATGCCATTTAGTGGAGTACGGAGTTCATGGCTCATATTTGTCAAAAATTCGCTTTTGGCTTTATTAGCCTTATCTGCAGCTTCTTTAGCTGCTTTAAGTTCCACAGTTCGCTCATCCACTCGTGCTTCTAGTTCCTGATTTGTCTTTTCTAAAGCACTGAAAGATTCACGCAACTGTTGCGCCATTTGGTTAAAAGAAGTTGACAATACCCCTAATTCTGCTATGTTCCCTATCTCCACTTTTTGGTCTAAATTCCCATTGGCTATAGCAGCAGAAGCATGTTTCAAGCGTAAGATAGGACGGCTGATCCAACGAGAAGTGAAAACACCAACCACAGAAGCCAGCACTAAAGCCCCCAAACATAAGAAAATTGTAGTGCGGGTATTGGCATTGATGCGTTCCATAAAGTCCGATTCTGGTACTACTACCACAATGAGCCAGTCAATTCCTCGACCATCTTGTAAAGGAACCACCTGCACGAATTGTCGTTCGCCATCAAAGATAAAATCTAGTTGTTGGCTACTGTTGATGGTGCTCAGGTTACCTACATACTTTTGTAAAGACCGGGCTGTAGCGCGAATTATGGGATTGTTAGCATTCTTGGCTTCAATTCTCTCTACCTCCTGCCCTTGAATTGCAAATGATTCTTTGATAACCGAACTCGCTACCAAATCTCCAGAGCGTTCGATAATGAAGGTCTGTCCCATACGACCTATTTTTATCTCTTGCAGGAAATGATGGATTTTCTCTGTATCAAACAAGTTGTTCACAACTCCAAGGAATTGACCTGTTTCACTGTATACGGGATTGTTCAAAGAAGTCGCTACAGATGAATGACTCGCACGCTTAAAGAACTCACTCCAAATGGGTTTCCCTATTTTCACCGCCGCTTTGTACCAAGGTCGAGTCCGCGAGTCATAGTCCTGAGCTTCAATCAACTGAGTTCGTCTACCTTGATTATCGAGGTTATAAACGTTTCTTTTTGGGGCAGTTGTTTGGTCTTTGTATTTAAGAATGATTTCACCACTTACCTCACGTTCAACCCCAACGGATTCTCCTCGAACACTACTAAATTGAATAAAGCTCACTATGTCTTGTTGCACTAAATACCATAAGTAACGCTCTAACTCAGAATAGTCAGTTCTGTTAGGTTGCCAGCTTTTGATAGCAGAAGCAACCACTTCATTCACCTTATGGGGTTCATCCAAGTAAGTCAGAATCTGGTGTTTAATGCGTTGGCTTGTTTCACTCCTCAATTGAGTCGCAACGTCGTTAACTGCTTGTTGACCGTTACGTAGCGACAGCCATCCGGTAACTCCCACTGCTGCAAAGACTTGCACCACAAACGGTACTACCAAAACCAGCCGAAGCGACCATTTTTTATCTGCGCGGATTCTTTTTTCTACATTGATTGTGGAGGTGTTCACAAGGGATTCCAAATTAAGAATGGTTCCTGAGGTATAGTGTTCCCGTTTTTTGAACCATCCTATCAAGCACAACGTGAATCAAAAAGATACCTTACAATTCCTAGATTTACTTTGTAAAAAGTATTACTTAATTCTTCAGTTTTTAGTAGTTTTATCCTAACCCAATTGCTCCATCAAACACTCAGCAATCCGTCTTGCAGCACCTGGTTTACCCATTCGCCGCACGCCATTTTCTGCAATGACTTGTAAAGTATCGGGATTGTATAAGAGACTTCGCACGACACTAGCAGCTGCACCTGGGTCTTGAATGAGAATCACTGAAGGTCCTAAAAGACGGCTTTGAGCTTCAGCAAAGGCAGCTGTAAACTGAGGACCCTTTCCGGGAAAGATAATCGCAGGTTTGCCTAAACCCACAAATTGTTCTGTTGCCGTTCCTGCCATTGCAATGGCTAAATCTGCCATATGCAAACAATCATTATAAGCGTTTTGAGTGAGTACACAATAAGCATTTTTCTGCTTAAATGACACGGCATTTTTATCGGCAATTTTCACCGGGCAATCTGCATGGGAACGCCAACCTTGAGATTGCAGCATTTGGCGCATACTCTCAAAATGCAAGCTGGGCGCGATCGCACCCAAGAATACCACTGTCTTAGAAGAATGTCCTATAAAATCTCGTTCCTGAAACAGTGCCATTATTGCAGAAACAGCGATCGTAATTTGATACCAGTTATCGTAAGCTTCTGGAGGACGGGAACCAGGTAACAGAGTCACAACCAAAGGTCGAACAACTTCCTCTTGTTCTGCATCAGGATTGTAAAATCGTTGAGTGGGAAAAGATGGTTCCAACCCATCCATCATGGGGTTGCCCAAATCAAATGCAGGAATTGAGAAATTTGTCAATATCTCTGATGTGAGTGAGTCTCTAGGAAATACAGCTTTGCAACGAGGACGGCTCATCAGCCAACGTTCCCAAGGATGATAAACCGAACCGGAAAAGTTTTCCAACCGTGTAGCTTGGTTTTTCCGTTTTAATATTCCAATTTCATCTCGCACGTAATATTCCGATCTTGCCGTCCCCACAAAAGCATAATTGGTGTTGCTTAAAGATGCAAATAATAGTGGAACAATATCTCCTACTGCCAAGATAGCATTTTTATACCCCAATCTTTTTTGAGTGTTAACCCACTTGCGTATAGCTTTCATCTGATCGAGCGTCAGTTGTAACAAACCACCCTGTACATCTCGCACAAATTGGCGTCCATCCATGTACACAAAACCACCACTAGGCATGGTACGTACCGAACCAATGATGGGGATATCTAACTGATGGTAGGCGTGTCCCTGTCCTACTATTGGTAATGCGAAAATCTCTAGTGGATTGGGTTGTTGTAGAAGTTCCTGCAAAATACGAACGGCAATGACATCTTCCCCGTGTCCGTTACTAATAGCAAGTAATCGCAAGCGAGAAGTTTCGTTTTGGTACTGAGAGGCTAGGGGTAGTTGTGATATATCGCTCATGAGAAACAAAAACTTAAAATTAACTGTCTTTTGGGATAAGAGGGATACATGGGGGTATCAATAATCGGCGAAGCAGCTGGAAGTTAGTACTATCCCCATTGCCCAACCTCTGTAGAAAATTACATGCTAACTCCCAGTAAATCAGGCTAGTATTATGCGAGTTTCTTCTGCTGCACTTTTTACTCTAGCGACTTTAACGGCTAGCAATGTCACTCAACAAGCAATAGCTGCTCCTTCTAATGTTCCCACGCAAGCTGAGAATGTTAACAACATCGTAGTTCCCACGGCTGAAGAAACACCTGTACAATCGGAGGCGATCTCCCAACCAGAAACTATAACCGTTGAACAATTTTCTCAAAAATCAGGGTTTGAGGACAAGGGGGACAGGGAAGACACGGGGGACAAGGGAGACCCGGGGGACAC
>NZ_WJFC01000101.1 GCF_009725235.1 Scytonema sp. UIC 10036
AGTGGTTAGTAGATAGTGGTTAGTAGATAGTGGTTAGTAGATAGTGGTTAGTAGATAGTGGTTAGTAGATAGTGGTTAGTAGATAGTGGTTAGTAGATAGTGGTTAGTAGATAGTGGTTAGTAGATAGTGGTTAGTAGATAGTGGTTGATAACAACTAACAACTAGCAACTAGCAACTAACAACTAACCACTAACAACTAGCAACTAACCACTATCTACTAACCACTAACAACTCACAACTAACAATTCCAACTTACGACTGATTAAAATTATGCACTCAATTGCCACAATTGCCTTGTGTGGCTTGACAAAATACTTAACAAGGTATAAGGGCAATGATTCAATCTTGGATGGTAATTGGGGCTGTTACTTTTTTAATCGCAGTTGGCAGTTTTTTCATAACACCTCGTGATGTCAAGTGGTTTGCACGGTTAACTCGCCCCCGTTGGTTAGTCTTTGAACCGCTGATTCCCATCATTTGGACTGTTATTTTTATTTGCGGTGCAGCTTCCGCTAATATTGTTTGGCAGCATAATCCAGGTAGTTTGAGAAGTTGGATTTTTATGGGTCTGTTTCTCCTATTGGAAATTATTACTATTTCTTACATTCCACTTATGCTAAGGTGGCGGAGTTTAAGAATCGGAGAAATCATTGGATCGATAGGCGTTATTCTGGGTGTTTTGCTGACAATCGCAGTTTTACCAATATCAAAACTGGCTGCGTTACTGCTCGTTCCGTATCTGATCTGGAGTCCAGTAGGAACTTATACGACAGAGGAGTTAATTCAACTTAATCCTCAAGATGCTTGAGGGTTAGTTGTTAGTGGTTGGTGGTTAGTTGTTAGTGGGGACGCAAGGCAATGCGCCCGTACAGTATTAAAATAATCGTCCGTAGCGTGCGTTGAACGGATTGTCGGGATTCGCTTCATTATTTAGCCAAGCCCACATCTGATCGCCTAAGGAAAAATGCCACCACTCTCTGGGATTGCGCTTGAATCCTGCTTTTTCCATAACACTGCACAGAAGTTGCCTATTGGCGTGATACTGTTGTCCCTGTAAATCGGTAGTGTTGGCAAAGTGCAATGGGTGCGATCGCTCTGACATTTCGTCAATAGGCGAACCCATATCGACAATTCCTCCTACATCATCCACCAATGTAACATCAACAGCAGCACCCGTACTGTGAGGAGGTGGAGTTGTTTTGTCCAAACTGGGTTCAGCCCAAATTTTATAAACCTCCTCCCAAATCTCGCTGAGACGATCTGGTGACAATTCAGCCTCACTCAGCCCTCTCATCTCTAAGGCTTGGGAAAAAGCATAATTCACCATAAACTGCTGTACCTGTACGGGACGGTAGGCATCAAAAATTTGGATCAGCCAGTTAGGACGGATTTGCTGGAGATAGTTCTGAGCAACTATCAAGCTATCCACAACGCTTTTACGGAGAAAATAAGGTGAGACTTCGCCATAAGGAGCACCCAACCTTTCATAAGGATGGGGAGATTCCACAGCAAACCGTCCCAAAGGAATCTCTACCAACGGTTCACCACATTCAAGAATTAATACTTTATGATAGGGTCGCATTTTATTTAGGCATTTGTCATTTGTCATTGGTCACTAGTGTCATTTGTCTCCCTTGTCTCCCTTGTCTCCCTTGTCCCCCCTATCTGTTCCGGTACGGGATCGTAGCCGCCGGGATGAAACGGATGGCAACGTAAAATACGCCTAATTGCCAACCAACTACCCCGCCAGACTCCAAATCGTTCAATGGCTTGGAGAGCGTACATTGAACAAGTTGGTTGAAAGCGACAGCTTGGAGGAAACATAGGTGAAATAAATATTCGGTAGAACCGAATCGGCAAAATTAGTAATAATTTCATTTATGTTGCTTAGATCTAATAAAGTGGTATTAGAGGTTAAAGTTTTTATCTTGTTTTATCTTTGCTAAATTCATTACCTAGTTTAGAATCCATCCCTCCTGTTTACCTACAGATTGCCATTGCGTCAATTTGGGTATTCCTCATGCTCGGAGTTGCGTGGTGGGTAAATCGTCTTGATAACAAAGACCCTGAAGTTGTTAGAAAGATCGTACATATTGGGACTGGCAACATAATCTTAGTTGCTTGGTGGTTGGGTATTCCAGCCAGTGTTGGCATTACCGCTTCGATTGTAGCGAGTGCAGCCACCCTGTTGTCTTACCGATTTCCTATTCTCCCCGGTATTGATAGTGTTGGGCGCAAAAGTCTCGGAACTTTTTTCTATTCTGCCAGTATCGGTATTCTCATAGCTGGCTTCTGGTCTATACAGCAACCCCACTATGCAGTCTTGGGAGTCTTAGTGATGACATGGGGTGATGGACTAGCAGCACTCGTTGGTCAGCGATTTGGGAAGCACAAATACAAAGTGTTTGGGAGACAGAAAAGCTTGGAAGGTTCTCTAACAGTTACTGCTGTGAGCTATTTAATTGGTAGTTCAATCTTACTAACCGTACAAGGTAATGTCTGGCAAACTTGGTTGGTTTCTTTAGCAGTCGCCTTGGTGGCTACTGGCTTGGAAGTTTTTTCAATGTTCGGAATCGACAATTTAACAGTTCCTTTAGGTAGCGCTGCAGTCGCTTTCTTTTTGAATACTTGGTTGAGTGGTTAGTGGTTAGTGGTTAGTGGTTAGTAGTTAGTGGTTAGTGGTTAGTGGTTAGTGGTTAGTGGTTAGTGGTTAGTAGTTAGTGGTTAGTGGTTAGTAGTTAGTGGTTAGTAGTGAGTGGAACAACCAACAACTAACAACCAACAACTAACAACCAACAACTAACAACCAACAACTAACAACTAACAACTAACAACCAACAACTAATTAATGCCGATAAAAATTCTCGTGACGCGGAATCCCGTGACGATATGCCTTACGTGGATGCACTCTGTAGTGATGATAGTGATAGTGGTAGACCTTTCGAGGATAATGAACGGGGTGGTGATGCTTGACAGGACACGGACAACGATCGCTCCTGCGATGATGCACTCTGTAATGCCGCACTTTCCGGTGATGAACTTTATGACAGTGGTGATGTTTAGCTTGTATGAGTTCTCCTTCTGATTCCAAATTATCTTCCGTTAATAAATATTTTTCTGCTTCTGGTGAGAGGAGATTCATCACATTTGTATCAGCCTTTGTTTGAAGAGGCTGTTGCTGGTTTTTAATTCTTCTATTTGTCTGTGCTGTGGCTGTCTCAAACCCCAAACAACTTAGCAATATTAAGGCACTGACTGCAAACCGCAAATAACTGTTTTTAGACAACATTCTTTCGGTGCTCCTAGTTTTTTTCCCTCTTTGTTCCCTGGGAATTCCTTTTGCAAGGTTTTGGCTGAAGCTATCCTTTTTACTTGAGTTGAAGAGAAAGCAAAGCCTATAAAAATGGGTTATCACGCATGACAGATAAAGGAGAGTTATTAGCGATCGCAACTCTCTTTTTGCCAGAATCTTTATTATTTGTTAATGTTTGCATTCTTGTCTAAACACTGCTAAAGACAAGTTGGAAATGATTTTTTGGCAAAAGTAAAGCAAAAAAATGAATCGCAATGGTGTATTTTTCAATACAAACAAAATCTAGTTGTATTTATAGATTGACATATAGTAAAGGTTTTTACTGTTGACACCACTTGGGTTACTGCAAGAACCCCGACTTCTTTAAGAAGTCAGGGTGCTCACTTAGTTAATATTGCAATTCTATAACAATTTTTAATTTATCAATATCAAAAACTATTCCATTAGAAGGAGTTTTTAATTGAAGAAGAATTCAGAAGTCAGAATTAATGAAAAAGTGGTTATTATTACTTATATGTAAAATTGAGCACAAAAATCCAACAAACGAGAGAATATAACCAAACAGAAGTCATACCTAGAGAGAGATTAAGAGAAAAACACCGCACAATAAGCAATAAATTTAAAGACTAAATATGGCAATATAATACCCAAAAAATCATTGTTTTCTGCAAAAATTAAAATGAGCTTTTTTAATAATTCCGTGCCACCTTTGCGCCGCAAACAAGCTACCCAAGAAACTTATCTTTTACAAGGGTGTCGGCAAGTTAGTTGGCAAATAGGTAACATACAACTGTATTCAAATTTTTACACCCGTCTTGACCAATCCTTTCTACTTTGGGGTTTAGCGATCGCACCCATGTTTGTCACTGCTCAGTTCTTAGCTGTTAGTTGGGATGTACAGGCAGTTTTGTGGTCGATACTTTCCATTATTGCGACTGTAGGAATGGTTTCTTGGACTCATTCTTGGGTAAAGCAAAAACAAGTCTGTTGGATATTATATTGTTGGGTTAGGCTGATGTTATTGGGTGTAGTTTTAACTGATTTGGCCGTTTTTTTTTGCTGGGGAGAAATACTGTTAAATTTATGCCCTGTGTGGTTGGGTTTGTGCTCCTTCGGCTATGTTTGTACCGGGTTAGCAATCCGAGCGCGAGCTCTACTCTTCGCAAGCGTTATTCACCTGTTAGGAATTTTCATTTTACCGTATGTAGGTGGTTGGCAATTTCTAGTAACTGGCGCTGTAATGTTTTTCTGCCTATTCCTATTAGCCGAGTTGGAATGGGATCATTGTTAAACAGGGATAGTAGTTAGTGGTTAGTAGTTAGTAGAAAAGCCACTAACTACTATCTACTAACCACTAACCACTAACTACTATCCACTAACCTTACCACCGATTATCTGTTTTTTGCTTATAAGGATCGCCTGTAAATGGTTGTACACCAATATTTGGATATGCATCATTAGTAGGAGTAAAAATCCGCATTGCTGCTTCAGAAACAAACTGAGTGAAATCAGCAAGTATCTTGGAGATAGCCATAATACCAATACTCCCTTGTCTGTAATTGCTTAGATTGTTATATCTTTCTAGTTTAGTTAACAACTTTTTGGTTGTCTCTCATTAGAAATATATTTATACTCTCCGCAACAATAAGAGATACATATTTGCAATAGTTAAGCTGGGAAAAGGGTAAGACTGGAGGTAAAGGATAAGTTTTTTTTACTTTTATGCTGTCCTCTTTTTCTTTATTACCACGTAAAACTATTAAAAAATTTTAAATAATAGATTAAGATAATAATATGCACCACGTATGAATACGGGTTTCAGGCATTTTCAAGAAAAAACTGATGACTAGTTGACAATAGTTATGGTAAAAACTACCATAAATCATAAGCTTTCTTCCAAGAGCGTTATGCCATGACCAGTTTCCCAGTATTGAACTATGCATCTACAGACTGCCAGAAGCAGCAGAGTTTGGAAAATCAAGAGTTAACGTTTTCATCTGTTAACTACAGTTTGCTGACAGACCTTTACCAGTTGACGATGGCGGCTTGTTACACCGGCGAAGGTGTAGAACAACGGCGAGCAAGTTTTGAGTTGTTCGTCAGACGCTTGCCACAAAATTTTGGTTATTTAATTGCAATGGGTTTGGCACAAGCGTTGGAATATTTGGAAAATTTTCGCTTTAGTGCAACTCATGTGGAAGCTTTACAAGCGACAGGAATTTTTGCAAATGCGCCCAGCCGCTTTTGGTCACTCCTAGCTGAAGGACGTTTTACAGGAGATGTTTGGGCAGTTCCTGAAGGAACAGCCGTGTTTGCTCACGAACCACTGTTGCGAGTAGAAGCACCCCTCTGGCAAGCCCAGATGGTGGAAACCTACCTGTTAAACACTTTGAATTACCAAAGTTTAATTGCGACACGGGCAGCAAGAGTGCGCGATGTCGCATCTGAGAATGCAACACTGTTGGAATTTGGCACAAGAAGAGCATTTAGCCCACAAGCTTCTTTGTGGGCAGCACGTGCGGCTTTAGCTGGTGGTTTGGATGCAACATCAAATGTGTTAGCAGCACTGCAACTGGGGCAAAAGCCCAGTGGTACAATGGCTCATTCTTTGGTTATGGCATTGTCAGCAATGGAAGGTAACGAAGAACAAGCTTTTACCGCATTTCACCGTTATTTTCCAGGTGCGCCATTGTTGATTGATACTTATGATTCAATAGCTGCAGCTCAGCGTTTGGCGGAAAAGGTCAATTCTGGGGAAATGGAATTATCTGGAGTCAGGCTGGATTCAGGAGATTTGGTGTCCCTGTCAAAACAAGTGAGGTTGTTGCTTCCAGGAGTGTCGATTTTTGCCAGTGGAGACTTGGACGAGTGGGAAATAGCGAAGTTAAAAGCAGCTGGTGCTGAGATTGATGGTTATGGCTTAGGAACGCGTTTAGTGACAGGTTCTTCCGTAAACGGAGTCTACAAACTGGTGGAAATAGATGGTATCCCAGTGATGAAACAATCAACTGGCAAAGGAACTTATCCAGGACGCAAGCAAATTTTTCGCACTTTCGACGGAGGTAAGGTGAAAGCCGATAAGTTGGGACTGGCGACAGAAAATTCTTTGGAAGAACAACCTTTATTGGAACTTTTTATGAAAGAGGGTACTAGAGTGCGATCGCCAGAAAACATAGCACAAATTAGGCAGCGCACAGCAGCTGCAGTCGCCAGTTTACCGTTCGATGTCAGACAACTGAATAACCCCATGTCAGTACAAGTGAATATCTCCACCGCCCTAGAGGAACTGACACAACAAACCAGAAAAAAACCCCCTGTACGGGGCAATGCCTTGTGCCCCTACCCCCTAACCCCACCCCCTACCCCCTACCCCCTAACCATGAGAATCGCATTATTTGGTACGAGTGCCGATCCACCAACTGCAGGACATCAAGCCATTATTAAATGGTTGTCCAGTAAATACGATTGGGTAGCAGTGTGGGCTGCAGACAATCCATTTAAGTCCCATCAAACAAGATTGGAACATCGAGTGGCAATGCTGCATTTGTTAATTAAGGATATAGATGCACCACAGGACAATATTGGATTGGAACAGCAATTAAGTAGTTTGAGAACGCTAGAAACATTAGAAAAAGCAAAAGCTCGTTGGGGAGACCAATCGGAGTTTACATTAGTAGTCGGTTCGGATTTGTTATCTCAACTGCCAAGATGGTATCGAATTGAAGAGTTATTACAACAAGTACAACTTCTAGTCGTACCACGTCCGGGATTCGTTATAGATGAGTCTAGCGTGCATATCATACAAAAACTGGGAGGAACAATCGAGTTTGCCAACTTTATCGGTCCGGATGTTTCTTCAACTGCTTATCGAGAAAGTGGCGACAGCGAAGTTCTAACACCTCTTGTGGTTGACTACATTCATAAAGAACATTTGTATAAATGGTCATTAGTCATTGGTCATTAGTCATTGGTTATTGGTCATTGGTTATTGGTCATTGGTTATTGGTCATTGGTCATTGGTTATGAATCTTTTACAAAGAACAAATGACAACGGACAAATGACAACGGACAAATGACAACGGACAAAGAACAACCCTTACTGCTTTGAACAATGGTTCCTATGCCGGGACGCAGCCAAAGAAAGTTTGTTGCTCCACTCAATCAACCCCCTTTAGCAGATTTTAAGGTTGGTGTGGATAATGTTATTTTTTCTGTAGATACTGCCCAAAACCGCCTGCTTGTTTTACTAGTGATGAGACAGCAGGAGCCATTTTTAAATCATTGGAGCCTTCCCGGTACTTTGGTGCGTCAAGGCGAGTCTTTGGAAGATGCGGCTTATCGCATTTTGTCAGAGAAAATTAGAGCAAAGAATCTTTATCTAGAGCAGTTGTATACCTTTGGGGGACCGCAACGCGATCCACGGGAAGCTAGTGATAGTTATGGTGTGCGTTATCTTTCGGTGAGTTATTTTGCTCTCGTGCGATTTGAAGAAGCAGAATTAATTGCCGATCGCATGACGGGAATAGCTTGGTATCCTGTAAAGCAGGTGCCACAATTGGCTTTTGACCACAACGAAATTCTGGCTTACGGACACAGGCGTTTGCGAAATAAGTTGGAGTACAGCCCAGTGGCTTTTGAGGTTTTGCCAGAAATGTTTACTTTGAATGATTTATATCAGTTATATACTACAGTTTTGGGGGAAAATTTTTCTGATTATTCTAATTTCCGCGCACGTCTGCTGAAGTTGGGTTTTTTATGCGATACCGGAATCAAGGTGTCGCGAGGGGCTGGTCGTCCGGCTAGTTTATATCGGTTTGATGCTGAAGCTTTTGCTCCGTTTAAAGATAAACCTTTAGTTTTTATTTAATTAATCGCTAAAGTCCTAAGGATGCCAAGCCATGAAGTCTCCAGATAAATGTTCTGATATTCAAGAAATTCGTACTTGTATTGATGAAATTGACAAGCAAGTTATCTCCGCTCTGGGAAAACGATTTGCTTACGTCAAGGCAGCAGCTAAGTTCAAAATAAGTGAAAACAGTGTAAAAGCACCAGAAAGATTTAACGCTATGTTGCAGCAAAGACGAGTCTGGGCAGAAGAAGCAGGGTTAAACCCAGATGTTATTGAAAAGCTATACCAAGATTTAGTTAATTATTTCATTGACGAAGAATTAAAACATTGGCAGTCAAACTAGAATTCTAGTTTACTAAATAAAATCTAAAATTGAAAATTCCTATGAAAATTGCGATCGCTCAACTTAATCCTATTATTGGTGATTTGCCCGGTAATGCAAAAGAGATTCTGGAAGCGGCAAAAAAAGCCGCAAGTGTTGGAGCGCGTTTGCTATTGACTCCAGAACTTTCTTTATGTGGTTATCCTCCTAGAGATTTATTGCTCAATCCTAGTTTTGTACAGGCAATGAATTTTTATTTGCAACAATTGGCAAGGGATTTGCCATCGGAACTTGCTGTTTTGGTAGGAACTGTTGATGAGAATGTCAAAGCACATAGTAATGGCGGTAAATCGTTATTTAATAGTATTGCTTTGTTGGAGAAAGGGACAGTACAGCAAATTTTTCACAAACGTCTTTTGCCTACTTATGATGTCTTTGACGAAAACCGCTATTTTGAAGCGGGATTACAAGCGAATTATTTTTCTTTAGATGATATTCATATTGGCGTCACGATTTGCGAAGATTTGTGGAATGATGAAGAATTTTGGGGGAAACGCAGTTACACCACGAATCCAATTGCCGATCTAGCAATTTTAGGTGTAGATTTTGTTGTAAATTTGTCGGCTTCTCCCTACAGTGTTGGGAAACAGCGCTTTCGAGAAGAAATGCTCAAGCATAGTGCCGTGCGCTATGGGCAACCCCTGATTTACGCCAATCAGGTTGGAGGAAATGACGATTTAATTTTTGATGGCAGAAGTTTTGCCCTCAACCGTAAAGGTGAAATGGTGTGTCGCGCTTCTGGTTTTGAGAAAGACTTAGTTGTGGTGGAATTTGATGAAGTGCAGAAAGATTTACAAGTGGGTTCCATTGCACCAAGATATGAGTCTGAAGATGAAGAAATATGGCACGCTTTGGTTTTGGGAGTGTATGATTACGTGCGTAAGTGCGGCTTTTCTAAAGTTGTCCTGGGTTTGAGCGGTGGTATAGATTCTTCATTAGTGGCTGCTGTTGCTACTGCAGCACTAGGTCCAGAAAATGTCCTTGGTGTTCTTTTGCCTTCACCTTATAGTTCGGAGCATTCGATCGGTGATGCTTTGGGATTGGCGAATAATTTGGGGATTAAAACTCAGATTTTGCCAATCGGGAAGTTGATGGAAGGTTATGACAATACTTTAGCCGAATTGTTTGCAGGCACGGAATTTGGATTGGCTGAGGAGAACCTTCAATCCCGGATTAGAGGGAATTTATTGATGGCAATTTCTAACAAATTTGGTCATCTCCTCTTATCGACTGGTAATAAATCAGAAGTTGCAGTTGGTTACTGTACTCTGTATGGGGATATGAATGGTGGATTGGCTGCGATCGCGGATGTTCCAAAAACTCGCGTTTATTCAATTTGTCGGTGGTTGAACACTCAGGTGCGCTTCAGTAAGCAGTGGGGATTGGGGAAAATACCTTCCAATGCTCAATATATCATTCCAGAAAACGTCCTGACGAAAGCACCTAGCGCGGAACTGAAACCCGGTCAAGTTGACCAAGATTCTCTTCCTCCCTACGATGTTTTGGATGATATCTTGGAACGCTTGATTCACCAACACCAATCCCCTGCACAAATTGTCGCCGCCGGTCACGAGCCGGGGATTGTGGACAGGGTTATTGATTTAGTGGCGCGTGCAGAATTTAAAAGGAGGCAAGCACCTCCAGGGTTAAAGATTACCGATCGCGCTTTTGGCACGGGTTGGCGAATGCCTATTGCAAGTAAATGGGTGGGTATGAAATATAGTTCGTGAGCTCGAGCGGGATGGTTGGCAAGATGGAGCTACAATCGCCTTCTATCTTGATAATCATCCCTCTCATCTCGATCGCGATCGGTTATACGGTAGTCATTTCTGTCCTCATCATCTCTGTCGCGAGCGCTCCTACGCTCGTTGCCCTCCTCAAAATTCCAATCTTTGGACTCTTGGTACAATTCAGACAAACCCCCCAAGCTTTCCACGGCACATTCTAGAGCGTCAAAGTATCCTAAAACAGCTTCTGCGTTATCCGGAGAAGTTCTCCAATCCAAGATTTCATCAGCTCTATCCTGTAACCTTTCAATCAACTCAATTTGGCGATTCAGCAATTTTTCTATCCGATGATCCATCGTAGTTACCTCAGTATTATTAGTTAAGAACAATTCCGATAAGACAATCGGGATGTAGCGAAGGAAGGAATGCTCCTGAATTGTCCAAGCACTCATTATAAGCTGTGGGGAGTGCCAATTTCAAATACTGTAAATCTACAAGAGAGAAACCAATACTGCAAGGTCTTTCGAATTTTTGTAGGTTGGGTTGAGGAACGAAACCCAACAAATGTCTGTAAACGTTGGGTTTTGTTCCTCAACCCAACAAACGTGTTTTCATATTTTTAGGCAAAACCCGACAAGTATTGAGAGAGAAACTTTCTTAATTGCTATTTCTAAACGCTTAAAATTTGCTCAACAGTTAATTGTAACTCTGGAAATGTAGGGGAGATGATGCGTTCGCGTAGCGGCTGCTTTGCAGCATCGCTACCTCTGTAGGCATTGAGTTGGTAAACTCCTTTATCATCTAATTGGTAAACAAAAACAGTGGGAACCTTGGGTTTTCCCAGATAAACTCTGCTACCAATAGCTAGGTAGTCTACAATCCAATACTCAGGAATCCCCAAACGTTGATATTCGTCTAACTTATCGATGTAATCATCTTCCCAGTTTGTTGATACGACGGTCAACTTCTTGGTCTAATTGTTTGGCTATAAAATCTGCTACATCATCGTGCTGTCTGGTTGCTTGTACTCTGACAATCTCTCCATTTACTAACTCAAAACGACCATCTTCAGGATACTGCTCGATAAATTGCTCAAAGGTGAGTTTTTGCTTTTGGTATATTGGGGTTGTAGTCATGCTTTTGCCTATCTAGTTCATCTGACTGTCCTATTTTAGAACTTTATAATTTTCATTATAAATCCCCCTGTAATAGCTCCATTAAGCATACCAAGTAAGAATCCAAAAGCGAATACTCCTAAACTGTGAATATTGTACAAGACGTATCCTTAATTAGTCGTGGTAGTTTTGAAGAGTGATTTTTAGGAAAATAAATCCAGTTGTTTTGAATCATTGTGCAAAATTTTCGCTTTTTTCTTGCCTCTAGCCGATTCCCATTCTTCTACTTTTCCGAGCGCTAAATCTTTTAGTCGCTTTACTGCTGGCTCAACATCACCAATTTCTGTACCCAGCCAATACCGATGCAACTTTTCTGCCGCATAGAATGTAGTTCCAGAACCCCCAAAGGGATCGATAACTATTTGTCCTGGGTTTGATGCCATAGCAATGATACGTTCTAGCATAATCGGAGCTAATTCATTCGCACCTCTTGTTTTATATTGGCGGTGTCGTACTGGTGGAATGTCGCTCCACATTTCCTCTAGTTCAGTCCAAAAAGTTGCTTCAGTGCGATCGCCCGATGCATCTTCCCAGACATCTTCAGGAGTATCCCAAATATCCATCAAATTAATGCCTTGGGGATTTAGCTTTTTACGGTGTCCGCCATAATCGCGAATTTCCCCTCCACAATGTCGGCAAACTTGAATGGGTGTATATACTTTATTGAAAACAGTGGGTTCTCCTTTCGTATAGTAAAGCAATCCATAGTGAGCTGGCGACATTCGCTTGCCACGAGGAAAAGCTTTAGGCATCCTGCATGCAATCCAGTGGCGAAAAAGCATACCTTTTTGGTTCAGGTATGCACCATACTCAATACACCATTTAGGCAAGTTAAAAATAAATAAACTGCCTCCTGGCTTCAAAACACGAATGCTTTCACTCAGCCACTGTTTTGACCATTCAAGGTATTCTTCGGATTTCATCTGGTCGTTCACACCTTTGCCGTAATCCTTACCCAGGTTGAAAGGCGGATCGGCAAATGCTAGATCGACACACGTATCAGGAAGAGCATTTAAAAACTGGAGACAATCGCCTCGGTAGAGAATGCCGTAATCGCTCTGATAAGCCTCTATTAAGTTCTGATGAGTAGCAGTCAAAGGCGATATAAGGCGAACAGAAGACATGGAAAGTTTTTTTACTAGGCTGTCACTAAATTCTAATCAATATCAAGCCACTGTAAGAAGTGCTTGCTGGAATTTCTCTGCTATAACGCCAATACAACTTGCCAGTTTATGCCCAAATTTGCTTTGTGTAGCGATGCTTTAGTAACAAAGCCATCCCTGGCGCTATCGGGAGCCGAAGTTGAAGTAAAAAGTATTACTCAAAACCTGTAGACAACCCGCTTCCTTTCTATAGAATCTTAGAGAGAAGCGAATGCATTAAGTATTGCATTTGTATAAAAAATAAAAATTTTGTGTAAGACTGACAAAATATCATAGTTATGATTTATACTGATTATTGTTACTGTGGCAAAGTATTAATCTATATTGATACATTGAGATTAGGGTGTCATTGACCAGTCATAACCTGTTTACCTGTTATCGCCTACTCTGGTCAGCATTACTTCAATGGTGTTGTATCAAGCACAATTATTTACTTGGTTATTAGCCTTGCTTGCCTTCAGCCAACCTGTTGCTGCGGCTCTTTCTGAAAGTCAAGCATTGTTACAAGGCTTAGTTAATTCAAAACAGTCATCAAATGCCAAATTATTTGTTTCCAATTCAGCTTTAGTGTCAGCGATCGGGAATACCATAGGTAGCAACTTCAATGAATTGTTTGTCCGTATTGAATTTTTTTCTGTAGATGTAGATTTAAATAACGGTAGGAACAAGAAAGTAATCGTCTACACTGCCGCTCCTCAGTGTGGAGTTAAGGAAGCTTCTGGTGAGGCACAAATAGCCTTACTGAAAAGCAGAAGCAACGTTGGCTTAATATTGTAACTTTGGTATATGATTCCGAGCAAAGAAAATTTAATTGGAAGTAACATAAATTTAATGGGCTAACATACGAAAATATGTTCCAAAATGTGAGTTCCACGCCTACTCAGATTATTCTGTGTCCTCAATATGGTTCTAAGATAAATCTTGCTAAATCAAGGGGAAATTCTCAAATACGGTAGTTTTTGAAGGCTGTACAAGGATTTCAAGGTGCTGGCTGTACTGTTTCTCTGCTGTCAACTTTTCAGATGGCAACTGGGCGAGTACCTTCTACTAAGCAACAGATAACCAGAAAGCTTACCTCTTCTACTACTACAGCGTCTAAAAAGTAGCTTGTAAAACAGCAACAATAATTTTAACTACCTCTAGCTTCTAGGTGAATAAATAAGTTATATAGAAAAATATGAATTTATTAGGTCAACAGTGGAGAAAATTAGAGCAAGCTTTAATTGATGCGTTCCCTGATAAAGCATCATTAGAGCGGATGTTGTTATACGAGTTAGACAAAAATCTAGATGAAATTACTGGAGGTAATGGATTAGAAGAAATTGTCTTTAATTTAATAAAAATAGGGCAAGCACAGGGATGGGTTAAAGATTTAATTGTTGGCGCACGAAATTTCAATAACGGAAATTTAAGCTTAAAAAATATTGCTGAAGAACTACTGTCAAATGAGGGTGTAAAATTAATACAACAACCTTCTGATAATCCTACAATAGAAACCAGCACAATATATATTGAACGACCTCCTATTGAAGAAAAATGCTATAAGGGGATTTTACACTCAGGTGCCTTGATTCGCATTAAAGCTCCACCAAGAATGGGAAAAACTTTATTATTAGAGAAATTGCTCAATTATGCTAGAATTCAGGGTTATAGAACAGCGAAATTAGATTTAAAGCTTGCTGATAATTCTAACCTCAACAATTTAGAAACATTTCTGCAATGGTTATGCATAGATGTTTCTGATAATTTAGACTTAGAAGCTAATTTAGAGAAATATTGGAAAGACATTAATGGATTCAATCAAAATTGTACTCGTTATTTCCAAAAATATTTATTATCGGTTCTAGAAACTCCGCTAGTCTTTGCTATAGATAATTTTGAACGGCTGTTTGAATATCCCGAAATATTTACCCAATTCTGCTTGCTATTGCGGGGTTGGTACGAAAAGGCTAAACAAGGAGATAGGGTAGGGAATATTTGGAAGAAGTTGCGATTGGTGGTAGTCCATTCTACAGAAGCTTATCCTGAGTTGGACATCAATCATTCTCCATTTAATGTTGGCATACCGATAGAGTTACCTGAATTTAACCAACAGCAAGTGAAAACTCTTGCTCTAGAGTATGAAGCAGATGAACAGTTGGGAGAACAGGGACTGAGTCAATTGATGAAATTGGTGGGGGGACATCCTTATCTCATACAGCAGGCGATCGCTTGGTTAAGCTCGAATGGGGCAAACCTCAAAAGTCAGCAAGTTACCTTAGAGGATCTGTTGAAGCTTGCCCCAACAGAACAAGGAATTTTCAGCGGTCACCTGCGGCAGCAATTGTGGAAACTACAGCATAATCGAAAGTTAAAAGAAGCGTATCAAAAAGTGGTGATGGCAAATGAACCCGTGCGACTAGATGCGGAAGTTGGGTTTAAGCTGCATGGCTTGGGCTTGGTAAAACTCAAGGGTAATGATTGTGTTCCCAGTTACGATTTATATCGTCAGTACTTTTCTGAGCGTTTGCGATTCTTGTAAGCTATGCTTGACGAATACCAATTTTCTGGAAGTCTACCCGAAGAAGCGACTACCTACGTCACCAGAGAAGCCGATCGCGAATTGTATCAAGGACTGACAGCAGGAAAGTTTTGTTATGTCCTTAATTCCAGACAAAGTGGCAAGTCCAGTCTGCGAGTGCGAATCATGCGCCGCTTGAGAGATAATGGTGTGGAGTGTGCAGCTATTGACCTTTCTGCTGGGGGTATTCAGAAAGTCCCACCAGAACAATGGTATGCAGATTTGATTGATACGCTCATTGATAGCTTTGGATTGGATTTGGAATTTGGGGATTGGTGGTCAGAGAATCAATTAAATTCACTTGTGACGCGATTTCGCCTGTTTTTGGAAGAAATACTGCTTGTTGAAATTCAAAAAAATATTGTAATTTTTATTGATGAGATTGATAGCGTTCT
The DNA here is from genome assembly GCF_009725235.1 of Scytonema sp. UIC 10036. The sequence continues at coordinate 15,566 of NZ_WJFC01000101.1, forward strand.
CAGTCTTAACTTTCCCACTGATGACTTTTTTGCGTTTATCCGTTCTTGCTATAATCAGCGTGTTGCTAATCCCATTTATAATCGTCTCACATTTTGTTTATTGGGAGTAGCATCACCTAGCAATTTAATTGAAGATAAAAAACGAACTCCATTTAATATTGGTAAAGCTATTACTCTCAAAGGCTTCCAATTGCATGAAGTTGACTCTTTAGAGAAGGGGTTGTACGGGAAATATTCCAATCCTCATGCAGTCATGAAAGACATTTTACATTGGACGGGAGGACAACCCTTTCTGACGCAAAAGCTGTGTCAGTTTATGGTGGAGGAGTCTCTTCAAGACAATCCGCGTACTGTCAAACAGGTGGTGCGATCGCGTATTCTTGAAAATTGGGAGTCACAAGATGAACCCGAACATTTTAGAACAATTCGCGACAGAATTTTGAGAGATGAGCAACGTGCTGGATATCTACTGGAATTATACCAACAAATTCGAGTTGCAGAAGAAAAAGCTGAAATTACGGCAGATGATACTCTAGAGCACAGCGAATTACAACTTTCTGGGTTAGTTGTCAGACAACAGAATCAGTTAAGAGTTTACAATCCTATTTATAGAGAAATATTTGACAAAATTTGGATTGAAACACAATTAAGGAATTTACGCCCCTATTCTGATAATTTTAGATTTTGGAGGACTTCTGATGGTAAGGATGAATCCCGATTGTTACGGGGAAAGGCGTTGCAAGATGCTTTGGAATGGGCGTTTGATAAAAGCTTAAATTATCAGGATAGAGAGTTTTTAGCAGCTAGCCAAGCCAAGGAAAAACAAGAAGAAATAGCTGCATTAGAAAAAGAAGCTGCATTGGAGCGCGAGAGAAAAGATAGAGAAGAAGAAATAGCTGCATTAGAAAAAGAAGCTGCATTGGAGCGCGAGAGAAAAGATAGAGAAGCGATAGAAAAAAGGAACCAGGTACTGACCAAGGGTTATACGAAAGCTCAACAACTGATTAGTATTGGAAAAGTTGTTTTAATTGTGGCAGTGTTGGGAGCAGCAATTTCGGTAATAGTGGCACGAAATCAAGTCCAAACAGCAAAGGATGCAGAGCAAAGGCTTAAAGAAGCTAATAGTAAAGCAGGGATAGCTAAAGATGAGTTAGAACAAGCAAGGCAAGAAGTTTCAGCTGCAAGACTAGAGGCTCGACGGACAGAAAAAAATGCTCGGGTAATACAGAAATATGCTAAAGATGCTGAAGGTAAACTATCTTCTATTCGCAAAAGTCAACAGCAAGCAGAAGCATTGCGTAAGGCAGCAGAGTCAGAAAAAGCGAAAGCTAAGCATGACGCTCTCTTAGCACTAAAAACTGCTAGCGATGCTAAAGGGGAATTGCTTGTTGTTCGCAAAAATCAGCAGAAAGCAGAAGAGGCATTGAAAATAGCACAACAAAGCGAAGCACTAGCTAACAACAAGGCTCAGAAAGCACATAGAGAAGCAGAAACAGCGCAGCAACGACTTACAAGAATTGACAACCAGGCTAAAAATGTTTCATTGCTATCTGAACTAAGTGGAGAACTTCATAGTAAGAATATGCAAGAAGAAGCAGATGAAGCTAAGAGACAATTAGGTTTATCTTATGCAATTAAAGAAAACTCTAAACTTCAACAAGCTTTACTGTTAAGTGGTATCGCCTTTGCATATCAGAAATTGGCAAGATCGGATGAAGCAATAACAGCAATTCAAGACAGCCTCAACCTGTTGGAGGACAAGTACGTAAAAAACTCTCCTCAAGAAAAAGAAGTTCGCGTTTATGTCTTAAACCTACAAGGTACTTTGCTAAAAGAGCAAGGTGACTATCAAAAAGCGGTAAAAGTTTATAAAGAAGCATTTGCTCTACTTCAATTCAAGACCACAAAACTTTATTCTTTTAATCAAGAGATCCAGGTTATTAACCAAAAAAACGTGGAATTTTTGCATTGGGAATTAATCGATTTACTTCAAAAGATTCCCGATAGCCATTTGCTAAGCCAGGTTAGAAAATCTCTTATCAAACACTACTATGCTGAGATTGAAGACTCAATGAAAAAAGAGAATTGGAGAGAAGCCGATGTTAAAACACATCGACTCATGCTTGTTATTGCTAGCAGAGAAAAAGAAGGTTATCTAGACAGCGAACAACTTAATAGCTTTTCCTGCCAACACCTCCAAACAATTGACTCACTATGGGTAAGATACTCAGAAGGTATCTACGGTTTCAGTGTACAGAAGAATATTTTCACTAAACTTTTGAATAAGGATATTAATAAACTGAAAAATTTAGAATTTCTAGATTACGTAAAATTTGCTAATTCAGTGAAATGGAGTGAGGAAAAAAAGTTGAATAGTGAATGGAATAAAGATTATTTTAATTTGAAGAGTTACGATCAGTTTAATTTCAGAGGCAGAACAATTTTAGATAATTCACTAAAACTGGATCGAGAAGAGATAAGAAAAATTCCTGGACACCTCCCAACACCTCCATTGTTCCTTCATAGTCCCCTTTTGTTAAAATATCCAAAAGGTTTTCCTTCAGTTATTTCACCTACTTATCTGTCCTTCTTAGATTACGAAAACAGTATCAAGCCGATCGCACGCTTATCTATAGATTGTAACGAAAAACCTGGTAATTAAGGGGAGCGGACTTCAGCATTGAGTCTGAATTTTTTGAACACAGTTGATCTACTGCGAGAAGCGCTTGCTGAAATTTCTCTGCGAGCAACAAAACCTCTGCTCTGATGACATAATGTCACGGCTTCCTACTTTGTTTGTTGACGAGTTTTAGTTCATGCGATCGATTACGCTCTCATTTCTCAATAACTCAAAGCCCAAGAACTTAATTCTTGGCAATCAAGGGAAGCCGACAAGAGCGTTGACGCTCTCATTTCTCAAAAACTAAAATTTACAATACCAGTTAACGAACTCAAGACCCGGTAAGCGGCGATCGCTTCGACACCAGCCTTACCCGGCTTACCGCTTTTTACGGTTTCCATCATCAATTTTTCTCTGGTTACTATTTGTACGTACTCTACTAAATACGTCTTAAACGAATCATAAGATGTCAGCCAGAATTTCATTTTTCTTCACAGCTTTCCATCCGAAAAAATCACAAAATCATCGAGGATTTTGTCAGATTTTTCGGAAAAATAGGTGGGCTTTTTCTTGAAGGAAAAATCAGGCATTCAAGCTCAAATTTGTGGAAATAGGTTAAAAGCCAAGGAGTGCTACTCTTATAAGGGATAGCGAGAGCTTATCAACCGTTGATGTTGCAGTGTTTTATCATAAGTCAACAGGTTAACTGTTAGTCAAGTCTTAAATATTGCCGCAGATTTTTCAATCCTGATTTGTTGGACAAGCTAAGCTACTGTCAGAAGTGCTTGCTGAGATTTCTCTGCGAACAACAAAACTGCTTCTTCGATGACAAAACGTCGCGGCTTCCCATTTTGTTCGCGAAGTTGTTCGACAACTAAACCTACTTTTTCCGAAAGTCTGGGTGGCTGGTATTCTCTACCATTACCGACATATCTCCATGGCGTTGGCTCTTTCTTGGGTTGACTCGCTTTATATTTCTTGGTTTGAGTTTGAATATCTTTCTGGGAAACCTGACAATTGCAAGCTTTTTCCAGCACGGACTTGATAACCTCCAGTGGTGTCCGACCTGTAGCTAATTTGTAAAGCGCTGATGGCGAGAGGTGGCTACTGATTTGCTCGAGTTGTTTTGTAGTGAAGCTTCCAAGTATGGGTGCTAGTTTTAATAACTGGTTGGCAATACCTGATATCCATCCGAGAGAATTGGCCAGGGCTTGTTCATACTGTTTGGGCTTAAGTGTATCTTTGAGGAAAAGCAACAATTGCCCAATCTTGGCGGCTCCAAGTAGTATTGAAGGATTTGTGGAGCTAATCTCGCCGATGACTTCTTTTGTCAAATCATTACCGGGCTTGACGAGTCTACGGATAAGATATTGAACTTCTTCGGCAACTGTTTGTGAAAAATTGCCAGCAGGATTTGTTTCCGGTGCTTTAGTCATGCTAAGATCACTCCAGAATTAAATTAATCAAATTTTATTTTTCTAAGGAAGTGCTCCTGAGCAACATGAGCGCTTCCTTTTTCACTCATCATACAATACTCCGGAAATTTTTCTTGTAAAATTTTCTGTAGAATTTTAGGTTGGCTCGGAGAAAAAACACTAGCTTGACACCCCACGTCCTCCTTACCACTTACACCTGTACAACCAAGCTAACAATTCGCTTCATTATTCGCAAAACTTCATATAGCTCGTTGTTCCTACGCTTTGAAAGCGTAAACTTGTCTGACAGATCGTAAGAGTGCGTTTGCCGATTCAGCTTAATAAAAATATAGTCTTCACCAGTCGTTATCATTCCAAAAACTGGCATTTCTAAGTTAGGGTGTGCCATCATGTAAGCTAAAGTTTGCCCTAGAGCCTGCATAACACTCAAACCATAACGCTTCGATTCAATCAACACTACCCAGAGTCGATTTTGCACAACTAAAGCGTCAATAAATCCTTCTAATACTGGTTCTTCTTTGCCTCCGTTTTCAATTTCGACATTCACCAATTTCTCACTCTGAATCTTAAAAGGTGGATCGCACAAACCCATTAATTCCAGTAGTGGAGAAAGCATAATAATATTGACAGTACCTTCTGTGATTGAACCGTCTGCTGCATAATAGAGGTAGCGACTCTTCAGCCGATTCAAAGTTGCTTTTTCGCTGTCAGTAAGTTCGGGTAAATCCTCAAACCATTCTGTGAAAAATTCTGGGTTAGCAGTCTGGCTTAAATTGAACTTGGCGTGCGCCTCGTTCAGGTTAGTAATCGCTTTGATAATCCCAACTGTTTCAACCATAAGTTATCATTTCTATATCTTTAATCATAGATTGTATTATCTGAGCAAATAGTTTAGTTCCGTGTCGTGGTTTCCCCTACCTGTTCGCTGACGAGTTTTAATTCATGCGAGCGGTTCCGCTCTCATTTCTGAGTCACTCAAAGCTCAAGAACTTGATTCTTGGCAATTCACAAAAGCCACCAGACAAGAGTATTGACTCTAAATTTTTTCAACAAAGCTAAGCCACTGTAACAAAAGCTGGCTGAGATTTCTCTGCGAGCAACAAAACCGCTTCTTCGATGATAAAACGTCGTGGTTTCCCATTTGGCTCGCGAAGTTGTTCGACAATTAAACCTACTTTTTCCGAAAGTCTGGGTGGCTGGTAGTCTCTACCATTACCCACATATCTCCATGGCGTTGGCTCTTTTTTGGGTTGACTGGCTTTATATTTCTTGGTTTGAGTTTGAATCTCTTTCTGAGAAACCTCACAATGGCAAGCTTTTTCCAGCACGGACTTGATAACCTCAACAGGTGTTCGACCTGTAGCTAATTTGTACAGCGCTGACGGCGAGAGGTGGCTACTGATTTGCTCGAGTTGTTTTGTGGTGAAGCTTCCCAGTATGGGTGCGAGTTTTAATAACTGGTTGGCAATACCTGATATCCATCCGAGAGAATTGGCCAGGGCTTGTTCATACTGCTTGGGCTTGAGTGTATCTTTGAGGAATAGCAACAATTGCCCAATTTTGGCGGCTCCAAGTAACATGGAGGGATTCGTGGATCTAATCTCGCCGATGACTTCTTTGGTCAAATCTTTACCAGGCTTGACGAGTCTACGGATAAGATATTGAACTTCTTCGGCAACTGTTTGTGAAAAATTGCCAGCAGGATTTGTTAGGGATGCTTTAGTCATGCTAAGATCACTCCAGAATTATAATTTTAATTTTTTTCCGAGGAAGTGCTCTTGCAGTCAACACGAGCCCTTCCTTTTTCACTCATGATACAACAGTCCGGAAATTTTTCTTGTAAAATTTTCTGTAGAATTTTAGGTTTGCTGGGAGAAAAAAGCGTCACAACATAAGGCGAAAGCAAGGGAGATTTTCTAGAAACAAATCAGGTAGGGGAAACCACGACGTTTTGTCATGGAAGAGGCGGTGTATGTTGCTAGCAGAGAAATCTCAGCAAGCACTTTTCATAGCCGCGCTCCTACTGTCTTCCGTAATCGCTTCTTTATTGCTTTTGACAATATAGCGTTTCCTAGTCTGTTGAGGTACAAATTTATCAGCGTCCATCAGCTACAGGGTGCGGTTAACTGTTCGCTGACGAGTTTTAATTCATGCGAGCGGTTCCGCTCTCATTTCTGAGTCACTCAAAGCTCAAGAACTTGATTCTTGGCAATTCACAAAAGCCACCAGACAAGAGTATTGACTCTAAATTTTTTCAACAAAGCTAAGCCACTGTAACAAAAGCTGGCTGAGATTTCTCTGCGAGCAACAAAACCGCTTCTTCGATGATAAAACGTCGTGGTTTCCCATTTGGCTCGCGAAGTTGTTCGACAATTAAACCTACTTTTTCCGAAAGTCTGGGTGGCTGGTAGTCTCTACCATTACCCACATATCTCCATGGCGTTGGCTCTTTTTTGGGTTGACTGGCTTTATATTTCTTGGTTTGAGTTTGAATCTCTTTCTGAGAAACCTCACAATGGCAAGCTTTTTCCAGCACGGACTTGATAACCTCAACAGGTGTTCGACCTGTAGCTAATTTGTACAGCGCTGACGGCGAGAGGTGGCTACTGATTTGCTCGAGTTGTTTTGTGGTGAAGCTTCCCAGTATGGGTGCGAGTTTTAATAACTGGTTGGCAATACCTGATATCCATCCGAGAGAATTGGCCAGGGCTTGTTCATACTGCTTGGGCTTGAGTGTATCTTTGAGGAATAGCAACAATTGCCCAATTTTGGCGGCTCCAAGTAACATGGAGGGATTCGTGGATCTAATCTCGCCGATGACTTCTTTGGTCAAATCTTTACCAGGCTTGACGAGTCTACGGATAAGATATTGAACTTCTTCGGCAACTGTTTGTGAAAAATTGCCAGCAGGATTTGTTAGGGATGCTTTAGTCATGCTAAGATCACTCCAGAATTATAATTTTAATTTTTTTCCGAGGAAGTGCTCTTGCAGTCAACACGAGCCCTTCCTTTTTCACTCATGATACAACAGTCCGGAAATTTTTCTTGTAAAATTTTCTGTAGAATTTTAGGTTTGCTGGGAGAAAAAAGCGTCACAACATAAGGCGAAAGCAAGGGAGATTTTCTAGAAACAAATCAGGTAGGGGAAACCACGACGTTTTGTCATGGAAGAGGCGGTGTATGTTGCTAGCAGAGAAATCTCAGCAAGCACTTTTCATAGCCGCGCTCCTACTGTCTTCCGTAATCGCTTCTTTATTGCTTTTGACAATATAGCGTTTCCTAGTCTGTTGAGGTACAAATTTATCAGCGTCCATCAGCTACAGGGTGCGGTTAACTGTTCGCTGACGAGTTTTAATTCATGCGAGCGGTTCCGCTCTCATTTCTGAGTCACTCAAAGCTCAAGAACTTGATTCTTGGCAATTCACAAAAGCCACCAGACAAGAGTATTGACTCTAAATTTTTTCAACAAAGCTAAGCCACTGTAACAAAAGCTGGCTGAGATTTCTCTGCGAGCAACAAAACCGCTTCTTCGATGATAAAACGTCGTGGTTTCCCATTTGGCTCGCGAAGTTGTTCGACAATTAAACCTACTTTTTCCGAAAGTCTGGGTGGCTGGTAGTCTCTACCATTACCCACATATCTCCATGGCGTTGGCTCTTTTTTGGGTTGACTGGCTTTATATTTCTTGGTTTGAGTTTGAATCTCTTTCTGAGAAACCTCACAATGGCAAGCTTTTTCCAGCACGGACTTGATAACCTCAACAGGTGTTCGACCTGTAGCTAATTTGTAAAGCGCTGACGGCGAGAGGTGGCTACTGATTTGCTCGAGTTGTTTTGTGGTGAAGCTTCCAAGTACGGGCGCTAGTTTTAATAACTGGTTGGCAATACCTGATATCCATCCGAGAGAATTGGCCAGGGCTTGTTCATATTGTTTGGGCTTGAGTGTATCTTTGAGGAATAGCAACAATTGCCCAATCTTGGCGGCTCCGAGTAGTATGGAGGGATTTGTAGAGCTAATCTCGCTAATGACTTCTTTGGTCAAATCTTGACCAGGCTTGACGAGTCTACGGATAAGATATTGAACTTCTTCGGCAACTGTTTTTGAAAAATTTGCAGCAGGATTTGTTTCCGGTACTTTAGTCATGCTAAGATCGCTCCAGAAATAAGTAAATTTGATTGATTTTTTGGGGAAGTGCTCATAAGCAACATGAGCGCTTCCTCTTTCACTCATGATACAACACTCCGGAAATTTTTCTTGTAAAATTTTCTATAGAATTTTAGGTTTGCTTGGAGAAAAAAGCGCTCTCACACCATAAGGGGCTGGTAACTGTAAGTTAATTTCGCCAACATTGCTACCCATTGTTAGACTTGTCCGCCGGAGCTTTCTCAACATTTACCAGAGTAATCACGAACGTTTTTTCTAACCCTGATTCGTTCGTCGTTCATTCTCAATAAAAATGGATTTTTTGCGAGAAGAATAATTGCCATTTTGTCAAGTTTGCTGACAATCTCAGCGTCCAGAATGGTCTGTAAGCAAGGCTTTTAAGATGGTCAAGAAAGATGTGACTAATGCATAGCTCTAAAGAGGGGGGCTTCATGCCTCTTCCTTTAGATAGCTGACCCGACTAAGTACCGAAGCGTGACGCTAGTCATGGACACACGGTTTCCCAGCTCCCGGAGGTTTTTAGATGACAAAACCTCTTGGCTTCCCCTACCTGTTCGCCGATCAGTTTTAATTCCAGGACTTACGCAACTTCAATATAATATGCGCGAAAGCAAGGGAGATTTTTTAGAAATAAATTATCTATTTTAGAAAGCGATCAAGAAGCGATTACGGAAGACAGCCGTATCGCAACGGCGAGATGTACTTGCTGAAATGTCTCTGCTAGCAATATGCACGGCATCTTCGATGATAAAACCTCGCAGTTTCCCATTTTATTTGCTGAGTTGTTCTACGAGCTAGCCTGCTTTTTCAGAGATTCTGGGTGGAGTGTATTCTCTGTCATGACCAGCGTATCTCCATGCCATTGGCTCTTTTTTGGGGTGTTTATCCTTATATGTGTTGGTTTGGAGTTGAATATCTGTTTGGAGAACCTCTTGCATACGTTAGAAATTTTAGAAGCGATCGCTATTCTGCTTGAAACCACTGGTAACAAACTAGCTGAATATCTTCTTCATCAATGATTTCTGATGGATTTACTTCTCTTTCTTCCTCAATTTCATGATATTGATCTTGATCGACAAACAATTCGTCTAACGCAGCAACTAGTGTATGTAAATCTCTGTTTTCAAGGTATTTTTCCCAATTGGCTTTTATGTCGCGCTCGTAGACGCGAAGGTTAACTGTGGTAATAACCTTTAATACTCGCTGCTTCATCTCTTGATATGTCGGTTCTTCATTTAAAGGTTTCAACTCCGTCAAAGCGTGATAGATTTGCTGTAAACGTTTATTCAGCTTAGGTTTTAATTGGCTACCAGCTTGTTGCTTTTTGAAGTAAGCCATCAAGTTACGTACAGCCCCTTCCAAAATCTCAAATATAGAGTTGTCAAACTTTACTGGAAGCAGTTTCTCTGGAAGCGGAAAGTCTTCCGCTCTACATTTTAGCCAATTAAAGATTTTACGCTTGTCGGTAATTCGTTTGTCTTGATTAAGTGAAATTACACCATTAATACGAGGGTAAAATTGCCAGAAGTGTTTATCTTTAGCACGAAATGCCAGAAATATTCCCCCATCTTTTACTTCAGGGATATAAAAATGGCGCGTGCTGTGAATTCCTAGTGGAATTTCTTCAGCTGCTTGCTCACCTTCTTGTTGGAAAAATTCTAGTAGGGGTAAACGCATTTCCTCTAGAGAAGCCAAATCAGCAGCTTGTTCAAGTTCCTCTAAAATTGCTTCTTTATCTGCATCGCTAATTGCTTTCTTAAGTCGGTATAATTCTTCCAATGATTTCTCGGAAATGATTTCTCCTAAAACACTAGCATCTAATCCAACTTTCTCATTAATCATAGCAATTCGACTTTGTAATCGCCGCACCAATCCGAGCAAAGCTTCCAAACCTTCTTCGGGAAAGCAGTTATAAATCAATAGTTCTTCATAGTTAGTGCCTAAACGGTCAATCCGACCAGCACGCTGAATCATTCTTACTGGGTTCCAATGCAAGTCATAGTTAATTAAAACACCTGCATCTTGTAAATTTTGACCTTCAGATAAAACGTCGGTGCAAATAAGAATGTCAATTTCCTGTCTGTGAAAATTTTGCTGTTCTTGCTGACTTTGGTTGTTAGCTTTGGGTGCAAATTGCTTAACTTTTTCTTCTCTTTGCTTACCAGAAGTTTCACCAGTTATTTTGTCAATAATTGGTAAATGAGCATCTATTGACATCTCTTTTAACCACTCATCATCTGCTAGCAACTGTTTATACAAATAATCGGTAGTATCTTTGAAATAGCTAAATACCAAAATTTTTTGGCCTTTAAGTTCGTTCTTTAGCAATTGTTTAAACTCTACTAGCTTGAGATCGGAGTCTTGTCCTGTTTCTACATTTTTTTGAATTTGCAATAGTTGATAATGAATACTTTTGAGGATATTAAGGTCTGATTGAATCCGAGCGCTTAACTCATCAATTTGGTAATCGTTCGGGTCAATTTCATCCAAAGATTCAATTAAGTCATCAACAGAAATATTATCTTCTTCATCTGTCTCTGCTGCTAGAATATTGCGAAAATTTTTGCTGTCTAGCAGCTTACCCTGTTTTAGCAAAGTAAAAAATCTTTCTTGAAAATCTTTCTGCTTACAGATACTGCTTTCAAATGCAATTAGAGAACTTTCTAGCCGTTTTAGATATAGCGACTTCATTAAAGCGACAAGGGCATCATTCCGCAGTATGTCATCATTTTCTTGCTTAGTTTTTTGCTGTTTAAAAGCTTTGATGTTATATGGAGCTAAATGTAATTCATCAATTTGATTGGCAATTCTGGCGTAAAGCCCCTGGAAAATAGCCTCAAAATTGTAGGTGAATTGTTTTAATTGGCGCTTAGGGAAGCTAATTTTTTGACCACTAATGTAAATGTCTTCCCCTGCTAACTGTCGCTTGATAACATCTTGGCGAGAGCGTCTTACCATTGTTTGAAACAGCAGTTCAGTAATTTCTGCCTCACCTTTTGCTAACTCTTTAAAATAAGTTTTGAGATTGGGTATTCCCCATTCTTGATAATATCTTTCTGTGTTCCGTGTCAGCAGTAAAATTTGATGGTAAAGGTCATAGATGCTGGTGTTTAATGGTGTTGCAGTTAGCAACAATACTCGCTTATTTCGCTTGCCGCTACCAATTAATTTCTGTAAATTTATGTATCTATTTGTTGCACTATTACGAAAGTTATGAGACTCATCCACAACAATGATGTCATGCTTGTTGTAACGACGGATGTCAAAGGTTTTACGACTAATTTCTTCCTGAGAAACTACATCTGCCTTAATTCCAAATTCATCTAGCTTTTTCAACCACACTAAATGTCGTAATTGGGCAGGGCATACAACCAAGGCACGAGGTACATAACCAGGACGCTTGTCTTTGATCAGATAGTGGTCAAGTACCCGCAAACCGATGTAAGTTTTGCCCAAGCCAACTGCATCTGCTACTATGCAACCTCGGTGACGCTCTAATAATCTGACAGCACGTTCAAAACCTTCTTGTTGAAAACTAGCCAGTTCTAAACTTGTGCGAATGCTTGTATCTGGTAAGGTGTCTTCTTTAAAAAGTTCGTAAAGTGCTTTTAAAAACACTTGATAGGGTGTATAAGCTTTACTACCGAATTTAGAGGCATTTAAAGCGTCAATTAGTTTGTCTTTGTAGTCACAATCGACACTTTTGTCTTTCCAGAATTTTTCAAACCAATTTTGGCGAAGGTCTTGGGCTATTTCTAATGTTTTATTTAATACATTTAATTCTGTATTGCCACTCAAGCCAGCTGGTGTAAAGTTACTGGAGCCAATAATACTATAATTATCAAAAACATAAGCTTTGGCATGTAGAAACTGGACTCCTTCACCAATCGCTCCGTAAAGTCTCACATGAATATGGTCTTGCTGTAGGTATGCAATTAAACGGTCAATTTGCTGTTTATATTTCAACTTATATTTTTCTGCTTCTAACTGTTTTTGTACATCATGGTGAAAATAGCTGGTTAAGTCAATGCGATCGCTCTCTGCTGGTCGAATTGTGGGGTCACGACCAATCAGTAGACGTAGGTTAGTTAAAGCATTAAAAGCTGCTTCTAGCCGTATCCACGCCTCTATTCGGAAAAATCCAGTAGCAATGTCTAGGTTTGTTTGGCTCTCATGTAAAATGAGCGATCGCAACACTTCTTCCAGTTTATGTTGTTGATTGTCTATGTAATCGGGGAGAGGCATAAGTTACAAACCTTTTACCACTAAAATAGTCACAAATATTGTTATAGGTTGGACAGTACGGAAGATAGTTGAGTGCGGAGTTTCTGCAACGAAAGCAAAGTATCTGCCGCCAAAATCACTTTACCCCCTTCCTTCATAAAAAATAGGACAGGGGGTTAAGTCTTATTCTCCAATAGCTTCGAGGATATGACCAATGACTGGCTCTACACGCCAATATTCCTGACCGTCTTTCTTACCTACGGGGTTAGCTAGGCTAAGTAGATCTGCCCATTTTAAAACTTTATTCACAACTTCTGTCTGGAGGTCATGAATAAAATCTACTAAATCATTAAGAGACACTTTGCCATCAGGAGACATTTGACACAATTGAGCTAAAACTCGTAATACTTTTTGTTGTTCGTAAAGGTCAATTCCCAAATGTTCTGTAGTAAAATCAAGTGCTTCTTGGCTGTCAGTCAATGAATCTTTGATTCCTTCTAAATGAAATTCCCAACGGTGTATGTCAGATTTGGAATTTTGGTAGAAACGGTGCAGTAATGTTGACCAATTTCCTGTCCCTACAGTGATTTTTTCTCGACTATTTTTATCACTGGGAAAATTACAATCTTGTAGCCATTGCCGTAGAGCTATATCATGCCAAGGTTTTAAACTCAAAGTGGTTATTCTGTTAACAGGATTCCATTCTGTGCTATTATCACAGATTAAGTTCCATGCTATTTGAGGGTCAGCAATAAAGACTATTCGCACAAAGGAATTGTTTGATCTCAACCTTCCAAGCTGTGCAATTACTTCATCAATCCAGTGATGATTCCACTTGGCTAAAGCAGACACAAAAATGATTGTTGTACCTTCTTTTTGGCGATTACGAATTAGACGAGTCAAGCTTTGGGTAAATTCATCTAAAGATGAGATGTTATCCAAATATTTATCAAAATATTCCTTTTTCTTACTCACAACTGATTTGACATAAAGATTCAAGTCATCAAGTCCTGCTGCCTGAGAACCAAATATAATAGAGACTCCGTTTTCAGTCAGCAGCAGTTTTGATTCTTGCTGGGCTGTTAGGGGACTGCGCCTAAAGTCTTCCTTTATACCAATAGCTGAACGAAAAGTTGCGGGTTCATATTCTAGAGGTATTTCACGGGGCTGCAAAAGTGTTGCTTCTATTTCTTCTGGGGTTCCCATAAGGAGTAATACATTGGGACTTCTAAGGGTAAATCCACCCGTGCTGGTAACACGTAAAACTCCTAATCCGACCATTTCTTCTAGTAAAACTAGAATTTCGTCTGATGATAAACCTTGGAAACCTTCGTACCACCATGTTAGTATTTCATTACGAATCCAAGACACATTAAACCCATTTACCATGCCATTTTCGCTCTCTATAGAGCCATAGGCAATTGTGTAGGCAATCACTTCGTAGCGCTGATCTAATTGCAGAGTCCAGATAAAGCGATCGCGAATAGCTTTACGTAAGTCCTGGTTGTTGTAAGCGTCATCAACTTGCTGCGAAGTAATGATGTAAGGTAAACTATCTTGGGTATCAAAATTAACGACATCAGGATTGGTAATATGCCTGAGCAATTGTTGACAATAAAGCTGTATCAGGCTGGGATAATAGTTAGTTTGTGAGAGAATACGTGTAACTAAATCTGGAGATTCAAAGCGATAGCCAATGCTAGCAAATGGTCGTTCAATTAAGGCTCTCGCCTCCCGCATTTCACCATTATTTAACAGTGGACCAATACAAATGGGTTCTCCCAAATGCGCTAAAGGATGGTTTTCCAATTTGGTAGTACGCTGGACATTGTGCAAGCCAGCAAATACTACTTTAAAACGGCGATTTGTTCTGTCCATTAATCCTTTCAAACGAGCAGAACGAATAAAATCTCCTTTTTCGTCATTATCTGCTGTGCGTTTTTTGCCATCGGCTTCCAAAAATTTATCTGCTTCATCTAGTAACAACAGAATCTGGCGATTTGTATCATGATTCAGCCAAATTTCAATTTCCTTTAGCAGTTCTTCTGCTTTTACTCGGCTAGATTTAGTATCAGAACATACCCCGATTTTTCTAAATTCTGAAGCAAGCAAATTCCAAATTTCATCAATATCCCTATCGTAACCAATTGCTTCTGATTTAAGGTCAAGCCAAAGTGCAATTTTCCCTTCATTTGGTGAGTGAAAAGTACGCTCCACAAAACGCAGCAAAACTGTTTTACCTAACTGTCGTCCCCCATAAATAAAACAAGAACCCGTAGGCTTAATAATCGAGTCTCGTTCTCGTTCCCGTCCGTAAAACATTTCTGGGGGGACAAACCCTGAAGTAGTTGTGTATGGTTCTAAGAAAGTGAAGGGCAAAGTACACTCAAATAATATTGGTAGACGTGCGCCCCTTTCTCCACAAAGATAGAAGATGACAGCATCGTCAATAACGGTAAAGGTACGACGGCGCTCCCGACACAACCGGGCAAGGTCTCTACGCCTTTTTTCTGACATCCGTCCAAAATGAAACACTAGTACTGCAGAGCCATGAGAAGTATGTCCAACAGCATTAAGAATTTCTTCTTCTGAAGGTCTGTCCCATACACAGAGAATGCGATAACGACCTTTTGCCTCTGAACCAAAGGCGGGCATTGAACAACTGTTTTTTTCTTGAATCGGCTCAGTGATGGCATCAATCCAGGTATTATTCCCAACTTTTTTGATAACAATATTGTCAGTATTAAAACCGAGGCTGCTCAGAATTTGACTAGTATCTTTATCTGTGATTGCTTGCTTTCTTCCTTTAACTGCAAACCAAGTATCGAGCATTTTAGATGCTTGTTTTGCCTGGGCACCGGGTACCTGCCGCATATAAAGAGGTCCAATACTGATGCGTTGGGAAATTTTATTTACTAGTTCGCGTTGCTGCTCGTGTCGCTTGTTTGGAATTCTGTCAACGCGCTCAAGTACGTCTTCTATAGAAGAATAATTCTCCTTAAAGAAGTCTTTAAAGGCATCTCTCCTATTTTCTGGTTCGGGTATTTGTCTTCCCTGCTGCACCATATCTATATATTCATTAGCAGTCAGGACATCCCCTGTATCTAACACACTGCTAATTCGAGCATATGCAGAATTTTCTTCACCTATTTCTTGAATTAGTTTACTCCTCGTGTCATTAATGCTTTCCTGTCGTTTAGAGTTTATCGCCTGACTGATATCTAAAAGGTGCGAATTTTTTTCATAAAAACGTAAAGTTTTTTTGGTAGAATTTTCTATTTTTTCTATCTGAGATGCATAATCTAATCGCTCGGTTTCTCTGAGCAAACCCAAAGCAACATTATCTTCTAGTAATTTTCTACTACTTTTAACTGCTTTCTCTAATTCATCACGATGAATTTTAATACTAGATTTACGTTGCTGCTCCAATTTATCAATATCAATTGATTTCTCTGCATAGGCTCGAAGATACTCAATAATACGTCCGGTTGCCTCATGGTCTTTACAATTACACCTTGCCTGGAAAGCTTGTTCCCAGTTGAAATTATGTTCCTCACAAAAAGTAATTATTTCCTTCACGAACGAATTAGGACTTTTGACTTCAGGTTGCCAATTAGAATCCATAGGTAGTGAAGGTATTTTGAGCAATTCTGCATTGAGGAGATATTTTAGATCGGGTTCTACTGTTGGTAATGTGGCATTTGGTTCAAAAAGATTGCTAATATTTTCGATCGCTTTTTTGCAACAATAAACTCCAGCTTTTAGCAAGACTGATGAATTGCTATCAAAAGCATTCAGTTGTTGCAAGACAGAAGTGTGAAGACTTGCCAAATCTTGTTGCAATTGTTGAGCTTGACTGTGGTCGTAATTATTACCATTGCTCATGCGAGGTTCTTGTAGAGAAATCCACTGACGGGCAAAATCAACGGCTTCCCGAATGTGCTGGCGAATCTGATTGAGAGCTACACCAGTGATGGTATCACTACTACCACGAATTAAACCTAGTTCGCGCTGTTTGCGTTTGACTTCATCATTAATTTGGGTTTCAGAAGACAATTGACTCACATAATTTTTAACAACATCTAGCTTGCTCAAATCGTTTTGTTGAATTGGCAATATGAGGGAGTAAATAAGTTGATTTGGCTTTATCCACTCATTCCAAACTGCCTTGGCAGGAGCATAAATCATCTTTAAACGTGGTGCTTGAGTCCACCAACCTTCTACTTGCTTACGTAAAGCAGTAACATCGGCTTCCCACACCGTCTGATTTCTGACTGTTTTAATGGCTGTGGTATCTAAGGCTAAACCTTGGTTTCCAAAGTTAGCAATGGTTTGGCAGTACCGATAAAGCTGACTCAGACCTTCTCCTAATCTTAGTGAGAAAAGTATTGCTGGAGCGTGAGTATTTGGGGCTAGTAATGCTGGACGGAGAGCAGCCGTGGCTAAAAGCAAACTAACAGCTTGATTCCACTCATTATCTCCATCAACAAAATAGTTATTGCTAAGGTTAGTAAAATCGCCTCTGAGAATGTTAGCAATTTCTCCCAGTCCGAAATCATAGCGTACATGGCAACCTAAAATAACTCCCCGAATTAGTCCTGATGGTAGACTTGGCTGTAAATTGGGGTAGAGTTCTTCTAAGCTATGTGCTAAATAATAGGCAAAACAAAGTTGATTTTCTTTAAGTAGTTGCCAAATTTGGTTACGAAGGGCTAGTGGTTCTTCTTCGCTAATATCATCGCTAATAGATGTAGTATTTTGTTGCTCTATATCTTCTAGCGTTAACTGATATTGGGGCTGTCCTTCTTCTGTATCCTCTTCTTCAAAGGCATTCTGGTTAATTATAAGTGACTGCTCTGGAATTATAATTTCTTTGTTAGCTAGTTTTTCTGGAGTCGTGATTAATGTTTCGGTTGCCTGATATTTTCCTATAACTTGATTGTTAGGTGATGCAATTTCTGGGTTTAGCTGTAGCATATTTAATTGCTCTGTAGTTACTTGTTCTACAGGCAATTTTTCTGTTTGATGAGGTTCCACATAGAAGGTTTGAGCGTCAGGTTTAATCTTTGAAGGCAAGGCTAAACCTTGTATAAATTCTTCTCTAACAGTCAGTTTTCCTCTTACTGCTGCCATAGCCAAAGTTCTGCCAAAGGATTCGCCTACAGAATCCTGAAGGTCTGCCAAATTTTCATCGTCTAAATCTTGCAAATTTGAAGTTAGTATTAGTAATTTCGAGAAGGGATGATTGCCATCAGCTAAATTTTGGATATCGGGATGTTCACATCCTTGGGATTGAAAAATGGCTTGATAGAGTTCGTTAGCTCTTGCTTGACATTCTACTAAAGGTTGAAAATCGTTTTCAACCCGATGAACAATTGATAAAACACGCTGTAAAATCGTTAAAGCTTGATGGACTAATTGCTCGCCCTCTGACTTTTTCTTTTCCAACTCGGCTATAGTTTGCAGCAAAGATTCGATGTCATGAGAGGAAAGAATTTCGCTCTTCTTAGGAACAGGGGATACTTCAGAGTTAACTGCTAATTCCAGGCTTCTATCACGCAATGTTACAAAATTTAATCGGCATTTGCCTAGTTCTAAAATTAATTCTTCGGCTAGTGGGATACCAGGGTTTTGTAACTCTCTAGCTGCCTTGGTTAATTTTTTACTTAATTGATAAAATTCCTGTTGTAAAGAAGCAAGTTGTTCAAGTAAGTTTTTAGAATTATATTCCATAGTCTGAATCGTTTGACTTAAGTTAATTTCTTTCACAACAATGATGCCAAGCTTGTTCTCTTGTTCGAGGTTATGGTTTACGTTTGTTTCTTCTAACTTGACTCTGTTTGTTGAAGCATTTGATAAAACAAAAGTTTTTTGTGTAGGAGCAATAATCGGAGAAATCAATTTTTGCGCTCTGCTTATTCTGAGTTTTTCACCATGTAATTGACTGATTGTTTTATTGATAATTTGACGAATGCGCTCGCGGGTTAAACCAAATTGCTTACCAATTGCCTCCAAAGTTTTCTCGTATCCATCGTCTACACCATATCGCATCTCTAAAATTTGGCGTTCTCGCGGTTGAAGTATTGCTAAGATACTTTCTAATTCTTCTCGTAAACAAGTTTTACTTAACCAAGCTTCTGGCGTATCTCCATCGAATTCAATAACATCTGTTAATGCATTATCTTCTTCACTACCAATCGGTGTATCTAAAGAAATTATTGGTAAAGCAGATTTAACAATAGATTGTAAATATTCATTTGTTATATCCAAACTAGCAGCAATTTCTTTTTGTTTGGGTATACGACCAATTTCTTGAGAAAGTTGCTTGGTTGTTTTTTTTATTAAGGAAATTTTTTCCCACAGATGAACTGGTAGGCGAATGGCGCGGGATTGATTATTAATCGCTCGTTTTATACCCTGTCTAATCCACCAAGTTGCATAGGTTGATAGTTTGTAACCTTTTGTATAATCAAATTTCTCAACTGCTTTAATTAATCCCAAATTCCCTTCTTGAATTAAATCTAAAAAATCAACTCCTCGATTTATATAATTCTTAGTAATGGAAACAACTAACCGTAGATTTGCCTGTATTAGCTTATTTTTAGCAAATCGCCCATTTGCTATTCGTTCACGCAGCAGTGATACGGATATACCAAATTCTAAGGCTAACTCTTCATCTTGAGGATTACGTTGATGTTGTTTTTGTAATCGTTGTCTAATGTTTTCTAACTCTTCTAACTGTGCAACTTGACGAGCAAGAAAAATTTCTTCTGACGCCTTTAACAATTTAATTCGACCAATTTGTTGCAGATACCAGCGAATTGAATCTTGGGTTTCGCATTGCTTTTGAAGTGCTCTAAATCTAAGTGCTTCGTGTTGAATGCGGTGAAGCGTTTGGGGGTCAAGTGAAAAAGCAGCAATTTTTTCTAATCGATTTAGGTCATGATAACTAGGGTCAGCAGTGTTTATGAAATATTTGTTAATGTTGAGCCTAAAATTCATTTGAGCATCAAAGCTCATGCGAGGACTGACGAGCATTAACTGGCTGTAGTCCCTTGTGCATAATAATAAAAAGTAAGACAATCGCTGACAGAGGCTTTTGGCAATAGCTTGCATTCTATAAGAAACTGCATCAAGCGAAAGCCATTCTGACGGTTTAAGTTGAAACAGAAGAACCTGTAACTCTGCATTTCCTTGGTTTGCAATTAAGTAGACCTGATTAACAGCTTGAGTACTTCCCTGTGAAAGCTCTAAATCTGTAACATCCAGCAATTGGCAAATGGTTTTGTACCCAAGTTTTTGAAATATTGCTGCTACTTGTTCTGGTTTTTTTATGTTTTTTACATCATCTAGGTGTAGTAATCTGTCAGGCATCTAATTACAAGAGAAATCATATCGGTCGTTACCAAAATAAAAATGCCTTGCATTCACCCATAACTTTTGCTCTTTGATTGAATTTAATAAATTTCAATAAGTTTCATCAGCCAGTTAAAGACAAAAGTTAACGATTAAGCTAACCAACCTTAAGCTGATTCATTAAAGGTCTTTTGATTGACATTAGGCTGATGCAGATTGAAGGTTGGCTATGCGCGGATATTAGCAGGATACATTTAGTATATATTATATCGTATTTTTTTTACGTGTGTAGATTTAATAAAATGAACTGTAAGGCTCATAAACTTTGTTGGAAGAGCTCGCAAGTACTTTCAGTAGACCAACAAGTTTTATGAAAGCGATAGTTATACTTAAGTAATATATGGTTTTTTAGATACATAATATAAATGAACAAAAGCTGGCAACTTGGAATAAATGAAACAACGCTCCCAATACTACTCGTCTAAGAATTTTTGTGCGTTGGAATCACCGTGAAGAAACTCAACAAATGGCTGTAAATGTTGGGTTTCGTTCCTCAACCCAACCTACGTATTTTCGTATTTATACGCAAAACCTACGCAATATTGACAACGATCCTATTAGTTAAGTGTAAGTAGTGAAAATATATACAATAAACTCACTAGCAAGCATAAGCTGTTGCGCTTTTAAGAATGCATTTCGAGGATGGGCGAGGACGCCCGTTTCACAAGAGCTAGGTTTACTGAGGTTGTGCAAGTTAAAGAATTATTAGCTTATCTCCATTAAATATTGAGTGTAAATGCAAGCTCATTACCCTAAATAAGCCTTCCTAACTCGCTCATCAGTCATCAATTCCGATGCTAGACCTGATAGAGTAATGCAACCAGCTTCCAAAACATAACCGCGATCGGCAATTTGTAAAGCGAGGTTGGCATTTTGTTCAACCAACAAAATCGTCACACCTGTAGCACGTAAATTTTCAATAATGCTAAAAATTTCTCTCACTATAGCAGGTGCCAAACCCAAACTAGGCTCATCTAACAGCAAAAGTTTCGGTCTACTCATCAAAGCACGAGCGATCGCTAGCATTTGTTGTTCTCCCCCACTCAGAGTTCCCGCTAATTGATTGCGTCTTTGTGACAAACGGGGAAATAACTCAAATTGTCGTTGAATATCAGCTTTAATTTCTGAAAAATCGCCGCGAATATAAGCACCCAATAACAAATTGTCATATACAGTTTGCCGTGCTAATACCCTCCGCCCTTCAGGAGAGTGAGCAATACCCAATTGCACAACTTCATGAGGCTGACGGCGAGTGATATTGCGTCCATGATAAAGAATCTCACCACGACGGGGATTCACTATTTTAGATATAGCGCGGAGAGTCGTTGTTTTTCCAGCACCATTAGCACCCACAAGAGTTACAACTTCCCCACTATTAATAAATAAATTAATATTTTCTAAAGCTTGAATACCCCCATAATTCACATACAGGTCTTTAATCTCCAAAATCCTCAAATTATCAGCGTTCATCTGCGTTAAGGTTGCGGTTAATATATTTATTCATTCCCCAAATATGCTTCAATCACAGCCCGGTCATTTCTGACAACAGAAGGCTCACCCAAAGCAATGAGTTGACCAAAATCCAAAACAGCAATGCGATCGCACAAACCCATAACCAAAGGAACATGATGCTCAATCAAAACGATAGTTAACTCAAAGCTTTCGCGTAAGTTGCGGATAAAATCGCTCAATTGATGCTTTTCACTGGGATTCATACCTGCTGCAGGTTCATCTAAAAGTAACACCTGTGGTTCTAAAGCAAGAGCGCGTGCAATTTCCAAACGCCTTTGGTCACCGTAGGCAAAGTTTTTAGCTTTTTCATCCAGGCGATCGCTTAAACCAACAAGCCCTAATAATTCTACAGCTCTTCGTTTGCTGTTTTGTTCTTCTTTAGGAGCAGGAGGCAATCCCAAAATTCCCTGTATCATACTACTCTTAGTATGCAAATGCCGTGCTATGACAACATTTTCCAAAGCTGAGAGTTCGCCAAACAAACGAATATTTTGAAATGTCCGCGCAATCCCCAAACCTGCAATCTGATGGGGACGCAACTGAGAAATATTTCTATCTTGATAAATTAATTGACCGCTAGAAGGAGTAATTAACCCTGTAATTAGATTGAATAGTGTAGTCTTCCCTGCACCATTAGGCCCTATTAGCCCAAAAATTTCATATTTATTTACTTGAAAAGATACATTATTGACTGCCACCAAACCCCCAAAACGGCGAGTTAAGTTTTTAGCTTCCAATAAAGAGAATTTAGGATTTGTCATTTGTCATTTGTCATTGGTCATTGGTCATTGGTCATTGGTCATTGGTCATTGGTCACTGATTACTGGTCACTGATTTACGGCGCTTCTTAAATATATCTGGAGTCACAAGACCTTGGGGAAAAAAGATAGTCCCAATGACAATTAGCAACCCAAAAATAATTAACCTGCCATCTCGCAATAATTGTGTCAACCATGGAGGTAAACCCCCCGTGTCTGCCATTGCTCTTAATACCTCTGGTAACGCTGTGAACACCATACCTCCCACTACCGAACCTAAAAAAGTTCTTGAACCACCAATTAACACAAAAGTGAGGTAGTTAATACTAGTATCAAAAGTCCCTTGACGTGAATTCCAAGTGTTGAGAACGTGAGCGTTAATTGCTCCAACGACTCCTGCAAGAATACACCCTAGAGTGAATGCCAGTACTTTGTAGTAAGTCGGATTTATACCCATTGCACCCGCAGCTAATTCATCCTCGCGAATTGCTAAGAACGCCCTACCAACTTTTATACGTTCCAAACGGTAAATCAGCACCATACTTACAATCAGTAATGGCAGTGCAATCCATAAATATTCAATTGGTTCAGTGAAAGGTTGGGGGATACCAAAAATACCCACAGCCCCACCTGTAATGTCTAAGTTTAGGGCTAAAACTCGCAGGACTTCCACAAAAGCAATGGTCGCGATCGCTAAATAAATCCCCCGCAACCGCAGCGCTGGGACTCCTACTACCACTCCCAGTACACCAGAAACGATACCTGCTATCAGCATTTCTAGCAATAGCAGTGGAACAGGAAAAACTCCCGTAGTAGAAAAAACAGTTGTCGAGAGAATAGCAGCAATATACCCACCCAAAGCATAAAAGCCAGGGCTTGCTAGAGATAATTGCCCAGCCATAAGAGGTAAGTATAGAGATAGCCCCAGGAGCGCCCCCAATACCATAGAGACGATAAGAGCTCCATAAGTCGTAAAAAATTCAGCCATAAAGAGATTTTAGATTTTAGGTTTTAGATTTTAGATTTTAGATTTTAGATTCAATCCAAAATCCAAAATCCAAAATCCAAAATGACTAGACTTTTTGAATAAACCGACGACCAAGTAAACCTTGAGGTCGCACTAACAGCATAATAAACAAAATGCCAAAAGCAACGGCATCTTTATAACCGGAATACTCGCCAGGGACAAACGCCTCTACTAACCCGATAAGTAAACCTCCCAATACTGCACCAGGGATGCTACCCAACCCGCCCAATACAATTACCGATAAACCCCTCAAACCAAAACCAAGCCCAAAGTATGGTCCAGCAATGCTGACACTTGTAGCGACTAACGTTCCCGCCACTCCTGCAATGAAACTGCTGATGAAAAATGTCAGTACGATATAGCGCTCGCTGTTAATTCCCAGTAAACTTGAGGTGGTAGAGTCTTCTGCGATCGCCTGCATTGCTTTACCGTACTTTGTGTTACTAATAAAATAAGTCAAAATTGTCACAACTATCACAGATACGGCAAAAATTACCAACTGAACACTACGAATAGGAATCGGATTTTCTGCTGTACCAAAGTTGATAGCAGCTGGCAAATTACCGTAAGTATTTTCTGGAAAAGTATAACTTTCTGCACCAACTAAATACTGTATTAAGTTAACAATAACCACCGCTACACCCAAGCTAGAAACCACCGTTAACAATGGGTCAGAACCTCGTTTTCGCAGAGGGAGAAAGGCAATGCGTTCAATCGCCACACCAATCAACCCAGCAAAAATACTTCCCAAAATCATGGCCACAGGGAATGGTAATTGTATTGGGAGAGTTGCATTAGCCAGAACACCATTAAATCCAAAAGTCCCACCCATAAGTGTATACGTAAAATATGCCCCCAAGGTAAAAACTGCACCATGAGCCAAATTAATAATGCCTAAAATTGAGTAAACCAGGGTGTACCCCAAGGCAAAAATAGCGTAGGCGCTACCAATAGATAACCCATTTAGAAATTGTTGCAAAAATAGACTTAAATTCATCTTCTGGGGAGTAGGGGGTAGGGAAAAGGGGGTAGGGGGTAGGGAGTAGGGAAAAGGGTAAGAGAGTAGGGCGCAAGGCTTTGCGCCCCTACAAGATAGAAAATCAGTGACAAATGACAAATGACAAATGACAAATGACAAATGACAAATGACAAATGACAAATAATTGTGCTGACTACTTTAAAATTGCAAATTTACCTTTCTTTGCATTTTTATCCATCGTAATTCGAGCCACATAGAATTCTTTTTGAATCACCTCGCCTACAGGAGTAAAAGCAATCTCACCAAGAGGAGTATTGTACTTTCCTGATAGTAGCTCCTTATTTAATTCTGTACGCAGTTGAGGCAAAGGCATTGTACTCACTTTCGACTTTTTATCCAAAGATTTCAAAGCTTCGACATACACCTGCACTGCTGCAAAAGCTTGACCGCTAAATTGGGGCGGTTCTTCATTATATTGCTTTAAATAAGCAGCACGGAATTCCTTGTTAATTTCTCCAGAATATTCAGGGCTGTAAGCTTGAGCAATAATCACACCATCACAAAATGCTTGACACACTGCAAATACTTTTCCCGTGTTCAGCCCATTTCCAGCAATGATTAAACCTTTATAACCCAATTCCCTCAATTGTCGGATTAAATTTCCACCATCAGCAGCCAAACCTGAAATAATAACTAGATCGGGTTTTAAGTTAATAGCATTAGTAGCCTGGGCTTGAAAATCGGTATCAGTTGTTTGAAATTTTTGAACTGTTATAATTTCCAATCCTTGATCCTTAACTGTTTTCTGAAAAATCTCTGTTTCCGATTTACTAAAAACATCATTTTGTGCAAAAAAGACTGCTACTTTCTTAATATTTGGATTTTGTTTAAGAGCAGCTTTGACTGAATTAGGAGCAACAATAGAAACAGGTGCCGATACACGTGCAACATAATCACCGATTTCTGGAACTCCTTTTGCAGTATTTGATGCTCCAATCACCGGAACTTTAGCTTTTTCAGCAAATGGATCGGCTGCAAAAGCTTGCTGCGACAAAGTTGGACCAACAATCCCAACCACTTTATTTTTGTTAATTAAAGTTTGAAAAGCGTTAATAGCTCCGGCTTCATCCCCACTAGTGTCTTGGAACACCAGTTTAATGGGAGTGCCATTAACGCCGCCCTTATCATTAAAATACTTCTCAGCAATTTTTGCCCCAGCAACACCTTCTTGACCAAGCAAAGCTACATTACTGGTTTGTGCAAAGGCAATACCGATAGGAATTTCACTAGATGTGTTCGTTGTTGCAGCTGTATTTGTTGTAGAAGTCGTACTGGTGTTACCGTTAGTTCCCGTATTGGTACTATTGGTTGAACCGCCACCACATGCTGTTAGCAGCATAGCGCAAGTTGCGAATAATGCAGTTGTTAAAGTAGTAGTTTTTTTCATGGTCATATTATCAAATAGCTTGAAAACGTAGTAAATCGTCAGAAATCCTAGGGAAACTGTATTCATAGCCATCAGAGCAATGAATAAGTTTAACGTGTCGTTGAGCGACAGCAATCCGATGACCGCTAATCAACACTTCTACCCCTTTCTCGGTAGGTGTTTTCACCCTGGCACGATAAATTCCTGCTTTAACGTGCTTACGATCCTGATTCAGAAAGCAAATCACGTAATCACCTGTAGTAGCATGAGTATATTTCTGATTTTTGGCTACTAACTTAACTTCTTTTTTTCCAGTGATGGGATTCTTTTTCACACTGGCTATGGCAGGAAAGCCCTTGGCATTAACTCTTTGTACCTGTCTTGTTCCATGACCTTTACAAGTGACTCGCAATGGTTGGCATATTCGTAATTTAACGATTTGGTCAGTTCCCACACAAGAACTGTCGAGCCAGTGCTGTTTGGGTAATCCACTTTGAATCCGAATCATTTTAGTAGATGCACCATTACCTGAGATCACTGGCAACCCAAATTGATGTGCCATTTCAAATATTGCTTTACGAGTTGAATTAACTGCTGCAGCATCTGATAATGATTTTTTCTGATGGGATTTAATCTTTTTGAGAATTTCTGGTTTGTTTTTCAGAAATTGCTCTACTGGTTTGGTGCCTTTTTTTTGGTTACATTTTTCACAAGATAAGGTGAAATTAGAAAAGCGTTCGCTACCACCTCGCGAACGGCAGTGAATATGTTCAATTTGTAGGGGTACATCTGTCTTACCGCAATATGCACATTCTCTTCCCCAATGTTCTAGGAGTGCTTCGCGTAGAGTATAGCCGAATAACGTACCCTGTTGATATTCGATGCTCTCTATGTCAGGATTTTCTAATTTTTGCAGATCGAATTTGACGGATTCAATTGCAATAGATTTAATTGGTGCTACCTTAAGCAATCGCTTAATCCAAGTTTCAGTAGTTAACAGGCGATGTCTTAAAGATGGTGGTAGCCAACCAGAGGGCTTTTTGCGAGCGAAGCGTTTTTTGCGATAGCGAAGTTTTCTTGACCTTCTAGAACGTCGAACACCTGCTCTCTTGATTAATTCCATTTTAATGGCTAATCCCCGATGTTCTAATTCCATTGCCCACACGACTTCATTTTTCTTTAAATCTACAAGGGAGATGCCCGTGAATTTCGCTCCTGGATCGACACGTAATTCTAAATATAGCTCTACGTTTTCATCTACCTCCTTCTCTAAAATTAGAGTAAATGGAAACAACTTAAGTTTTTTAGCTTTGCCTTGGGATTGTAAAATCCTCGCTCTAACTGGTGTTGTTGGTTTGAGTATTTTTCCATTTTTACTAAGAACAAACACAGAATTAGTAATCATTTGATTAACTCCCATTCGGGGTATAGTTTGCCTCGACACTGCTTTTAAACTTCTCAAAAAGGTTCGGTGTTACACTATCGCAATGTAGTTATGTTCCTCCCTCGACGCTTGGGACTGGCTCATCCCATTAAGTCATGATTTAAAAGCGGACTTAAACCTTTGCAGGTAATGCAGAATCAACAGTTCTGCACTGAGTCTTGGTGAAGTCAGTTCACCGGATTACTCCGATTTACTACGGATTTCTCCGTTTTGCAAACTTCTCGAATAACGCAGGGTTTCGTGTATCCTTGATAAACTCAAGGAAAAGACTTGAGATATGAGCCAAGGAATTAAATACTAAGCAGTTGTCAGAGTGAATGCAAGATGCTATTGTAAAAAATTCGTAGCATTTTTACTAAAAAATGTAACTTAAGATACTGCTTGATATAGTCATTGGCATAGCAAAAGTTTATCGGCAAACCATTAAATTGTGAATAACTTGAATTCGCCTTTTTTGCCCGATATGGTAGATATCTGGCAGCAAACCATGAATTGGACTCCCACAGTCCAGCAGCAAGAGCTGTTTCAAAAGCTTTACGAGTTAATTTTATCCGGGAACAGCCAGCAGAATTTGACCCGCATTACCGATCCTCAAGAGTTTTGGGAGAAGCATCTTTGGGATTCTCTACGGGGAATTGCTTTTTTGCTTTCAGGACAAACACAAGAAAACACAGGGGACAAAGAAGACTCCACTCCCTCATCTTCCCCAATCCAAAATCCCCATTGCCCCTTATCCCCAGAGGGGGCCCCGAGTTCCCCAATCCAAAATCCCCATTGCCCCTTATCCCCAGAGGGGGCCCCGAGTTCCCCAATCCAAAATCCCCAATCCAAAATCCAAAATCCAAAATCCAAAATCCAAAATTCCCAATCCCCCACATTCATCGACATTGGAACTGGTGCGGGTTTTCCAGGTATCCCAGTAGCCATGACGGTTGCTCATAGCACTGTAACTCTTCTAGATTCCACTCGGAAAAAAATCGCTTTTCTCGATCGCGTGAAAGACGAGCTTCACCTGAGCAACATTAAAACAGTGACTGGTAGAGCAGAAGAGATTAGCCATCAGATCCAACATCGGCAACAGTATGATGTTGCTCTCATCCGTGCTGTCGGAACAGCTTCTGTGTGCGCTGAGTATACCTTACCGTTGTTGAAACAGGACGGGCTAGCCGTCATTTACCGGGGTAATTGGACGGAAGATGAAGCAAAATCTTTAGAAAATGCCGTTCAACAACTAGGTGGGACAATTGAATCAGTGGAAGAATTTAAAACTCCCCTCACTCAAAGCATTCGTCACTGTCTTTACTTACGGAAAATAGCAACTACCCCATCTCAGTTCCCTCGTGCTATTGGTGTCCCCACGCAAAAACCCCTTTAAACATGAGACCCCTCATCTTGTTCCCTCATCTCGTTCCTGGGCTGCAGCCTGGGAATGCTTACCGGGAGGCTCCGCCTCCAGTATGCAACTAGCGCTCGGCAGAGCTTCGCGATCTGCATTTCTAGGTAGAACCATCGGATCGAGAGGCTAGAGATTGGCACACAAGGGGTTGTAGAACTCAGATTTGGTACCTGCCTTCCGCACCCTAAGTGTCACATACAAAAAAACAAAGAGAAAATTGTACAGAATAACTAAAGAAAAAGTAGAGTGCAATCAAATAGTTGAAAATTTATAGCATTAAGAAAAAAGTCAGTAGAGATATATTCCCATTCTCAATAAGGATGCAATCCTGTTGAAGATTGAGTCACGAAAATAAAAGAAATAGAAAAATTTGAGTTTTCTCAAAAGAAATATAGAAGAATTGACACAGAATCGCGAAGGAGAATTCTGTTGTTATGTTGTCGATTAGTCATCTAATTAGATTTTTAAAATGCATAGTTTCTCCATCAAGGAGCTATTTTTACTCTAGAAAATAGCTTTAAATAATTATGTCTAATAATTTCTTTGTCAGCCTTATAT
>NZ_WJFC01000102.1 GCF_009725235.1 Scytonema sp. UIC 10036
GGGCATGGGGTAATTAATATATTTCTTAACTATGCCCAATCCCCTATGCCCAATTGCCATACATATGTACTGTATCCGCTACTATAGGATGAGGTATTTTCAGCACAAGATTTATGAAAGAGTTTTGTCTTCAGGCTCCCTTTCAAGCAACAGGCGACCAACCTCGTGCGATCGCCCAACTTGTTACCAGCATCAATGAGGACAATCGGTATCAAACTTTACTAGGTGCGACGGGAACAGGGAAAAGCTTGGGACACGACGATCCGGTGTTTGTCGTTGAAAAACACCATTCGCAAACCCGATTGCAAGTCATCTCCATTGGCAAACTTATCGATAGGTTAATAGCACAATCAAAAGAAAAAGTCTGCCATCATGGAGATACTCTTATCTTAGACGCTAACAGTACAGAAGTTGAGTATTATGCTCAATCCTTCAATCCAGAAACTTGTGCTGTTGGTCTATACAAAATCCGCTCATTCATCCGTCACAGTGCTCCTAGCAAAATGTACCGTTTACAAACAGCTTGTGGACGAAGTGCTACACTGACTGGAGACCATAATTTATGGGTGTTGCGAGACGGACAACTGCAACTTATCAAAACGGCAGAAGCCCGTGTAACAGACTGCGTGCCTTTGCCAGAAAAATTATTAGCAGATGTCAACTTACAAAGCCTTGATACTCTTGCTGTTCTGTCTGGTAAACGTTTATTTGTAGAAGCACCAGAAGCAATCCTAGCTTACGTGACTAACCACAGCACAAATAATCTGGAAGGTTATTGGGACTCAACTAAAGGATACGTTGGTGCTAAATCTACTCACAATCGTTTACTTGCCCAACAAAAACTTACCCCTGAGTTTTTGCGCTTAATGGGTTACTATATTGCGGAGGGCAACCACCAACGGGGTTACATAATAATAGCCAACCGCAATGAAATTGTGCGCCAGGATATTGAAGCTATCCTATCGCAACTGGGTATTCCCTTCAGTGTGCGACCATCATCAGACTACCAAATTTCATCAACTGCATTAGCTGAATTATTTGCTCGTTTGTGTGGTAAGACAGCGAAAGACAAACATCTTCCTGAATTTTGGACTCAACTACCAACCGAAGTACTTGGACAGCTCTTACGAGCTTATTTCGATGGTGATGGCACAGTAGCCAAGAGTAGCGCTGTTACAGCAACTACCGCAAGTCAGAAATTAGCTTCCGATTTAGTTTACGCGCTTTCATGCTTTGGCATTTGGGCAAGAATAGCCCGTAAATGGAAGCGAGCCACTAATTCTCAGCATAGTGGCAATTGGTACTACCAAGTTTGTGTATCTGGTCAAGCTGACTTAAAAAGATTCCAGCAGTTCGTTGGTTTTTCCATTACTTACAAACAAACAGCTTTAGCTGCACAACTGCAATATACAGAACACTCCAACGTTGATGTTGTTCCGATAAATGGAGAACAACTTCGTTGGCTAAGAAACCAACTTGGTATGAGCGTGAAATCGTTAGGTGAGAGTAGTGGTATCTCCCGTAGTGCAGTACAATTGTTTGAGACTGGAAAGCGTCGCCCAAGACGGATAGTACTCATACAGCTACTTGAGACTTTGCGTGTCAATGCAATGCAAAGAAAGGGCTTGACTGCTCTTTGGTGGCAGGTGTGGAAAGCTATGGAGCAGTTATGTAAGTTACGATGGACACCCATCGCTACAGTAGAGGAAGTTGAGTATCAACATCCATATGTCTATGATTTTTGCGTGCCTGGGGCAGAAACATTTTTAGCAGGACATGGTGGCTTTTTTGTTCACAACACCTTTACGATCGCTAGCGTGATTAGTCAAATAAAGAAACCCACCCTAGTCCTAGCTCACAACAAAACTCTTGCTGCACAACTTTGTAACGAGTTGCGTGAATTCTTTCCCAATAACGCAGTTGAGTACTTTATCAGCTATTACGATTATTACCAACCGGAAGCTTATATTCCCGTTACTGATACTTATATAGAAAAAACAGCTTCGATTAACGATGAAATAGATATGTTGCGTCACTCCGCAACGCGATCGCTCTTTGAACGGCGGGATGTCATCGTTGTTGCCTCCATTAGCTGCATCTACGGTTTGGGAATTCCATCAGAATACTTGAAAGCTTCCATTCCTTTTCAAGTAGGTATGGAAGTAGACCAACGGGAAATACTGAAAGACTTAGTATCAGTTCAGTACAGTCGTAACGATCTAGAAATTGGTCGCGGACGTTTTCGGGTTCGGGGAGATGTTTTAGAAATAGGTCCGGCATATGAAGACCGAATCATTCGTGTAGAATTTTTTGGTGATGAAATTGACTCGATTCGTTACGTCGATCCAGTTACAGGTGAAATTCTTAAGAGTGTAGAAGCAATCAATATTTACCCCGCACGTCACTTTGTCACCCCAGAAGACAGGTTAGGGGCGGCTTGTGATGCGATCGCCGCCGAACTCAAAGAGCGCAAAGCACAATTAGAGGAAGCCGGAAAATTACTAGAAGCGCAACGTATAGACCAGCGTACTCGTTATGACTTGGAGATGTTACGGGAAGTCGGTTACTGTAACGGTGTAGAAAACTATTCCCGTCACCTAGCAGGACGTCAACCAGGTGAACCACCAGAGTGTTTGATTGATTATTTTCCCAAAGACTGGCTGTTGGTGATAGACGAATCTCACGTCACCGTACCCCAGATACGTGGAATGTATAACGGTGACCAAGCACGAAAGCGAGTGTTAATCGAGCATGGCTTTCGTCTTCCCAGTGCTGCTGATAACCGTCCGTTGAAAGCGGAGGAATTTTGGACAAAGGTAGACCAGTGTATTTTTGTTTCTGCAACTCCAGGAGACTGGGAATTGGAAATTTCTGAGTCTCATGTGGCGGAACAGATAATCAGACCAACGGGAGTGATTGACCCAGAAATTATGGTGCGTCCTACGGAAGGACAAATTGATGATTTGTTAGGTGAGATTAGGGATAGAATTGACCGCAGCGAACGGGTGCTAATTACAACATTAACCAAGCGCATGGCAGAAGATTTAACCGAATATCTAGAAGATAATAGCGTTCGGGTAAGATACCTGCATTCAGAGATTAATTCAATTCAGCGAATTGAGATTTTACAAGATTTGCGCGATGGGAATTTTGATGTTTTGGTAGGTGTGAACTTGCTGCGGGAAGGTTTAGATTTACCGGAAGTTTCCCTTGTGGCAATTTTAGATGCTGACAAAGAAGGATTTTTGCGTGCAGAGCGCTCCTTGATTCAAACTATTGGGAGAGCCGCACGTCACATTCGAGGACAAGCTATTTTATATGCCGATAACTTGACAGACAGCATGAGCAAAGCTATTTCGGAAACAGAAAGGCGTCGCAGCATTCAGATAGCTTACAACGAAAAGCACGGGATTACACCCAAACCAATTGTTAAAAAATCGAAAAATGCCATTTTATCTTTTTTAGAAGTTTCAAGACGCTTAAACGCAACTGAATTAGAAACAATCGAACAAAATGTAGACGATTTACCCTTAGAAGAGATTCCACAGGTAATTACTCAGCTAGAAGAATTAATGAAAGAAGCCGCAAAGAAACTGGAATTTGAAGAAGCAGCAAAGTTACGCGATCGCATTAAGCAACTTCGAGACAAATTAGTAGGACATGAGTAGGTTGGGTTGAGGAACGAAACCCAACATTGAGGGAGTGGGGAGTAGGAAGTAGGTTGGGTTGAGGAACGAAACCCAACATTGAGGGAGTGGGGAGTTATAGGCATTTGTTGAGTTTCTCCACAGCGCTCCCAACCCACAAAAATTCGAGATACCTTGTAATATTGGGGTTGGGGGGATCTACAACGCGTAAAAACTTGAAATACCATTGAAGTTGCGTCAGTCCTAAGTAATTTTATAAAGCAAGCACCATGGTTCAAACTTTACCAAAACCAGTTACTGTTGAAGAATTCGCCGCCTGGTATCCAGAAAACTCAGAACGGCGTTATGAACTACATCAAGGAGCGATTGTTGAAATGCCTTTACCAGTTGGTGAACATGAAGAAGTTGTTGGATTTTTAGCGACAAAATTGTCTGTAGAATATAGTCGGCTCAATCTTCCGTACTTTATTCCCAAAACAGTTTTTGTTCAACCACCTCAAATTGAGTCTAGTTACTCACCAGATATTTTGATATTAAATCGACTTAATTTAGTCAATGAACCTATTTGGAAAAAGCAATCGATAATTACTTTGGTTCAGTCGATTCCTTTGGTAGTTGAGGTAGTAAGTACTAACTGGCGTGACGATTATCATAAAAAGTACGCTGACTATGAAGAAATGGGAATACCTGAATACTGGATTGTTGATTATGCTGCATTAGGCAGTAGGGAGTTTATTGGCAAGCCCAAACAACCTACTATCTTGGTTTGCGTTTTGGATGAAGGTGAGTATCGCGTCAGCAAGTTTCGGGGTAATGACCGTATCCAATCCCCAATATTTCCAGAGCTTACCTTAACTGCCGAGCAAATTTTTCAAGCAGGAAACAGTCCATCAGTTTGATATAGTTTTCCTTTAGTGGCACTGCATCATAGTGGAGACCCGAACTGGTTCAACCCATATTGTTGGTCAAGCTATGGTTCAAAATTTTGGTCACGCAATGGTTCAAATCACACTTATGATTTAGTCCGCCTTCACGGACTTTGTTTGTCTAACCGCGACTTCCAGTCGTTAGGGATAAGAGGTTATAAAAGCGGATTTGGGATGAATAGTAATGAATACTGTAGGCGCAGTGGAGAGATGAAAGCCCATTTTGCCATTTGTGAAATCCTATTGAGGAATCTGGATGCCTCTTTCAACTTCGTCAACAGTATTATTGATGGGACAAAAACAGTAACCTCTTACGCCAAATCAGCCATAAAATCACTGAGCTTTCTTTCAATAGCATCTAGTTGTTCACAAGCAGATTCAATCTCCTGGAGTTCCAGGTCAACCCTAGCTTGACCTTCTTGTTTTGCTTGAATGACAAATTGTAGTTGCTCTTGAAAATTTTTAATTCTTTGTCCCATGACTATTTGGATCTTCACCTTCGGAGTTCCAAATAATACCTCCGTTTGTGACTAACAATTTTGGATTAATCATAAGGTCAACGGCAAAGGGTTTCTGAGAACTCGAACTTTGTGTAATGTAAAGAAGACCAGGGAGAGGACCAAAAAAGCCCGCTTCTGTTTTTCCTTCTAGAGATACCCTAAATATACTAATGTCCTGAAATTTATTTATTTTCAAGACCCCATCCTCTTCAAGTGTCAGAGTTTCGCTACCGGGCTTTTGCTTTAAAGAAACGGGATTATTTTCTATTTTCGGTGCATTAACTACTGCTTGAAGCTGTTTGGCAAGCTTTTGTGAAATTCTGGCAATCTGCCGTTGGTAAATTGAATTAGTGTAGATAACATTTAAATCAATGTTATCTCCGTTGATACAGATAGTTCCGTCTAATGAGATACTAGAACTCGCAACTCGGCGCTCTCCCTCAAATGCAAACTTATTACCAACCTTTGAGTAAGTCCCACATATAGTAAATAGTTCTGTACTAGAGTTGGCTGTTTGCACAGGAGCAGTGAAGAAGAATCTGCCGTCGGTATAAAACGTCCATTCTGCGCCTTTAAATATCAGTTGCGTATGCTGTGTTCTCCACTGGATTCCCTTGAGCAATTTAATCTCCGGCTCTCCTTCGCCTGTTAGCCGCAGCATTGAGTTTACTTCATCAAAAG
The DNA here is from genome assembly GCF_009725235.1 of Scytonema sp. UIC 10036. Next base: position 5,755 of record NZ_WJFC01000102.1, read on the forward strand.
GTTCTAGCAGGTTAGAGGTAGAGACCATAGTAACAAACGCTTCTAGTTGATTAGCAATCGCTTCATTATAGGGCTGCTGGTAAACGCTTACCATACATATAGTCTAAAAATTAAATAAGATCCCTATATTTAGTGCTACCTTTAAAATATCTAGAGGCAAGTTTTATGACTGTGCAAATTAGCATTGAGCTTCCAGAAGCAGCTTTTTCAGCCCTACGCAGTAGTCCAGAAACTTTTGTGCAAGAAATGCGCCTAGCTGCTGCTGTCAAGTGGTATGAAGTTGGAACACTCTCCCAATCAAAAGCTGCTGAGATAGCAGGTGTCAGTCGTCAAGAGTTTCTGGAAGCCCTTTCGCGCTATAATGTATCGCCCTTTCAAGTAACTCCTGAAGAATTGGCTGAGGAGTTGATGCGTGAGTAGGCGGTGGGTGATTAATGCCTCTCCACTGATAGTTCTGGCCAAGATTTCCCAGATAAATCTTATCTTACAGCTTTGTGATGAGGTTGTAATTCCTAGTGGAGTCGTCCAAGAGATTAATACAGGACCTAAGGATGACCCAGCTAAAATTTAGTTTAATAACGAAGCAATTTTTTGGATGAGAGAAATAAAACAAATCGATCCACTAGTCGCCTCTTGGGATTTGGGATTGGGAGAAAGCCACGTTCTTTCATGGGGATATAACAATCCTGGTTATGAAGCGATTTTGGACGATCGGGCTGCCAAAAATGCAGCATTAGCCCTGAAAGTTCCAGTGCGCAGTACTTTAGGTGTTATTTTACTAGCCAAGCAAGAAGGTATAGTACCTGCGGTTAAACCTATTTTTGAGCAACTAGTTCAAATTGGATTTAGAGTAAGTCCACAAGTTTTAAGCGCAGCACTGCGCCTTGTTAATGAATCGTTCTGAAAAAGCCCTACGCTAATGGTAGAGAGAATCGAAAGGTACTTCCTTTGTTAAGTTCGCTTTCTACCTGTATCTCACCTTGCTGTAATTGAACAAGACGCTGGGAGATAGCTAAACCCATCCCAGTTCCTGTAGGATGGCGGATGCGCGATCGCTCTGACCGCCAAAATCGATTAAAGACAAAGGGTAAATCTTCTGCTTTCAATCCATGACCTGTATCGATGACTGCAATCCATAATTTGGAAGGTTCGCTCCAAACACGCACTGTAATAGAACCTTGAACAGTGTATCGGACTGCATTGCCAAGTAGGTTGACCAAAATTTGTTCGACTCGTTCGGGATCGGCGGAGACTAAGGGAGGATTGGGGGGACACTCCAAACGCAACTCCGGACCTTCTTCTAAAAGTTGATCGGAGAACCTTTGAATGAGAGAGACGAGTAGTGGATGTATATTGAAAGATTGTAAATTAATAGGTAAATACCCGGCTTCAGCTTTGGAAAGTTCTTGCGTATCATTAACTAACCGATGCAATCGAGTTGTTTCTCTGCTTAATCTTTGAAATACGTCTGCTGAAGGTTCAATTGTTCCATCTGCCAAACCCTCTAAATAACCTTCTAAAATTGTCAGTGGTGTCCGCAGTTCGTGAGTTAAGTCTCCGACAAGTTCCCGACGACGCTGTTCTACACCTTCTAGGTGTGATGCCATTCGGTTAAAGCTAGTGGCAAGGCGATTTAACTCAGGGATTTCCGTTTCAGGTACACGTGCTTTCAAATCTCCTTGAGCAAACTTTTGGGTAATTTTTTCCATCTCAACAAGAGGTTTGAGGATGTGCTTGGCAATTACGTAACTCATACCACTTGCTACAGTGACACTCGTTAGAAATAACCACCAAGCTCCCCACATTGAGGTTTCTTCAAATTCCTCAACTAGCTCGTAGCGAATTTTACCAAGGTCAAACCCTCGTCCTTCCAGACGGTGTAAGTGCGAATCAAAAGTATGAAACGAGAATAATTTACTAACTACGACTAAAGTACTTAGCCCAGCTAGCATCACAACAATATGGGAAAATAGCAATCGATAACGCAGGCTCAGTTTACTCACAATTTGTCTTGAACGATCGGGTCTTCAAATTTATAACCGACTCCAATCACAGTTTTAACAAAGATTGGACTGGCTGGATCGGGTTCTATCTTTTTCCTGAGTCGTGCGACATGGGTATCAACAACCCGCTCATGAGAATATGCATTACCGAAAATCTTGGTAGGGGCGCAAGGCAAGAGCGGCCCTACACGTTTATTTTGGATTTGGGATAATTTATTTTTTGGTGTTTCCTTACTGCATTCTATCAATTGTCCGATATTGTATGGCTTCAGCAACATACTGAGGTTTCAAGTTATCATCCCCTGCCAAATCTGCAATTGTCCGTGCTACCTTAAGAATGCGATCGCTCGCCCTTGCCGATAAACCCAATTTTCTAATTGCCCCTTCTAACAAATTGCGGCTGCTATCATCCAAACTACACCATTTTTGAAGATGGCGGCTTTGCAGTTGTGCATTGCTTGATAAATTCGCTTCATTTTTGAATCTGCGATTTGCAATATCGCGTGCCTGTTGCACCCTGTCTCTCACAATTTCAGAGGATTCTCCTGTTGGTTGTTGGGTAATCTCTTCTGGTTTTAAACGCCTTACAGCAACTTGCAAATCAATTCTATCCATTAAAGGACCCGAAAGCTTAGCCCAGTATTGCTCTCGTTGCCTGGGCGTACAGGTACAGTTTTGGATGGTATCTCCGTAATAACCGCAAGGACAGGGGTTTGTACTGGCAACTAAAGTAAACTGAGCGGGAAACATAACTGAATGTCTGGCACGGGAAATTGTGACATACCCATCTTCTAAAGGCTGACGCAAGAACTCCAAAACATCTCGTTTGAACTCGGTGAGCTCGTCCAAAAACAGGATGCCCTTGTGCGCTAAGGAAATTTCTCCGGGACGTGGAAAACCACCACCACCCACCAAAGAAGAACCAGAGGCAGAATGGTGAGGACTGCGGAAGGGGCGATCGCGAACCAGAGAACCCCGATTTTTTAACAATCCTGCAACGGAATAAATACGAGTTACCTCCAGAGCTTCCTTCAATTGCATTCCTGGTAGTATTCCAGGCAAACGACGTGCCAGCATGGTTTTGCCACTACCCGGAGGACCAACAAACACTAAATTATGCCCACCCGCCGCAGCAATTTCCAAAGCACGGCGGGCATGAGCTTGCCCTTTCACATCTTTTAAATCCGCTTGTCCTGAAGTTGAACGTAATATTTCTACAAAATTATCTAACTGCACGGCTTTGTATCGCTTGGGATTGTTTAAAAAACCAATGACTTCAGACAAATTTTTAAAGCCGTAAACTGCCAATCCTTCAACTAAAGCAGCTTCCTGTGCATTGTCCGCAGGAACAACTAAACCTGCAATGCCCATCTTTTGAGCAGCAGAAGCGATCGGCAAGACACCAGCAACCGGAAGAAGGCTACCATCCAAAGACACCTCACCCAGAAAAAGATAATCACCTAATAACTCAGCACTGACTTGTTGGGAAGCCGCTAAAATTCCCACACTCATTGGTAAATCAAAACACGGACCTTCCTTTCGTAAATCCGCAGGCGTAAGATTAATCACTATTTTTCGTATGGGAAAAGCAAAACCAGTGTTCTTGAGAGTTGCTTTAACCCTTTCTTTAGCTTCTTGAATAGCGGGATCTGGCAGCCCCAAAACGACAATTCCCGGCAATCCTCCTGACACATCCACTTCAACGCCGACTTTAACGGCATCGATGCCGACAATTGACGCGCTCCAGACTCTAGCTAGCATAAGTCTCAATATTGATTAGAGATCGTTATAAAATCTCTAGCAGAACAACTAATCAATTGTCATGAGTGAAACTACAGAAACGATTTTCAGCAAAATCATTAGGCGGGAAATTCCAGCTAATATAGTTTATGAAGATGAATTGGCGCTTGCCTTCAAAGATATCAATCCCCAAGCCCCCGTTCATATTCTTATCATTCCTAAAAAACCAATACCCAAATTATCTGATGCAGGCTCTGAAGATGCTGTCCTTCTAGGGCATCTATTATTAACTGCTAAACGTGTTGCTGAAGAAGCTGGGCTAACTAATGGGTATCGTGTCGTTATAAACACGGATGCTGATGGCGGTCAAACTGTTTACCACTTACATTTACATATTTTAGGTGGAAGGCAGTTGTCTTGGCCTCCTGGTTGATTGAGCACTTCTACTACAATAGAAGCGTCCTCCCCAAGGAGACGCTTTTTTCAATTCGGTGTCATCATAGTATAGTAAAAACTTGGAGACAAAACTACGGTTTACGCACGCCCCTTAGCAAGATTAATTGAGCAATTGCAACGCTTACCTGGAGTAGGTCCAAAAACTGCCCAACGATTGGCATTGCATATCATAAAAAGACCAGAGGCAGAAGTTGAGGCTTTGGCACACGCTCTCATAGAAGCAAAAAAGCAGGTGGGCTTGTGTTCTGTTTGCTTTCACCTATCTTCTGAACCTGTTTGTGAAATCTGTCGCAACGCAAACCGCGATAATACAACTCTCTGTGTCGTGGCTGATTCTCGTGATGTGATTGCCTTAGAAAAAACCCGTGAGTACAAAGGTAAATATCATGTTTTGGGCGGAGTTATTTCCCCAATTGATGGCATTGGTCCGGAACAGTTGACTATCCAACCTTTAGTAAGACGGGTGAGCCAGCAAAAACCTCATGAGGTCATTTTAGCCATCAGTCCCAGCGTCGAAGGTGAGACAACGACACTGTATATCGGTCACCTTATAAAACCATTTACTAAAGTTACACGAATTGCTTTTGGGTTACCTGTAGGTGGAGATTTGGAATATGCCGATGAGGTGACTTTAGCAAGAGCCTTGGAAGGACGCCGAGAGTTAGATTAGTTTTATGGTCAATTGTCATTTGTCATTGGTCATTGGTCATTGGTTAATTGTCGGTCATTGGTTAATTGCCATTTGTAAGCTAAAAAAAAGCACCAACTGTAGGCAAGTTAGGTGACAATAAATCCAGGCAAGGCTTTCTCAAACCAAAATCTAAAATCTAAAATCCAAAATCCAAAATCCAAAATGGTATCAGTCATATGGTTACTCAACTAGAATCTACCACTAAAGCAGATATAATTTACCCCGATAGTGACGGTAAACCAATGTCAGATAATACCAAGCAGTTTCGTTGGATTACGGTGATTTACTACAATTTAGAGTGGCTGTTTGCTAACGTACTGGATGTGTTCGTAGCGGGCGACTTGCTGTGGTATCCAGTTGAGGGGAATAATAACATTCGTATCGGCCCTGACGTTATGGTTATCTTTGGCGTTCCTAAAGGAGATAGGGGTTCTTATATGCAGTGGAAAGAGGGCAACATTCCTCCACAAGTCGTATTTGAAATACTCTCTCCTGGGAACACTCAAACAGAAATGAATAAGAAACTTGTATTTTACGATCGCTATGGTGTTGAGGAATATTATTTATACGACCCTGACAAAAATGATTTAAGTGGTTGGGTGCGCTCTTCAGAGCGATTTGATGTCATCGATCCGGTACATAATTGGGTCAGCCCAAGATTAAAAATCCGCTTTGATTTGTCTGGAAATGAGTTATTGATGTACCGTCCTAATGGAGAACCATTTGCAAGTTATTTAGAAATTTCTCGGCGTTTAGAAGAGGTACTGCAACGAGCCGAGCAGGCAGAGCAACGAGCCGAAGAAGAACGGCAACGAGCTGAAAGGTTGGCACAGAGGTTGAGAGAGTTGGGTATTGACCCAGAGCGAGTTGATTGAGGGAACTGCAAAATAATCAATCACCCCTTCTTAGCAAATAGCTCCCTGGCTCATTTGAGAGATTCAAGAACTTGTTGAGCAGCACGGTGACCACTGCGGATAGCACCTTCCATATAACCACGATACTCCACAGGAGCCGTATGCTCTCCTGCAAAGAAAATTTGACCTGCTCTTTGCGTTAGGTGTGGGTCAAAGCGAGCTAAATCTCCGGGTCTAAAGTAGCAGTAAGCGCCTTTTGCCCATTCATCAGCGCTCCAATCGTAGGAACGAGAAGTCAAAATTTGAGGTGCTTCAGGATACACAGTACGTACTGTAGCGATCGCACGCTCAACTGCGTTTTCAGATAACTCTCTACTTCGACTCCCTCCACTAAAACAGGAAAGAATTCTTTCTGTCCCCATTTGTGCAAAACTTGGTTCCCACATAACTTGATATTCAGCATCCAGCAACGTTATCCCAAGGTTGGGTTTAGACCAAAAGCGATAGGGATATTGCAGTAGTGTCTTCACCAAACTCCCATAGGGCAAATGAAAAATGGCAACTTGCTGGGAGTTTGTCAAAGGAGCATCTATCGGGATTTGACGCAGCACGCTCCAAGGAATCGCTACTATAACATTGTGAGCACTCGCCTCCACTAAACCATTTGCTGTCTCAATACTGACAGTTACAAGATTGTTCTCTGTTTGTTTAATTCGACGCACGGGGGTCTTTATATGCACTCGATCGCCCAAAACTTTCGCTAAGGCATCAACTAAACGCGAACTCCCCCCACGAACACGCATATTGCAACCACTTGCGCCAAGCGTGTTAGAATAATAAGCAAAAAATCCTATACCAATTAACTCCGGGTCAGTGGCAAAAAGCGATCGTGCTGATAAACGAGCAATCCATTTGGCAAAAGGCGCTAGTTCGTTTGTCTCCAACCACTCATCAAGAGTTCGCTGTGGATCGTATTGCTTTTCAACCAGAAGTTGAAGCTTTTCAAATAAACTTATCTGAGCAGCCCGTTGTTCTGCGCTAAAAGACTCCTGATTTTTGAGCATTCCCCCATCATACCAGTACAAGTCATTGGGAAATTGGCAAGCAGGATCGAGTTTGAGACCAAAAGAAGCAGCATAAGCCATTAAAGCAGTATGGAGATCGTCAACAAACTCAGCACCCAAATCGCCATACTGTCCGGCGCTCAGTTCTACGGTATGGACTCGACCCCCCAGACGCTCTTGTGCTTCAAAAACTTGTACTTCCTGACCTGCAAGTACCAATTCATAGGCTGCACTCAGCCCTGCTAATCCTGCACCAACGACAATAGTTTGAAGTGGCATGCGCTTAAATCCTGTGACGTTTTTTGACGATAAAGCAATTGCGATTGGCTGAAATGATATTTTAATGGTAGCAGGAGCTTGGAACTCGCGCTTAGAAGTCTTCCTCATGCCCTCATCCCTAATTTTCAAACCTATTTCATTCGTTCAGCATACTGATAAAAAAGGCACAACCTTCCATTAGTCAGAGGAAAGAGCATTTTGAGATTTCTAATATCGATCTAGAACCTTAAAACTACAAACAAAGCATGAGAGATACCGACCGCTTAGCGATGGCTCGCGATTCATTGGAAGGAAAAGTGCAACACGACGAATTTAACTGTCCAGATAAGATGCGAGTGAAAACCTAAGACTCATTAATTCGGATAAAGGAGCGTAACACCATGCGATTTAAAGACAGAACACAAGCAGGTCAATTGTTAGCAAAGGAATTGGCTGCTTATGCGAATCGTCCAGATACCTTGGTGTTAGGGCTTCCACGTGGAGGTGTACCTGTCGCTTTTGAAATAGCCAAAACCTTAAATACTCCCTTAGATATTTTTGTAGTACGCAAACTGGGTGTACCAGACCAAAGAGAACTGGCAATGGGAGCAATCGCTTCTGGAGGGGTAAGGGTCTTAAATGAAGATATTGTGCGATCGCTACACATATCCGAAGCAGAAATAGACCAAGTCACAGAAAAAGAACAGCAAGAACTAGAGCGCCGCGAACACCTTTATCGAGGCGATCGTCCTTTTCCAGAACTGCACGAACGGACTGTGATTTTGGTGGATGATGGTTTGGCGACAGGTGCTACAATGCGTGCTGCTGTTATGGCATTGCAAAAATACAACCCTGCCAAAACAGTTATTGCTGTACCTGTGTCCGCAATGGAAACTCGCGACGAGTTTGCAGCTAAAGTAGATGAAATCATCTGTGGGTTAACACCAAACCCCTTCTACAGCGTTGGCTTGTGGTACGACGATTTTCCGCAAACAACGGATGAAGAGGTTCGTAACCTATTACATAAAGCTGCAAATAAAGAATGGCTAATGGCTAATTGCTAAGAGCTAATTGCTAATGGCTAATTGCTAATTGCTAATGGCTAATTGCTAAGAGCTAATTGCTAATGGCTAATTGCTAATGGCTAGTAGATAAGAACTAATAACAACAATATGAAAGTAGCACCAGAGATTACTTATCGCAATGTCGATAAAACAAATGCTCTTGATAATTTAGTCAACGAAAAAGTTGGCAAGTTAGAGCAGGTTTGCAATCACATTAGTAGCTGCCACATCGCAATTGAAAAGATTCACGATCGCCCGCGTAGTGGTTCTCCTTACCGAGTGCGAATCGATATGACTGTACCACCCGGTCATGAACTTGTGGCAGAAAGTAATCCCGCAGATGACAACCAATATGCGCCTGTAGAAGCGGTGATTCGAGATGCATTTAAAGCGGCTGTCACTCAGTTGAAAAAACTCAACGAAAAACAGCAAGAGAGCGATAAATCTCAAACTCACACAGATGCAGACGAAACAACAGCACTTGTGACCAAATTATTTCGTGAGGATGGATATGGCTTCATTAGAGCCTTAGATGGTCAAGAAATTTACTTCCATCGCAACAGTGTCCTTAATAATGACTTTGACCGTATAGCAATAGGTACGGGTGTTCGTTTTTCTATGGTTATGGGAGAAGAAGGACCCCAAGCATCTACAGTGCAAATTGTAGACAAGCCCGGAGCTAATGCTGGCAAGTCAGAACAAACCCTAATTGAACCGCCATTAGGCTATTAACTCAATTTGTGTATTCAACTTAACAGTCGATGGAGTAATGTTCAATAGCTGAGACTCAAAAACAAGGACAACCAACAGAAAATACGTAGGTTGGGTTGAGGAACGAAACCCAACATTTCCATGCCTTTGTTGAGTTTCTCCACCGTGAGTCCAACCCACAAAAATTCTTATCCGAGTAGTCCTGAACGTCGATGGAGTAATGTTTAATGGCTGAGACTCAAAAACAAGGCTAAGAAAGATATAGACCGCATCCTTTGGAGCAAATTAATTGACACAAAGAACCAGTGACCGGTGACCAATGACCAATGACCAATGACCCGCGAGCGGTCACATTAATTCGGATGGGAGAAGTTAGTTTAGATCCCCGACTTTTTTAAGAAGTCGGGGGTCTGGCAACTCCTCAAAATCAACGCGGTCAAGTACTACTCCCTTTCCGGTATAAGATTACCTATCTTCTTTTTCTTTTTCCTTCGTGCTCTTTGCGGTTCATTTAATTAAGTAATTTTCAAACGGGATAGAAGTCGTCTAAAGTCCAGTTCCTTGGAAATTTCTAAAGCTGCTTTACAGATCCCAAGAATCATTTTGTAAAACCACGCGGTAACCATCAGGATCTTCAAATGTCGCTCCGTTCCTATCCCAGTATGGGTTATAGGATTTTACAGGTTCATATCCATTGATCTTCATTCTCTCAATCGCTTGCTGCCATTCTTGTCGATCTTGAAAGTAAAAAACAATTAAATTATCTTCAGTAGGAGCACGACTAACAGAGTGTCCGTGATGATGGGTAAACTCAAAGTGATATGCTGCACCTGGGATTCCAACCATGACACCATCGAATTCATCATGGTTTTTAAAGGAGTATAAAATTTCTAATCCCAAACCATCTGTATAAAATTTCAGTACTAGTTCAAGGTTATCGGTTGGGCGAGCAACACGCAAAGTTTTTCCTTGCATCATAAAAGACCTCTTGCATCGTAAGGATTGGACGCAGATTGGTGAAGCATTTTTGATGACAGCAATTTTTAAGCTGGCAACATCTCTACATCAACTGACTGGGTCTTGCCGTGCTTTTCAAGTAACGGCAAAAACTGGTGAATCAAACCGATTGTAACCGCAGGTAGCTCCAACTGAGGCGTCAATCCTACATCATTCATCTGGTAAAAGATGCGAATTGCTTGCGGATTCATTTCCGCCAGACGGCGACCGATATCAGGACTCGTAAATTCAGATCCTTGACCCCAAATAATTGCGGTAGGAACCTTTAGCTTTGTGATGTACTGTGACAAATCAAAGCACAAATCTCCTCGAACAAAAGAGAGTGCTGCATACTCCGCATTGCCTTGTTGAGCAGATTGAACATATGCCTCAACAATTTCGGGATAAATTTGCTCTGGCTTGGCAAATTGGCGTTGTTCTAAAAAACCACGAACACCGAAACTATTGGCAACCCCTGTGCCGTAAAGCAGTTGATTGAGAAATGGAATGTTGATTGATTGGGCAAATTGGGCGAAACCGCTATTACGGTAGTCTTGTCCGAACTCGGCTAAACCAGCTGCTGTAGTCAAAATCAACGACTTAAATAATTCAGGACGAGCGATCGCAGCCCGAATTGTGAATGCCGCCGTTAATGCTGAAGCAATCACCGTAGTGGGAGCTTGACAGGTCTGCTCTATGAATTCTGTAACGATCGTAATGTAATCCTCCGCTTGATAACTGCGAGCAGGGCGATCGGACCGTCCCCAACCAATTAAATCGGGTACCAAAATGCGATACTCTGCTGCAAAAGCCGGATAAACTTTTGACCATTCATAGGCAGAGGAGCCACCACCGAAGCCATGCAGAAAGACTAGCGTTTCTTTTGAGTCTTCACTTCGATCGTCCCACGGTTCTCCCTGAGCCGTGTAGTAAACCATCTTGCCAAACTTGGTCATAATGGAGCGACTGCCAAATCCAGGTGGTAAAAACATTGTTCAACCTCATCATGCTACAACGGTTATCACTTCAAGTGTGCTTGCAGTCGCTAATTGTTTCATTATCCTAGAGGCTAGATTGAATTAATCTCTTCAAGAGTTTGTTTTGCCGATTTCCAAAGATACATTGAGTCAACACCTACTCCGATCAAGCTATATCCTGCTTCTTTTGCAGATAAAGCATCCTGAGAATTAGTAGTAAAAATGCCTACTGGTATATTTTTTTTCAAACATGCCTCTTTAACAGAACCAATTGCTTTCTGTACATCAGGATGATGAATCTGACCGGGCAGTCCCATACTGCCGGAAAGATCGAATGGGCCAATAAGTATAGCATCGAAACCAGGAACATCAATTATGGATTCAATGTTTTTCACTGCATCAATGTGTTCAACTTGTAGAATAATGACTATGTTTTCGTTTGCCGTCTTCAAGTACTCTGGAAAACTCATTCCATAGTTTTGTGCTCTCGCAGTTCCAATACTCCGACTTCCAAGTGGAGGGTATAAGCAAGCATCGATGGCATATTTGACCTCTTGAGGTGTCTTGACTTGAGGCAGAATTATCCCATCACATCCGGTATCTAGTACCCTTTTTATCCAAACGCTGTCATTCCAAGGTGCCCTAACTAAATTTGCACAGCGCCCGCCAGTTGCTTGCATAATTAACTGGACTTTTTCTAAACTGAGAGGCCCATGTTCCATATCTATCCAAAACCAGTCAAATTCAAGTTTTGACAAGACTTCAGCAGTTTCTGAGCATGGGAGTATGATGACAATACCGATGAGAGTTTCTTTTTGGTTTAGTCTTTGCTTAAAGTTAATTGCCATTAAAAAACCTCCAAAGCTTCGATCCTTAAGAAAAACCATTACAACAAAGGCTTCGGGCAGGAGCCAGTATTACCGTCACTCATAGCTGCTTCCTGCCTTCTTCAATTTACTAGAAACCCAGATCCTTCGTGACGTAGTACAATCGAGTCTAAAACAGAATGGCACGAAGCGAGAAAGTAAGAGAAATGCTCCCTTACCATAGCCCAAAGTCTTGTGTTGACAAAAGTTATGCAGTCATCAACTTTTTGCGTAACAAGCGTCGAGGCGTCCTCATATGAGGATAAGCCTTGGGACGACGATGGGCGAACTCTAGGTTCAACTCGTCGAGGGCGATATGGAACAGCTTTATGAACAATAACTTTTAACAGAGTACGATAAACTGTGTAACGTTGAGAATAAGCTACAGACAAAAATTGAGGACATACATTGACGAATGTGATGGCGAGTGCCTTGTAAAGATAATCTTAAGGTCGGAGTCCCATAAGTAGTACCAGTATCCCATATGACAAGGAAACAAATTATTTCCTTTTATCCAACCCACACAATACATTTAGAGATTTAAGATTTACTTTATAAACGTTCTCTTAGAATATTCACAACCAAGGAGCATTAGAGATGAAAGAAGAAACCTATAATACAGAATTTATTGATGACGATATAGTAGATGAAGAAGAATTAATAGATGACAAAGATACTACTTTACAATACGATCCCGACAAAATTAATATTGTAACAAAAGAACCAACTATTGAACAGTTATTAAGACGAATTGATGAAGAAGCACTTGATTTAGCGCCTGACTTTCAACGTCAAGCAAACATATGGAAGGATAATGTTAAAAGCCGACTTATTGAATCTATCCTCATTCGCATTCCGCTACCTGCTTTTTATATGGATGCTACCCATGAAGATAAATGGTTAGTTGTAGATGGATTACAACGACTATCTGCCTTAAAACAATTTGTTACTGATAAAAATCTAAAGCTCACAGGTTTAGAGTATCTCAAAGAATTGGAAAATAAAACTTACGATCAATTAGACCGTAGATATCAGCGACGAATTGAGGAAACTCAAGTTACAGTTTATTTGATTGAAAAAGGTACTCCTGTTGAAGTCAAATATAACATTTTTAAAAGAATTATACAGGAGCTTACCTCTATCTTCCAAAATTACGTCATGCTTTAAACCCTGGTAAAGCAAATAAGTTTTTGATTAAACTTACAGAGAGTAAAGAATTTCAACAAGTCATTCCTTTAAGTGATGCTAAAAGAAAACGTATGGATGACCGTGAGTTTGTACTTGGATTTTTAGCTTTCTATCTAACTTCTTATAAAGATTATAAAGATTCAACTAGAGATTCTTTCTTAAGTAAAGCTTTGTCTAAAGCTAATAATTTATTAGATGAAGAGATGGAAAAAATTGAACATAAATTTAAAAATGTAATGATTATAGCTTTAGAAATTTTTGGAAAGGATTCTTTCCGAAAAATTTCTAACAAAAATAAAAAAAAGTATCCAATCAATAAATCATTATTTGAGGTCTGGTCATTAAATTTATGTGAACTGAATGACGATAAGATTGAGATTTTTTAGAAACGTATAAAAATATTAATTGTTACTTTTAGTTTTTATGTAGATAATGATAAAGAGTTTTTAATGTCTATTTCTCAAGCTACAAGTAAAATAGAGTACAGATTTAGCACTGTTGAAAAAATTATTCAGGAAGTACTTATATGATCCATTCATTACGTTTACTTAATTTTAAACCTTTTGAAAATCAAAGTCTTAAATTTAAATCACTCACGCTACTTTCTGGCCTCAATAGTACTGGGAAATCATCAGTACTACAATCATTACTACTCTTGCGTCAATCATATCAACAAGGTTTGTTACCTGACATAGGTTTAGCATTAAATGGGGATTTAGTTTGTATTGGTACAGCGCAGGATGCTCTTTTTGAGGGTGCAGGTAAAGAAGATTCCATTGGCTTTGATATTATTTGGGAAAATGGAATAGAAGGAATATGGCGTTTTAAATATGACAGAGAAGTTGATGTATTGAATCTCGCATCACAAATGCTTACGGAAAAAATTTATGAATTAAATCTTTTCCGTAACAAATTTCATTATCTTCAAGCAGAGCGTGTTGGACCAAGACCCTTTAATGAAAAGTCAGATTATCAAGTAAGACGACTAGGACAAATTGGTACTAAAGGTGAATACACTGCACACTTTCTCTCACTTTATAGAGACAAAGATATTCCAAATAAAGAACTCAGTCATCCAAAGGCAAAGTCTTGGAATTTAATTAATCAAGTTGAAGCATGGATAGGAGAAGTTAGTCCTGGCACTCGTATCAAAATCTCTCCAAAACCAGATGTAGATTTGATGAGTTTTCAATACTCTTATGGAGATAGTAACCCTTATCGTGCAACAAATGTTGGTTTTGGAATCAGTTATACTCTGCCCATTATTTTAACAGTATTGTCGTCACAACCAGGGACTCTGATTATAATTGAAAACCCCGAAGCTCATCTACATCCCAAAGGACAAGCGAAAATGGGTGAGTTGCTAGCACTTGCAGCTAGTTGTGGTGTTCAAGTTGTGATAGAAACCCATAGCGATCATGTGTTAAATGGAATTCGTCTTGCTGTTCATGGTGGTAAGCTTGCTCCTGATGATGTTCAATTGCATTATTTTCAACGCAAGGAAAAAGAAGGTTTAGCTTTTTCTGAAGTCGTTTCACCACGAATTGATAGAAACGGGAGAATCGATCAATGGCCAGACGGTTTCTTTGATGAATGGGAAAAGAGCTTAGATGCTTTGCTAGAACCAGCAAGAGAGTGAAACATGGATATCGACCTCATCTTAAATGAACTCTCTTTACAGGAACCAGCGCCTAATCAAGAAGTCGCAAAACAATGGATGTCCTGCTTTATTAAGACTATTAAGACAGTTAAGGATCGAGGTGTGAAGGTTAATCTTCGCACTAAAGATGATTTTTATACTACAGTGCTCGCACCTAATTACCCTCTTCGTCGCTGGTTTAATGATAAAAGTGTAGATCAAGTCGAGCGACTTTTTATTAAAACTTTAGCCACAAAAACACCTTTTTCAACAGAGATTGCGAATTTAGAAATTAAGAGTATTGAAAATAATACTGGCTCGTCTGAATTTAGACATCAGGGAGAGCAAGCGATTGGACTTGGTGTTGCTTATCTTCTTAGTACAATGTCAGTTAGCTTACTTTCAAAAGAAAAATGGAATCGGAGTCAGCTATTGTTAGAAATGATAAGAATGGATGACGATGAAGATGGAGAAATAGTCAATGAAATTGTAGAGATTGTTCATGCAAGTTGTAGCGAGCATATATATGAACATACAAGTTGGTTTCAAAAGTGTATCCGTGAAAAAGTTCTTAATGGATTAGATATTTGGAATCGAAGAGAGGAATTATTTCCTAATCTTGTGTTTTGTGAGGATGTCTATAAGCAAGTACAGAGTCTGAGCGGTGGTGACCCAATATTACGGCAAGTTATTAAGCGGCTGTTTGAAATGGAAGAAACTTGCAAAAGCTGGACGGATGGAGTATTTGATATCGACAGTTTTCCTTGCAAGGTTTCTCCAGAAAGTGACTCAAGGTTGAAACGATTGAAAAAGGAATTAACTTTTAAATGTCCTGATGGCAATGAGCGTGTTTTCAGTTGGCACGTTCGTATGACTCCAGGGGCTTGGCGACTTCACTTTTTTGTAGATTCAGAACTAGGAAAAATTATCATTGGTTACATTGGGCTAAAAATTATGTAATTTTCCGTAATAGATATCTGGTGAAAAAGCATATCGATGAAATGTTGGGTTGAGGAACGAAACCCAACCTACACAATACATTTGGCAATTCAAAATTTACTTTGTAAATGACCTCTAAGGATTGGACGCAGATTAGTTAAGAAGTTTTGCTTAGCTTTAAGCTGATAGTTAATGGTGTACCAAAAATATCTACCTGCTCGTAATAGTCAGCATTCTCAAGCTCTTCAAAGTCAATGTTTTTAGCAAGCACTTCATTCTTAACTAATTCAAGATGAACTTTTAGCGCCTCTAAAACCGCTCCTGATGTTTTTATACCCAAGTCAATTCGAGCAGACACTTCAAGTTTTGCTTGTTTTCTTGCATTTTGCAGCAGGCGGATGGTATCTCGAATCAGCCCTTCTTGAATTAATTCTGGTGTAAGTTGAGTGTTGATTGCTGCTAAATAACCGTATTCTTCAAGGGCTACATAGTTGGCTGGGCTTTGAGCTTGAATGAGAAATGCTTCGGGTTCAAAGTGATAAACTTGTTCATTTAGTTCGATCGCAGTCTCTTTCCCTTCTCGAATATTACGGACAATTTCGCGATTGTCAAAAGTTTCCAGCACTTTCCTAAACGCGGGTAGCAAATGACCAAGCCGTTTGCCCAAAAGAGGTAAATTGGGTTTCACGGTATAATCTACGAAATCTGCCGTTACGTCTAAGTATGTCACCGATTTGACGTTAAGTTCTTCTTGTAGCAAATCTTCTAAACTCCTCAACCCTGCAAGCTCTGCCTCGCTTTGAACTCGTACCAGAACTTCGGGAAGGGGTTGACGTGTTTTAACTCCTGCCATGGCACGGGCTGCCCGTCCTAGCTCAACAATTCGCACAAGTGCATTCATGTCACGCATTAGGGAATCGTCAATCAAGGTAGCATCCCACTGAGGCCAGCTTCCTAAATGTACGGATTCCGGTTCGTTTGGAAAGATACTGAGGACTAAGTTTTGATAAATGTGCTCGCTGATAAAGGGTGCCATAGGAGCCATTAACTTAGCAACGATCGCGAGTGTGTCATAAAGAGTTTTATACGCCGAGAGTTTATCGCAATCGCCCTTGACGCAAGCCGTACCCAGCTTATCGTTAGTCGATTTCCAAAATCGGCGTCGGTTGCGACGGATATACCAATTTGAAAGATCGTTCACCACAAAGTCGCGGATTATACGACTAGCAGTAGTCGGCTCGTAAGCGTCGAGTTTATCTGTGACATCCCGCACAAGTGCATTAGTTTTGGATACCAACCAGCGATCGATAGCAGGACGTTCTGTCACCGGAATCACACAAGTCAAATCGGGTTTATCGAGATTGGCATAGAGAACTAGAAAACTGTATGTGTTCCAAAGCGTCATAAAGAAGTCGCGCAACGTGTCCTCCACCAATGCTTGGGAGAAGCGTTTGGTGCTGTCGCTTGGGCTTGAGCTATAAAGATACCAGCGTAGCGCGTCTGCTCCTTGAACGTTTAATACAGTCCAAGGGTCAACCACATTACCCTTCGACTTGGACATTTTCTCGCCCTTCTCATCAACAATATGTCCCAGCACGATCGCATTTTTAAAGGCAGGGCAATCCTGTTTGATGCCGGACAAAACACCTGCTTGTCGCTCTGGACTACCAGTATCTGTCAGCAGTGTTGCTAGAGCATGTAAGCTGTAAAACCAGCCGCGAGTTTGGTCAATTGCTTCACAAATATAGTTTGCTGGAAAATTCTCTTGCAGGATGTTTTGATTCTCAAAGGGGTAGTGCCATTGTGCGTAAGGCATTGCACCTGACTCAAACCAAACATCAACAGTATAGGGAACACGTTTGAAGCACTTCCCATTCTTCTCAAAACTGATTTCATCAATGTAAGGACGATGCAGATCTAACCCTGACAAATCCCGCCCTGTCAGTTCTTCAAGTTCTTTAATGCTGCCAATACAGAGAGACTCGCTTTCATCTTCACTCACCCAAACAGGTAACGGCGCACCCCAATATCGCTCGCGAGAAACTGCCCAATCAACGTTGTTTCTCAACCAATCCCCAAATCGACCATCCCGGATATATTCCGGATGCCATGCAATCTTGTTATTGTTGTCAATGAGCTTGTTTTTGACTGCTGTCGTGCGGATGTACCAACTTTTTTTGGCGTAGTTGATGAGTGGCGTTCCATCCCGGTAGTTGAAGGGATAAGTATGTCGGATAGTGGTTTTTCGATACAGCAAGCCCCGTTCTAACAAATCTCTAGCAATTTGCTCATCTGCATCCTTGAAAAATGTTCCCGTATAACGACCTTCACCCGCAGGTGCATCTGGCAATTTTACCTCAGGGTAAACTTTTCCCAGTAGATCTACAGAGAAGAGCATGGGGAGATTGTGCTTGCGTCCAAGCTCAAGGTCACCATATGCAGTCGCAACATGCAGAACGCCTGTTCCATCATCGATGGTTACTTGTTCATCTAGAATCACACGGAAACCTTGAGAGAGGTCTTCCCCTTCTGGAATACGACCACGTAAGATCGGACTGTATTGCAAGTTAACCAGTTCTTGACCTAAAAAAGTTTTCAGTACCTGGTAATTGTTTTCACCAAAGACATCATTGGCACGTTGGCAAGCCAGAATATAGAGGTCTTTTTGGTCTGGATTGCGATCGCTTGTTGCTGCTTCAAACAGACCATAGGTAGCATCACCTCTGACTGCAAGAGCAACATTTGCAGCCAGCGTCCACGGAGTTGTTGTCCAAGCCAAGATATAGACGGGACGTTCTCCAGATTCTACTATGTTACGTTCCACAAGTTGAGCTAGCTGTGCTGGAAATTTGGGATACACGGAGGGATCTTCCACATTCTCTCGATACCCTTGCGCTACTTCATGGTCTGAGAGACTGGTATTGTTGCGAGGACAGTGCCAAGTTGCGCGGTAATCTTCAAAGAGAAGACCCCGCTCCCACAGGGATTTCATTACCCACCAGCAGGACTCAATGTAGCTGTTGTCATAGGTAATGTAAGCATTTTCTAAGTCCAGCCAGTAGCCAATGCGATCGCTCATAGCATTCCAATCTTGAATGTACTCAAAGACCGATTGCTTGCAGAGTTGATTGAACTTATCAATACCGAAAGCTTCAATATCCGATTTTTTGGTAAAGCCTAACTTCTTTTCAACGCCAAGCTCCACAGGTAAGCCGTGAGTATCCCATCCCCCTTTACGTTGAACTCTATACCCTTGCATGGTTTTATACCGGGGGAACAAATCCTTATAAGCGCGGGAGATAACGTGATGCACTCCGGGCTTACCATTAGCAGTTGGCGGACCTTCATAAAAGACAAAATTCCCTTCAGGAGCCTCTTTATCGACTGACTTCCGAAATATGTTGCGCGTTTTCCAAAAGTCAAGAATTTCTTGCTCCAAATGTGGGAAGCAAACTGATTGTTGAACTTCTCTAAACATACTTAACCGCACTCACTCTTCATTTGACAAACTAAACGTTTGACATTCTTATCCCTTTTCATGAGGTAAAACAACAGAAATACCTCATACCTATGCATTGGGACGCTTAGGTGAGCGCGGTACCACCCAACTTTCCCAGAATCTCGCAATTCTGGACTTTATCGCTACTCCCTGACGGGAAGAGCGCTCTGCTGTAACGTGCAGAACACGGCTCTATCTACTCAAAGCTTTCGCTAAGGGAGACTAAAACTGAGGTTTCTGGCTTCCTGTGGAAATGCTTTTTTCGGAGAGCAGCTCGGGGAGGATTTTCGTTTCTACCGTGTGTTCAGGCTCGCACCATCCCTGACTCGCTCAGCACCGACTTAGAAATTACTCGTTCCCTTCATTGCTTTTAGTTATAGCTCATACATGATAGCATAACAACGCCGATGTGGGCATGACCTGCTCGCCAGAGATCTTGCCGCAATAGATATTTTACTGTTTTCGTTGCAGGTTAACCAACTCATTCAACTCATCAAGCAGTTCTTCCGCCTCTGTATCTCCTGCATCTGCTTGTTGCAGCAAGTAGCTTAAAATTTTATTCATCAACGCATTTGAAACTTCCATCATTCATGCCTTCCCAAAAAACTGACCTTTTCTACTTAGAACTTATTAACAATTTTTCTTATCTGCAGGCTAACGCGATCGCTTAGATAAATTCTCTACCAAAAGACTAATTAACACAGCCAACCCATAAAGAAGAAGAAGTGGCGTAAGCTCAACGAAGAAATTACTCCTTTCCGCCATAAGATTACCGATCTTCTTCTCTTACTCCCTTGCTCTTTGCATCTTTGCGGTTCAATTAATTCACACTCTGAAGGAACCTGAATTTCTGGTTTGGTATCAGGACTACCCGCTTCGAGCAGCAATACTCTCACTTTGGGGTCTTCTGTAAGACGGTTGGCAACGACACTGCCCGCCGAGCCAGCACCAATCACAATATAATCATATCGAGACATTCCATGTTTTCTAGAGCCAGCAAGAGCAAAACGAGCAGAAGTTAGTGAGGTGACTAAACCAGTAGAGAATAGGGCTGTCTTTTGAATAAATCGACGACGGTTATAAGGCTTATAAAGCAAGGACTCCTCCTCTCTTAGATTATCTAAGAATTTATTGGTTTGTCTTAAGTGTTCTTGTATTTTTAAAAGTATCGGATGAATCGTCATGCCTTGACCGTAGACAGGGTTAAAACTGCAAATGGCATCGCCAAAAACCAAGTAATCTTCGGGAAAACGTGCCATTCCTTCATAATGGTAGCGTTGGTTGGTCGGAAGCTTATAGGGCAATAGTTCTGAGAGGGGTTCAGCATCTTTGATAACTTCGTAGATTTCCTGAGCGGGCATGGACTTGGCGAATTCGAGGAAGCCTTTTTCGTCTCTTGGTGCGCGATCGCGACAATTACTTGTTGAGCGAACTTTTTCATAGTTTGTTCCTCTAGTGTGCAATTGAGGTTCTAACTCGATCCTTAGCAAAGGAATTGGGACACCGACAAATCACAGTGTATGCAGTTGCTCCGGGCGCGATCGCCACTGAGGGAAGTGTCGTGCGGGACAATCCAGAAATTAACAAGTCGATCGCGTCCCAAACCGCTTTAGGTCGTGTGGGTGAACCAGATGATATTGGCAGTGCGATCGCGTTATTGCTATCTCAAGAGAACCGATGGCTCTCTGGACAAAGAATCGAAATCTCTGGCGGTCAATCTCTTTAGTTCTAGTTCAAGAATCGCTTCAGAAGCGATGAACTAATCCCATCTATATCCGCTGGCTGGATTGGCAAAGTCTCTCCAATGGGAGAAGCATCGATCGCTGGACAAACAGGCAAAAAATGTACTCTTTACTGCAAGGGCTGAGAATTTTGTGGATTGGGATCGCCGTGGAGAAACTCAACAAAGGCATGGAAATGTTGGGTTTCGTTCCTCAACCCAACCTACGTATCTTCGTATTTTTACGCAAAACCTACGCTAACGATTGCCATTCCGTGAATATCCCTCGCCTGTGGCAGTCAAGCGAATGCGATAGATAGCTGTGTTGGCTGCAATAAAGAGGCTGTGACCATCTTCTCCCCAGGCTAAATTGCCTGTTCGTACACCCGTTTCTATACTCCCCAGAAGCGTCCCATCGGGAGCAAAAATGAGAACTGCCTCGGGTGCAGCACCGTACACATTACCTGCCTTATCAACCTTGATCCCATCGGGATTCCCCTGGCGGTTGCGTTCCCATGTCCGACCATCCGCAAACGTGCGACCATTTTGAAGCGTGCCATCCTCTGCTACATCGTATGCCCGCCATCTCGATTCTTTGGTGGTTGAATCGGAGATATAGAGAATCTTTTCATTTGGAGAAAATGCAATGCCATTGGGAGAACGAATCTCATCAGTCAATAGCGTTAACTCGCCATCGGGCGATAGGCGGTAAACGCCACTAAACGGGAGTTCCTTCTGTGGATCGTCAAATCTTTGGGTTGGCAAACCATAGGGGGGATCGGTGAAGTACAGGTCTCCATTAGATTTGTAAACCAGGTCATTGGGACTGTTCAACCGTTTGTTGTCATACCGATCTGCCAGAGCAATTTGGGTGTTGTTCTCTCTGTTCTCTAACCTCGCGACGCGACGATTGCCATGCTGACACATCACCAGTCTGCCCTGGCTATCAAAGGTTAATCCATTAGAACCGGGTTCTATTCCGTTAAAGGGAGTGTCCCCCGTATATCCACTGGGACTCAAATAAGTCGAGATCCCTTTCCCTGGTTCCCATTTGTAGATTTTATTGGCTTTCACATCCGAAAATAGCAGATATTTCTCTTTTCGATTCCAAACCGGACCTTCCACCCAAAGAAATCCATCCGCCAATTTTTCTAATTTGGCATTAGCGGGAATAATACTGTTAATACGGGAATCATAGCGGACAATTCTGCCAGGAATGGTGGGAGCCTCAGTGTTAATCGGCGACAAATCTTTCTTATGCTCAATGCCAATCTGATTGTTATCCCATTTTTTGTTGTTGGCGGATGCTCGTGTTAATTGTGTTAAACCACCAATCAAAAGTGCTGCTAGAATAAAAGAACAGAGCTTTTTCATAATTTGCAATGTTGATATACGCCTATTATCATCTGTTGTAAATGAGCGTAAGGTATCCAATGGTACACATGATACGGTCTGCCGACTTTTTCCAATCACCTCTTCATGCTGGTGATTGTGTATTTAGTTTGCGCCTACCTTTTGGCAGATTGTGTGGTGAATTGGATGATTAATTGGAGCGATCGCTTGCAACGGAAATTACCAGAAATGCCATCGTTCCTCTAAATTCTCCAAACGATAATCCAGTTCAATCGCGTTTCGCTCTGGCATCTCTTCACAAAAGTGGATGAACAAGGTGAGTTTTTTTCAGTAAACTGTTGAGCGATCGCCCGGTGTGGAAGCTGTGCCATGTTCTTGATTGGACTGTTGATTGTCACTCACTTGATTATTCCCGCTGCTTTTCTCAGTACCAAAAATATTGCAAACTGGGAGATCGTAATATGCTGAACAAGTTGAAGCGCATTGCACCTGCGATCGGATTGTTCGTTCTCTCACCTTCGATCGCGGAATTTTTGCTGGGTAATATATCAATCGACGCACTGCCAATTGGGCTATTTGCTGCGCCACTGTACGGCGGTGGGACACTTTTGATCCGCGAAGTAACACGCCGCACCAAACGGGGATGGACAACGATGATCTTGCTTGGATTGGCATATGCTGTGATTGAAGAAGGACTGGTCACCCAAAGCCTATTCAACCCCTCGTTTGTCGGCTTGAACCTGCTGAATATCGCCTATATCCCAGTACTCGGTATAGGTGCATGGTGGACGCTGTATGTGCTGACCTTGCATACCGTTTGGAGTACAAGTGTGTCGATCGCACTGATTGAGACATTAGTTCCTAACCGAAGCACCACTCCTTGGTTGGGCAAAGTTGGTTTAGCTGTCACTACCCTTCTGTTTCTCTTGGGTGCAACATTAATCTGCTTCGGCACTTATACCCAAGAACGTTTTCTAGCATCTCCCCCTCAGTTGATTGGAACCCCAATCGCGATCGTTGCACTAGTCGTTTTTGCCTTTAAAGTGCGCCAATCCCCGCGATTACAGGTCACAGGCAAAGCACCGAGTCCGAGAGTCGTGAGTATAATTTCGCTGCTCTGCTGCAAAGACTTTGCTACTATCATTTTTCCAAGTAATTCGGTTTCAGGAAGATCGATCTGAGGCTGCATAGAATCAGTACGCAGCCAACGGGAAGCCAATTGCCCATCTGGCGATTTAAACACCGGAATCACACACTTTTTTTTTATTTGTAGCAGGATTCATTTGTATTCCTCCATTTGAGAGTGAGAGAATACTAAAATACGATCTCAACATCTCTCGCCTTCAATTAAAACTATCCAAAGTTAGAAAAATTTATCTTTAGCCATCTTTACGGGCTACATGAACAGCAGAAAGAAACGAGAGTTGTACCTATCTCCAAATTTTTCTAGCTTCTCCTGCAAGGAAGCTGCAAATAGTAATTCTTCCGCTTGTGGCTCTAGTCCCCGATGAGTACTTAAAAGCTTGAGGTAGCGATCGAGGCTATAGGTGACTTCACACGCGGTTTGCTCGGCGACCAACTCCTTAAAATATTGGCATAGTCGCGTTGCACTGTCTAAGTTGCAGGTTAAGTTAGTAGTATTTGCTTTATCTATATTAAAAACCATGTGATGTCCATTGACCAAAATGCACCTCTCTTAACACAAAATCATCTGCTTGCCAAACTACCTTCTGATGAGCTAGAACACTTACATCCTCATATAGAGCTAGTCTCACTCTCACGAGGACAGCCCATTATCGTGCCGAATGAACCTATCGAGTGTGTCTATTTCCCTGTTAACTCATTGCTCTCCCTAGTAACTGTGATGGAAGACGGCTCTACAGTCGAATCCGGCTGTATCGGGCGCGAGGGAATGGCAGGTGTGCCAGTTTTTTTAGATGCAAGCATAACGCCGATGCAGACACTGGCACAAATCCCCGGACAAGCGGTGCGTGTCAAATCTCAGATTATCAAAGAGGCATTCGACAGAGGCGGCGCGCTGCAAAAGCTTCTCTATCGTTACATATATACAGTCATTGTTTTTAGTTCGCAAAGCGCTGCCTGCAATCGTCTCCATCATATAGAAGCAAGGCTCTGCCGTTGGTTGCTGATGAGCAGTGACGGTGTAGGGTCAGACTCATTTTCCCTCACGCATGAATTTCTGTCCACAATGCTCGGTATTAGACGTTCTGGAGTTAGCGAAACAGCTCGTAAACTCCAAAGCAGGGGCTTAATTTCTTATCAGCGCGGACATATCCAGATTGTTGACAGAAAAAGCTTGGAAACAAGCGCCTGTGAGTGTTACCGTATAATCAAGGCAGAATATAACCGATTATTTAGTTAAAGCTCCCAAATCTGGAAAAAAAGTTTGCAATTATCAAGCTTCTGTCCGAAACCGTACTGACTTTCCATCTTTAGGGTGTGTATAGTTAAACATAAAGCATATACAACCAACTCATTAAACTCATGGAGAAGAATCAACAAGAATACCTAACGACAAACCTCTTACCGTCTACTCATGAAGAATTATTAGTTTCTCAGGAAGAAATAGAGCTTTTACGTGAGTTAATTGAGAGTCAAAACGGGTATATTTATCAATTAGAACAAAAACTGCTAGAGGTAAAGCAAGAGTTAGACATTACAAATCAGGAATTGAGTAAGGCATTGTTGTTAGGGGTATGCCTTGATGAGGCTAAGGCACTGGCTAAAATAATTTTGCAGGAGCAAAAAATTGGTACTAAATTAGTAGCGCAATTACTAACTGTTATCTATGGCTCACTTGTTAAACCAGAAGAATTGAAAGAAATAGATTTGTTAATTAGTATACCAGAGCGAGTGAAAAATGATTCATATGCCTCATTGGGGCAAAGAATGACGGCATGACTTTACCTATGTTCCACAAGAACTGTATTGGTTGCAAATGAGCGATCGCTATATCTACGATCGCCTGGATCTAAACATGTTTTCAAAGAAAGCTTTGCAAACGTTCGAGCAAACGTGAAGTTGTCATTAATTTCTCGGTTTGCTCTTCTTCAATTCTCGCTACAATCTCACCATTTTTAAAAAGTAATAGTGTTGGTAAAGGATGAACTTGATATTTAGAAGCTAGCTCGGAATATTTTTCACTATCAATTCTAACAATGACAAGTTGTTCTTTCATTTGATTGTGTACTTGCTCCAAACATACATCTATTAGGTGAGAAGGACCACATTGAGGAGATTCAAACACCACGAGTGTCGGCAAATTTGAACTAGATAATAATTCTTCAAAGTTTTGGAATTGTTGTTTGACTGCCATTGATTTGCTTCCCTAGATTGATTTCAAAAAACTGCAAAAAATAAATTATCCCCGAAAGGTGGAATAAGTATATCTACTCATCTTCTACAATTAGCCATTAGCCATTAGCCATTAGCCATTAGCACTATTCACATACCTGTAGGAAAAGTCTCTGGTGCTTCTTCCATCTGCCAGTGAGGATTGCGATCGATGGATTCTACACCTGTTGTGTCATCAATGTGAATGACAGCATCAAATTGTTTGGGAAGATTAGTATGGAAGTAATGACTGACACGCTCTGTTTTAGGCAAGTAAATAACCCCAATAGCTCGCTCTAATCTTGGCTCATTCAGCGCTGTCACTGCTTCATTATCTTGTTGCAAATTCAGTAAAAACCGAGGTAACCCAGTATCGTGGAACAATGCTTCGTAGCTATCTGGTAATCCTGGAAGTACTTGTTTGAGTTGTGCTATACCTCCCCAACGAGAAGCTGCTGTAACTGTTCCTGTATATGTAGTAAAACCAACAAGTACAGCATCGCGATCGTAACGTTCGCGTACTAGTTGTCCTACGTTGAGTTCACCCACAGAACTCATATCAGTTGCTCGTGCATCTCCTAAGTGGGAATTATGTTCCCAAACAACGACCTTTGTACGGTTTCCCTGACTATCAAAATGGGCAACCAAACGATCTAGGGTTTCTGCCATGTGCTTATCCCGCACGTTCCAAGATGACACCCGACCTTGGAACATCGAGCGGTAGTATTCCTCTGCACTCTTTACAAGTCGGGCATTTTGTTCGGCATAGAAAAATTCATCTTCTTTGACCCGACCATCGCGCTGTCCATACTCTCCTGTCTTCCGTTGCAACTCCATCAATTGATTGATAACTTCTTGCTCGCAAGACTCACTCATATCAAAACTAACAGCATATCCGTATGCTTGGGAATCTTCACCAAAGTGTTCTAAGCACGAGTAGCGATGACGTGCTTTTTTTGCAGCTTCTGGGTCAACTTTGTCCAGATAACCCACAACCTCATCTATTGAGGAATACATACTGTAGAGGTCAAGCCCGTAAAAACCAGCTTTCGTTGCATTCTGCGGTAATGAATCATTGTATTGACGCAGCCAACCAATGAAATTGACCACATCAGTGTTACGCCACATCCAAGTCGGGAACCGTTGAAAACCGCTTAATGCCTCAGCAGGAGTCTGGTCATCATTCACTCCGCGTACATAGCAATTGACTCGGTATGCATCAGGCCAATCTGCTTCTACAGCTACAGCCGTAAACCCTTTTTCTTGAATCAGGCGTTTGGTAATTTCGGCTCGTTGTTCGTAAAACTCATGAGTACCATGAGTCGCCTCACCAATAAGTACAAAGCGAGCATCACCAATAAGTTCTAGTAAAGGGTCATAATCTTCAGATGTACCTGTCAGTGGATGAGCTGCTTGACGCACTGCATCACTAAGTTTTGTTGTGCTTGTATTTGCCATGATTTTAAACCTAATGACTATAGCAGTCCTTTTGACAGCCCATCGCGATCGCTGACAAATTTCTTCCTCTAATATTCAAGGCTGTAAAAGGAGTCGGGGTTCTATTGTAATGAGATATTTTTATCTAAGAGATGATTTATCAAAGACATTTGGTGATTTAAGATTGATTAGCCTATTGTAAATGTATGAAAGCTCTTTCTCCTCTTTCTTTAGTGATGTTATCAATATGACTCGCTCGCTGAAAGTGAGATAAAAATTTAAAATTTGAATGTAGCTTAGGACACCAAGTTATCAAGTGATTTACACTTACTGAAGCGCTCGCTGTTAATAATTTATTTATACAGATATCTCAAATATGTTACTAAACGATCCATACTGAAGATGGATGAGCCTTAGCAAAGGCTCTTGGAAGTACAAATTTAA
This sequence comes from Scytonema sp. UIC 10036, assembly GCF_009725235.1. Next base: position 33,008 of record NZ_WJFC01000102.1, read on the forward strand.
GAGCAATTGTAAAAAATTTTTAGTACAAGGTTTATGGATAGAACATTAGAATCACGATTTGAAGAACGTTCAATTCAAGTTCCATCAGGTGTAATTAACCTAGACGGTGATTTAAGGATACCTGAAAATGCTCGTGGAGTTGTGCTATTTGCTCACGGTAGTGGTAGCAGTCGGTACAGTTCCAGAAATCGCTATGTTGCCGAAGAATTAAATAAAGCAGGGTTTGCTACCCTGTTGATTGATTTGCTGACTCAAGATGAAGAAGAAATAGACAATCAAACAGGACAATTGCGCTTTAACATTAACTTATTAGCGGAACGTCTCATTGATGCTACACAATGGCTTGCCCAAAATCTAGAGATTTACAAAACGAAAATTGCTTACTTTGGTGCTAGTACTGGTGCAGCCGCAGCTTTGGTTGCAGCAGCACAACACCCTAATGGTATTTGTGCTATTGTTTCTCGCGGTGGAAGACCTGACTTAGCAGAAGCGTCGCTGTCAAATGTTCAAGCACCAACATTATTAATTGTAGGTGAAAGAGATACGCCAGTGATTCGCATGAATCAAGAAGCGTTGGAACAGTTACAAGTAGAAAAGAAGTTAGCGATCGTTCCCGAAGCAACCCATCTTTTTGAAGAACCGGGAACACTAGAGGCAGTTGCACGGTTATCGAGTGAGTGGTTTGAGCAGCATTTAGTAACATGGAATCGATAGTAGGGAGAGTGAAAAGAAAGCAATATATTCCTGTAGTTTGATGGCAAATTAAAATTCTTAATTGAAGACTGGTTGACAAAAATGTTAGTATCACTAAACTATGTCTATGCGATCGTCACAGCAGTTTTTGTTATCCTGTTTCTGCTGGAAAGAATCTTTCCCCTGCGATTGCAAAAGCATTCACTCATAAACAGGTTGTTTATCAACTCCTGTGTTATTGCTTTGGCTTTTGCCGCAAATGCGACTGTTGTCCAACCTACCGCTCAATTTATGTTGCAGTGGACTCACTTACAGTCATTTGGATTGGTTCATCTTGTGGCACTACCTACAGCCATCAAAAGCGTCATAGCTTTTTTATTGATGGATTTAACTTACTATTACTGGCATAGAGCCAATCACAGATTTCTTTTTCTGTGGCGCTTTCACAACGTACATCACATCGATCCAGATTTAGACATTTCTACAGGTTTTCGCTTTCACGTTGTAGAAATTGTTCTATCAGCCGGACTTCGGGTTTTTCAGATAGCTCTAATTGGTATATCGTTGGGAACTTACATTCTCTACGAGTTAGTTTATCAAGCAAATACCCTGTTTCATCACACCAATATTCGTCTTCCCATTTGGACTGAACGTTGGTTGAATACAATCTTGGTAACGCCCCGGATGCACGGTGTACATCACTCCCAGGTTCAAGAAGAAACCAATTCCAACTATTCTGTTATTTTTCCTTGGTGGGATAAACTGCATCAGACACTGCGGCTAAACGTTCCTCAGTCAGAGATTGAGATTGGGATTCCGGCTTATTCGTCTCCTGATGACAACAAACTACAGCATATTTTGCTCTTACCCTTTCAACAACAGCGCGACTACTGGCGCAAACCTGACAACAAACCTGTGGAAAGGAATCCAGTCGTTTTAGGTGAAGCCTTAACTCAAATGGTGGATTTTAGCAATAAATCCATTACACCAAATTTATCTCTTAAAACAGAGTAGTACCAGCTACAATACTTGTCGGTTAAGCCGAAAAATACGAAAACACGTAGGTTGGGTTGAGGAACGAAACCCAACAGGTATCTGTAAATGTTGGGTTTCGTTCCTCAACCCAACCTACAATTTCCGAGAGCCCTTGCAGTATTGGTACCAGCTATGCTGAAGTAAGAAGGCAGAAAGTTAAAACGTGATACTATTAGCGCACAGTGAATAATTAACACCAACAACCGATAACTGTAAAAACTCTGTATGGTATAACCAAATGTGATAGTTTTTGGGTTATTCATATGGGTTGGTTACAACGATTGTTCGGACTGGAAAAGCCAGAAAATGCACAGACAAACCCTGTACCAGTAGAAGAATCACCCGATGGTGGAGAAATCCCTCCTGAGAGAGTTGGTCTCAATGGAGAGTACGATCAAAGTGGACTCGCAAAACGAGTCGCACTTGCTTTCGACCAAAACCCTGAATTAAACGATATAGAAAGCCTGTGGGTTGCTCAAACAGGTGGCACCGTTGTCTTAAAAGGAAGCGTTCCCAATCAAGACATCCTTGACACAATCGTTGCTGTTGCTAGTGGAGTATCAGGTGCAACCGATGTCGCTACTGACGAAGTGACTGTTGGATAAATTTACTTAAAAAATGCGGGTTTTTTCCGATGTCGTCATCAGAAATTCCCGCATTTTTCATTTCAGTCTTCCAGATAAGCTGTCAGCAGACATATACTGAAAATGACAAGTTGTAATTAAATAATGTAAAATATGTCACTTTGGGTGAGAAATGTTCAAAGTTTATTAAACATTTTCCTGAAATCTAACTGTCCTCTATGCCAGCGTCCTACTGACCAAGAAGTTTGCCAAAACTGTACTCAGCAACTACAACGATGTTGTTTGCCCAATCCTAGTGTTCTTTGGCACCAACCCCTTCCAGTTTTCGCTTGGGGAAGTTACGGTGGTACTCTTAAGTTAGCGATCGCTGCCATGAAATATAAAAACCATCCTGAAATTGCTCGTCCTTTAGGTCAATATCTGGGCAACACATGGCTATCAAATAGCCCTGCACGGAATACAAAATGCATAGTTGTGCCAATTCCACTCCACCCCAATAAGCAAAAAAAGCGGGGTTTCAACCAAGCAGCACTCATAGCCCAAAGCTTTTGTGAAACAACAGGATTGCAATTAAAAGTAAACGGATTGGAGAGAGTAGAAGAAACTGAAGCACAGTATAATTTATCTGTGTCTGAGAGAGAAAAGAACTTATTTAAAGCTTTCCGAATAGGACAAGATTTTCATCACACCTTAAAAGCCCCCGTGCTATTGATTGATGACATTTACACCACTGGTGCTACTGCCAAATCTGCTACCCAAACACTTAATGACTTTGGAATTGGAGTTTTAGGAACCGTAGCAGCCGCTCTTACCTACAACCAGAACAACCCCAGTTACAACCTAGATAAAAATCATACTTGACACTCACTTCGGCTAAAGCTCGAAGGATTCTTAACGTTGTTGCTACGTGGGCTAAAGCCGCACTTCGCAACTTTTTATTTCTGTTTAGGCAGGTTGACAATTATTAGTTTGGTCACGTCACAAGCACTGCTGGACAGATTACAAAGAAACTAATTGAACGAGCACTAATGTCTTATAAAAAGTCACAAGCGAATCTTAGAACACTTTCACAACGCATACGATACAACTTAGTTAGCGAACTAAACACGTCGTAGCGCTTAGGGATTGTCAATGACCCCTTACCCACCTTGACTAGAGAAATCCCTAGCTGTATGGCTACTTTGCGGATGATATTTGCCGCGCCGTTTAGATCTGAATTGATAAACCAACCTTTGGCGGTCTTGTATTGACCTCTACCGATACCATCACCTTTCTTACCACGCTTCCCAGAAGGTTTCCAATTGGCGGGTTTTTCACCACCGTAAACTGGTAAAAAGTCGTTATCTAGATAGCTAGTTTTCGAGGTGTAGCTCTCTTCGGTTTCGTGAAATTGTATTCCAACTTCTTCACATAATTGCTGAATCCTTTCCTTTAATTTGGCTGTCGGAATCTGCACAAAGTTCTGTTATAAACTCCTCCAAATAAACTATACACAACAACAACAACAGTAGGAAAGACCCGATAATTGTTATTTTATGTAAACTTGTAGTATTCATATTACATAACAGCGCTAAGATAATCATCGTAGTTACTACATCAAAGAAGTGAGGTTACAGAAAGGCAAGACACCTCTGGGTAAAACGGTGGTCTTAGTGTTAAACAACAACTATGAGCCAATCGAGCCAATACAAACGTATTTGAGATATCTAGAAAGCTTAGACCGGAGTCCAAACACAATTTTGAGCTATGCAAAAAATCTCAAGCTTTATTGGGAATTTCTGCAAGACGAGGGGCTTGATTGGAAAACAATAAAATTAGACCAATTGGCAGAATTTATTCATTGGCTACGTAATCCTAACCCAGGAATTTATCCAATAACTCCGACTGAGGCAACTCGGACGAATCGAACTATTAATCAAATTCTTTCTACAATCAGTAGCTTTGACGAGTTTCATGCACGTCTAGGGAATTTTTCCGGAGTAGAATTAACAACTAATAAAGTGGCGTATCCATCTCAATACAAACCATTTTTGTATGGGATAGCTAATCAATCTCAAGTGAGAAAGCGATTACTGAAAGTTAAAGAGCCGAAGCGATTTCCCAAATGCTTAACTTCGATTCAAGTTCAACAATTAATAAAAGCTTGTAATACATTGAGAGATAAGTTTTTAATTTGCCTTCTTTATGAGACAGGACTACGAATAGGAGAAGCATTAGGATTACGCCATGAAGATATGCTAACTGAAGGTAGAAATGAAATTTTTGTGCGCTTTCGAGAGAATATAAATGGTGCAAGAGCAAAGTCAAGAGTTGAGCGTCTCCTAGCTGTGAATATTGATTTAATGCGGTTATATTCTAACTATTTAATAGACGAGTATCCAGTTGAAGCTGACTGTGATTATGTATTCGTCAATATTAAAAGTGGGCAAATTGGAGAACCAATGAAGGTATCGAGAGCAAAAGCTTTGTTCCAAGATTTATCTGATAAAACTGGGATTCATGTTTCTCCCCATTTGTTAAGGCATACGTTAGCTACAAGAATGGTGAATGAAGGAGTACCATTAACTGTTATTCAAAAATATTTAGGGCATAAATCCCCTGATATGACAATGACATACGCTCATATTCACGATCAAACTATGCGTGCTTGTATAGATAAATTTCATGGAAAAGTAGTCAATATTTCTGGAGAGACGGTAGTTGTTAATTCGTCACTGGATCATAACCAAGATTTACAGTGGATGAGACGTAATATTTTGGCTCAGGCATTACCAAATGGTTCATGCGCTCGACCGATGATTAAAGGTGCCTGTCCCCATGCCAACGCTTGCCTTACCTGTAATGATTTTCGTACCACAATTGAATTTCTTAGTCAACATAAAGAACAACATAAACATTGTACAGAGATGATTGATAAGGCTAAGTTAAATGGCTGGCAACGACAAGTAGAAATGAACGAGCAGATCCTACAAAGTTTAGAGAAAATTATTGATTCTCTGGAGAAATCAGATGAATAAAGGCGTACAAATATCCAATTTAAAAGCAGCTGCACAGAAGAAAAAAGAATCAGCTCTTTCAAAAACTGAATCAGCTATTAAACAAATAATAAAGCAAGGAAAGAAAATAAATATGTCTGTTGTTGCTGCATATGCCAATGTTAGTGTTAGCTATCTTTACAAGTATCCGGAGATTAAACAGAGAATTCAACAATTAAGAGACCAACAGGTTTTACCTGTTCGTTCAAAAAATTCCCAGGCAACCGAGGCTTCTAACCAAGTAATAATCACCCAACTTCGTTCAAGGATTAAACAGTTAGACGTAGAAGTAAAAGAGCTAAAATTAATTAATGAAACTCTTGCAGGTCAACTTCACGAGTTTATGGGTTATCAAGTACAAGTACAACATCTTCAATCACAAAATATCGAGTTACAGTCTAAGTTAGACTCAATTAAAAAGCAACAAACCGCAATACCAAGCCGAAAAAGAAGTAACTTATATCCTAAACAGAAACAGCCCGAAGTGAGTTTACACATTAAAACAGAACTAAGAGCATTGGGTATTAAACTTACTAGTACATTACGACGTACTATTAACAGTGTCACTGAAATAACGGTTTTAAATGCTATTGAAGCGTTAAAACAAGCACGCTAAGACAGAGAATATTCGTAGTCCTGGGGGCTGGCTTAAATGTGCGATAGAAGGAGGATGGGTTAAAAATAAAGCTCAAGTAAATAGAGATAATTTGTAATCTTTTTAGATTTTGTATAAGCTGGTATAAAATTTGTTGTTGAGAGGAAATTTATCGGAAATATTCCCAGAAGCTAAGAGAGTGATTCAGCTTTAATAATAAGTTATTAGTAAAAATCAGAAAAAAGATTTAATCGAAGCGTGCAACATCTCAGAGAGGTAATCAATACTCGATATAAATTCAAGCTATGTTGTAGATGTTGTGTAGTCTTTGAAATGTAAGCGTTTAATTTTATGTTATGGAGTCTCTACACAAGATAAAACCTTTATCCCGTATACGTTGTGGACGTTGTGGAGTATATAAGTTCTGATTTGTTCTAGAGCCTAAGTTGACTTCGCTTTTTACGCCTTGTCCCCAACCAAAGATTACATTACCAATGCGATGTTCCAAACAGTGATTGACAACAAATCTTGCTGTCTTGTTAACCGCATCTCTCATGGTGCGGTTGCGTTCTTCGGTCAGTTTGGCTAACTGGTCATCCCAGTATTTCTGGTCTTTACCTTCTTTAATTTTGGCTACTGCTCGGTTGTATCTCTGGTTAATAGATTTTAGCTTCCTGCCATCAATGATGAATGATTCTCCTAACGTTGAAACAACTGAAAGCCAATTATCAACGCCTGGATCGATTCCTAATGCCTGAGTATGGTCTAAAGCCAAAAGGCAAGTTGCACCATCATTACCATCTTCATAAACATACTCTGCATAAAGCTCTCGGTTACGAGGGAGAATCCTTAATTCTACTATTTGATATGGCTTAAAACTGGAACCACCAGGTATCCAGATATCTCCATTAACATCTGATGACAACTCCCTACTTATAGGTATTCGACAGCATCCAGTTTCAATGTCAAACTTGAGTGCTTGTGCCGGAATACTAACAATACTTAGTCCTCTTTTTTTCCGGTAATTAGGCATTTTGGGTTTCCCGTTCAAATCTCCCTTGAAAAACAAAGGTAAGAGTTTATTGTAACTAGTAAATGCTTCTATTACCGATTTAATAATTTGTTGAGCTTGTTGACCACCAAGCGTTTTGTAGTGTGGATTATCTTTCAATGCTTCCCAAACTACTGGATAAGAAGCTGACTTCACCTTGGACATTTTAAACTCTGAACGGAAGAATCCATCTTTGTCAAAGAATTCATTGCGCTCACATGCTTCAAAATGCTTCTGTCTAATCTCAAAAATTGCACAGTTAGCCAATGAACTAGCATTTTCACACAAAAGTACAAGTACATCTCTAACGTTATCAGGTATCGAATCTGTCAATCTAATTTGTTGAGTTCTATACACTTGTCTCACCTCCGGGTTATTATGCTAACATGAATGCATCTACAATAGTGCTGCATTTATGAAAAATAATTCATTACGAATAAGATTGTCAGATAAAAGAAAACATAAGCTAATGTTATATGCTGCTCAAGAGGATAAAACAATAACAGGAGTAATAGAGGAATGGATAGATAATGTAAAACTTAAAAATGAAAGAGAAACACAGGGTTAAAACCCTGTAGGTCGGGTTTCATCCCCCTGTTGAAACACAGATATGTTTTTCCACCACGCTCCAAAACATATCTTAGGGGGTTCTCACCCTCCCATTATGTTTTGATAGGCAAATTCTCGCAAGGAAAACTATAATTAACCAAACGGCGCTGTTTTCATGGAAGAGTCTCGGGATGATAAGTAAGGCTTTTGCAGTGGGGTCGAGAAAACTCGCGATCGCGAGTGCCACAGTAGTGGTTATTGGTTTCGGTACAACAGTAGCTTTTGCTCAACCAGCAAATAAGTTGTATAGTCCGATTCCTTTACCTCTAAGTAATGAAATTTCCGATATGCTCTCTGATAAGGATATTCCTACAGGTCAAGGCGGCTATGCTCGCGATTATATGGTGAAGTTGAGTAAAGGAGATAATCTAGCCATAGATTTAGTCTCTGAGAGCTTCGATGCTATCATTACGTTGCTGGCACCTGATGGCACCACTGTAGCAGAAAATGATGACGGCCCTGATGGTAGCAGCAATTCTTTGCTTTTTACCCGAGTTTCAGAGACAGGAAGTTACATCGTTCGGGTTCGGTCATTTGGAGAAACTGGAATTGGTGCTTTTAAACTCAAGGTGACACGACTGCAACCAGTTAAAGGGGGTTAGTGGTTGGTTGATAGTTGTTAGTTGATAGTTGTTAGTGGTTAGTGGTTGGTTGATAGTTGTTAGTGGGAAAACTACCAACCACCAACCACTAACCCCTAACCACTAACCACTAACACACATAAAAGAAAGGCTTCTGTCCACTCAACAACTGCACCGTAAGTATCTCCTGTATGTCCGCCTAACTTACGGTTAAACCAAGCACCCGTAAGAGTGGCGATCGCAATTCCTGCAATTGCCATTCCTAAAGCAAACAACAGACGCTGTTTGTTCAGTAATATCTCTAATCCACTTAAACTTACTACTAAGAACAATCCTGGTAACAAATCTTTATAAGAACGAATAGCTTCTTTGTGAAATGCTCCCTTACCACTTGGTTTGAGGTAAGGATACCGGACAATTGCCAATTGCTGACCCCAACGTCCCCACCCACAAACTGCCATCAAAGCCAACCAACGGTTTTGCTCTAAATCTGTTAAAGCAGCTATTTTCAGAACCACCAAAACAACAGCTGCCATTGCACCAAAAGCACCCGTTGCACTATCTGCCATCACCTCAAGTCGCCGCTTGGGATCTCCCACTGCTAAACCATCAGCTGTATCCATGGCTCCATCTAAATGCAATCCCCCAGTCATAGCAATCCAAATACTCACAAGCAGAGCGCTACGAGTGAGTATTGGTACACCCAAAGAATTCATTCCAATATCTAATATTCCCAAAATGCTTCCAATCAGAAACCCTACCAACGGTGCGTATTGCGCCACATACCGGAAGTCTAATCCTTCCAGATATGGCATGGGAATACTTGTATAGAATACTATAGAAGCTGCCATCTTTAACAGATGTTGTTTCCACCACTGATGCTTATAAGCCATCTAAAGGATGAAGGATAAAGTATAAAGGATAAAGGATAAAATGTAGCTTACAGATGAATCCAAAGGCAAGAAATACGGATAGTTTATGCCTAGTCCTTTTTAAAGCTTTAAATAAGATTTATCAGTGTCGGGAACTTATTGAAAAAATTTTTGTTATGCTATGCTCAGTGATGATTTCTCTTTCGTATAAATCATCACTAATCAAAATAGCTTTGGCAGTCTCAAAAGTAAAAGACAGTACTGTAGTACTGTCGCTTACAAATTTATTGATTGCAGCTTTTCAATCAATCGTCCTACAAGTGAAGATATTTATTAAAATGTAGGGATTCAGCAAAGCTGTAACAATGACTGTGTAGCTATGTTGAACTCATCTGCGCTCCAAAGATTGTTTAATTTATGAGTAACCATCTACCCGATACCAAGATCCCAGCTCCGTGCATCATTGATACAGGCGTGGTTGTGAATAAGCAAGATATGTGGCGATTACTGACAGACTTAGGTCGCGTTCGCTACATTTACACCCATGAGGGAAAATTGCAGAGCGAGGGGGAGGGGGATGTCATGGAGGTGTTTGCCAATCCGCAACGGTCTACCTTAGTTGCCAACCATACGCTTTATCTTAATGTTTATAGTTTTGATTACTTGGAATTAAAACAGTCTCCGGAAAAAGAAACTTATTTTGACCTTATCCAAGAAGGAATGTGTTTGCGACTGATTCCCCTTTCAACTTCTTTAGAAGAGAGACAAGACCGTTGTTTTCACATTAGCGCTCTAGAAGCCATGATGGAGCAAGTTTTCTCAGCTAAGTGGGATGCGGAAATGGATGATGATAATTGCGATTTGTTTTAATTGGGCATTGGTCACTGGTCACTGGTCACTGGTTCCCCGAATGTTACTATTAGCTATTAGCCCTTAGCAATTAGCAAATTCTCTCTTGACTGCACAATTTTCTTTTCAACGTCTTGCTTACTGCAGCCAGACGAAGGCGCGGGTAGGGATTTTTTCTACCCCTCACGGTATAGTAGAAACTCCACGATTTATGCCAGTGGGGACGCTAGCAAACGTCAAAACTATGACTCCATCTCAACTGGAAGAAACTGGAGCGCAGATGGTTTTGTGCAATACTTATCATCTACACCTCCAACCAGGTGAGGCAATTGTAGCAGGAGGTGGAGGGCTGCATAAATTTATGGGCTGGAATGGTCCGATCCTGACAGATTCAGGTGGTTTCCAAGTTTTTAGTTTGAGTGAAATGCGGAAAATTAGTGAAGAAGGCGTGACTTTTCGCTCACCTCATGATGGTCAAATTATTAACTTAACTCCAGAGCGTTCTATTGAAATTCAAAACACTTTGGGCGCGGATGTCATTATGGCATTCGATGAGTGTCCGCCTTATCCAGCAACACACCAAGACGTGGAAGCCGCCACACAACGGACTTACCGTTGGCTGAAACGTTGTATAAGCGCCCATCAACGTCAAGACCAAGCCCTGTTTGGTATTGTACAGGGAGGTGTGTATCTTGATTTACGTTCTCAAGCAGCTTTGTCTCTGGCAGAGTTAGATTTACCTGGATACGCTATTGGTGGTGTCAGTGTGGGTGAACCAGCAGAACTAATTTCTCACGTAGTCAAAGCAACTGCGCCTCTACTACCGCCAGAAAAACCTCGCTACTTAATGGGAGTGGGTACATACCGAGAAATCGCAATCGCGATCGCATCCGGAGTTGATTTGTTCGACTGCGTCATTCCCACCCGTTGGGCGAGACACGGTACAGCAATGGTACAAGGCGAGCGTTGGAATTTAAAAAATGCAAAGTTTCGTGAAGATTTTACACCAATAGACGAAACTTGTCCTTGCTACGCTTGTCGAAACTTTAGCCGTGCATACATATCACATTTAGTAAGAGCGCAAGAGATCTTAGCGTATACCTTGTTGAGTATTCACAATATCACTGAGTTGATTCGCTTTACTCAAAAGATACGAGAAGCAATACTCAACGATACTTTTGCGATCGATTTTGCTTCATGGTTTGAACAGGGGACAGAGGAACAGGGGACAGAGGAACAGGGAGTAGGGAGTAGGGAGTAGGGAGTAGGGGGACAA
>NZ_WJFC01000103.1 GCF_009725235.1 Scytonema sp. UIC 10036
GAGTTGGGCGGTCTGGACAAAACGAGTTTGGGGTCTGGGCAAAACGAGTTGAGCGGTCTGGGCAAAGCAATTCTAGCTAAACTTTTTGCCAAGTGAGTTTTTCTCGGTATATATTACTAGGGGATTGTACTATGTCTTTCTAGTCACTCTAAGCCACACAAGTTGGGCTGTTCATGTGCAATACCAACGCAATTGCAACACAATAATTTTGGAGTGTAAGTAAAGTAGGTTATGGTGTCCTTTTGGATAGCGATCGCGGCTTGGGGACTAGGCTCTCTTTTATGGGCAGAACTAGTACGAGATTTATATCACGTCTTAGCCCATTACTGGCAACCACTATATCGACAACACGCTTGGCATCATCGTGTTTTTCATCGAGATTTGAACGTCGTGAATGCCAAAATCTATCGTCAGGCACAATGGCGTCATGATTTGCCTGAATGCCTTGTGATGTTGCTGTTTTCACTGGTATTTTGGTGGGCTTGTTCTCAGTGGACGCCACAGTACCAATTGGCAGCCCTCATGGGAACGCTTTACACTTTGATGTTTTTAGCTAGCTGCATAGCACGTGGGGTTGGCAGCGAATGGGCGCGGGAAAAAACCGATGTGACTCACCTACCTGGTCCTTTCTTGACCCCTCCGGGGAACTGGTTCGTGAATCGACCCTATCACTGGCGGCATCATTTTGATAACGATCGCGCTTACTATTGCAGTACTTTTACTTTTATAGATAAGCTCATGGGTACAGCACTGGCACTGAAGGGTAAGAAAATTGCAGTCACGGGAGCATCGGGAACTCTGGGGCGATCGCTGCTTTTGCATTTACATTTAGCGGGTGCAAAGGTGGTAGCCCTGAGTTCAAAATCGGAACCCATCACTTTGACAGTCAATGGCAAACCACTAGCAGTAAAGACAATTTCTTGGGAAGTAGGACAAGAGGGAGAACTGCTCGAACATCTCAAGCAGATAGATATTTTAGTCCTCAACCATGGTATTAACGTTAAAGGTGAAAGAACATCAGAAGCAATTTTTAAATCTTACGAAATCAATACCTTTTCTAGTTGGCGACTGCTCGAACTCTTTTTAACCACCGTTCGGACTCACGAACACGTAGCTCTCAAAGAAGTGTGGGTGAATACTTCTGAAGCAGAAGTCAGCCCTGCGATTAGCCCTTTGTACGAACTTTCCAAACGTGCTCTGGGAGATTTAGTCACATTACGTCGTTTAGATGCTCCTTGTGTAATACGCAAATTAATTCTAGGACCTTTTAAAAGCAACCTTAATCCCATTGGAGTTATGTCCGGTGATTGGGTAGCACGGCAGATTGTAGCATCAGCCAAACGCGATACCCGCAATATTATTGTGGCAATCAATCCTTTTACATATCTACTATTTCCTCTGAAGGAATTTTTTGTATCAACCTATTTCAGATTTTTTAGCAATTCAAAGGTTTTACCTCAAGGAACTACTGAGTCAGTTTTACCATCAGAAATGGGGGCAATGCAGTCAAAATAGAGGCAATTGTATTGCCCTCAGGGCTGAAGCTGACGCTAATCACTCGGTCTGAATTCCCTTTGAAGGTTCTGAGTTTTCTGCAAGTGGTGACATTCCACAGTTTCACTGTCTTGTCCCCACTTGCAGAAGCATGGGTTGGACATATATAAAACAGCAGGCAATGTTAACTGCACGAGGAGAAGCAGAATTTGAATTATATTTAGGTCAAGTACGAATTGATGGACAAGATTTTAATATACCTGTCCATGTAGGTGAAGAATTAACAGAGGTTTGACTTGGTCGCCAATGGTTACAAAGTAAACGATTGATAGTGGATATGAAAGCGGGTATTCTAACACTGGAATAGTAAAGAATTGCCAAATATCATTAGAAAAATATCAGACAAAGTTGAACAAACAAGGCGAAAGATAGTTGAAAAATCAAGTTCAGACATGACTTTATCAATCCAAAATCTAAAATCTAAAATCTAAAATCGTATGATGGCATCTACAGAAATATTAACATGGCTACAAGAACGCACGGCTTTGGGAATTCTTTCTCCTGCGTCGTTGAATGCGTTATCTGAAGTTATAGAAGAAAAAGTTTTTCCAGCTAATTATCGTTTGGTGAGTGAAGCGTCTCTTCCAGAAGCTCTGTATATTTTGAAACAAGGTCAATTGGAAAGCGACAGTACTAATAAAACGAACCCATCATTAGCTGTTGGTTTTCTTCCTGGTTCGGTGATTAACTTACAAGAACTGCTGTTAGATGAAACAGTTCAGCGTACAATTACCACAGTGACAGAATGTCACGTGTGGGTTCTACCTGCTGCTAAATTTCGGGAAATACTCGCTCAATACCCAGAAGTTGCTCAGGCTGTTTCTCGTCAAATGGCTCAAGAAGTGGCTCAGCTAACATCTGCCCTTAACTACGAACAAGAACGTTCTGTTGCCTTACGACCTTATTTAGTCACAAAAGCACAGCGTGGAATTGTGGGGACAAGTCGTTATGCAGTGCGGTTGCGGGAGGAAATTAGAAAAGCGGCGGGCGATCGCAAATCGGTCTTGATTTTTGGTGAACCAGGGTTAGAAAAGGACAATATAGCTGCCCTCATTCATTTTGGTTCTTCCTACCGCCGAGAACCTATTATCAAAGTGAACTGCGGAATTCTACAAACGAGTGGTGCTGACTTATTTGGTCGTTATGGGGGCAAACCAGGACTGTTAGAATGGCTGGGGGAAGGAACTTTAGTTCTCAACAACATCCAAGAAACCCCTCAAGAGTTGTTACCAGCATTAGCTAATTTATTAAAAACATCTCAGTATAGCCCCCTGACTCGTTCGGGGGAACCACCTGCTGAACCTCGTGCTACCCGTGCTCGTATTTTGATTGTTGCCGAAAAAATTCAGCCAACTATTAAGCGTTGTGTAGGTCAAGTTATCAAAGTCCCACCGTTACGGGTACGAAAAACTGATGTAAAAGCGCAAGTAGATTATTACATCAGTCTTTATACCAGGGCAAGAGGAATTTCAAAACCTACGGTGACACCAGAAGCCTTACGCCGCTTGCAATCCTATGATTTTCCCGGAAATCTTAAGGAACTACAAAGCCTTGTGGAACGGGCAATCGTGCAAGCAGGAGAAGCAAAAGTTCTGACAGAAGAAATTTTCTGGTCGGCTCAAACAAAGAAAAAGGAATTTCGAGTCAATCTTTTAAATGCCTACCCCAATTTGCGGAAATTTCTCCGCAGCCCCTGGTGGCCGGATCGCATGAATTATGGTTTTACTTTGATAGCCTTTGCTTTTATCGTTGCCGTGCTTTTTGTTGGTCCGCAAACACGCGATCGCAATTTTGCCCTAAATTTATTTTGGGCATGGTGGTGGCCTTTTTTTCTGCTAGCATTTCCCTTTTTAGGTCGTATTTGGTGCGCTGTTTGTCCCTTCATGATTTATGGAGAAGTCACCCAGAAGCTTTCCTTATGGCTGTTTAAGCGAAAACTGAAGCGTTGGCCAAGAGAGCAAGCCGAAAAATGGGGAGGATGGTTTCTCTTCGGGTTATTCACTTTGATTTTCCTATGGGAAGAACTTTGGAATTTGGAAAATACGGCTTATCTTTCAGGTTGTTTACTGTTATTAATTACCGCAGGCGCAGTCATTTTTTCTGCTCTTTTTGAAAGGCGCTTTTGGTGTCGATATCTTTGCCCTATTGGTGGAATGAATGGTTTGTTTGCCAAACTTGCCATGACAGAATTGCGAGCGCAACAAGGAATTTGTTCTGCAACATGTACCACATATCAGTGCTATAAGGGTGGACCGCAAAAAGGCGAAGGTATGGAAACAGGGGGGTGTCCCTTGTACTCCCACCCAGCACAGTTAGAAGATAACAGAGATTGCGTATTATGCATGACTTGTTTGAAAGCGTGTCCCCATCGTTCCGTTGAGTTTAATTTACGTCCTCCTGGAATGGAACTTTGGACAACTCATGTACCCCGTTCTTATGAAGTGGCATTGTTATTTTTACTACTAGGAGGTATCTATCTCCACCGTTTACCGGAATTGCAATCTTGGTTGGGGTTGCATTTCGACCTCACACAGTTTCTACCACACTTAGGTTTATCGTTGTTTGCTTTAGTCATTCCCGTTGTGATTCCCTTTACCGCATATGGGTTGTCTCGTTTTGGTTCTCAACTCAAGCCAAGACCATTTATCGAACTAGCATACGGTTATCTACCACTCGTGCTTGGTGGTAACTTAGCCCATTACCTGCGCCTGGGTTTAGCAGAAGGAGGACGGATTTTACCCGTCACTTTTGCAACTTTTGGTCTCAATGGCGAACAGCTACCTATATTAGTTGCTCACCCAGCAGTCATTGCTTTTCTACAAGGCAGTACTTTGATTTTTTCAGTTCTTTTCACTGTTATTCTCACACAAAAAATTGCCCGTCAACCCATGCGATCGCTCTTTTGGCAACATTTAGCAGCGATCGGACTAGCTGCAAGTTTGTGGGTGATTATTGTGAATGGCTAATAGCTAATGGCTAATGGCTAATAGTTAATAGTTCATGGTAAAACTCAATTAGCAATTAGCAATTAGCAATTAGCAATTAGCAATATGAATTTTTTAGAACCGCCACGCTTGCGAATTGGAAAAGGGAATGAAGAAGAACGACGCGCCACATGGTTGGAGCTTTTTTACGATCTAGTTTTTGTCGTTGCAGTTTCTCAACTTGCTCATTATCTCCACGAACATATTTCCCTGTCAGGATTGATGGGGTTTGTTGTTTTATTTATACCAGTGTGGTGGTCGTGGATTGGTACTACATTCTATGCCAATCGCTTTGATAGCGATGATGTTGCAAGGCGGCTGCTTGTGGGTTTGCATATGGCAACAGCAGCAGCAATGGCTGTCAACATACATCACGGGTTGGATAAAACCGCAGCTGGTTTTGCCATCTCCTACGCATTGGGACGTATCGTGCTCGTGATTGAATATATTCGTGCGGGACATCATATTCCCGGAGCACGTCCCCTAACAAATCGTTTTGCGACAGGTTTTGCGATCGCTGCTGTTTGCTGGCTGGTGTCAGCATTTTTACCATCTCCTTGGCGTTTTGTACTTTGGGGAGTGGGACTTATTATTGACTTTGCAACACCCATAACAGCAAGCAAGTTACAGCTTCAATTACCACCCCATCCCTCTCACTTACCAGAACGTTTCGGACTGTTTACAATTATTGTTCTGGGTGAAGCAGTCATTGCAGTCGTAGATGGTGTATCTCAAAAGAATTGGCAAATCTCAACAGCAATGACTGCCGTTTTGGGATTGTGTACAGCTTTGAGCTTGTGGTGGGTGTATTTTGACAACCTTGGTGGTACACCCATTCGACGAACTCAGACAGAGGGAAGAGCGGTTCTTATCAATATTTGGCTGTACACCCATCTCCCCCTCGTAATTGGTATTGCTGCTGCTGGAGTGGCAGTAGAACTGGTACTGTTAAGCAATCCTGAGGTTGCACTACCCGATGATATTCGTTGGCTGTTGTGCGGTTCTCTTGCTCTGTGTTATTTATCTCTAGCTGTTCTTCACCGTCTCGGTGTCATCCTCTATTGTAAAATTCGTACCAAGTACCGCCTGGGGGCTGCATTTGTTTTACTAGCAATTGCATTTTTAAGCAAAGGCTTGTTACCCATAGCTGTCATGGGACTTGTGACTTTAGTTTGTGTCGTACAAGTCGTGCAGGATGTATCGCAAAGCCGTCCTACAACTCGCTTAGTCGATCCAGAAATTTAGATCGGGCAAAGGAAAGTCACGAGCGTCCAACACTATTACCGAATTTTGTAGGGTGGGCACTGCCTACAAGCTCCCTGTGAAGGTAACTGACAAAATTTTGATTCAGGCTGCAATTCCTCATCTTCATCTCTGGTGCGCTCTCTGCGCCTCTGTGGTTCAAAAGTAAATTTATTTAACCGCCGAGACGCAGAGTACGCAGAGGTAAGAGGTGAGAGTGTTTATTTCCTGATGCTGTTCAAGAATTTGAAAAGTCTCTCCGTCAACAACTTCATTAATCAACTTCTCTGCTACTATATGAAGGCAAAAGTACCCTCGTTAGAGGGCAGAAGGCGCAAAAGCTTATAATAAAATGCCTTTGTCCTCTGTCTTTTGCTTTCTGCCTTCGTTCCTAGTCTGCAACAGACCTACACAAGAAGCGTAATTACTTCTTAAAGGTGATACAAATTCAAGAAATTGTTTGTTATTAGATGAAACTAACTTGGTTGAATCGGCAAATGCTTTTGTCTCGGCAACTGCTGTGTGTTCTGCACCACCTTCATAGGGGAGCAAAAACCATCACAATCCAACTGATTGGGGACAGGTACCAGAGCTGCGCTGTACTTTCATTATGACGTTAGGAGCAGATAACGGTCTGGATGCTGTTTGTGGTTGTGGAGTTTGCGGTGTGGCTGATATTGTTTCTGCTACCAATAAAGTACATAAAATTCAGAAAAAAGCTGTTATTTGAGCTAATTTTTTCACAATTGTTAATTTCTAAAAAGAATGCCGTTACAAATACGATTGACTTTTTAAAACTGAAAAAAGTGCCTGAAAATTTAGGGCAACCGTGTTGCTGGCTACAGTTCAAAATGAAAGAATTCGGCCAAAATGTAAATTAGTATTAAAAATGCAGCTTTCCTGTCAGTTATGCTGCCCATTCATGAAACCTCGAATTATTGTCTGTGGCTTAGGACGAACCGGATATAAGGTCTTTCGTTTGCTGAGACAGCAGGGGGCGCTAGTCGTCGGCATTCATCACCAACATATCCCTAGCGAAACAGCAGGTGATGTGATTGTTGGTGACTTACTTGCAGCTAGCACTCTCATTGCCGCCGGAATTCAGCAAGCGCATACGGTAGTCATTGCCGGACCTGATGATGAACTGAATTTGGCGATTATGATGCAGGCGCGGGTGTTAAATCCACGCATTCGCATTATCAATCGCTTCTTTAACACAAGTTTGGGGGAACGGCTGGATCACACCGTGCCCAACCACTGGAGTATGAGTGTTGCGGGTTTGGCAGCACCAGTCTTCACGTTTGCGGCTTTGGGTAACAAAGCGATCGGACAAATTAAGCTTTTTGGACACACTTGGCCTATCCATGAAGAATTGATTGACGAACACCACCCCTGGCAGGGTTGTAAGTTGAGCGATTTGTGGAATGAGCGATCGCGTGTCCTCATTTACTATCTGCCTGTGGAAGGTGAGGTGGATTTAGTTACGGCGGTAGCATCTGGGCAAGAATTGAAGGTGGGCGATCGCCTCATCGTCGGAACCCAACCCTGCATTCGTCCCGCCCGTAAATCACTCATTGCCAAACTGCTAAAAGTTCTTACCAATCTCCGGCACTTTAAACAACACGCTCAATCGGTATTAGTAGGTGCTTTAGTTCTATTGTTTATTATTTTGGTTGCCACACTCACTTACGTGTCAGCTGAGTTAAAGATGTCTGTGGTTGATGCCCTGTATTTTTCCGTAGGTATGATTACAGGTGCGGGGGGTAATGATGCATTAATAGGACAAGCTCCTATCAGTATTAAGTTATTTACTGTTGTGATGATGTTAATCGGAGCAGCAGTCTTTGGTATTTGGTATGCGTTGCTCAACGATTTTATTCTAGGAACACGCTTCAAGCAATTTTGGGATGCAGCACGAGTTCCTCATCGCAATCACTACATTATTTGTGGTTTGGGGGGTATTGGTATAAAAATTGTCCAGCAACTGCACAATAGCGGGCATGAAGTTGTGGTGATTGAGCGCGATGCTAACAACAAATATGTTAACACTGCTCGTGGATGGGGTATTCCCGTTATCCATGCCGATGCTAGCTTTCCCGCAACACTAAAAGCCAGCAATATGGAAACTGCGGCATCATTGTTAGCTATGACAGGGAATGATGCAACCAATCTGGAAATTGCTTTAAAAGCCAAAGCATTAGCACCCAAAGTGCCAGTCATCGTTCATTATGCAGATCCTGACTTTGCAGGTGTGGCACAACAGGTATTTGACTTTGAGGCAGTTCTCTGCCCTGCGGAACTAGCAGCCCCAGCCTTTGCGGCAGCTGCACTCGGTGGCAAAATACTTGGCAATGGTATTACAGGAGATAGTCTTTGGGTCGCTTTTGCCACTTTAATTACACCCGCACATCCTTTTTGTGGTTTGCGAGTGAGAGAAGCTGCTATGTCCGCTGATTTTGTTCCTTTATATTTGGAAACGAACTCCCAAACTATTCATGGTTGGGATTTATTAGAAACAAGCTTGAGTGGAGGGGATATTTTGTATCTCACGATGCCAGCCACAAGATTGTATCAATTGTGGCGCAACACTCCATCACAAGCTATGGCAAGTTAGGGGCAATTGATTTTCTAGCCCCTTACCCCTAACCCCTCTAGGGATGTATAGTACCATCTGGCATAATTACGCCTTGTAACAGAGTTCCCATCATGTATGCCCCGTACAGATTGGCTCCGTGTAAACTGGCTGCTGTAAAATCTGCATCTATCAAATCCGCCATTTTTAATTCCGCACCATCAAGTGTCGCCCCCGTCAGCTTAGCTTCAAAAAGATTAGCCCCACTCAAATTAGCACCCGTTAGGTTGGCTCCAGTTAAATTGGCTCTGACTAGAGATGCTTCTGTTAGATCGGCACCAGTCAAATCAGCTCTGCTTAAATTAACCTCACTTAGAGAAGCTCTTTGTAAATTAGCTCCGCTCAGATTGATTTCTGGTAAGTAACAGCCTATCAGGATGACACCCTTGAAATCCCTCTCTCCTTCCTGATAGCGTCTCAACAATTCATCGATCTCCATTTTGCGATCGTTATCATACAAACCTTTGCAGTAAACCTCGGACAACATATAGTGTAAGTTAATTGTGTTACAATGTGTGAGTCTGACAAATATTGTCATTATTTACTACAAAATTACCACCATAGCAAGTCCAACAAAGTCATTTTTGAACAACTCTATGATGCTGATTTGTTAAGGAACAAGCCTTGTCAAAAGCTTGTTTGACACCAAAGATATGGTTATTTAATAACTGTTGTTAAATTATTTTATTGAGAGAAAAAACAATTAAATCCACAAAAATTGTTAGTGGTTAGTGGTTAGTGGTTAGTGGTTAGTTGTTAGTTGTTAACTGTCACTGGTCACTGGTCACTGATTACTGGTCACTGGTCACTGGTCACTGGTCACTGCCATAGCTCCATGCTGCTTGGAAAAAATCTTGTTCGCAAAACATAGCATAGCGGTAAGTTGACTCTACTAGTGCTGTATGACTGGCATAACTGTCAACCAAACTTTCTAATTGTTGTGTGAGCGGTAAAAAATCATCGCTGCTGTAAGTACAAATCCAATCACTATATTGATGGCTGGGAATACCATTAAGAGCTAATTGTTTGCCCAAAAAAGCATACAAACGCATACAAGGGGACATAGCCGCAGCAGTTAAACCTACATCCCCACTCCAAGCAGTTGATAGTAAAAAATCTGTATAACGACGGGTAGCGACTCCAGGTTCTATACAACGTAAATCGATTTCCCACCGCGCAGCATATCCTTCATGTAACTTGAGTTCTTGTAAAACCCCATCGGCTAAGGAATGAAACGTTAGAAAATCGGAAAAGTTAGGAACTTTAGCTGCAGCTATGCTGTAAGCACGAGCAAAAGCTTCCAAAAAAAACGCATCTTGTCCAACATAGTAGGTAAATTTTTGGCGGGCAAGTGTACCATCCCCTATACCTTGGACAAAAGGATGCTGAAGACAAGCTTGGGCTATATCTTGATTGGCTTCCCATAAATTACTGGAAAGAGTCATTGATTAGTAGATAGTGGTTGATCGTTAGTGGTTAGTTGTTCGTTTAGTAGGTAATAACAATTTTTTAAATCGTTGATTGTATCCTATGTTTGTAGTAGCGCTGTCTTCGCATACATAGGACTTTTCATACGTTAGCGCAAGAAGCCAGTTGTTGTTCGAGTTCTTGCAGTTTCTCTTTGTTGTGCCTGCTTTCTAAAACTTACTCAAACCTACTTACTCTCAAGATTCAATAAATTCGATGTTTAGTTCTTGCTTCAACCAAGGGAGTCGGCTCCTTCTTGTCCACAAGCGTTTTTCCTGCACACCAGGACTTCAACCCCAAGCCAGGGTCACTACGATACTTTAAATTCTGAATTATAAATCTTTTCCCCTAGAGCGTTTTATGCTCTTTTTTTCTTTAAATGCCGCTAAATGATTATCCGCATTTTTTAAGTTGATAGCAGCATTTAAATCTCTTGGAATGGAAACTTGACATCCACCACAGTTAAACACTCGTTCGGATAATTTCATATCCTGTTTATGACCGCATTCAGAACAAGTTTTAGAGCTGGGGAACCATCTATCTACTATTTCAACCTTTGTTCCGTAATGAGATTGCTTGTACTCTAACTGCCTACGAAATTCGTAAAATCCATTATTAGACACAGCTTCAGCTAGTTTATGATTAGCCATCATGCCTTTGACATTTAAATCTTCCAGGCGGATCTGATAATATTTTTTACTGATTTTCGTAGTTGTTTTGTGCAAAAAATCTTTACGAACGTTAGCTATTTTACTATGTTTTCGACCTAACTCTCTAGAAAATTTCTTGGCATTGTTAGAAGCGCGTATTCCCTTCTTCTTGCTACCTAACTGTTTGTGACGATTGCGCCACTGCAACTTACTCAGCTTGGTTTTCGCTTGTTTAAGAGTGGTTGGAGCAACTATCGTTGAATTATCACTTAATGTAGCAAAGGTGGCAACACCTAAATCTATGCCAACTTTTTCAACTTTGTGAATGATGGGTGGAACATGCTCAGCATCAATATTTGAAGACACAAACCATCTATCAGCAGTGCGAGATACAGTAAATCTCTGTGACGAATAGTAGTAATCAACTTTTTCTTTTGACTTAACTATTCCGTATCCTGGTAAATTAATATGTCTTCCTGGTTCAATCACAACGCGATTCGTAAAAGGTAAAGCAGGTTCTCCTTTTTTTGGATAAACGGCATTAGCTTTATAAAGCGTAAATTTATCACCCTTTTTCTTACTGGCTAAAACTGGGAATTTAGCCAAACCCTTACGCCATCTAGCAATAGCATCAGCTAAATCTTGAAATGCTGATTGATAAATGAGTGAAGGGTATTTTCTAGTCCAAGCATATTCAGGCAATGTCATTACATGATTCGTAAAGACTTTCTTGATTTCGTTTAAGCGAAATGAGTCAGAAGCTTTTATTCCCTCGAAACTCCAAGATGCTTTTAACATCTCTAATCCGAAGTTATAAACAAATCTCCTAAACCCTGCCATGCCTCGCATTTTAGAGGTTTCTTTGTTATTTAATTTCAATTCTCTCTTGAATGCGTACACGACGTTTACCTTGTTAATTAAAAGACTTTAGCAAGGTTTAGGTAGGTTTGTCAATTGATTCTATGAACTTTTTTAGATCGGCTTTTTTATACCTTCTAAGACCGTATAGCCTACTGCTAAAGCAATGAATTACAGCCATCAGATCTTCTACCATTTCCTGTTGTGGAGATAAGGACTCTTGATTAGCTACAGTAATTTTACATCCATACCAAGAAGCGAATTCTTCTAAAAAATCAAATCCAAACCGCGCTAAACGATCTTTGTGAGCTACTACTATGTGTTTGGTTTCGCCTATTCTGATGGATTTCATTAAATTAATAAATACTTTTCGTTTGAAATTTAATCCTCCACCTATTTCTTTTAGTACTTTTTCAATAGGTATACCCGCGTTTAAACAAAAAGTCTCCATAGACTTGATTTGCGTTTCGAGTTCCGGCTTTTGGTTATTTGTGCTTACTCGACAATAAATAATAGCTTTATTACTTTGGGAGCTAGTCAACTCTAAATTCAAAGCTTTGGCAATATCTGAATCATCATAAAATCGTTGATTGCCCAATCCTCTCTTCGCTGGTAATTTCCCTTCGCTATCCCAACGTCTGAGTGTCGATACTGATTTTCCTATTAGTTTTGCGAATTCATGTGGTCTATAATTAGACAGAAAACCTATTCATACCAGAAAATTATAGGTAAGTATAGATAGGTTTTAATCATTAGTCAATATCCTCAACATCATGGCTTCTGTTGCATCTTTAGGTTGCGAGTAGCGCTCGATATCGTATTTAACATCGGCAATTTGACCCTGCAACGAGACAATCAGGGATTGAACCTCCAGATTGTCGTAAAACTCTTCTTTTGCGATCGCGCACTCATCCTTCACCTCGGACGATCCTACAAGCTGTCGCAGAAAAATGGGCGTCGGTAGGGGATTCTGTTTCCAGATTTGTTCGAGTTCTACAGTTGCTTCACAGTCCGGCAATCTCAATACTAGGGTGCGTCCCGTACCTGTTGGGTTGGAAACCCACTCTATTGGCTCATCTCCTCCTAAGCGGGCAACTGTATCTCCTGCACGCACGCACCTTTCTAATCTGCGTGCCAGCGCAGTGAGCAATTGATCCCCGATCGCGTGACCAAGACTATCGTTGATAACTTTAAAGCGATCCACATCTAGGAACAGGACAGCAAATCTGTAGTCCGAATGACGCTTTGTTAGCACTAGCGCGCCCTCTACCCTTTCAATAAATAAGGCACGATTTGGCAATCCAGTCAGTGAATCGTGAAAAACATCATGAATTAATTGCGCTTCGGCAAGTTTTTGCTCGGTAATATTCAACACCGTACCAATGAAACGTAGCGGTTTTCCGGTGGCATCATAGTAGGCTTGCCCTTTTGTCCTCAGCCAGCGTTCAACTTTATCCTCAATGCCGATTGTGCGATACTCAGCATCACAGAAGGCGCTCGACGCAAAATTTAGTGCCTCCTGAACAATTTCCTTCAGACGATCGCGCTCATCAGGATGTATGCCCTCAAAAAACACCTCTATGCTAATCTCGGCATCAGGCGGTAGCCCAAACATGGCTTTGCAACCGGTATCCCATTTCAATTCTCCTGTAACCAGATTCCAATCCCAGGTTCCCAATTGGGCAGGTGCGATCGCTAGCCGCAAACGGTCTTCATTCTCTTGCAGTGCTGCATTTACCTGCTCTAACTGGGCAGTTCGTTCGGCAACACGCTGTTCTAGTTCAAAGTTGGCGCGTTGTAAGGCGGCTTCCAATTCCCTACGTTCTGTGACATTGGAGTGGGAACTTACCATACGCAACACATCGCCGGCTTCATTCCTGATTGCCTGACCGCGATCGAGAATCCATTTATAGGTACCGTCCTTACTGCCCTCCAGGGCTAATTTCAAGCGCTCCTCGCTTTCTTGTAGGGCGGCTTGGGTCTTTTTTTGCTCTGTTATGTCACGAGCAACGCAATACATGACTCCCCGGTCAATCTGTGGCGCTCCTGTCCATGCCAGGCATCGGTAGCAGCCATCCTTTGTACGATAACGATTATTGAAATTAATTGTTGGTATCCCCGTATTCCACTTCTCCATTTCTGCCAGCGTGGCAGAGTGGTCGTCTGGATGCACGAAGTTCAAAAAAGAACTGGCTAATAATTCTGCTTCTGAGTAGCCGAGGGTTTCGGTAAACATGGGATTGATCCGCTTAAAGTAACCATCCATACTAATGACCGACAGCAGATCGAGCGATCGCTCAAAGAAAAAAGCTTCTTCGGATAAAACTAATTTATTCATAAGTGAGGCAACAATATCTCCGAGGTCATAATAGAAGCAGATAAAGCGAAATTATTGTAAAGCAGCCACGATAACCAGGGTTTTTAGTCTTCGATACAATTGTAATAATGTAATAATGATTAAATAAAATATAATAAATTACTTTTTCAAAATCGATGAAACTTTAACTAAATGAGGCGGCGAGAGGGTCAATGGAAGAATGAGTACTTCAGAGCTTCGCTGAACCCCTCGCCGCTAATTAGACAATTATGTTTTTACTTGTCCCCAAGTATGCTGAAACAAAGGATAAAACCGCACGTTGTTTTGCCAGTTTTCACTCACCCTACTCACAACTTTGGTGGGATTTAGCCCTACCAACTAACAACTAACAACTAACAACCAACTAAGTATTAAAATGGCAAAAATTGCAGTAAGAGGGAACCAATACTTCCTACAAAATCAACAAAAGTGGGTTTGGCTGGTTTGAGTGCAGGATCTGTGTAGGGTGTTTGTAATTCTTGGATAAATGCTTGCGCTGTTTGCATTCCTGCGGCGTTCTTTTCAGATGTAAATAACTTGTCTGCGACTTGGGCGTCTTGGAATGCACCTTGTCTGTCCATGCTTTGATAGCGGGCTATACCACGAGCAAGATATGCACCTGCATAATCGGGTTTGGTTGCGATCGCCTGAGTAAAATAGTCAATAGCTGCCTGATGGTTTCCTTTTTGTGCTTCTGCTACACCCCAAGCATAAAATTCTTCTGGTTTAGCACTTTGTAAGGGTATGCCTGTCGCGCCTTGCACGTTAGCACTGTTGATATTTGTACTTGTTAACTCTGCATTATAAAGATAGCTACGTCTTAGATCGGTACCTACTAAACTCGCGCCAGTGAGTTTGGCAGCGCTCAGGTTAGCACCAAAGAAACTCGCGCCGCTCAAGTTAGCATTTCTTAAATCGGCACCGATTAAGTTAGCACGGCTGAGGTTAGCCCCTACAAGATTGGCTCCGTTCAAATCTGCCCCCGATAAGTCAGCCATAACCAAACCAGCACCGGATAAATCGCATCCCGAACATTTTTTGCTAGCAAGTAATTGTCTGATATGTTCGGGATTTGCTGCTTGGGCAGTTTGACTGAGGCTGAGAATAGTTAAAAATGCGGTTGTAGCTAAAATTTGGCTTTTCATATGCGAAAATGCGTGCTTTTTTCCTGACCTAGTTGAAAATCAGGAAAATGGTTTATAATTTTTGCGTACTGTTCTCAGCAGTTTTACTGCCGTAAAAGTACTTATTTTAATTTTTCTGCGGCGTCAGAGTCATAACAGTTTGACTTTGCGCTGTTCTTGCAGTGGGTGTTCGCCAAGAAGAAGACAAGCCCAGTTCAGCAAATAAACTTAGGGAAAAGGTTAAGATAGCAGCTAGCAATAGTTTTTCAATCATAATAGTTCCCCCAGAGTCAATATTCAAGTTGGTTTATATCTTCCGGTTAAAATAATTTATTTGACTTCAACCTAAGAGATAAACAAGTAAGGGGAAAATGATATATATCTTGTACCTTAGTGACACTAGTCACAGTACAAGACAAAAGCTGACTGCCTATAAATTGCCCTATGGTAAAGTTGCACCACTGAGGTTAGCACCGTCTAAAAGAGTTCCATTTAAACGAGCTCCCTCAAGGTTAGCATCATCAAGATTAGCTCCTCTTAAGTCGGCACTACTTAGATTAGCATTGGTCAGATTGGCATTGTCAAGATTGGCACCACTGAGATTTGCATTGCTTAAATTAACACCGCTTAAGTTAGAATTGGCAAGATTAGCACCAGCAAGGATTGCACCGCTTAAATCAACATTTGTTAAATCCGCATTCTGAAGATTTGCACCCCCTAAATGGGCGTTCTGCAGTTTCATGCCTTGCAAGTTCTTTCCTTGCCAATTAACACCACCAAGGTTTTTTCCCGGTTCGTTTTGCTGCTTTGTAACTGGTGGTGCTGCCCGTGATGCTTCTAGTTCTGGTACAGATATATCTGTTCCTGTTGACGAAATAGATGTGTCTATAGGTAGTTGTGAGGTATCTGCCTCAACCACTAACGTGTCTTGTGAAGAATTATCTACCGTTCCCATTCTTGGCTGTAAACCATTTAGAGCCGTGTAAACTCCCATTCCAGCTAGAAGAATTGCTCCCGTCATGACAGATGAAAGGGTAAAAAGCAATCTTTGTCGCTGTTTGGTGGGATACATTTGCCGTGCCTCAATTTTTGGAATACGAGTAGTGTAACTGATAAAATTTTGACGCAAGATACCGTCAATGTCTATCAGGGAGCAGCGAGAAGTAACCAGTGACCATTTTTATCTGCTCTAGTGTACCCAGTTTATGAGGGGGTTTTCAAGAAATAAATTCTGCTATTCCCTCACTAGCTATTATGAACTGAGTCTATCAGGATAAATGGAAAAACTTTTTTTCACAGATGCCTTCTGCCTTGTTGAAATCAAACAAATAGGTAGAAAAATAGAATCAATCTTACACTATATAAACACATCTGAAATCCTTACATATGACAAATGGCAATTCTAACTAGTTCACTTTAATTTTGCCGACTGACTTAATTCATATCTTGTTCCTCCTCATCCTCATCACATATTGTCAAAACTTCAGGCGAACAGCGTTTAATAACCACAACAATTTCTTGTGCTCCTTCATCAGTTAAATCTTCAACGTAGCCAGAGTAAGCAATAACTGCCTCTTCACGATTTAAAAAAGGACCAAAATAATAAATACATTGCGGCTTAGTTGTCATAATTTCAACCCACCAATCTTCAGTACTTTTTTGCATATCTATAACAAAAGCGCTTTTCTAATATTACACATCTTTTATACTATTTTTTCTCGGAGATTTTTGTGCGATCGCATCTCTATTAACAAATAAAAAAAACACTTCTCATTTTGTTAACTTTTCTTAATGGATTTTATAAAGGGATAAAGCTAATACTCCTGATAGATAGAAAATTTATTCCAAGGGATTGATGGAAATTAAATAAAAATCTGTAGAAATAGAATTAATAGCATTAAAAAAAATGTGCCAATTTAAAGTTGTTTCTTATTGAGGTAAGAGGGCATGGCTGTAGGTATACATAGACGTGCTGTAGGTGTATTTTCACGCCGTCAAGATGTGGAAAACGCCTTACATGAATTAAGAAGTTCTGGCTTTCCAATGGACAGGGTATCTGTTATTAAACGGGATGCCGATCGCAAAGATGATATTGCAGGTGCTGAAGTTCGGGAAAATGTTGGCAATAAAGCAGATGAAGGTGCCACAGCTGGAGCAGTATCTGGAGGAGTGTTAGGCGGATTAACAGGATTGTTAGTTGGCTTGGGAACTTTAGCTATTCCAGGAATAGGTCCCATTATGCTTGCTGGAGCAACAGCAACCGCACTAGCAACAACTTTAGCTGGTGCTGGGATTGGTGCAGCAACTGGTGGCATAGTTGGTGCATTAATTGGCTTGGGTATTCCTGAAGAACAGGCTAGAGCTTATAACGAGAGATTGGAGAGGGGAGATTATCTCGTTATTATAGATGGTACTGACGCTGAAATTGCCAGAGCGAGAGATATTTTGACCCGTGGGGGAGTGCAAGATTTTGCCGTTTACGATCGCCCCGAATACAAGCAAGGAACAGCCACCCCTGTAGCTGCGACTCCTGGTGTAGTGGGTGCAGTACCCAACACAAACAGAAGAAGAAGAGCAATTGGTGTATTTCCCAATCGCCGAGATGCAGAAGCCGCACTCACTGAATTGCGGGATGCAGGTTTTCCGATGAGTCAGGTGTCGCTGATTGCCAAAGACGGAAATCACAATGCTAATTTGAGCGGCACAAACGTTGGCAAAGGCAACAAGGCTGACGAGGGTGTAAAAGCCGGAGCAGTTACAGGGGGTGCTTTAGGCGGATTGGGCGGCTTGTTGGTAGGTCTTGGTGCTTTAGCGATTCCTGGAATTGGACCAGTGATTGCAGGTGGTGCCGCCGCCACAGCATTGGCAACCGCCGCAGCTGGTGCGGGAATTGGTGCTGCCGCAGGCGGAGTCACAGGTGGACTTGTGGGTCTGGGAATTCCTGAGAACCGCGCCAAAGTCTACAACGATCGCTTGAACAGGGGCGACTACCTCATTATTGTCGATGGCACAGACGATGAAGTTCGTCGTGCGGAAGCCATACTCAAACGTCACGGTATTCAAGAGTTTGATACCTTCGATGCTGCTGATACAACTGGTACTCACCGCCGCGATGCTGATAGAGACATTCATCCTGTAGTAGGTACTCCAGCACCGACAACACATAGAAGAAGAAGAGCAATTGGTGTATTCCCCAATCGCCGAGATGCAGAAGTTGCACTTACCGAATTGCGGGATGCGGGTTTTCCAATGAGTCAGGTGTCGCTGATTGCCAAAGACGGAAATCACAATGCTAATTTGAGCGGCACAAACGTTGGCAAAGGCAACAAGGCTGACGAGGGTGTAAAAGCCGGAGCAGTTACAGGGGGTGCTTTAGGCGGATTGGGCGGCTTGTTGGTAGGTCTTGGTGCTTTAGCGATTCCTGGAATTGGACCAGTGATTGCAGGTGGTGCCGCCGCCACAGCATTGGCAACCGCCGCAGCTGGTGCGGGAATTGGTGCTGCCGCAGGCGGAGTCACAGGTGGACTTGTGGGTCTGGGAATTCCTGAGAACCGCGCCAAAGTCTACAACGATCGCTTGAACAGGGGCGACTACCTCATTATTGTCGATGGCACAGACGATGAAGTTCGTCGTGCGGAAGCCATACTCAAACGTCACGGTATTCAAGAGTTTGACACCTTCGATGCTGCTGATACAACTGGTACTCACCGCCGCGATGTTGATAGAGACATTCATCCTGTAGTAGGTACTCCAGCACCTACAACATATAGAAGAAGAAGAGCAATTGGTGTGTTCCCCAATCGCCGAGATGCAGAAGTGGCACTCACCGAATTGCGGGATTCTGGTTTTCCTCTAAGTCAGGTGTCGTTGATAGCTAAAGACGGAAATCACAATGCTAATTTGAGCGGTACAAACGTTGGCAAAGGCAACAAGGCTGACGAGGGTGCAAAAGCCGGAGCAGTCACAGGCGGAGCTTTAGGCGGATTGGGTGGCTTGTTGTTGGGTCTTGGTGCTTTAGCGATTCCTGGAATTGGACCAGTGATTGCAGGTGGTGCTGCCGCCACAGCATTGGCAACTGCCGCAGCTGGTGCGGGAATTGGTGCGGCGGCTGGCGGAGTCACAGGTGGACTTGTGGGTCTGGGAATTCCTGAGAACCGCGCCAAAGTCTACAACGACCGCTTGAACAGGGGCGACTACCTAATTATTGTCGATGGCACAGACGATGAAGTTCGTCGTGCGGAAGCCATACTCAAACGTCACGGTATTCAAGAGTTTGATACCTTCGATGCTGCTGATACAACTGGTACTCACCGCCGCGATGTTGATAGAGACATTCGTCATGATGCACCCGTGGTAAATACTACCTCCACCGAACATGGAGTCAGGTACGACAAAGACGATCCTGCGGTCATTATTGTTGATCATCGGAACGAGAGAGTTTAGGAGTGTTAGTGGTTGATAGTTAGTTGTTAGTTGTTAGTTGTTAGTTGTTAGTTGTTAATAGCTACCAACCACTAACCAATAACCACCAACCACCAACCACTAACCACCAACTACCAACCACTAACTATTAACAAAGGATTGATTAAAGATGAAAAAGCTTATTCCCTTCGTATTTGGTTCTCTTTTAGTTTTTGGTGCAGCTGCTTGTAGTCCTGATGTTTCCAAGAGCAGTTCAGATGCGCCTAACAGTACTAATGAAGCAGCACAAGCACCAGCGCCAGAAGCAACAGAGGCGGCTCTCAAGGATGCTCAAAGCGAAGTTCGTAGAGAGCAACTTAATAATGACATCAGGGCTCGCGAACAACGCAATAATGCCTTGAATGATGGCAAGGCTGCAAACAGAAGTGAAGACGATATAGAAAGTGAAGTTCGCTCTAAGTTAGAAGCTAACATTCCTAACGGTCAGTTAACTGTTGAAGCTGAAGATAACGGCACAGTCACAATTGCGGGAACTGTTACAAACCAAGAGCAACTTAACAAGATTGAGCGTTTGGCAAAGGAAATCAAAGGTGTTACAACTGTAGTTAATAAAGCAACAGTAGCTCAGCCATCAAGCTAGCGAGTTGTGAAAAGTCAAAAGTCAAAAAATATTGCCGAACGAGCATCTATTTTGACTTTTGACTTATTGTGGCAATAGTAACTTAACAGAGGAAGAGTATGGAAGCTAACGCACAGCCACTCCAACCTTTTGATGATGTTCCAGATACAACCATCACCACCCCTACAGCAGCAATCGAAGGTACAAAGCCAAATCAGCCATTGTTACCACCTGCTGCGAAATCTCAAGATAAATGGCAGCAAATCGCAGAAGAAGTTTCACAAGTTTTAGCTGATTTACCAGATAAGATAGGTCAGGTTTTTAATCAATATCAGCAATTAATCATTACTATTGTTTTAATTGCTTCTGCAATTGTTACAGGCAGAGTATTTTTGGCAATACTTGATGCCATTAATGATATTCCGTTACTAATTCCAATTTTTGAATTAATTGGAATTAGTTATACTACTTGGTTTGTGTTTCGTTATCTTCTTAAAGGCTCAACTCGGCAAGAGTTAGTAGAACAAATTCAATCTATCAAGAATGACATTTTAGGAACTTAAGATTTCTAGTTTTTGAGCGATTTGGAAAATAGTTTCTAATGCTTGTTGTTTTGCCATGATTGTTTAGTTGAATGCTATTGGTCAAGCAGAAATGGATTGTTTTGCTTGACCATTTTGTTTTCAGCTTTTTAGCGGCATTCCTTACTAACACTAAACGGTGGGCATTAGCCCTACCTACTTTTTGACTCCTTTTTGACTTTTATTTTGTTAGAGGTTAGCTCAATTTGGGAACAATAAAAAGCAAGGCAATCTTAACAATGTGGCTGAGATTGTTTTAGTGCTGAAAGAACCAAGCTAACTTTATGAAAAGACGAAAATTTCTTATCTTGACTGGCTCGAATACTATTTTATCTTTAGGTTTAAATAGCTGTAATACACATCATACAAAGCCAGTGGCTTTGACTGTTTCTGCTGCTGCTGTATTTAGAGATGTCATGGTAGAAGTTGGTAGAGTATACGCAGAAGAAAAAACCAATATTTTCGTTAATTATAACATTACTGGTGGCGGTGTTTTGAAAAAACAAATTGAACTGGGAGCGCCTGTTGATATCTATCTTCCGGCTTCTGCTAAACCAATGAACGAATTGCAAAGCAAAGGTTTTATTTTAGAAGATTCTCGTCAAAATTTTATGAAGAATGAAATAGTATTGATTTCATTAAATAATTTTTCTGGTATCTCTAGTTTTCCGGAGCTACTTAACAGTAGTGTAAAACGAGTTGCCTTAGGAACAGAAAATATTGACGCAGGCATTTATGCTAAAGAAATTCTTGATTTTTTCAAAATTTACGACCAAGTGAAACCCAAAGGTATTTTTGAAGAACAAGATGTGCAGCAAATTCTTAAGTATGTTGAATCAGGTCATGCAGATGTTGGGATTACTTTTTTAACTGAGGCTAAACGCTCTAAAAAAGTTAAAATTTTGGCGATGTCACCTGTAGGTTCTCATGCTCCAGTTGTTTCTACAATTGCAATTGTAAAACATAGCAAACATATTGCTGAATCTCGTAAATTTATTAATTTTCTTAGAAGCAATCGCGCAATATCTATCTTTGAAAAATTTGGATTTATGAAGATTAAGTAGCCATGGTTAAACCTCTTTTCTTATTAAAAACCAAGTACAGTTCTAGAGGTTTCTAAAACACTCTTAGGGCGAAATGGCTTTGTCATATACAAATCTGCACCAACATCGCTTCCTTTTTGCTTATCAAACTCTTGTCCTTTGGCAGTTAACAGAATAATGTAAATATCCTGTAGCCCTAACTCGTGTTTAACCGCATGGCAAACTTCTAATCCATTCATTTTTGGCATCATAACATCCATAAACACGAGTAATGGTTTTTCTGCCTTTATCAGTTCTAATGCTTCTTCTCCATTTTTAGCTGTGAGTAACTCTACTCCTTCATCTTCTAAACTCTCCAATGCTTGTTCCATAAGGATTAAAATATTGGGTTCATCATCAACTATCAAGACTTTTTTAGTCATAAAGATTCCTCTATTTGATTATTTATCAGTAAAATAAAAAAGACATTTTCCATTCCTTTTTCAAAACGCAGTGTTTTCACTAAGTTGTGCTGCTCCTGAAAATATGAATCTACTATAATCATATCGGGGTGAATTGCTAGTGCCTTTTCAATACCTTCTTGAGTGTCAGAAGCTTCTACAACATTGTACCCTTGCGCTTGCAATACATCAGATAATGTTTGTAAAGTAGAGGCATTTGTATCTACTATTAAAACTTTTCTCTTGGAAACTCCTTGTGAAAGAAGTACACCAATATTAGTGAGCAATTCTTCTTTATGTATTGGTTTGGTTAAGTAACGGTCGATCCCCAGTCGATAACCTCTTTCCTTATCTTCAATAATTGACAAAATAATAATCGGAATAGCTGTTGTCTGTGGGTTATTTTTGAGTACGGCAGCTACATCAAAACCATTAATTTGAGGCATCATTACATCTAGAATAACGAGATCGGGCTGAGCTATTTTGACTTGTGCGATCGCATCCATACCGTCTTTAGCTTCTCGAACTGTATAGCCCTCAGTTTCCAATTCCTGTCTGAGCAATTCACGAATGTGAGCGTCATCATCAACCACAAGAATTGTTTTGTCCTTTTGAAGAAAATCAGGTGTAGCCGTGACAACGTGCTCTTTTAATTGCTTAATTAAAGTATTAATAGACAGTTTTTCTCCCTCAACATTGTTATTCATAAGGGGTAAAGTAAAGAAAAAAGTACTGCCTGAGCCTTGCTCGCTTTCAACCCAAATGCGACCCCCATGATGTTCTACGATTTGTTTGCAGATAGGTAACCCCAAACCTGTACCTTTGGGTTTGTCAGTTAGAGTATTTCCCACTTGCTTAAATCTTTCAAAAACCTTAGACTGGTCATCTGTAGCAATGCCAATGCCAGTATCGGTGACACTTAAAAGCATCTCGCCATGATGGATTTTTGCTTGACAGGTAATATGACCTTGCTCGGTAAACTTGACAGCATTGGAAATAAGGTTAATCATGACTTGAATCAGGCGATCGCTATCCCCAATAATTAGAGGTAAGTCGGGGGCAACGATTTTGCGTAACTCCAACCCTTTCATGTCAAACAAAGAAGAAGTAGCTGCTATTGCTCGCTCAATAACATCTCCAATATAAAGTGAGTCCATATACCACTCCACTTTGCCAGCTTCCATCTTGGCGACATCCAAAACATCATTGATGAGCGTAGTTAGTCGTTCCGCCTCAGACACAATAATATTAATATTTGTTTGAACTTGTTTGAGAGTGCGTTGAGCTTTGCGATGTTCTGGATCGATCTGTGGAGCAAGTTCTTCTAACTTTTCTTGGATAATTGAGGCAAATCCCAAAACTGAAGTCAGGGGTGTTCGCAGTTCGTGAGATACTGTGGAGATAAAATCGGTCTTCATTCGATCCACTTCTTTCTCAGCAGTAATATCTCGAATCAAAATAATCGAACCAAGTGAATTATGGTCAGTGTTTGCAGCATCTTTAACAATTGCTCTTGCTACAGCCTGACCGATACGTCCACCTGTTAATTCGAGTTCTGCTGTAAAAACCTCTCCCAATCTTCTCCGTGTTTGTTCTACAAGTTCAACGATTTTGGAATTTGCTAAAGCCTTACTGTTTTGATTTTTTAAATCTGTATTTTCCAATCCAAACATTGTCAGTAATGCTGGATTGTACCGCTTAATTTTGCACTCTTTGTCGGTAACTAAAAGACCATCTACCAAGTTATCAATGATAGTACTTAAATAAATGAGAGCGTTTTCAAGTTCCTGACTGTGTATTTTAAGTCCTTGCAGCAAATCGCCAATTTGCTCCGCCATGGTGTTAAGTGTAGAAGCAAGCACGCCTACTTCATCGTCAGACTTGACTTTGGCTCTTATATCTAACTCACCCTTTGCCATTTGGTGGGCAACTACAGTCACTTGAGTAAGAGCGCGAATAATTTGAGCAACTACTATTAATGATATAGGTATTGACAGCAAGCTCAGCAATAAAGCTATCAAAAGTAAGTTTTGACTTTGAATTGCAGTGTCAGATGTCTGTACCTCTACGCTTCTTGTTGTCACATCCATTGTATTTGTTAAAAAGCTGGTTAAATTATTAATTTGTTCGAGATATTCTTTTTGTTCTTGGGGAGAAGCCATCAAATAATTTTCTATTTTTTGGCGATAAATTTGCCAAGTATCTTCAACTTTTTCCAGTTGAGCAAGCACTTTTGGATCGGACACTGGATTTAACCCTAGTTCCCTTGAACCCTGATGTATGGCAGAGAGCAATGTTTCAAACTGCTGAATGTCATCCTTAATACTAACATCAATAGCGATACGCTCCCCAGAGTTGTTTTTTTCAGCACGGAGATTTGTCAAATAAGCTAACTTGTAAGTTAGCATCCGTTCAGAACCTATAATGTTAATTAACGGGCTACTATTACGAACGCGATTTAATCCTATACCCCCAATACCAACAGAAACTAAATTAATGAAAACCAGACTACAAAACAATAATCTCAAGCGATCGCGAATATTTAGTTGATATTTAAAGCTGTGAGAGCGCTCGCTATGTCGAGCACGCATTTGGTTTGAATTGATGGCATTTGTCATTGTTATAATTTTTCCTAAAAAGTTGGCTGAAAAAGTGCCATTATTATGCCACATCGTAGGGTGGGCTATGCGTAAGTTCTAAAGATTTCAGGGTTGTTTGCTGAACTGGAATTTCAATCCAGAAAGCTGTTCCTTGTCCGGGTTGAGAAATACATTGCAGTATTCCACCATGCTTTTCAATAATTTGATAGCTAATGGATAATCCCAATCCAGTCCCCTTACTTGTGCTCTTAGTTGTAAAGAACGGCTCAAATAAATGCGAGCGAACAGTTTCATCCATACCCATTCCGTTATCACTAATGAAAACAACAACGCTAGGAATGATTTGGTGTTTTGGTGCTGAAGTATAAATTTTAAGTAATTTTTCTAATTGAGAATTACTATGTATGACTTGCTGAAAATTATCTTCAGATATGACTCCCGTACAAATATTAATAATCCCTGGTTTTTCTTGCCCTTCAATAGCATCAATTGCATTAGCAATCAAATTCATAAACACCTGACTTAGCTGATTGGCATAACCCTCAATCAAGAAAATCTTGCCATATTCTTTGATAATTTGTATGCCCTGATGTCTTTTATTTGGCTTGAGTTTGCTTTCTAGAATCAATAGGGTGTTATCTATTCCTTCGTGAATATCAACAGGTTTCATTTCTTCTCGTTCCAATCGAGAAAAATTTCTTAATGATAATGCTAAGTGACGAATACGTTCAATTCCTAAATGCATGGATGACAAGAGATTTGTCAAATCCTGTTTGATAAATTCCAAATCTAAATTTTGAATTAAATCTTTAATTTCAGAAACTGGATAGGGATAATACTGTTGGTAAAGATGTAACAAGTTAAGAAGGTCTTGAGTATATTGTTTTGCATAATTGAGGTTACCAGCAACATAGTTAACTGGGTTGTTAATTTCATGAGCAACACCAGCAACTAATTGACCCAAGCTAGACATCTTTTCACTTTGAATGAGCTGTGTTTGTGTTTGCTGTAGTTCGTAGAGAGTTCGTTGGAGTTGCTGTGTCTGCTCCTGAGCTACATGAAGTGCATTACAATTTTGTTCGTAAAGCACAGCTTTCTCAATAGCGACTGCTGTCTGCAATGCCAGGATCGTTAATAGTTTTAAGTCTTGAGTCGAGTAAGTGGCAGGAGTTTCACTGATAATCACGAGCGCTCCAATAACCTGCTTTTTTGTTGTCAAAGGCACACAAATGAAAGAATGGAAATTAACTTGGTTATCTACAAACCTTGGATCTGAGAACACATCATTAACAATCTCACCCTGACCGGATTTTACAATTGTGCTAAGAATTCTTTGAACTTGTATCAAAGAATTTTCTGAGCAATTGTTCTGACCGTCTTCCCAGAGAATCTCTAACTGACCTGTATTGTTATTGAGGAAAAGAATTGAAGCACTTGTAGACTGAATTGATTTTCTAGCTTCTTCAATGACCAGTCGAGCAACTTCTTTTGGATTTAAACTAGTAGTTACCTTTGTAAAAATATCATGAAATAAGTCAATTTCCTGATACTTGTCTAACAGTTCATTGGCTAGTAACTTCTTTTCATACTGCTGTTGCGCTAGGTAGGAAAGTATAGAGGCAATAGTTTCTGTCTTCTTATCGCTCATAACCCAGCCAATGATTTCGTCTAAAAGCTTGACTGGATATTTATTAACTAATTCTTTGCTGTCTGTACCGATTAGCAATTTGCCACTTATATCTTTTATACAGAAAGAAGAACCCATCTCATTAACAAGGTTAGTGAGTATGTTGATAACTTCTTTTTGAGTCACTAGCTTTCTGAAATTGATATGAGTCATCTAATTTCGGCACCATTAGCTCAACATTGCCATCCAAAACAGAGACAATGCTGAGTGTATGGGCTAGCTTATGCTCATGCTGAAAGCAACAGCAAGATGCACGCACGTCACTCTGCCTCTATCGGGACACACCTATAATTCCCATAGAGGATAGGTTGAGTAACATCTTCATTGTTAAGTAAGACAAATTTATACTTTGCGGTCACTGGTTACTGATTACTGGTCGCTCATTGCTGCACTTTGTGTCTATTTGTTGGGTTGTGACGTTGTGTTCGTTAGCTTCTTGCGTTCGTTTTGAAGCACTAGCTTGATAAGTCGCTGTCAGCCCTGTTGCAACAAATACAAATATGACAAAGGTAAACAGTTTGGTAAATGCGTCTTTATCTTTATTTTCTTGTAAACACGAATTATACGCTAACAGGAAGAAGCCAACGAGAAAAGGAACGACAATAAAGTCCATCTTTTTAACCTCTATCTTTTGTTTGCTGGCAGATACACCCCGCTTTGTTATCCGTCTGCCAGAAACACTGATACAGATTTTTTAAATGTACATTTTTTTACTGTAATCTAAATAGGGGGAAGTTTGCTAACATCCCTGACAACTTCTGCGGATGCTGTTGGCGAATAATAGGTCTGACCCCCTATTGACCCGCTGTATCCTTCAAGAAGTCGCGGCAATACTGCAAGGGATCTTGAATTTTTGTAGGTTGGGCTTTCCCCTTGGGAAAGACAAAAAATGCTTGTAAATGTTGGGTTTCGTTCCTCAACCCAACCTACGTATTTTCATTGTTTGACCTAATTCCCAAAAACGCTGAGTCCCAAGCCTTGGGATATAGCTTCAACAAAAGCGAGTGCAGCCACAGGATTACCTGTGTTATCTAACGCAGGGCTGTAGCACGCGATCGCTCCCCGATTGGGTATTACACCTAACAGTGCGCCACCGATCCCCGATTTCATGGGTAAACCGATCTGCAAAGCGTATTGGGGAGAAGATTCGTACAACCCGCAGGTTAACATGAGTGCATTCACGTTACGGCGATACTGGGCGGTAACTCGTCCATTGTCACAAGCCAATAGTAAACCCAGACGGGCTAAATCTTCTACTGTCCCCGATAAACAGCATATTTGCTCGTAAGTGTCAAGAGCTACTTCTACGTCGTCAACATACCCCGAGCGAGCAAGATAACGGGCTATATCTTGATTGACTTGAGAGTTTACCAAACGCACGGAAGCCAGCATTATCTCGTCTAACTCAAGTTGACACCCAGCTTGCTGGTTCAACCACTGACACAGATGTTGGCTGCGATCGCTAGCACTCTTTCCTGGTAACTTATCAGCAAGGGTAATGGCTCCACTATTAATCATGGGATTGCGAGGTCTTCCATTATCTTTAACCAGTTGCTCTAAAGAATTAAATGAGACATCAGATGGTTCAACCCCAACCCACTGAAAAACTGTTTCTGCTCCCAAATTTTGTAGCAAATATAGCAGCGAAAACGGCTTAATTGCGCTCATAAGCGGAAAAACACAAGAAGTCTCTCCATCGCTATAAACTTGCCCTTTTGCAGAAATAACGCAAACCGCAAACAAATTAGCATCAGCCAACGCCAGTTGTGGAATGCGATCGATAACTTTTCCTTTAGCTGCAAAAGCTCTAGCCTGCTGCACCCAAGTGGACAACTCGGTAGTTGTTAAAGTTTCCAATCCTCTCATAACTCAAAAAGGTTGAAGAAGGCAGCTTTGCTGAGGGCAGAAGGGAAGAGAAATATTTTAAGCTAGGTATAGCTGCCTCTGCCTTCAGATTTACGACCTACTTCATACTTTATACCTCATACTTACTTTAGATGACGCCTCGTGTTAGAGCACCCGAACTGCCTCAAAATCAACCGTGGTTAAACACGGACAAACCATTGTCTCTTAAAGAACTTAGGGGTAGAGTTATTCTTCTAGACTTTTGGACGTACTGTTGTATCAACTGCCTGCACATTCTGCCAGACCTAAAATATTTAGAACAAAAATATAAAGATAGCTTGACAGTTATTGGCATACATAGTGCTAAATTTGACAATGAGAAGGAAAGCGAAAACATCCGTCAAGCAATTTTACGTTACAACATCGAACACCCCGTTTTAGTTGATAGCGGTTTTAGGGTTTGGCAAGAATATGCCGTGCGTGCTTGGCCAACATTAATGGCGATCGATCCCGAAGGTTACGTTATTGGCTCTGTATCTGGTGAAGGCAATCGTGACGTTTTAGACGAACTCATAAAAAAGTTAATTCTCCAACATCAACAGAAAGGGACTATTAATTTTCAAGAACTTAGCCTTACTTTAGAAAAACAGCGCCAACCACTTGTGACTCCCTTAGCTTTTCCCGGTAAAGTTCTAGCTACAAACGAGGTTTTGTTTATTGCTGATTCCGGGCATCATCGTCTTATTGTAAGTCTTGTAGATGGGCAAATTTTACACACAATTGGCACCGGACAACCAGGATTAACAAATGGTTCTTTCAACGAATGCCAGTTTTCTGCACCTCAAGGAATGGCATTTGATGAAGAAAATCAACTTTTGTACGTAGCAGATACAGAAAATCATGTACTGAGAAGAGTCGATCTCAAACGCCTAGTTGTAGAAACCATTGCTGGAACAGGACAACAAAGCCGCAATATTCATCCTCATGGCGGGGTTGCAACAGAAACAGCATTGAACTCTCCTTGGGATCTGCAAAAAGTTGGAAATATCTTATTTATTGCCATGGCTGGTTCTCATCAAATTTGGGAAATGAATTTAGAATCTGGTATTGTGAGAACCTATGCTGGCACTGGTGCAGAAGCTTGTGTTGATGGTACGCTCACCGACTCTACCTTTGCCCAACCAAGTGGGATCGCGACAGATGGACAAGACTTATATGTTGCTGACAGTGAAGGAAGTACGATTCGCGCTGTAGGACTGGTTGAACCTTTAACAGTCAAAACTGTTTGCGGTAGTGGTAACTTGTTCGGTTTTGGTGATGTTGACGGGCAGGGTTTTGATGTTAGGTTGCAGCATTGTTTGGGAGTCGAATATACCCAGAATTTCTTGTGGGTAGCCGATACTTACAACCACAAGATTAAACTCGTTAATCCCCAAAGTGGTAATTGTCAAACCGTTCTTGGAGACGGTATAGCAGGTTTGCAGGACGGTCAAGGTAAAAATACTCGTTTTTCCGAACCTTCAGGGGTGAGTGTTATAGGTTCTGAATTATACATTGCCGATACCAACAATCATGCTATTCGTCGTGTAGATTTAAATACTTTCACGGTAACAACACTGCAATTCCCAAGTCTATGCTCTCCAAATTTTTGCGTTCCAAATTAATCAATAATGAGGGTGGGAGCTTTGTCTGGTTTGTCCGGGTTAAAAGTATCAAATTTCCTCCTAATCTTTTTTTAGAATAATTATGAGCATTATTTTACACATCACTCAAAAAGAACAGTGGGAACGAGCAAAACTTGATGGGATTTATCGCGGAGATACCCTTGATTCTGAGGGATTTATCCACTGTTCTAAACCAATACAAGTTCTAAAAGTTGCAAATACCTTGTTTTATAATCAACGGGGATTGGTACTTCTTTATATTAATTCTGATAAAGTTAG
Source organism: Scytonema sp. UIC 10036 (assembly GCF_009725235.1). The sequence goes on from NZ_WJFC01000103.1 coordinate 30,048, forward strand.
CTCGGAAATTTGTTATGAAGGAGTTGGGGAAGGCGAACAATTTCCTCATATTTACGGGGCTTTGAATATTGATGCTGTGACACAGGTTATCGATTTTGAGCCTGGGGAAGATGGTTTTTTTAAGGAGTAAAGTGAGCACTGCCCACCCTACTGATGACTACTGGTTACTGGTTAATAAAGAGCAGAAATATGGAAGAGAAGGACTTTCAGGTAGCAGAGTACGTAGATCTAATGGCTGTGTTGTTGGATTTGCAATTGAAGGATGAGTATCGAGATGGGGTAATAGCAAATTTTGAGAGAATTATGGCGATCGCTCGCATTGTCAATGAGTTTCCTTTACCAGATGAACTAGAAGCTTCTACCAATAATATCTGTGAGGATGATTCCAGTTGAGGATGTAGGTGACTCAGGAACCCACATCCGTGCTTTAGCCTTTTTCCTCACTTACTTTTTTGATTCTCGATATATCGCTTAACAACATCTGTGTTTACTTGTCCTGTTGACGCCACAAAATAGCTAGGACTCCACAAAGAAGGTAGTTTTAATAACTCAGGAAATTCTTTGCGTAAATGATGACTAGCTTTGGCTTTGATCCATCTTGCTATGTCAGCAGGTGACTCATGGGTAGGTGCGTTAATAAAACAGTGAACATGGTCTGGCATTACTTCAAGTGTTATTAGCTTCCACCCATGTTCCTGTGTTAACTCAAAGATTATCTCCCGTAATCGTTGCGCCACATTCTCAACTAGTACTGCTTTTCGTCGTTTGGGAACGAATACGAAATGATAATTCAAAGATGACACAGACCCTTCAGTTCTACGGTACTCGTAATCTTCACAAGAAAATTTTGCCATAATTGTTGTATTTTTTTGTTGCTAATACTATAATAGACAACAGAAATTTTCGAGAAATGTACAAAACTTAACAAATTAGATTAACAAATGTAATACCAGACCCATGATTTGCAATTCTCCTATGGATGATGCTGTAGCAATAGCAACTGCTGTAAAAAGCGGTCAAATTAGCGCGGTGGAAGTTGTCAAATCAGCTTTGGCAAAAATTGCAGACCGAGATGGGGAACTGAATTGTTTTACTGCTGTAACGGCTGATACTGCTTTGTTCGATGCAGAACGAATCGATAGGGAAATTGCTCTAGGTCACCAAATTGGTTCTTTGGCTGGTGTCCCTTTCGCTGTTAAAAATTTGTTTGATATTGCTGGAGTCACAACGCTAGCGGGCGCAAAAATTAATGCCGAAAATCCTCCTGCAACACGAGACGCAACAGCAGTCTTTAAGTTGAAACAAGCGGGTGCTGTTCTCGTGGGTGCTTTGAATATGGATGAGTACGCTTATGGGTTTGTCACTGAAAATGCACATTATGGCACTACTCGCAATCCCCACGCTCGCACGCGAGTGGCTGGAGGTTCATCGGGTGGTTCGGCTGCAGCGATCGCATCTGGCTTAGTTCCTCTGACTTTGGGTTCTGATACAAATGGTTCTATCCGCGTACCTGCGGCGTTGTGCGGTGTTTTTGGTTTGAAACCAACTTATGGAAGGTTGTCTCGCGCTGGTGTCACTTTATTTTCTAGCAGTTTAGACCACATTGGCCCCTTTGCTCGTTCGATACGGGATATTGCTACAGTATTTGATGTGCTACAGGGAGAAGACGAGCGAGATCCAGTTTGTACAAAGCGTCCTCCCGAACCTTGTTTGCCACAGATCGATGGCGGGATCGAGGGTTTAAGAATTGCTATTGCGGGAGAATATTTTGCTAAAGGAGCAAGCCCGGAAGCATTGGAAGCAGTGCAAAGAGTTGCTGATACTTTAGGAGTTGCTAATAGTATCACAATACCTGAATCACATCGTGCTAGGGCTGCAGCATTTGTGATTACAGCTTGTGAGGGCGCAAACCTACATTTGGAAAAATTACGCTCTCGCCCCCAAGATTTCGATCCCGCAACACGCGATCGCTTTCTTGCAGGTGCGTTAATACCTAGTAGCTGGTACATTCAAGCGCAGCGGTTTAGGAGATGGTATCGAGATAAAATTCGAGAAATCTTCCAGAAGGTAGATGTGATTATTGCACCCACTACCCCTATTTCTGCTCCCTTAATTGGTCAGCAAACGATGATATTAGACGGAGAAGAAATTCTTGTCCGTCCTCACCTAGGATTATTTACTCAACCGTTATCTTTTATTGGATTACCTGTTTTATCAGTTCCAATCCATCGTCCAAATACTCTACCTTTAGGTGTACAGTTAATAGCTGCACCTTATAATGAAGCACTAGTTGTACGGGTCGCGAGAGTATTGGAGGTAGGAAATTTCATTACTCTACCAAACCGTGCTTAATGGCATAACGGACTAATTCAGCACGATTGCTTGTTGTTGTTTTTCTCAATAAACTGCTTACATATTTTTCCACAGTCCGAGGACTGAGATGTAGCTGTTGTCCCATTTCAGCATTAGAAAGACCGTGAGTTAAAAGCTCTAAAACTTCCTGCTCTCTTGAGGTTAATTCCGAAAATATTTGCGATTTTTGAATATCTGTAACTTGTGAGTAGTGAACATCCACAGGTTTTGTTGAAACGGAAGTTCCCACATTTTCATTTTGGGGAAAACGGTATTCAGATTGAATGATTTGCGATCGCTCTAGGAGATTGCGAATCGCTGCTGCTAACTCTTCTAATTCAAAAGGCTTGGGCAAGTAAATGTCGCATCCTGATTGGTAGCCCAGGATTCTTTCTTGAGTCTTTGTTCGTGCTGTTAACAGAATAACAGGAAGCAACCGGAAAGAAGGTTGCTGCCGAACCCGCCGCACTAGTTCGTAACCGTTCATTTGTGGCATGACGATATCAGTGACTATTAAATCGGGATGGTATTGTTCTACCATCACCAAAGCCTCTTGACCGTCATTTGCTGTAATGACTGAATAGCCAGACAGTTCAAGATAATCGCTGATAGACAGACGAGTGCCCAGATCGTCATCCACTACAAGGATCGTCAAGGGCATGGACAGTACACCCCTAGCATTTTTTACCAATAAGTTTGCTCGCTCAAGCACTATCAATAAACACAGATAAAATAGTACTCCTATGTTTCATACTATGACATGATTCTCAGTGAATCACTTCTCAATAGTAGATTTACTGGTTCTAACTTAAAATTCTTAAGTTAGGTTTGCACTCTAACGAACACTAATAACCATTTGCACGTCCTTATATCTTTTCCTGTATCAGAGATGACACATTTTTCAGATATATTTTATCGAATAGGTGCCAAGTTAGGTTGAGTACATTACTTTGGGAAAACTAAGTATAAATCTCTAGTACAGTTCGACAGATAGAAAATAATAGTACGTAAGACTTTAGCACTCCAGTAAATTGTATCAAGAATTTTTTATTTTACTTTGGTAGATCCACTTTAGGGGGGAGACTTGTTTGTATCCTACACTACACGCGTCTCTTATTTAACAAACACCCGGAGAAAACTTGGCTGTTTGCTAACGGTAACAATTTACATCGACATTATTTTAACATATCAACAACCTAAGTTTCGATTTGCGCTTAGAAAGTTTGTGTAATTTTATTCTTGGGACAGTTGAGGTACGAGAGATTGGTTGTTGAGCATAGAATAGACTTTGAGCAGTACTACCTGGATGACTCATGAGTTAACAATAGGTATTTTGCTTACCACATCTATAATTAGTTAATCAAAGCACACTTGGATAATCGATTATGACAGGAAAAGGACAGGGATTTGGCTTCGGCTTGGGCAAAATGAAAGAATTGGCTGACGCTTTTAAAAAAGCACAGCAGGTTCAAGAAGGCGCAAAGCGACTTCAAGAAGAATTAGAGCAAATGGAGATTCAGGGGGAAGCTGGTGGTGGTTTGGTCAAGGTGATTGTCAGTGGTAACCAAGAACCCAAGCGAGTGGAAATTTCTCCCAACGCTATTAATGAAGGAGCAGATGTACTCTCGGATCTTGTTACTGCGGCAATGAAAGACGCTTATTACAAATCTACGGCAACAATGCGCGAACGCATGGAAGAACTCACCAGTGGTCTAGAACTTCCTGGATTCCAGTAATTTTGTCAAGTGTCTATCGTCCTTTGTCATTAGAATACAACTAATGACAAATGACCAATGACCAATGACGTTTATGCCATATAAACTGCTGTTTGTCTGCCTGGGAAATATCTGTCGCTCACCATCGGCAGAAAATATAATGAATCATCTCATTACCCAGGCTGGGCTAAGCGAAAGCATTATCTGTGACTCTGCTGGTACATCTAGCTATCACATTGGCAGCCCTCCCGATGCCAGGATGAGTGCTGCTGCTTTTCAAAAGCTACAAATTAAACTCAGTGGTCGAGGGCGTCAGTTTCGAAAGTCAGACTTTGAAATTTTTGACATGATACTAGCTATGGATCGAGAGAATTATGAGGATATCCTCTCTCTTGACCGAACTGGCAAGTATCACCACAAAGTCCACTTGATATGTGATTTTTGCTCTAGGCATACTCTTAAAGAAGTTCCCGATCCCTACTACGGTGGTCCGGAGGGATTTAATCAAGTGATTGACTTACTTGTTGATGCTTGTGAAGGTCTGTTGAAAACACTGACCAGTAAACACTGACCAGTGACCAGCGACCGGACGTACTTATCCTCTCGTTCCCAACTCATCCTCTCGTTCCCAACTCATCCTCTCGTTCCCAGGCTCTGCCTGGGAATGCAGGCTGCTCGGCTCTGCCTCGCACCTTCTAGCTAAATATTACGAGGCAGTCGGAATGAAAAAATTGTCATTGCGATCGTGAACACGGAAATTCTAAGACATGGCAATATAATTAAAGCTGAAAAAGTATCCGTAAAAGCTTGGCAGAAACGTTATGGGAAAGCAATAGCCGCCAAGTCACTCTTGTTTTGTACAATCTGAATTGCAACGCAAAGCTGAAAATGCTAACGGTCAATTCATCACCTTTTCTACTCAAAAAACTGCACTGTCACAAACTCATTTGAATGGGCAACGTATTAAGAAACCCTTATCAGAAAGAGTGCATAAAGATGTAACAGGTAAAGCAGTTATGCAGCGCGATCTCTTCAGTGCTTATTTGAGTAGATTTGTTAATGAGGATCAGCTTCTATGGGAGAGTGCTGCTCGTCAGTATTCGGGGACGGAGCCGTCCCTTGTGGATGCCACCGAAGCGTTATGAAAACCAAACTGCGAGCCGAGTAGGCAAGTCCGAAAGCGGGAAGACTCATTCTCCCTCAGAGCAGTTATCCCAGAAAGGCAAAAAGTCTAGCCAGATAGTCACTAAGGACGAAAAGCTAGACCCGAATTTGCCCGAATCCGCGCAGCTGTCTTCTCGCGGAGTGGCTCAACTACGGTTAAATATTTAGGAGGCGGAGCCTCGACGAAGGCATTCCCAGGCTCCGCCTGGGAACGAGGGGGGTTGGTCACTGGTCAGGTGTTTAACAAGCGGTTTGAAATTCGCCTATCATTTTTACTTCTGGTTCTAAAACGATCGCCCAACGCTCTTGTACTTCCCTCTGGACGTGACGGATGACATTGAAAATATCCCAAGCACTCGCTCCACCGCAATTAACGATAAAATTGGCATGACGTTGTGCGACTTGTGCTTTACCAATTTGGTAGCCTTTCAAACCACTTTGCTCAATTAACCAACCTGCCGCATGGAGTTTGGGATTGCGGAAAACGCTACCACAGCTAGGCAAGTGATATGGCTGAGTATTTAGTCTGTGCTGTTTGTGCTGTTTGGTAACTGCCAAAACCTGTTCTGGGGCTGCTCCTGGCTGTAGCTGGAAGGTGGCTTGAGTCACTATTTTCTTGCTACCTTGCAGTACTGAAGTTCGATAGCTATAATCCAACCGTTCGCGACTCAGTGTCTCTAAAGTCCCATCGGGGAGAAGAACTTCCACACTGGATAAGATATCTGCGATACAGCTGTTGTGTGCTCCTGCATTCATGACAACAGCACCACCAACGGTTCCCGGTATGCCAACAGCCCACTCCAATCCTTGCCACCCATGGGCTGCTGCTGACCACACTAAACTAGGAAGGGGTTCTCCAGCTGCGACAGTGACTCGACCTGTTTCTATATCAAAATGGCTGTGGCGCAAATGACGGGTTACGATCGCTAGACCTGGTATACCGCAATCGCTAATCAGTAAGTTCGAGCCGGCTCCTAGTACTGTTACTGGTAGCTCATGTGTTTGAGCGTACTGAATACTGGCTCGTAAAGCTTCTAAGTTGCGGGGCGCAACACACCATTGGGCGGGACCGCCTACTCTATAAGAAGTATACCCTGCGAGCGAAACTTGTGATTTTATAACGCAATCAGTGCCTGGTAAATAAATTTCTTGACTTTCGGCGGAATTAGCTGTTAGCTGTCTGCTGTCATTTATGTTATGAACTTTACAGACATTTGCAACTGCCTGGGAGATAGTCATATCTTTATACAATGAGGTAAATATTGATGTTGATCTGTCGTCAAAGTAAGACACGCTTAGGAAGGCAACGTAACTATTGCGAGACGGACACCATGCGAGTGAATGAACAATTCCTTGCAAGGAATTGGTTCCCTCTCACCACATACGGGTTGCTCTTCTTCTAGGAAGTTGCTTGAGCTGGTTGGCAAAGTGTTGCCATGACATCGGGAATCACTTGATTGAGATTCCCGGCTCCCAAAAACAGCGCCAAGTCTCCACGACGCAGTGTTTGCAGCAAGTACTCACATACTGCAGTTAATGTTGGTTGATAGGTTACCTGCGCGTTGTGCTTGGCAACTTCATCAGCCAATTTTTCCCCACTGATTTGCCCTAAATTAGGCTCCCCTGCACTGTAAATATCTGTCAGGACAACTAGATCTGCATAACTAAACGACTCGGCAAATTCCTGTAAAAAGGTCAATGTACGGCTGTAACGATGGGGTTGGAAGATAGCAACTACTCTTTGCCCCGGTCTTGCTTGAAGGCGTGCGGCAGCAAGAGTAGCACGGATTTCACTGGGATGATGGGCGTAGTCATCTATGAAAGTCACGCCGTTGGCTTCCCCTCGGAATTCAAAACGTCGTCTTGCACCTTCAAAGGTGGAAAGCCCTTTGGCTATTTCTCCAAATTCTAAGCCCAATAGCCGCCCTACCGCAACGGCTGCTAAAGCGTTGCTGAGGTTGTGTTTGCTGAGCAAGCGTAAATTTAATACGCCTAAGCTTTTTCCTCTCTCCCACACTAAAGCGGTTGTACCATCGGCCCGATAGTCTACGTTGGTCACAGTATAGTCGGCGTTCTTATCAGAATATAAGCTATAACCGATCGTTGGTTTTAGGCGATCGCGCACTGTTTCGCAATCAATGCTACCCACTAGGGTTTTACAACCTCGAGCAAATGTTTGGAAGATTTCCACCACTTCGTCTAATGTTTCATAGTGGTCGGGATGGTCTAATTCGATATTAGTAATTATGCCTATTTCTGGAGCATGCTTGACAAGAGAACCATCTGATTCATCTGCTTCTGCTACTAAATATCGACTTTGTCCCAGTCTTGCGTTTCCAGACCAGGCATCAACTTCTCCACCTACTAAAATCGTCGGATCTAACCCGGCTTTAAGTAGCATGTAACCGATCATGCTACTGGTTGTTGTTTTGCCGTGGGTTCCCGCTACAGCGATACTATGATAATCAGCGATTAATGCGGCCAATACATCGGAGCGATGAAAAATAGGACATTTTAATTCCAGAGCAGCTTTATATTCTAAATTATTTGTGTTAATCGCTGTAGAACATATAACTTGAGGTAGTTTTTCGGCGGCGTTATTCAGTGATTCTTGGGTGTTTAATCCCGATTCGTTAGCTTGAGAATGCGGCTTAAAGAATTCAAGATTACTTGCCTCTTGCTTGCCAAATATATGAGCACCGATAGATTCCAAACGCCGAGTGATATGATTTGGACGAAGATCCGATCCTGAGACTGGTAAATTACGCTGGGTTAAAACATGGGCTAAAGCGGACATTCCAATGCCGCCCACACCAATGAAATGAAATGGTCTACCGCCAAAGTCTACTGAATTTTGCATTGTTTTCTCCTCTTACACCACACCACACAATAATATTAAATGACACGCGTATCATAACAGGAATGATATTTTTACCGATACTACCTTTATATATGCTGCATAGCTGTGGAATTTATTATTCCCTTTTTTGGCTGTAAATTCAAATCGATTTTATCCTTGACAGAGATTTTTTCTCTGTTTGAACAGATATTATGTTTATTCTTCCAATTTCTAGTGAATCGGGAAACAATTAATTGTAATTCTAAATACATATTTTTGCCTAAATTTCAAGATTTTGTTATATTAGGGGGTTGTTGGTAAATTCGCGTGAAAACTAAATAGCGCGATCGTTAACTGAGTCAATGCGACGATTGGCAATTTTTGGAGGCACTTTCGATCCCGTTCATTGGGGACACCTGATTTTAGCTGAGGCAGCTTTGCATCAAGTGCCTTTAGAGCAGGTAATTTGGGTGCCATCATTCAATCCTCCTTACAAACAAGCAGCGACCTTTGAGCATCGAGTAGAAATGGTTAAACGAGCGATCGCAGAGAATCCGAAGTTTGCCTTGTCACAAGTTGAACAAGATCTTTCGGGATCTTCTTTTGCGATCGACACCCTGATAAATTTATCAGCAGACCACCCAAATACACACTGGTACTGGATTATTGGATTAGATGCGTTTCAGACCTTACCTCGCTGGTACCGTGGACAGGAATTAGCACAGCTTTGCGAGTGGTTGATAGCACCGCGACTCCTAAGTGGTGAGAATATAACTCAAAGTGAGACAATCTGCAAGCAAGTGGTGCAAAAGCTTACAAAACAAACTTTTAACATACACTGGCAATTATTGAATATCCCGTTCATAGGGCTTTCGTCAAGTCTCATCCGTAATATGTATTCTGAAGGCAGATCGATTCGTTATCTAGTGCCAGAAATGGTTAGAGCCTACATCGTCAACCATAACCTGTATGCAAAAGGGTAGGAAAAAAATATTTATTTTTGTGGCTCTAACACTTTATAGTTATAAATACTCCCCCCTTTACGGTATGATCGGGGTCATTGGTAGCTTTTAATAAGGTATATAACGATAGAGGGCAAGACGCTGTGATTAGAGTAGCAATAAATGGTTTTGGGCGCATCGGGCGTAACTTTGCGCGTTGCTGGGTAGGCAGAGAGAATAGCAATATTGACCTAGCTGCTATCAACGATACTTCCGACCCCAGAACGAACGCGCACCTGCTGAAGTATGACACAATGCTAGGGAAGTTAAAGGGTGTTGACATTAGCGCTGATGACAACTCCATCACCGTTAACGGTAAAACCATTAAGTGTGTATCCGACCGTAACCCAGAAAACTTGCCCTGGAAAGACTGGGATATCGATCTCATTATTGAAGCCACAGGTGTATTTACGAATAGAGAAGGAGCAACCAAGCATCTGAATGCGGGAGCCAAAAAGGTTCTTATCACTGCTCCAGGAAAGAACGATGATGGCACTTTTGTGGTAGGCGTTAACCATCACGACTATGACCACGAAAAACACCATATCATCAGCAACGCTAGTTGTACTACAAACTGTTTGGCTCCTATTGCTAAGGTGTTGCACGAAAAATTCGGCATCATCAAAGGCACCATGACCACTACTCACAGCTACACGGGTGACCAGCGTTTGTTGGATGCTTCCCACAGAGATGTCCGTCGGGCGCGTGCAGCAGCTCTCAACATTGTGCCTACCTCTACAGGCGCAGCTAAAGCTGTAGCCTTGGTATTGCCAGATTTGAAGGGCAAGCTAAACGGTGTTGCACTTCGCGTTCCTACCCCTAATGTTTCTATGGTGGATTTTGTCATACAAGTCGAAAAATCTACCATCACTGAAGAAGTTAACCAAGCCCTCAAAGAAGCTTCTGAAAATTCACTCAAAGGCATTCTCGCGTATAGCGAGGAAGCACTGGTATCTTCTGATTACCAAGGTACTGATGAATCTTCGATTGTTGATGCCAGCTTAACAATGGTCATGGGCGGAGACTTGGTTAAGGTTATGGCTTGGTACGATAACGAATGGGGCTACAGTCAGCGTGTACTCGATCTTGCTGAATTGGTTGCTGAAAAATGGGTTAAATAGTTATTTGTTAGTGGTTAGTGGTTAGTCGTTAGTGGTTGGTGGTTTTTACAACTAACAACCAACAACTATCCACTAACAACTATCCACTAACAACTATCCAAAATGCTGAAATCCCCGATTAAGTGTAAGCACTTGGTTGGGATTTTTTTTGTCTTGGTCTCGTAAAATTACTGTTGACTCATTGGTAGTTGTCCCCACGATCGCAGCGTTTTTTCCCAGTATTTGTACAAACTTTTCTGCTACTTCTTTGGGCATACACAATACAAGTTCAAAATCCTCGCCGCCATATAAGGCATATTCTAGGGCTTGTTCTTTGGTTAACCAGGAATGGAATGCTTCAGGTAAGGGAATTTGTGTACTCTCAACAACAGCGCCTACTTTACTGTTGCGGCAAATTTGTATGATAGCATCTGCTAAACCATCACTGCTGTCCATTCCGGAGATGGGGATTGGGTACTGGGGATTGGGTACTGGGGATTGGGTTACTAAGATTTTCCAGAGTATGGGTAGGACATCCAGTCGCGGTTGGGGACGCTGATGTGCTTTGATTAAGGTTGTGCGATCGCTAACACTAAGATTTTTCCCTAGTTCGGGATGTAGAAGTAATTGTAAGCCAGCAGCGGAAGCACCATGAATTCCTGTCACAACAATGGCATCTCCCACTTTAGCATTGTCGCGACGGATGGTTTGCAATGGATTAACTTGACCGAGTGCGGTGATGGCTATGGTTGTGGTGGGCGATCGTACTATATCTCCACCAACAATGGGTGTATTATATTTTTGCAAACATTGTGACATTCCCTGGTATAGTCTATCCACCCAGCTGACAGCAACTTTGCCGGGTAGTCCCAAGCCAACCGTAATGCCTAATGGAGTTGCTCCCATTGCTGCTACATCAGATAAATTGGCGGCGGCGGCTCGCCAACCAACATCCTCTGGGGATGTCGTAATATCGCTGAAGTGTACACCATCAATTAACACATCAGTAGTTACTACTAAAGATTTTCCTGGTTCAGTAGATAGCACAGCCGCATCATCTCCAACAATGTCTGGAGGACAATAACGCTGCAATCTTTCTAAAAGACCTTGTTCTCCAATATCTCCAACTAACACAGATTCGCTATTCATATCTCTTTCCGAGTCCCTAATCGCCAATCCCCAGTTCCCATTTTCAAGTTACGATAAAAATACTGTTTCGGAGTCTGTTTGTATGGTAACTATACCAGCAATCGATCTCACCTTTGAGGAGTATTTAACCTATGATGATGGTACTGGCTTTCACTATGAACTGGTGGATGGTAGGTTAGAACTAATGAATCCACCGAGTATTGAACATTTCCTCGTTGCTGATTTTCTAGACACAGTATTGAAGACAGAAATTAAGCGTTTAAGCCTACCGTGGCTTTGTTTCAGAGAAACTGGAGTAAGAACAGGTAAAAAGAAATCTCGATTAACTGATATTTCTGTAGTCACACAAGAGCAAGCTAAGGAATTGAAGAATGCATCGGCGGTATTTCAGTCGCCCCCACTTCTAATAGTAGAAGTGGTCAGCCCAGAATCTGTTAAGCGAGATTATCGTTATAAGCGTTCTGAATATGCAGCATTGGAAGTACCGGAATATTGGATTGTAGATCCATTGGATACGAAAATTACAGTTTTGTTCTTAGAAGAAGGTCTTTACGAAGAGAGCGTTTTAACTGACAACCACCAGATTGTATCTCGTACTTTTCCTGAATTATTCATTACTGTTGAACAAGTTTTTGCTGCAAGTAATCTTGGTTAATTTGTAACCGTTACAGGATTCCAAACATTACCCTCCCCGATATATTGGGGAGGTAACTAGATTTCTCTTATTTCCCCCCTTTATAAGGGGGGACTAAGGGGGGTAAATAGAATTTGTGACACTATAGCCTTTCCAAGAGGGGATTAAGGGGAGTAAATCTAACCTGTTTAAGCAACGTTGGGTTCTACTAAATTCTCAATCCCTTGAATGACTCTAGCAGATTCAATTTTGTCACCTGCTTTCAGTTCGTCCAAAACTTCTTTTCCTTCAGTAACGTAGCCAAAAACAGCATAGCGACCATCAAGTAAGTTGCGTCCTGCAGGAGTTAATTCTGGTTCAAATAGAAAGAAGAAGACTTGTGAAGAACCGCCATTCACATCACGTTCGGGACGTGCTAAAGCTAAAGCACCAAAGGCAGAAAAGGGAAGAACAGGTAAGTCAGTATAACGACCTGCTTCTTCTAAGGTGATACCGTAAGTTGGTTTTTTATCGCCCTTTACAAGTACTTCTAAAGGAACGGCACGGTATTTACCTGTTTTTGGGTCAATAAAACCTACATCTTTACCTGGTGGATCGCCAGTTTGTAACACGTAAGATTCTTCAGAACGAGTGAATTCCAAGCCGTTATAAAAACCCCGTTGTACCAAATCAACAAAATTTCCAGAGGTCACTGGGGCGCTGTAGCCATCTACAACAATCGTCAGGTCACCTTTGTTAGTTTTTACTTCTACAGTTGCACGACCTTTAAGTTGAGGTAAATTGCTGTATTCGGTTGGTACTTCAAAGGGAAATTCCTTCACCATTGATTCTTCTAAAAGACCAACCAAGCTAAGTAGTTTAGCCCTTTGTTCCTTAACTTGTTCTTTGTTTTTTGTTTTAACCACTTCTTGCAAAGTGTCAACACCAGATTTTAACTCGGAAATCCAAGCCGAAGCTTGAGGTTTTCGTTCATCTGGAACACTGGCTAAAAGTTGGGCGGGTTTATCAAGAATGCGCGATGCTTTGCTGAGGTCTTTAGAAACAGCACCCCAGCGCCGATTTGCTCGCAGTTGGTTTGATATGTCTTCTAAACTCGCTTGCAGTTCCCGCACGGGTTTATTATCTATTGGAAGTGCGTACTGTAAAAGAGAGTTACCGTCAGTAATGGCGTTACCAGCAGGCAACGCAGCACTACAAGATGGTGTCCACCCAACTGTACTTATTCCGAAAAATAGAGTGACCAGCAGCAGTGCAATGAGACTGTTATTCAGCCAGAATTTCAATATTTTGAACATGGGATGGCTTCAATGCAACATCAGATTGTTAACAAGAGTTAACCCACTAATAATCTTCCCACAGGACTGCAAACAGTTTAGTCATAATCTCGGTTAAATAAACCCAGTAAAGGACCGAGAATCAAACCAAACACAAAGCCACCTATATGCGCCCAATACGCAACTCCACCTGTCTCCGCACTCATGGCAGCTGGTTGCAAGCTAACAAGACCGGATATCACATTTTGGACAATAAAGAGTCCTATCAAAATCATTGCTGGAACTCTGATTGTAGTGATAAAAAACCCCAAGAAGACTAATGAAACGACTCCCGTGCGCGGAAAGCGAATAATGTAAGCACCCAAAATGCCTGAGATTGCGCCACTTGCCCCTAAAGAAGGAATTGTAGAATTTATACCAACCAACCACTGACACAAAGCTGCTAGAGCACCACAACTTAAATAGAAAATTAAGTATTTAAAATGACCTAAACGATCTTCAATATTGTTACCAAAAACCCATAAAAATACCATGTTGGATATGAGATGCCACCAACCTCCATGTAAAAATTGTGACGTAAACAAAGTAGCCCACTCAGGTACAGCTTGATTGACTGACGCACCAGCAAAACTAGCAGTTAACTGTCGTGGGACTACAGCATATAACTGTAGAAACTGCTCTAGTTGCGTTTCTGACAGACTCACTTCATGAAGAAAAAGCAATACATTCATACCAATCAACCCATAGGTAATAAATGGGGTGATTCGCGTCGGGTTTTCGTAGTAAAGGGGAAACAAAGGAGTTGTTCATAAATAACCCTGTCTCTTATACAAATAT
>NZ_WJFC01000104.1 GCF_009725235.1 Scytonema sp. UIC 10036
CTTCAGTTTATTTCTTTATTGATGGTCATGTAGAACGAGTTTCACCCAATAATTACACTCCAGAGAATATTTGGTTTGATAACTTAACTGATTTAGCAGAAAAGCTGTGTGTTTCACCACAAGATCCAACAATTAGAGAAGAATGGACAGCATTTCTACAAGATGGAGAATTGACAGAATTTGCGAAAGAGCCTCTATTGCCTTGCTGTTTAGCAAAGTAGCTTGGTAATTAAAATCATAGCTGTGTATTAAGGTATAGAAAAATAGCTTTTATTACAAGAACTTCGATATACTGTGCCAACTTTTCACTTCATGGGAGATCGCACTGTTGGTATAACATTTAGTTCTGCTTCGTAATGATAGTAACTGTAAAATCTCCTCTATTATCCATAAACCATATAGATTCGGAGTATGAGAGTTTTTCGTATATTTTTGCGTAGCGTTCTTCTTGATGTTGCATATATCTTTTCAAGTGTTGTGGTGCTTGCTTCTCTTGACTCAAGCATTCTGAGAACATTTTAAACTCTTCTTTTTTTTGAACGACACTGTCATTAATCGTAAAATATAGGGTATCTCCTTCCCAATTCTTTGCTGGAATATCGCGAATTTGATTGTCTCCTTTCTCGTCTACGTATGTTACCCGGTATAAGTTGGTTTTTGGAAGAAATTCAATTTCTGCCTGCTTTCCTACCATGAAAAACTTGTTTTTATCTTTGCTGGTCAATACTTTATCTGCCGATTTGTCATTATTGTTCGCCAGAAATGCAAGTAAAACTCCATATCCCAATTCAGGAACTAATTTTTTCTGGCGTGATTTCTCATCGATGCATTTAGACCCATAAATGTTATCTTCAGATTTGTTAGAGTCATATCCTTGAAGAAGTTTGCCGTCCGCCTCCCTCCAGCCTAAATAAACATCTTCATTAAATTCAAGCCTTGAAAGACGCCATCCTAATTCATTACTGAATTGCTTGTACAGTTCTCGTTCAAGATACCTAGGAATGGCTAAACCAGTTGCGACAGAACCAGTCGCTCTGATTTGCACCTTAGCACTGTTGCTAAGGGTAATTCCTGGGGATATCCATCGTTGGTATGCCGGAACACTAATAACCTGCAGTGACTGTTTCCCCTTAATTCTAATGATAGGATTACCTTCACCTGAAAAAGTTATTTCATCCACTTGCACGACAAAGCAATCGATAATTTCCAAAGCTATTTGTCTTAAAAATAAAAATATTAAAGTCAAAATAATGAGCGCACGAATCAGATTATTTCCTGATGAAATTGCTTTAACTAGAAAGGATGCTTCTTGTCCGTTATCTTTCTCAGAGAGCCAAAGTATAAGCTTTTTTAACCAAAGCTTTCGTTCCTTAGACTGTTTTTCCTCAAGATGTTTGTTTGTGGTTACTTCACTTACTTCTTTACTATTTTTTTGGTTATTCATAGATAATCTGATAAAAGGATTATTTCCTTCAAAAAAAGTTTACTCATCCAAACTGAACTCCTAACTTTTTCCAGTATTTGAAAGAGTTAGTTTTATAGATTAAGAGGGTGTTTAAAAAGTTGAATTAGGTCAAAAATTATGCAAGCCATAGAATCATAATACGTATCATTGCAATATAGATAATAGTCATAAACTTTCCTTCTATTAGACATCCGATCAAAAAAATTATAGGCACAAGAAATTTTGTGTTTCTACTAAGGTTGTAAATAACGCAAAATTAATTATTGGAGATATTTAGTGGGTAAATATTGAACGAATTGTATTTTTGCTCTCACTCTTGTATCAGGAGAGAAAAGTAAAAATATGCAATGGAAGACAAATGTAAATTTTAATATTCTTTAAGCTCAATCTCCGTAACTTCTACTAAAATTAGAGACAAATCAGCAGTCTTAAGCAAAATCTCGTGGCTGTGTTGGTTTTGTGTTTTGCACTGGAAACTTAATATTTGATGGGTTGCTCTGAGTTGTATTTGGCAGTCAAAGCCTTTCACTACAACCAGTTACCAACTAATGTGTAGGATGCCCAATAATAAGGTTCCTCTTTTTCTTTCAACAAAGCTATTTGAGCATTTTGCAAAGCCTGAACTTTGGTAATATTGGGATTGGTTAACTCTTTGTAAAATTGTTTCATTAACAAACTTGTAGACTCGTCAATTACAGGCCATAAGGTTGCTACCGTACTTCGTGCGCCAGCACGGATAGCTACGCCTGCAAGCCCCAGTGCAGCACGTTCATCACCGGAAGCTGTCTGACAAGCACTGAGAACTAATAACTCTATTGTTTGCTTTCTGTTTTGGTTGGTATCGGTACTACGCAGCAAATTATTCAGTTCTCTTGCTTTGAGCAAATTGTCCCACAGAAGCAAAAAGGTTTTGTCTGGATCGGAACTAAATTGACCGTGGGTTGCTAAGTGTACTACAGCGTAATTTTCTTGATTAATTTGGCGCTGTAGGTTGGGTTTGGTAAATAACTCGTTCAATAATTGTTTGCTACCTCGGACTTGAGATGTTATTTCTCGCAATTCTGATTCTACATATACAAGTTGGTCAAATTCTTGCCCTTCCATTTTGCGTTCTTCACTGACTCCGGCTGTGAGAGCGCTTAGCTCTATCTTAGCTAAAGGACGGGGGCTTAAAAGTTGCAGCCCAGGAGTAAGTGCGATCGCATATTTTTCCACTAAATATTTTTGTCCATCGTAAAGCACCCCCATAGGGATATTCCGCAGCGCACCATCTAAAACAAATACTAAAGTTTTGACCTGACTGGAATTTAATTTTTCCCGTACAGGTGCAATTATCCAGTTGTAAACCTCTTTTGATAACCTTTGTACATCCTTGGTTCGGTCTATTTGAGTTAAGGCTTGCTGTAGTTGGGCTATGGTATTTTTTGCCAGATTTTGTTCTAGAGGAGTACTGTAGTGCTGTAAATCATCTCCTGGCAATTTCAAAATAACTTCTAAGCTATTTTGAAGAAAGAAAGCATAAAAAACAGCCGTGCGAGGATTTGCCTTATCAACTATCTGGTCAATTTGTTCGGGTTTAGCATCAATGCAAGCTTCTCGGAAGAAATCATCTAATTCTGCTAACTGTAACGATTCAATGACTTCACGGGCTAATTTGAGATTAGGTTGCTTTTCTTTTAGTAGTAAATCAACCAGTTCTCGATAAACAGGTTCCACACTTTCACGGAAAGAAAACTGGATATCTGGATTAGTTGCTACTAAATCACCGCGCAAAGATTGAAGATTTTTAAATGCATCAGTATAGGCAGAAATTGCATTTTGAGAGTCTTTCCTAGACTTAGCAATTCGACCTAATTGCCATTGCCAACGGTAGGCAATATCAGGAGCTTTGGCGGTCATTGCTAAATTTAAGGCTTGGCGAGTCAAGGTATCCGCTTCTGGTAAATTTTGTTTTTGTTGATACACAGCACCTCGATAACCAAGAGCATAAGCTTCTGCTCGTTTATCTTGTAAAGTTTGCGCTTGTTCGCTAGCAGTTATTAATAATTTTTCAATATCTGACCATCCTAAAAGATTTTGGATTTTGGATTTTGGATTTTGGATTAGACGATTTTGGATTTTGGATTTTGGATTTTGGATTATATCTTTGAGATTTTGGTTACTTATTGGTGTTATGCTTGTAAGTGTTACATTTTGAGAATTTTCTGAAATTTGTTGATTGTTTGATGTAACGCATTGTTGTAAAATGGGTGAGTTCAATTCTGACTTTGTTAAATCCGGTTGTTTTAAGCAGATTAAGCTCTGAGCAAGATGCATTCGTGCATAAATATTTGCGCTGCTAGCAGGTAAATTATTTAGCTGTTCTAAAATTGGATTCCACATGGCTTGAGCTAATTGCCATTGTTGAGTTTCTACTAATAAATTAAGATTGTTTAACCGTGCTCGTACTTGCAAGGTCAGTGAAGAAGAATTTTCTGCTTGTTTGTAGTAATTAATTGCCTCTTGAATCTTCTTCTGGAAACGTGCTAAATTTCCCATACTCAGGTAAATATCACTTTTGTCTTGCGGTGGTTGTAAAGATTGGGCAATTTTCAAACTTTGCTGCAAATTGTCTTCTGCTTTTTGCAAGTCACCGGAGACGCTGAGGGTATTTCCCAAACTTAATAAAGCCCTGGCTTTTAACGATGAATCTGGTTGTGTTTGGAGAGTTTGCTTGACATCGTTTAAAATCGTAATAGCGCGTCGGTAAAGCCCTAAAGCCTGAAATGCTTGTGCTTGATTCATTTGATTTTGAATACTTCCTGTTGTATCATAAAGTTCTGAGTAAATTTTTGTGGCTTGTTGCCAAGTTGATAACGCTGAAGAAGCATCTCCTGTAGCAAGTTGTAATTTACCTTGAATTTCCAAAGTTTTTGCAAGTACTCGCCGTTGGTCTTCTCTATCGCTTGTTGGCAGCAAATTTAGACTATTTTTAATAGCTTCTTTCGCAGCTTGCCACTTTCCTAATTGTTGATATGTAAGAGAAAGATTACTCAATGCCATGGCTTGATTAGTTTTATCTCCTACTCTTGCAAAAGCATGAGATGCCTTTTGCCACACTTCAGCAGACTCAGAAAATTTTAGATTTTGGTACAAATATTTGGCTTGTGCGGCTAGTTGTAAGCCGTTATTTTGGCTTTGGATAACGGGTGCTTTTTCTGTAATTTGAGCAACAATAGGTGTAGTGGCAATAGTGAAGTAAAATACTATAATTGCTAGCATGAAAAAATGCGATCGCTTCCGCAAGTAAAGCTTGAAATTTCTCATATTCATAAGTTTTTGATTGATGAATGTTTATTCGTTTCTTCCTAAAGGATGTTTGGAAAATTTCAATCCATAGTGACTTTCTGAACCCAAAATCCCAAATCCCAAATCCAAAATCCAAAATCCAAAAGGGTATTATTTTGTTGGACAACCTAGAAAATTATGAGCTTGTCGTGAGATTTTTGTACCATGAGCGGCATAAGCTGTCAAAATAACCTCATCGCGATCGCTAACAACCCATCCTTGAGCAGGTATAATTTCAATAGCATTCATTTGTACGGGCTTTTGATTGGAAATATCATTCAAGGTGTTAGTTGATGGTTGTTTTTGAGCGATCGTCAATGGTGCTGGTTCAACCAAGTCAACTTCCACTGCATCTGCATTCAATGCTTGGTTAGGACTCGGTGGAAGCCCTCCCTTTCCTGTAACAACAAACTCACTACCAGCCCTTCGCACACAAGGATTTTGGGCTATTAATGCATCGGGATCGATAACTATTTGCGGTAATTCTACCAATCCTTGACTGGGGTCTACCTCAGGTTGATTGATGGTAATTTGTCCTTGTACCCCAAGTTGCGAACTAGCTGTGATGTCGTTTGTAGTATTTGTAAGTTTTGGACGGGCTTGAATCCCAAAGATACCTTGGGTGCGGATATTAACGTTACCACCTTTACCACTGTAGGCATTTGCTGTGATGTCGCTGTTAGAGTTGGGCAGTGCAACAATAAATTGGGAATTGATATTGACGTTACCCCCATCACCGCCTTTTTCCTCCGTACCTGCGTTGGTGGACATTTGGCTGTTGCGACGGAGTAGAAGCAAATCGCTATTGAGGTTGATGTTACCACCGTTACCGGATGCAGATTCGGCGTTAAGTCTGCCTTGGTTATCTAAGGTAATTTTGGGCGAGTTGATTTCGATGTCGCCTGTGATTCCTAAACCTCTGGAACTGACAAAAAAGCCACTGTTAGCACCAACATTTCTGATATTGTTAGGAAAATTAGTAACTCGGTCATTGTAGTTCTGGTCACTACCGCTAATAATTACTTTGTCAGTAGCGTTGACTGTAATTTTACCTGCACGTCCATTGCTTAGGGCGTTAGTAGTCAGTTGTCCGCCATTGAGTGTTTCAACAACATTCGCATTGAGCGTAATATTACCACCTCTATTGTTATTTTGGGTGCTTGCATCTAATAACGCACCATCTTTTAATAAGAAGGAACCAGTATCAATGGTAATATTACCTCCATTGCCTATGGTTTCTGTATCCACACTGCTGAACATTCCACTGGAAAATCCATTTTTTACACCAGCAATATCAACGTCCCCAGAAACTTTCACATTCACATTCCCTGCATCTCCTTGTCCTGCGGGTTGATTTGCAGATGCACCACGAGTAATTGTTACTAGCTGAGCGCCATCTTGTAGTGATAGGGTTGCAGCATTGATGTCGATATTACCACCCTTACCTATACCTCCTGCTTGTACTGCGCTGAAGATGCTAGCATTACCTGTAAGGGAAACAGCATCTTTTGCACTCACTGTCACATTTCCCGCATTCCCCTGTCCAAAGGTTGAAGCAGAAAGTTGAGCGCCATCTCTTAACCAGAAAGAACCAGCATCAATGGTAATATTACCCCCATTGCCTCTTGTCCCGGTATCCACACTACTGCCAATTGCACTCGAAAGCCCATTTTTTGCACCAGCAATATCAACGTCCCCAAAAACTTTCACATTCACATTCCCCGCATCCCCTTGTCCTGCTCTTTGATTTGCAAATGCACCACGAGTAATAGTTTGTAGTTGAGCACCATCTTGTAGTGATAGGGTTGCAGCATGGATGTTGATATTCCCACCCTTACCCACACCAGATGCTTCTACTGTGCTGAAGATGTAACTATTTCCTGTAAGGGAAACTGCATCTTTTGCACTCACCGTTACATTCCCCGCATTCCCTTGTCCACTCGTTGAGGCAGAAACTTGAGCGCCATCTTGTAACTTGAAGGAACCAGCATCAATGGTAATGTTACCCCCATTCGCGACTGTTCCTGTTTCCACACTGCTTGAAATTCCACTAGTAAATCCATTTTTCACACCAGCAATATTAACGTCTCCAGAAACTTTCACATTCACATTCCCTGCATCTCCTTGTCCTGCTCTTTGAGTATCAGATGCACCACGAGTAATTGTTAGTAGTTGAGTGCCATCTTGTAGTGATAGGGTTGCAGCATTGATGTTGATATTCCCACCCTTACCTACACCAGATGCTTCTACTGTGCTGAAGATGCTAGCATTACCCGTAAGGGAAACGCCATCTTTTGCTCGCACCGTCACATTCCCTGCATTTCCCTGTCCACTCGTTGAGGCAGAAAGTTGAGCGCCATCTCTTAACAAGAAAGAACCAGCATCAATGGTAATGTTACCCCCATTGCCTTTTGCTCCGATACCCACACTGCTGCCAATCGCACTCGAAAGCCCATTTTTTACACCAGCAATATCAACGTCTCCAGAAACTTTCACATTCACATTCCCCGCATCCCCTTGTCCTGCTCTTTGATTTGCAAATGCACCACGAGTAATAGTTTGTAGTTGAGCGCCATCTTGTAGTGATAGGGTTGCAGCATTGATGTCGATATTCCCACCCTTACCTACACCAGATGCTTCTACTGTGCTGAATATGTAACTATTTCCTGTAAGGGAAACGGCATCTTTTGCACTCACCGTTACATTCCCCGCATTCCCCTGTCCAAAGGTTAAGGCTGCAAGTTGAGTGCCATCTTGTAATTTAAAAGAAGCAGCATCAATAGTAATATTTCCCCCATTCCCTACTGCTCCTGTTTCCACGCGGCTCAAAATCCCGCTAGAAAATCCATTTTTCACACCAGCAATATTAACTTCCCCAGAAACTTTCACATTCACATTCCCTGCATCCCCTTGTCCTGCTCTTTGATTTGCAAATGCACGACGCGTAATAGTTTGTAGTTGAGCGCCATCTTGTAGTGATAGGGTTGCAGCATTGATGCCGATATTCCCACCCTTACCTACACCCCCTGCTTCTACTGTGCTGAATACACTAGCATTACCTGTAAGGGAAACGGCATCTTTTGCACTCACTGTCACATTTCCCGCATTCCCCTGTCCAAAGGTTGAAGCAATAACTTGAGCGCCATCTTGTAATTTCAAAGAAGCAGCATCAATAGTAATGTTACCTCCATTACCTTGCGAACCCGATCGCGCTAAATTCAGAATTCCACTGTTAAAACCAGCAATGTTGATTTCTCCAGTTGCATTCAGCCTAATATCCCCCCCAACAGTTTCAGGTGTACCCAAACCTTGACCAATACCAGCAAAAAGAAGACTTCCGCTCAATATATCCAAGTTTTGGGCATTAATTGCAATCTCACCCGTACCATTGCCACTCACGTCAACTATAGAACCATTAACAAGTATTACATCTGCCCGTTGCAAATTTTGAGGAAAGTTGAAACCCACATTATTACCATTAGCCTGAAGTTCTACTGTCCCTGCTGTGAGTCCTCCTAACTGAATTTGTCCCCCTGGTGTATTTAGAACACCAGCATTAATTTCCACTTCTCCTCCAACAAGCGCGAGCGTTTTTCCTGGAAGAACATTCAAGCCAAAGCCTGACAAACTACCTGCAAAACCAAATCCGTTTACGAAAATTTTCCCTGGGGGCTGCCTAAAATTCAAGCCAACAGGAATATTCACCGCCAGCAATGGTGCTGCTTCTGGGCTCATGGCGCTAAATTGACTTCCGCCATCAAATATCATTTCACTGGCAGTTGTCGCTACAAAAGAACCGCGCAAATCCAGAAATGCTTCGGAACCAAAAATAATCCCTTTGGGGTTCATTAAAAATAAGTTGGCATTGCCGTTAACTCCCAAACGCCCCAAAATTCTTGAAGGATTATTCCCTGTGACACGAGTGAGAATATTTTCAATTCCTACTGGATTATTAAAATATACACCCCTTCTGGCTTCTACATTAAATTCCCGAAAGCTGTGGAAAAGATTCGATCCCCGTCTTGCTCCACCTGTAATTAATTCAACAGGAACACCATTTATCGGAATGACTGTAGAGCTTTCACTACCCAATGTATTATCGGGAGATAGCTGCGCCTGCACTGTATGTGAGTCGATCGGGTTCCCCAAGATGATACTGCTAGTAACGAGCAAAACCTCTAAAAATTGCCCTGCTAAGAACTTACTTTTGCTACTATCTCTTTTAATTAAAAAGGCTTGACATTTACAGAAAAATACAGTCCATTTTCTTGCCATGTGCGGTTTCTCCCTTCAGCTTCAATCAGTGGTATTCCCCAGTCAAAACGAATATCTAGCCAGTCTCCCATTTGCCATTGCAAACCCAAACCAGCCGCCAGCAAAGTATTATTTGTTTCCCTACCTCCAGAACTATTCCAACCCACGCCAAAATCAACAAATGGCGCAAGTCGCAAAATCCCTCGCGATTCTGGTACTCTAAGAATTGGTAATTGCACCTCAGCAGATAAAAACGCACCGTTGTCTGTCAACAGCAAATCTTGCCGATAACCTCTGACGCTACCAAATCCACCGATCGCAAATTGTTCTAATGGTACGAGCGCACTACTGGCAAATTGCAAGTCAGAACGCAACAGTAGCAAGGTATACGGTGCAAGAAGCCGCACATATTGGCTTTGTCCGCGCCAGTTAAAAAAGCGACTGTCGGGAGGGAGATCGTTAGTGGTGGCGTTGAATACGTCGATACCGATATTGAATTGCGATCGCAACGCAAAAACTTCTCTAGGATTGCGAGTTGTCCACTCTTGGAAAAATCGCAGTGCAGAGATACGAGTTCTACCGTTATTGTCAGCACCAGGGGAAAGGGGAAAGTCAAATCCCAATAGTTCAGTTTTACTTTCTTGTTGCGAAAAGGTTAAACCCAAGGCAAATTCCTGAGATGGTTTTTGCAACACAGGCTGACGTAGAGTGACTTCCCAAGCATAGGAATCACCCAAAATATCCAAACGGTCAAATGGTTCTTCGATAACTTCAGTATTATTTCTGCTATAGTTAATTGTAAGTGTATCGTTTCTTGGACTTAAGGGAACTGTATAGCCAATCTCAAAAGCATGACTACCATCAGTATTTGTGTAAGTAGCCCGAATTCCATCACCAAAACCCAGTAAATTCCGCTCGTTAATTTGAATCCCTCTGCGAAAGGTTCCCACACTAGGAGCGCGACCGTTGTCTGCAAAAATGCGAGTGTCAAAAGAGTCTGCTTCTACAACTGTTACTTCCAGTAAGCTTAACTCTGGACGTGCTCCGGCAGTAAGGTTCGCAGAAATATTTTTAACGAGGGGATCGAGTTGTAACAGTTGCAGCGATTGTAACAACTGATTGCGGTTTAAAGGTTTCTTTGTGGCAATAGCTAAACGACTGCTAATATATCCAGAATTAAGTCTGCGGGTACCTCGGACTTTTATCGCTTCGATACCTCCTTCAACAATTTGAACTTTGACAGTACCTCCTTTACGGGGAAATTTTTGTCCTGCGGGAATCACTGCACCAGAATTTATATAGCCAGCTTTCTGATATTTTTGATTAATAATTTCTTCGATTTGTAAAACTTCTGCAAAGGTAATAGGTTGATTGATAAATTGCTGAATCTCTTCGAGTAATTCTTCGCTACTAAAGGCAGTATTCCCAATAAATTCAATATGTTTAATGATAAATGTTCCTGAAACTTCAGGTATTGGTTTTGGTTGAAGTTGGCTTGGAGGCGAAATTTGTAAGGGATCTTCACTTGGAGACGGTAGGGGAGTGGGAGGAGGTTCGGGAAGTGTTGGGGTAACTGGGGAAGGTATTTGACTAATGGTAGTATTTGGTATACTGGATATTTCTGTAGAGCGATCGATTAACTCAAAGTCAGGGATAAATACTTCGCTTGAAGTCGCTAAGGCTTTAGTTTTAGTATTTAATAATGGCAAGCAAACTACACAAAATAAACTTATTTTTAACAAAATTTTATTTTTTCTTTTTTGAGTTATATGCATTTTTAGATTCTCAGACCGCATCCTTTCCTTCTTCTTGAGACCTTTGTCTGAAAAATGTATTTAACCTAAATTCACTATAAGAGAAAGGCTCAAAACTAGGCAGGGGAACAGTATGAACATTACATAGAGAATGTGAGAATCTTGTGAGGATTTTGTATTTTTTTAATTGCTTTAACTTAGAGGATGTTTTAAAAGTCATTTCATCAGTAGCAAAACGTTCACGTTCCCCCTAAATCCCCCTTAAAAAGGGGGACTTTAAGAGTATTTTCCCTGCTTTTTAAGGGGGGCTAGGGGGGATCGAAATGCCTAAAATCACAGCTAACCACTTTTCAAACATCCTCTCAGGCGCATCTTCATACAGAATTGGTATGAAGACTGAAAAACTCTCTATACAAACGTTTTAGTCAAACAAACGAATGGAGTTTAAACTTCAGTGCATAAATCGCATTTCCATCCCGATAAGAAAGTGACAACAAAAACAAAAGCCGTTCATTGCTCACACAATGGGAGGAAAAAGCTATGGCTACTATATCTATCGGAAATTCTCAATTTAATTTAGTCGAAGGTACTCAATATAACGATCTAGGAACTTTGTGGGGAACTCAAAATAAGGACTTTATTGTTGGTCATGGCGGTGCAGATCGCCTACAGGGACTAGGAGGTGATGACATTTTATTTGGCGATGATGTTTTTCTGGGCAATTCTATGACTTTACTAACGGCGGGAAGTGATTATTTGGAAGGTGGTCTCGGTAACGATATTCTCTGGGGTGGTCCTGGCTCGGATTCTCTGTTTGGTGACGACACTCAAAGTAAAACAGGTGGCAATGATATTCTCATCGGTAGCGATGCAGTACTTTCTACCAACCTTCCACAAACTGATTACTTAGCTGGAGGTTCGGGAAGCGATACTTTTGTCCTTGGCGGTAGTACCTGGGGAGTCTCCTATCAGTATTATGGCTCTAGTGATTATGCCCTAATTTTAGATTGGGACTACAAGAGCGATAAAATTGGAGTTACCGGAAGTTTAGATCGATACTCTTTACGAACAGGAAACTGGCACGGTCAATCTAACTTGCTTGATACTGGAATTTTTTACAACAACGAACTCATCGCTATAATTTCCGATTCAACTAATGTAAACATTGGACGAGACTTCTTAGTTAATGTTGTCTGAGAGCACTGGTTCGATGTATCTCAGTCAGTGACTTGGGTATGCGGGCGATCGCTTTCCATTAGTACAGGCTAGCTATTGAGAATTAGAAACTTGTAAAATGAGCGCATGAATTTTGTGAATAAGGATCGATGATATTCTTCCTTGGTCGCGTGCTCTTATTATCCACTTTTCAGCAATTATCTGTAGAACTCAGGTTTATTTAGGATAAGCACAGCCAACAGCGCGATCGCCAGAATTGCGAGAATGATTTGCTGTAAATATCACTTCGTCTTTCTCGTTAATCACCCACCCAGTAGCAGGTACGATTTCTGGTGAGCTTTGAGTTGATAATTGATTGGCTGATAGAAACTGACTAAATTTACCAGTAACATGACTGGAGTTGACTGGCTCAATCAAATTTACTTCCACACCCTCACTACTCAAAGCTTGACTTGGGTTAGGTGGTAACCCACCTCTTCCTGTCACAATAAATTCACTTCCCGCCCTTCGCAAACAGGGATTTTGAGCAACGAGTGCATCTGGATCGACAATTGTTTGGGGTAGTTCCACTAATCCTTGAGAGGGATCGACATCAGGGGTATTTAAAGTAATTTCACCATTGAGTGCAGGGGAAAATTGCGAAAACGCTGTGATATCGCTCAGAGAAGTCAATCGATCGCGAACTTCTAGCCCAAAAACTCTTTGTGCATTGATGTTAATTGCACCACCCCTACCACCAAAGGAGTTCGCTTTAATGTCGTTATTCTCACGGGGAATAGCAACTAAAAAATTAGTACCGATAGTGATGTTACCACCATCACCAGGGGCGCGATTGATACCTGCGCTAGTAGAAATTTCACTACCGCGACGCATAAAAATGAAATCTGAATTTTGCAGATTGATATTTCCGCCATTTCCGGAAGCTGTATCAGCCGCGATCGCGCCTTTGTTATCTAGCAAAATAAAAGGGGAAGATATCTCTATATTGCCTGCATTTCCTCCTCCTTGACTGCTCACAGCGACTTTTGCGCCGTCTTGAACAACTAACTCCCTTGTATTTAACCTCAAGGTTCCCCCTCTACCAGTATTAACCAATGTGGAAGCTGATATTATTCCCTGATTTTGGAGGAGTAAGCGCTGCGTACTGATTTGTAAATCTCCGGCGTTACCAGTACCACTAGTAGCAGTCGTGATGGCGCTGTTGTTTCCAATGGCAGAGGTTCCAGCAACTTCTACCAACTCAGTCGCATTGACAGCTAATGTACCGCCCTTCCCGCTATTAAAAGTCTCACTAGAGACCAATCCGCCATTTTGCACGCGCAGAATAACTGTATTAATCCTTAACCCGCCTGCATGACCACCATTACCAGGAACAATTTGACTTCCTGTTTGGGTTGTCAAAAGTCCGCGATCGAGGCTAACAAGATTGGCTTCTAGTTGTATATTTCCTGAATCTTGTTGACCGAAGGTACTTGATATAACTTTCGCAGCATCACTTATAGAAAATGAACCCGTTTGAATTTGGATATCACCACCCCGACCCACTGTAGCACCATCTACAGCAGGTGTTGCAAAACTAAGAATCAAACTTTCTTCATTGCGAATAGATAGAGAATCTCTAGCTTTCGCTGTAATCTTTCCAGCATTTCCTTGAGTAAAAGTAGCAGTTTGCAGTCGTCCGCCATTAAGCAAAGAAAGCGATCCAGATAGCACATTCACTGTAATATCTCCGGCGTTACCTGTAGCCTGGGGTAAACCTTGACTCGTAGGGCTAGCGACAGTAGAAATTTCGCTATTATCAAGAGAAACTAAAGTTTGGGAATTCACCACTATATTGCCTGCATTACCAAAACCAATGGTGCTAGCATTCAGACTAGAATTATTGGTCAGTAATAGTACGCCTGTCTCAAGGGAAATATTACCACCTTTAAATATATTGCTATTTTCAGGCACAAAAATTGAACCATTAGCATCTCTTCCTAAGAAGCTACCACTAGATATTGTGCTAACATTATCCAAAAAAACATTTTTTTTCGCATTGATGAAAATATTTCCTGAGTTACCTTGACCAAAAGCAATTGAACTAATACTTGCATTATTTCTCACCGCCAATGAGCTAGATTGAATGTTAATATCTCCTCCATCTCCACGAGCCGCAAAATCCACAGTACTGTTAAGGGAAGCTCTATCTGATAGGGAAACTAAATCGTTAGCTGTTATGAAAATCTTGCCCGCATTTCCTTGACCGCTAGTACTAGCAGACACCGTAGCTCTTTCTAAAAATACAGAACCAGCCTCCATATTAATATGACCTGCATTACCTTCAGCTTCAGCACCGATAACGCCACTGCTAATAAAACTATTATTTACTGATATTTCATTATTCGCTTTTAAGAAAATTCCTCCGCTATTTCCCCGACCCAAAACACTTGTAGATACTCTTGTACCATTACTTAAAGAAATATTTTGAGCATCAAGTGTGATAGTTCCACTATTACCTCTAGCAGTATCATTTATTGCACTAAAAATACGGCTGCGATCGAGTGAAATTAATCCACTGGCTTTGATAGATACATTTCCAGGATTTCCTTGTCCTTCAGCCGTACTAACAATAAAACTATTATCACTTGCACTGAAAGAACCAACGTTAATATTTATATCACCACTATTTCCGATTGCTCCCAAATCAACACTACTAGTCATGACACTATCTGCCACTGTCATTTTTCCAGTAGCATTGATAAAAAGATCTGCCCCTCTGCGATTAGTTAAAGCATTACCTGCGGGAAGTCCTGCTTGAATTATACTGCCAACATAATCTAAATTATTAGAGTTAATGACCAGACTACCACTTGTATTAGCATTTAAATCTAAATTTAAATCAATTGCGGTTCCTGTCAGAGAAAGATTTGCCCTTTGTCCTAGCGCCGGGTAACTTAAACTCAGATTATCCCTATCAAGATTTAAACCTACCGTCCCTGGTTCTGAGATTCCTCCTAGTTCTATTCTTCCTCCACGAGCAATTAAACTCCCATTGACTAAATTTACATCACCACCAACCAATGCTAAAGTTTTTCCTGGTTGTACTTGTAAACCCAATCCAAAAAAATTACCTAAAAGACCAGAACCCTCGACGTTAATCGGTTGAGGTTGCGTCCGAAATCGCAAGCCAATGGGAATATTCACTGAGAGCAATGGCGGTGTTTGGGGATTAATCGTGCTAAAATCAAACCCGTTATCAAATAATAAACTATTTGCTGTCGAAGCTACAAAAGAACCTTGTAAATCTAAAAAAGCATTTCTGCCAAAAATAATTCCATTTGGATTAATTAAAAATAAATTAGCATCTCCTAAAATACCAAGATAACCTAAAATTTGCGAAGAATTGTTTCCCGTAACTCTAGCAAGAATATTGGTAATTCCTATAGGATTATCGAAGTAAACTAATCTTCCTTCGCCAACATTGAATTCTTGGAAACTATGGAAAAGATTTTGATTGCGTCTGGCTCCACCTTCAATCAAATCCAAAGATAAATCTGGAATTGTAGTGACAATTGAACTTTCAGACCCTAGAGTTTCATCTTGAACTATCTGTGCCCAACTTTTTTTGGCAAACAAAACAGTTATTATTCCCAGTAGGAATAGGATTGATAGCTTAAATTGCAACTTCATCTTACAAAAAATAAATGTTAAAAAATACACTTTTGTTTTTAGTATTTTAACCTAAGCAATCACTTCTAAAGTATAAGTTTTTTTACATACATAGACTTTTGTCTGTATAGTTACAGAAGACGAAGCTGCAAGGCATTCCCAAGTAGCCGGCCCGGATCGAGGTCAATCTTGCAAGCTTTGTATCTGGGCAAATATAATTCACCTCAGTGCAAGATCCCCGACTTTTCCGAAAAGTCGGGGATCTTGTAATTTTGGCATTGCATAATTCACTAACTCGCCACGATAGTGTATATAGCAAGGATACGATCGCATCCGTTCGCAGGTGTATATGGCTGACCAAACGTACACGAGGAACTTCCCAATATTAGAAAGCACTCTCAGCGCAACGCGAGTCAGCGATCGCCACAAGTTACCTGAAAAGCTTTCTTGGCAAATCAGGCTTGGCGGTTCTCTTGCTAAGTGAATGAGGGAGGAAAATCCATGATAACAATTTTACAAGGGCTATCCGAAACTGAAATTGTACGGCTGTTCTCCTGGCGTTTCCGAGGTTGGCAAGATTCCAACGGACGTAGTGGTTCCAAGCAACCCTGCTGGTATTCTGATTCAAAATTGGAAGTTAGTATCAAAACTTGGCTTTTCTCTAATTCCCAAAAAGATGCAGAAACCTTTGCTAGGTATTGTTTGATAAACTTAGGTAATGAAAATGTAGGATTAGCATCAAAACACTTATCGGCTTTTTTAGAAAATATCAGCTATAACATTGCCAAAAGTGTGTTGAGAAATTTACGAGAAAGGCAAGATAATAACCGGACTATCCCACTTGAGAAATCTCTAGAAGAGATTTACCAATATGCTTGGTTAGCAGCCAGCAACCCAGAAGAATTTTTTTGTCATTTTCAATCAGAAACGCCTTATTTAGTAAATTATACTACGGTCAAAATAAAAGGTGTTATTAAGGATGGTATTTTTGCCAAAAATAACACTAGAATGACTGCTTATGGAATGCTACGTAAATTAGGACCAAGACAGCGGAAAAATGCACTACAATTGCAAGGTTACACAGAACCTTCCTTAAGTCAATATTGTTTGGCTTGGGAATGCTTTTCTCAAATTTGTACTGCCGTTCACGGGAGGATATCTCCAACGGATGCACATTGGCAAGCGATTACCAAGCAATACAACCGATTAAAAAAACAATTGCCAGCGCCAACAGCCAGTCAAAATCTTGATTCAACAACAATCAAAAAATGGCTTGATAGTATTTGTATTACAGCAGCAACAAGATATTTATTTCCCCGTTTGGAATCTATAGATATTCTCAATGAAGATATCAATGCTCCGCGCATAGAACTGACGGATTTATCTTCATTACCTAGTGAGATCCTAGAGCAGGAAGAAGTTAATGAAATAGCAAGAAAAATACAGATTAATTTTTCACTCATTGACAATATTGAAAGCCTGGAAAAAACGCAAAAAATAGTTTTATTCTTGAGATATGGATTAAAAATGACACAGGTAGAAGTTGCCCAAGAAATGTTATGGCTAGATAGAAATAATCGACCAATTAATTCGACAGTTTCCCGATGTGAAGATAGAGCGATCGTCAACATATTAAGGGAAATCACAACTTGGGTAAAGCAAGAACAAGACAAAAACAATTATCCTTCAGATGTAGTTCTTTCTCAGGAAAAAATGAATTTAGATTGGCTTAGAGAAATGGAAATTAAACCTGCTGTGGAGAGTTTATTGAGCCAACATTATTTAACTTTAGTTAATTCGTTGTTGAATACTGCTCCATTGTCCGTCGAATTTACCAGTCAACAGATTACAGAATTACTTTCTTTGAAGAGGAACAATGAAAATACAATTTTATTCGTGCAACGAATGTCTGAGGTACAAAATAACCAGACAATAGCAATTAGCCTACTCAAGATGCATCAGCGAATTATTCAGCAAATGCAAACTCATTTCAATATCACTCTTCAGGTAGAAGGAAAAGCTGCAGAAAGGGTTATGATCCTTATTTTAGATTTGTTGAAAATTCATTCTCCACAGTGAAGTAATTAAAGAGGTAACAACATGAAATCCGGTTTGCAAGAATTTCAAATAATCGATACTGCACAAATTTGGTTAGCTTTCTCCCCAGAATACGAAAAGCATCTCCTGTTGCTAGTTAAAGATTATTCCTATGAAGCAGCGCGTTGGAATGCTTACCTAAATCGTTTGTGCTTAAATGCTTTTATCAGTTGGGTTAAAGAATATCTCGCCTTACCAGAAATACTCTTATTATTACCAAGTAAAGATGAGTGTTATCAACTTTGGGAATTTCTCAACGGTACAGCAATTCAAGTAGGTGAAACTCGTATTGTCCTGATTCCTACCGAAGACAGCATTGTTGAAGAATTTTGCGTGCAACGGGAATGGGTTGATATACCGGGATGGGAAGCAAATTACTATATATCTATTCAGGTAAATCCCGAAAAACACTGGTTGCGAGTTTTGGGATGTGCTAGCCACAATACAATTAAAGAGAAGGCAGAATACGACGAAATTACACGTTCCTACTGTTTGTCGAGAAATCAGTTAATTGTAGATTTAAATTTTATGTGGATAAAAGAGGTGATTTATGAGGAAAAAAAAGTAGCTAATAACAAATTAGCACAATTATCGCTTATGGAAGCAAAGAAACTATTAAAAAAGTCCGATCGTTCTTTATGGTGTTCCCCTCGCTTAGATTTTGATTTTGAAAAGTGGGCAGCTCTATTAGCAGATGAAAATTTAAGAAAACTGCTGTACAATCAACGCTTGGATGTACATGATATAGCACAAGATGCTACAAATTTAACTAACTGGTTGCAAGGAATTTTTGACATACCTTGGCAGACTTTGGACGAACTTTTAGGTCCAAGAGGGAATAATTTAGCTTTTGCATGGCGAGGACGTGAAGAACGCCAAAAAAATATTGAAGACCAAGCAAAAAATATTCCTGCCTTGATTGAAATTTTGCAAGCAGACTATAATGAAGAAACTCGTTTGAAAGTTGCCAAATGTTTGGGGGCGATCGCACCTGGAAATTTAGAAGCGATCGCGGCTTTAATCGATCTATTAAATACCAGTCAGAGTAAATGGACTCGCTGGCAAGCTGCTGAGAGTTTGGGAGAAATTGGTACAGGCAACCAACAGGCGATAACAGCTTTAACCGCAGTGTTAAATAAAAAACAAGATGACGAACTATGCTGGCAAGCCGCCTTAAGTTTGGGAAAAATTGACCCTAGCAACCCAAAAGCAGGAGTTAGTAGATGTCGCCAAATTGACTTAGGAATGCAACTTGCAGGGCATCCTGTAGCTTTGCTGGTTTATTTAATGCCAGAAGCTAATGACAAAATAGCAGTTTTGCTCAAGGTACATCCCGCTGGGAAGGATACTTATTTACCACAGAACTTACAACTCATTGTACTTGACGAATCTGGAGCAGTTTTTGACCAAGCGCAAGCGAGAAGTGCTGATAATTGGATACAACTCAGTTTTACTTATCAAGCAGGGGATAATTTCCATGTAAAAGTGACACTGGGAGATGTAAGTCATACAGAAGAGTTTGTTAGCTAAAGCGGTACCAAGTTGCGTTCACAGAACAGAAAGAACTTTTTTAGGCGCACCAGAACACAGAGAAAGAGATAGGAAAAGAGAAAATTTTGATATGAATGCAACTGAAACTACGCATATTTTACGAAACTCTTTTCGATATACCAATAGCAGACAGGTGTAAACCCAATTTTACTACCTCAGTTTTACCCAAGATGATGCTTGGGTTGGTTTGCTTCCTCTGCTCTATCCGAAAGTTACTGTTAATAGTAAAAAAGTACTACTTATGAACGCTAATGAATTAAATCAAAAAGACTTTTCTCTCCATAATGGTAATGGATTGAATCCCAAACATAACCACCATATTAGCGATCGCATTGCGGAAGTTATCCAAAAACGCCAAAAACTTGCTGAGAAAGTCAAACCAGTCGAGCTACATTTGCAAACCTTATTGCAAGAGATAGAAAGTCTGAATCAGCACCGTCAGATACTACAAACTAATTTGGATAATTATGATGCTAGGGAGAGCCTAAACAAAATTAACCTGACATCTATAGAGGAAAATATTCGTCTAGAGATAGAACAACTAAGGCTGCTTCAACAGCGTTTTTCTCGTTCCACCCTAAATATTGGTGTGGTTGGGTGGACTGGACAAGGTAAAAGTACTTTTCTTAAAAGTTTGAGTGGATTGAGTGATGATATAATTCCCGCACGTAAAGGAGGGGCGTGTACAGCAGTTCGGAGTAAAATTGAACATCACGACGGTGAAACTCAAGCAATTGTCACCCTTTACTCTGAAAATTCTTTTATCGCAGAAGTTATTAAGCCCTATTACGAAAAACTGAGTTTGGGAACTCCTCCGAAAAACTTAGATGAGTTTGCTCATTTACCTTTTCCCAATCCACCGGAAGGGGTAACTAATCAAGCCATGTACGAGCATTTACGAGATGATTACTACTTACCCCTAGAGAACTATCGTCCTCTTTTGAAATCTGGCGAACCTAGAGACATCCGCATCACCGAAGCAGAAATCTCTAAATATGTTGTGCAGAAACGCGATGAGAAAAATCGTTTGACTACCTTCTCTCATCTAGCAGTACGAGATGTACACATTTTGTGTCGGTTTCCCAAAACAGAAGTGGAACGACTAGCACTCATTGATGTTCCGGGGTTGGGAGATACTCGTTTGGGTGATGAAGACTTGATGCTGGAAACTTTGGGACAAGAAGTAGATATTGTGTTGTTTCTTAAAAAACCAGATGAAGACAGATTTTTATGGAAAAAGGAAGATACAACTCTTTACGATATCACTTCCCAAGTCTTACCTGATTTCGGCGATCGCGCTTTTTTAGTACTCAACCATAAACCTGAAGGTAAAAACTTCGATGGTTGTCGCTGGTTGCGGGATAATGTTGGTAAAATGACGTTTGTCAGTCGCGAAATTGCTAACTGTGCTAACCCTGATGAAGCCAATCGCATCTTAGAACTCATTTTGCAATATCTCAACCAGCATATTCAAACTATAGAACAACGTTATGCTCAATTCCGGCAAAATAGTTTAATTGCTTTACATCAAACGATTCAAACTGAATTAAGTCAAGCTGAATACGCTATACGTAAATTAACTGAAGAAAATAAACTCTTCAGAAAGCTTTTTGAGGAGCTGATGCAAAACTTAACAAATGGTTTGCGAGATTTGCTGGAAACCCTCAAAGAAGAACAACATACAGTTGACACCAATTTTGAGGCAGTTGTCAATGCTGCATTAACAGCTTGTGAAAATAATATAGGTATTCCTTCTGAAGAAGAAATCCGAAATCGCGCTCGCAGTACAAATTTAAAAGACTCTTATCGCTCTACTTACGGTGTACTTATTGTCGAACTGCGTGCCCATTTATCTCAAAATTTTCTCACATTGGATGAAGGTTTGCAACAATCCGCAAACCAGCTAAAAGAGCGAATTGCAGAAATTTTAATTGAAAAAGCTGGTTTGGGTAAAATTTGCGATCGCAAAGGTGTGGAATTCCTGGATAAAATCACTGAAATTCTAGCCAAAGAAGGCAATGCACTAGAATTAGGTTTCCGCACTCTCAGTCATTTCAATATTTCCTATGGAGCATTAATTTTGCGATTGATTCGGCAAAATTTAATGAGTGTCCTTGAGCCAGATGAAATCATTAAAAACCATGAATTAAGAGAAGCAGCAGCTTATACCGCTAAAGTCATTGCGGAAGCAGGTGCAGCAGTTGGAGTCGCAAGTACGACAGAAATGAGTCCTGAATTAATTGGACGAGTCGTGGAAACAAGCGATAGATTAGCAAACAAAGTGCTAGAGTCTGTATTTGAATTTAATCCCAGTAAAGTTCGAGAAAATTTGCAACAATTGCACCAACAAGCTATTAACAAATGTAAAGAAACCCTTGAACGTTGGTTAACAGCACCTAGTGAAATTCGTTACTATATGGCAACAGAATTTGTCGATCGAGTTCTTGATGCTCATGAGATGAAATCAGAATGGGATAATTTTTTACGTGATGACGAAATCCGTTCCAAGATTTGGATAGAGTTTAGCAACATTGAAAAGATGAAGCGAGTGCAGCAGAATTGGCAAGATGCACTGCAAAAAGTCTTGCAACTGAACCAACGCAGCCAATTTGAGTTTATACATTAGGAATCTGGATTTTCAGATTAATAGACCACAAGAGCAGAGTTATGTAGCGAACTACTAGCCTGCATATTCTTCAAAACCAAACTCGATAGAGATTTAGAAAAAGTTTCAGAAACATCCAATGCTTTGTTACAGGTTGACAAGATACAAACCTTAAAGCACCTGATGTCTCCTTTGTTCGAGCCTCTCGCCTTCTTCAAACTCCTCGTTATTTTGGACAACTTGTACCAGATTTAGTAGTCGAGATTAAATCTCAAAGTGACAGAATAAACGCTTTAGAAAAAAAGGTGAAAAAGTTTCTAGAATTAGGAGCGATTGTTGGAATTCTCATCGATCCCGATGAATCTACTGTAAGCGTTTATCGACTTACAGGAGAACCAATCGTGTTAAATAATGAAGATATCTTAACCATTCCAGAACTTTTCCCAGGTTGGGAATTGCCTGTTTCTGAATTATGGCCTCCTATCTTTACTGAGGAAGAAATAAGCAGTTAGTAAAAAACATAGTATGGAGAACACATACAAGCCCCTGCTTTCTACTAAGACTATCTAGAGTCTTCCATCACTTTCGCTCTTGGAAAATTTGAAACCCTATTTTTAGGTTAGTCCGCGCAGGCGGACTTTGTTTGTATAGTCGTGACTTCCAGTGGCCCAACAGATTTCCATTGCCTCACTGTTTGAGGTATCCATCTTCTATATGGGCAATTCCATCAGCTAAGTCTAAAATTCGGGGATCGTGAGTTACAATCAAAACCGTACAGCCTTGTTCTTTTGCCAGTCCGCGCAGTAACTCCATCACCACATGCCCGCTATGAGAATCTAAAGCAGCGGTTGGCTCATCTGCCATAATTAACTGTGGATGCCCAGTTAAAGCACGTGCGATCGCAACCCGTTGTTTTTGCCCTCCAGATAAATCGCGAGGAAGTTGCTTGGTTTTATCCCCCAATCCAACAAGTTCCAACATAACTTGGGCTTGCTTGCGGGCTTGCTTTCCTCGAAACCCTTTCACATTCAAAGCTGCTTCTACATTTTCAATAGCTGTGAGTGCGGGGAACAAATTGAAATCTTGAAAAATAAAACCAATATTCTCTCTTCTAAAGCGCGATAGCTGAGTTCGAGACATTCTCGTAATCTCTTGTCCAAGCAGGTACACCTTGCCAGATGTTGGCGTTAGCAGCCCTGCTAAAATCGACAGTAACGTTGTTTTGCCAGAGCCAGATGGCCCCATCAAAATTTCTATATCACCTTTTTTAATTTCCCAGTTAATCCCTTTAAGAATTTGAAAGTTCTGCTGCTTGGACTGAATAGTCATTTCCACCCTTTCAGCAGCGATCGCAGCTACTGAAGAAGTATAGTTTTGATATCTGTTATTTGTTAACTCGTTAGAGTTCAATTTAAAATCAGCCATTTTTTCCTATTCTTTGCATAGTATACATATCAACTTTTTATGACCAAATAGTTTTGTGAGTTAAATTGCCTACATAGACTCCTTAATATTTTGTAGCAAACATCACTGTCTTTTGTGTAGGTCGAACTACTGCAAGAAAGCTATCCTTTGAATACAATGGCTGGATCTACACGAGTCACCTTCTGAATAGCAAAGATAGCCGAACAAACACACATCAAAGCTGTAATACCCAAAACCACAACTGCTGATGTTGGGGTAATGAGAATCACTATGCCCTGAGACGTTGCCGTCCAGGCTGCTACCCCCAGGCAAACAGCCATGCCCGGTATGTAACCTATAATTGCCATCCACAGTCCTTGCTCGATAATGACACTATATATAAACCAGTCAGACGCTCCCATTGCTTTGAGCGTTCCAAACTCTTTGATATGATCTGTGACAGAAGCGTAAAGAATTTGACTCACAACCACCGATCCCACAACAATCCCAACGACAGCACCAATACCGAGAACAAATCCAATTCCAGATCGTTCTTGCCAATAACTTTGTGTGACTTCAGCCATTGCCTCACGAGTATAAGCACGGGTATCCGGCAAAGTCTCTTCCAACTTCCGCCTAAGTTGTTCTATGTTTTGACCTGGTTTTGCTCGAATCAAAATAAAGCTAATTGGGTCTGTTGATGCTAGCTGTTTGGGAGACGAACCAGTGTCATTGACACGAGATGCTATCTGGGAACCGTAATTAGCATACGTGTTCGCGCTTTCTAAAGAGGTGAACATTAAAGTCCCAAAAACGATTGATTGAGTTCCTTCCGTAAATCCTACCAACTTTGCTGGTATATAATTGATTTCTCCTACTTCACCCAATTTTTGTAAATTCAGGGACTTTAAGCTAGTTTGGTCGATAATAAACCTGTAAGGTTCCTTGAGATCGTTAAAACTTCCATGGATAATATTTGAGGTAGGAAACAACATTCCTCCCGGTACTGCACCAACCATTGTGATCGAGCTGATTTTGTCTGACTCAAGTTCGTGCCATAGTCCCCCGCGAATGATAACTCCTTCAGCTTGAGAGACACCTGCTACCTGACGAGCTTTTGCCACTTGCTCATAATTTATCGGTGTACTTAGCCCTATATGTTGCATATTTTTGGAAGTTACCCAAATATCAGCACGAGATTGAGAAATCAACTGGGAAGAGGATTGGGCAAACCCGTATTGCAACCCTGTTTGAATTGTGACTAAACTAACGGCAAACATAATTCCTGCTTGCGCCACAAGAAAGCGAGGAATATCTTCAACTAAATTTTTACGAGCGATAGAAGTCATAATTTTACTAATGGCTAATGGCTAATGGCTAATGGCTAATGGCTAATGGCTAATGGAAAAAAACAATTAGCAGTTAGCAATTAGCAATTAGCTAATGAGAATATACTCGTCCTTTCCAGGCTCCTCCGCGCTTTTGCCAATGACGCAATGCAGAATCTAATGTCATTAGCGTGTACAGGAATGCGATCGCACTTAAGCAAAATGCGAATACAGGGGAACAACCATAAAATTTAACTGTGGGGAAGTAGGCGTAAGACATGAGAAGCCAACCAGATAAACCCACAATCGCTAAAAGCCAATTTCCGGCGATCGCTCCGGCAATTGCACATAGAGGTGGCACTATGTAAACAAGTATCATTCCAAATATGGTGACTGTTAACATCCCTAAAGAATAATGTAGCTGTGTAAAAGCAGTTCGGGCTACCATATTCCAAATTGTTTCTAAGGACGTATAAGGTCGCAAGCTGTGGGTTGAGTGAGTTAGCCCCAACCATATTCGACCTCCCCTCTTCTTTACTGCCTGAGCTAGGGTACAATCATCTATGAGAGCGGTACGAATGCTCTCAATGCTGCCAATTTCGTGTAAAGCTTCACGAGTTATCAAAATACATCCACCAGCCGCAGCAGCTGTGGGTTTTGTGGGATTGTTAACCCAAGGGAAGGGATAAAGTTTTTGAAAGAAAAACACAAAGGCTGGAATGAGTAGTTTTTCCCAAAAATGCTCGCACCTCAGCTTTACCATTAGGGAAACAAGATCTAAATTTTCTTGTTGTGCTTTCACAACTAAGGAACGGACATTCAAAGCATCATGTTCAATATCGGCATCGCTGAGGAGAAAATAATCTGGTGCCTCCTTGAGAGTTTCAGTATACTGAATTCCTTGATGTAGCGCCCACAGCTTTCCCGTCCAACCAGCAGGCAGTGGTTCGGCAATTAAAACTTTCAATTGATCGGTTTTCTTGAGTTTTTTTGCAATGTCAAAAGCAACACTCGCTGTTCCATCTGTACTGCGATCGTCTACCAAAACAACGCTCAGAGAACCAGGATAATCTTGGGTGAGGAGCGATCGCAAAGAAATTGGCAGTAAATCGGCTTCATTTCTTGCAGGTACAACAACGCACACTTTGGGGAATTTTGGTAAATCTGTTTCCTGTCCTGTTAATTGCTGGTCGCAACGCCAAAACTGACCCCAAAAACCTACGAGGACAATCCAAATTGTTAAGGAGAGAACCGAAAGCCACAACCCAATTTCAAAACTCATGGTATTTTCATATTTCTACAGAAAAAATACTTATGACTAAATCAGTCAAAATGGCAATCTATAATTTTGCTATGGCTATCGATCGTCGATAGTAAAACCTTTCTTTTGAATTGAACTCTTAACCTTTTCAATAACCGGAGTTTTCTTAGTATTGCTAAACTCCAAAACAAAGGGAATTGTCAAGGGTTCTTCAGAATTGTGCTTTGAAATTGCTTCAAGTAAATCTGGATAGCAGGTTGAACTGTATTTAAATCTTTCAGGATTGAAATTCATTTGCTCAAAAGCGTCTCCTAATAATTCTTCAATCCATCCTGAAACTTTCTGGAATTTTGAAATAGGTGTACCGACTTCCCCTATTTTCAGTAGAAATATTTTGTGTCCAGATATACCATAAAACATTTCTACTTTTAGAAATAACTCAAATGTCAAAACCTTCTCTTTGCTAATTACCCACTTGTGCTTGTTGTTTGTCATCTTACTAACTCCTTAAATTGCAACGCCTGTACATTGATTAGCTCTCCGAAGTATCGGCATATGCCAGAGGACAGAGGGCGAAAATACAAGTCTTGTTTATACTTTTTTAATCTTTGCTCTCTGCCCTGCTTTGCCCAAATCGGCTCTAATAACTATGGATAAGTTTCACCAAGTAGGTGTGTTTTCATATTTCTACACAAAAAACACATTACAATGCAACTTATAGTAAAAAAACAATTTTGCCTGCATACTACTTGTGTGTGGAATGTGTGAGGAGAAACGGAAAACTATGCAAATTCAGGACAAACAAACAGTTTCCCGTATACAAAAAGCGATCGCAACCAGTCAGAATTATCTTCTTTCTCTTCAATATCCGGATGGTTATTGGTGGGCTGAGCTAGAATCAAATGTTACAATCACTGCTGAAGTTGTCCTTCTCCATAAAATTTGGGGAACCGACAGCAAAAGACCTTTACACAAAGTTGAAGCGTATCTACGTGCTCAACAACGAGAGCACGGAGGCTGGGAACTTTTTTGCGGAGATGGAGGCGAACTCAGTACCTCTGTTGAAGCGTACATGGCACTGAAACTGCTTGGTGTCTCAGAAACAGATCCGACGATGGTGAAGGCGAGGAAGTTTATCTTACAGCGTGGTGGTATCAGCCGGACTCGTATTTTTACCAAGCTACACCTGGCATTAATTGGATGCTACGACTGGCTGGGTATTCCTTCATTACCGCCTTGGGTGATGTTATTACCCTCCAATTTTTTATTTAACATCTATGAGATGTCTAGTTGGGCCAGATCGAGTACTGTCCCACTGCTGATTGTTTTCGATCGCAAACCAGTGTTTGTCACTAACCCAGCCATCTCCTTAGACGAACTCTATACCGAAGGTGTTGAGCAAGCTAAATTTGAGTTACCCCGTCAAGGTGATTGGACGGATATATTCATCATGCTTGACAATGCTTTTAAATTAGCGGAAAACTTGAATTTAGTGCCTTTCCGCGAAGAAGGTATTCAGGCTGCAGAACGATGGATATTAGAGCGACAAGAAGCAACTGGTGATTGGGGCGGTATTATTCCTGCTATGCTCAATTCACTGCTAGCTTTACGGACTTTGGGTTACGATGCAGCAGACCCTATTATTGAAAGAGGATTGCAAGCAGTTGACAATTTTGTCATTGAAACAGAGAATACTTACACAGTACAACCTTGTATTTCCCCCGTTTGGGATACGGCTTGGGCGATGCGATCGCTAGTTGCTTCTGGATTAGCACCAGATCACCCTGCTGTTGTCAGAGCCGGAGAATGGTTATTGAACAAGCAAATTTTGGATTACGGTGATTGGTCGGTAAAAAATCGCCAAGGCAAACCAGGAGCTTGGGCATTTGAATTTGATAACTGCTTTTATCCCGATGTAGACGATACAGCCGTCGTAGTCATGGCGTTGGATGTGGTAAAACTTCCCAACGAAAAATTGAAACAAGCAGCAATGACTCGTGCAGTTAACTGGATTGCGTCCATGCAATGTCGGGCTGGTGGTTGGGCTGCTTTCGATCTGGATAACGATCGAGATTGGATCAACCTCATTCCCTATGGGGATCTCAAAGCCATGATCGATCCAAATACCGCAGACGTTACAGCTAGGGTGTTAGAAATGCTGGGTGGCTGTAACCTGTTTATTGACGATGACAAACTGGAACGAGCAATTACCTATCTTTTGCAAGAGCAAGAACCAGAAGGTTGCTGGTTTGGTCGCTGGGGCGTGAACTATATTTATGGAACCAGTGGAGTTTTAGCAGCTTTATCTCTTATAGCTCCAAAAAGAACGCAAGTCCGGATTGAAAAAGGAGCAGCTTGGTTAGTTGGTTGTCAAAATACCGATGGTGGTTGGGGAGAAACTTGTAGAAGCTACGACGATCCAAGCCTCAAAGGTAAAGGAACCAGCACCGCATCTCAAACGGCGTGGGCTTTGTTAGGATTAATAGCTGCAGGTGAAGCAACTGGTAAGTTTGCGCGTACAGCAATTCAACGCGGAGTCCATTATTTAACAGAAACACAAAAGCCAGATGGCACTTGGTACGAATCAGAGTTTACAGGAACCGGCTTTCCGAGTCATTTCTATTTGAAATATCACCTCTATCAACAAGTCTTTCCTTTACTGGCTCTGAGTAAGTATCAAGACATATCACATCTATTGTGATTTAAAGTACTTCCTCTTCTCTCCACTAGGAGAGAAGAGCTAGTCAATGGGGAGTGAGACCCCTCACTCGTTCCCAGCCTCAGGCTGGGAATGCCTTAAGAGAGGCTCCGCCTCCCGTACTCAAAGTTTCGAGGCAGCAGCCAATCAGTCTGGATTCACAAACCTTGGCACCGGATCGAGAGAACGAAAAAGTATCAACTCAGAGGTGATACCGCTCATTCGCCAACAGCATCCTTTTAGGAGAGAGCGGGCGAGGACACCCACCCCACAAGATGCGATCTATCAATCTAAAAATTAAAGTCATTCAGCAATGCCAATTTTCCGTTATTGGCTATAGCGTCTGTGACCGCCAGGGGATCTGATATAGTCTATTTTTCCATCGTCTGCCCAATCCGCTAGGGTTTTAGGGTGATAGCCATATTGTTTGTAAACTTGCTGTGGGGATAGATATTGCATAAATGGAGTTAAATATTACGGTTAACTCCATTTTACTCCTAATTAAAGTGACTTACTAAAATGGGGAACTTGTACCAAGCGAGCAATAACTTCTCCCAAACGGTTGAAGTGCTTAGGATTTAGGGTCAGCAGCTTATCAACATTGGCTTTTATAGCTGCCTGTGCAATCAGTGCGTCAAAAATACCTCCTCCTGGAAGATTAAGAGAAACCATTTGGGCGATCGCCGCTTGATAATCTTCAACTAATAATGGAACAAATTCAAAATGTTGCAAGTTAACTGCAAGCTGTTGTTGAGCCAATTGAGGGCGAATCGGTATTTGAAGAGGTAAACGAGTAATAACAGAGTAAATCTCTGCCAGACTATGAGTAGAAATAACACCTTGAATGTCTTGCTGTAAAGCTTGGTTCAGTTGAAGCGCACAAGCGGCATGACTGGGATGACTCACAACAAGTGCAGCAACTATTACGGAACTATCAAACAACACCCTCACGAAGACATAAGCTCCTGAATGCGTTCTTCTCTTACCTCATCAATAAACGCTACAAGGTCAAAATCTTTGGGTAGCGGAGCATCAACAACTAAAATTCTGTCTTCATAATAGGTAAGTGGTTCCTTTAAAGATGGCTCTTCTATATACTGATTAAGCTGGTTAATCTTTTCAGTGATAGTCTGAACAATAAACTCCTCGACTGAAATGCCTTGGGAGCTTGCCCATTTTTCGATTTCTTTTTGGAGATAACTAGGGAGATTCATACAAACCTTGAACGACAACGTTACCATCTTTAATTATATGGCGTAAATGGGTTCTACGCTTTACTGATACAGCCATTCTCAGGATATATTATGTTTGGATAAACTCTTATACTACATATGTATTAAGGATGTATGCGCTAAAGCGCAACTACGAACGCAATACAAGAATTTTACACTTCGTTATATAGTGTTGTTTTCTGTTCCCAATCTATTGACCTAAAACGAGGCATCATCTTCGATTTCCTTAGTAAGGTTGACAATGCCAACCCTACAAGAATCAGTAATTTTAGAGCGAAAAGGAAGTAATTGAACCTCAATCTATGTCCGTTTCAATATCACCGTGCAATCCCAATTCTTGCAGTGCCACTTTAGTTTCTTCAATCTTCTGAGTAGAAACAGCAATTTGGGCAGATCTCCCTTGGGAAATTTCTGTACGTTGATACCAGTAGATAGCAGCTGCTTTTCGGAGAGCAGAAGCAAATTCCTCTGGTGAGGAATAACAAGTCTTAAAAGCGTCTTCAGGTATGTCTAAAGAAATTTTCATCTAGTTTCTCCTATATTAATTAAAATCCTAAACCTTTCTTTCTTGCTAGCACACCATCCACCCAACGTTTTTCATCTGTATTATTAGGATACAACGCTGACAGTGCTTGGGCTAATCGCCAGAAACGTTGGTCACTTCCAGCCCCTTCTTCCACCTTGGATAAGAAAAATCGATTGACATTGAAACCTCGTAGAGACGCGATTAATCGCGTCTCTACATCCGCAAAATTATGACTCTACATCCGCAAAATTATGACGAAAAATTTTTAACCGAGTAGTATTGGTTTAAACAGCCATTTCAAGTTCAAAATCTTCGAGTTCTTCTACTGTCTCAGTGTTGCTTGTACCGTAAATTTGAGATAATCTTCCTGTCTGTGCTAACACATTTCGCACTTCTAGGTTAGAAA
Organism: Scytonema sp. UIC 10036; assembly: GCF_009725235.1. Next base: position 30,736 of record NZ_WJFC01000104.1, read on the forward strand.
TTTCTGCAAGGTTTCGCTGTTGTGCGATCGCAATTCCTGCAGCAATTCCCACTCCCTGACCGACACCACAGTTAAATTCTACTATTCTCCCAGGAAGACAGGCATAACCAATAAATCCAGATGCGGGACTAATAACTGCTAAGTTGGGTACATCTTTAATTAACGCGTGTTGAATGCCAATGTTAAATAATGGCGGGTTCTCTAACACGTTGCGGTCAAAACCTTTTTCAGTTGCTTTGAGGTCTAAACCTTCAATTTTACTGCGAGTGTGGAAATGGTAGCCAAAGGTTCCTAAAGCTTCTCTTTCTGGTACGCCACCTGCGAGCATTTCATAGCCACACAGAGGTTTCACTGCTCCTAAAATATTACCTGCATGGCGAATATACAGCTCGGGTGCGTGCTTGACTTCCGAAGCACCAATGCTTTCAAACCACTTCCTCACAAACAGCATCTCGTTGAGCATTTCTAAAGTTGGTTTGGCTTTAGCTCGTGCAAGTCCTTCTGCTTGTTCGGCATTGACTTTATATAACAATGCATTCCAAGACAATCGACCTTTAGACAAAATTGTTATCTTGCCTTTGTCAAAAACAGTATTGCCAGATTCTAAATCGATAGGTGTGCCTCTAACAGCATGATAGGCAATGGAGATCGCCCGACTGCGTATATCTATATAATCTTTGCCAACTATCATTGTTTTAAGATTGCCATCTTCATCTAGCAAATCTTCTCTTAACTGTTTTGCGATCGCGGCACTACCACCTGCTGCAGTATCTATCCACTTTCTGGCTTCTGGATCGACTGGATTTGTTAATAATTCCAGATAATCTAATTCTAAATTCTGGAGTTTTTCAATACTCAACCCGTAGGTTTCAAACACTAAGGTCACGGCTAATTCCGAATCTGGCAAACCAAAAGTTTGAAATCCCTTCAGTTTTTTCACCCCACATGCAAGCGCCAATTCCGCATTAACGGTGCAATCAATAAACTGTTTTCCCAAAAAAGTCTCATCTTTAGTCAGTTTGATTCCCTTGATTTTTTTTCCTTCTGCGATCGCAGACTCAATCTCTATATTACTCTCTATATCCACATGCGCTTCATACAACATCTCTCGCAAAACTGCATCTGCTTTGTCTGGATCGAGGGCAAGAAGTTCCACACCCGCCCGTTGCAAGAACTCCTGATAAATGGCAGGAGGAGCGCCAAACATTTCTAAATTTAGTGATTGGCGAATTGCAGGAGGTACGATACAACGATTGAGGTAAGACAATCGACCCCGTACTAAATGACCTCCTATCCCAACCTTGGCATTTCCTTTCAACAGAAGTAGAGTTCGCGGGTACTGATTCTTTTGACGATAGTATTCCCTTACCGCACATACCAAGGCAAGAATGCCAGGAACTTCATCTCCGAAGCAAATAATGTCGTAAGTGTGGACTGTAGAAGGGACACTAACCTGAGACATAGTCTTTTCAACCGATAACTCTTGTCACAGCTACAGCATACACTTTATTTCTTGCTAACATGTCTTTGCTATACTTGTGTCATTTTTCTATTGATAAAGATTATCATACTTGACGAACTTCTAAAAACAAGCTAGAAATCGAAGATAGCATATCTTTTGACCTTGAACCTTTTTACTAGAGGTTCAGGGTCAAAAGATATGCGTAATTTCAAGATTCCTTTTTGATTTCTACGCAGATAAATTTCCTATGACTCAACTAACCGTGCAAGAAAAGAATGCTGTTTCCGATATTCCCAAAAGAGGAATGCCTGTCACCATCATTACGGGATTTTTAGGGAGTGGAAAAACCACACTCTTGAATCAAATTCTAAAAAATAAACAAAACTTAAAAGTCGCCGTACTTGTGAATGAGTTTGGCGATATCAATATTGACAGTCAGTTGCTAGTTTCAGTAGACCAAGACATGGTAGAGCTAAGTAATGGCTGTATTTGTTGTACGATTAATGATGGATTAGTCGATGCCGTTTACAGAGTTTTAGAAAGAGAAGAACGCATAGACTATTTAGTGATAGAGACAACAGGTATAGCCGATCCCCTGCCAATTGTGCTCACATTCCTGGGAACAGAACTGAGGGATCTGACAAACCTAGATTCTATCTTAACTGTTGTCGATTCTGAAACTTTTAACTCCGAACACTTCCAAAGTGAAGCAGCATTGAAACAGTTAACTTATGGAGATATTATTCTTCTAAATAAAACTGACCTTGTCACACCGGAAAAGCTGCAAGAACTAGAAGCCTACATCCATAGTGTCAAAGCGAGTGCAAAAATTCTCCACTCCACATATGGTCAAGTGCCTTTACCGTTAATTTTAGGCGTAGGCTTAAATTCAAAAGATATTTGTGGTTTTGATGAGGACACTCACGAACATCACCACGATCATCATCACCATCATCACAATCATCACTCCCATCATTTAGAAAATGATGGATTTATGTCAATTTCCTTTCAAAGCGATCGCCCCTTTGACGTAAACAAGTTTGAAGCATTTCTTACAGAAGAGATGCCAGAAGAAGTCTTTCGAGCAAAAGGCTTTCTTTGGTTCAACGATAGTGAATTACGCCATATCTTTCAGCTAAGCGGACCTCGTTACCATTTATACGCTGATGAATGGACAACCGCGCCTAAAAATCAATTAGTTGTGATTGGCAGAAACTTAGACAAACACCAAATTACGTCACTGCTAAATAAGTGTTTAGTGGTTAGTAGTTAGTGGTTAGTAGTTAGTGGTTGGTGGTTAATGGTTGGTGGTTAATGGTTGGTGGTAGGGGCGCAAGGCATTGCGCCCGTACACAATCAGTCGTAAAATTTACTACCAACAACCAACAACCAACAACCAACAACTAACCACTAACAACTAACAACTAACAGATTTAACACCCTCCAGCCCAAGTAACCCATTTGTGAGATAAACCAGTGTGTGTCTTACTTCCACTCATTTCATGCTCAGTGACAGTAACTCCACTCACGTCCGCGCCGTTCAATTCAGCTTCATTTAAGTTAGTACCAATTAAATTTGCCTGACTCAGGTTAGCCCCACTTAAATCTGCACCACTCAATTCAGCTTCGCTAAGATTAGAGCCACACAAATTTGCTCTGACTAAATTAGCACTCCGTAAATCACCTCGACTGAGATTGGTTTTTTCCAAGTTAACATTAATTAAGTCTGCACCAATTAAGTTGACTTCACTCAAGTTAGAACCCACAAGGTTTGCGCTGCTCAGATCTGCATCTGTTAAATTTGCTCGACTTAGATCGCATCCACTCAGATCCGCACCCGTGAGATTTGCGCCACTTAAATCTGCTCCGCCAAAATTTGCACCACTTAAATCAATATCGCTGAGATTTGCTTGATGCAAATTCATACCATTAAAATCCCGTTCTCCTGCTGCATATCGACTCAGGAGCTGATTAACGTCCATATCGTCTACCTCGCAATTGTGAATGAAGGAATCCCCTCTTAAACCACACCTAGAGATAATTTGCCGAGTTGCCAGCAACTTAAATTCTAAGAAAATACTTACAGTATTATTTATTTTGCGAGATTTTTTTGCTCTCGGAGCATTTACTTAACGGAAGTATACTTAACATATAAACATAATTTACACCCAGCAGTTTGCACACTTTTCACCCCATGTAGATGCTTAAAACAGCGCATCTTCACGGAGTCAGCCATAATTTTTTATAAAAAGTAGTAATTTGCAAAGGTTCATGTTTTTATTATAAACTGTAAAATGAACATTAAAGAATTAAGCTCCTTACGGTTATGGCACAACTAGATTCCAACCACACTTCTCGTCGAGGAAGATTATTTCCAGAACGTACTATTTCAGATGAAGAAAAAGCAAAACACCAGTCAGAGATAGAAGCGTTTTACCAGCGTTGTCGTCCAATTTTTGAGCGCCTCCGACCCCTGTTAATCGAAAAATATAATAATTGGTTCATTGTTATTGAGCCTGAGAGTGAAGAGTACTTCCTTGACGAAGAGCGTATGGTTGCCTTACAAAAAGCACTAGAAAAATATCCCCAAGGTCTATTCTACACATTCCGTCTCAATGAGACAGGAGTTTGTGGAAGAGTATGATTCAGGGTGAGTTTGATGAACTAGGTCAACTATTTTTCGAGATTGAACTTATTGCTGCTAATGGTGAAAATTTCTTAGTAAATGCTCTTTTGGACACAGGCTCAACAGAATGGCTCGCTATTAATGAGCAGGATTTACAAGGATTGGAGTGGCAGCGTGTTGATAGATTGAACGTATTAACGGCTATGGGTGAAACTAGATTAGAAACTTTCTTGGGAAAAGTGGTAATCGATAGCCAGGAATTTACTATCCCAGTAGTAGCTGGTTCAGAATTCAGAGAAAAAAAAATTGGTATACCTTGGTTGAGAAATCGGCGATTAGTTGTTGATTTTCCAGTAGGAGTGTTAACTTTGGGTTAGGCTTTGGGCAAAATCTATCTCTTGGTAAAAATTCTAAATACGAATTGCGAATTATTCCGTCAGGTGGGCTTTAGCCCACCCTACTGATATTAAAAATCCTCTCTCTTCTTTCCTCTGCGTTCTCTGCGCCTCTGCGGTTCATTAAAATAAATTCATAATTCCGATCTAATTATTGTCTTAAACTTTCATAACTCAACAACTCAACAAGAGTTTTTTCCATCACTTGACTCACCAACTCATTTCCCTGAAAATTCAAGTGAATGTGGTCGTGATACAAAGCTTGAGGAGATTCAAAAGAATTAAACACAGGCAGAAAATCAATGTAAGTTATTTTCTGTTCCCGACAAAACGCATTCAGACGATCGCGCGAACTAACTTCATAATCTCTCGGTCCCGGTTGACCAATTTCCCGAAGCAGAGGAGTCATCACAAGTAAAAATCCACTGTTTGCTTGACGTGCAAATGCAGAAATTTTACCAATAGCTTCCAAATTAACACCCACCCGATCGCCACCTTCTTTCTGCACAGCCTCCAACTCCGGGATAGACTTTGGTTTTAAGACATAACGGTTCAAAACTTCCACCAAAGCAAAAGGTGGTTTTCGCTCCGGATAGTTGCGATCGCGTCCTACAGGTAAAGAAGTAGGAGCCGTTGCAAACAAATCATCCGTATTAATCACCAACACCACAACGCGAGCATTAAAATTGCCAAACTTTTGCAAGTAAGCCAATTCATTACGGGGACCCCAAGAGTTAGCAGAAGCATTAAGGACTTCCACTTGTGAGAAACGATTAGCAATAGCTGATGGGAGAGAATAACTCATTAAGCTAGAAATAGTCTTATCCTGGTCAGTCCACCATCCGCCATTAACAATAGAATCACCCAATAGCAGTATTCTTAAAGTAGAAGATGAAAGAGACTTTTGTACTGCTGCGCCTCGCATTGAGTACTCATTAATTTCTATACGATTGCCAAAGCGCTTGGTGCGCTGGTTGGGGGCTAGTAAATAGCCAATTTGTTCATCTGTAACGTAAGTGAGGGGATTACCAAAACCAAACAACCAGCGCAATCCCACCTCCAGAACAACAAATAATCCGATAAGTATTACCAAACCGACAACCAGAAAAGCTTTCACCACAACAGACTCCCAGTAAATTTTTGTAAAGAAAAATCCTATATAAAGAGTTCCAACTTACACTATTTTCCTTAAAAAGTGTCAAGTACCATCATGTATAAAAAAGAAAGTTACACTTTTTGTTATAAGTAATTATGTCGATGTCAACGCTACCTACATTGAATCATAATGATTAGGGGAAAGTTTGCAAAAAATGCAAACCGAACGACTAAAATCGACTTGATCGAGTTCTATGGAGTTGGCTGATAAAGCTATGTCCGACTTAAATCGAGGAATCATGAAATTTGATGGCGCTGACTCCCCAAAAGTAGTCACCACCTTCTCTGTGGTACTTTTGGGAGCGATAGCAGCACTCATCATTTGGGCGCTACAAGCCGCCTACGCAGTCCACTAATTTTTCATTAGCGGACTCTCAGCAATTGAGAAGCTAAGTTATCCTAAGAAGTCATCTCGAACCGACTTCCTAGCTGTTTTCAATCGCAGGTGTTAAGTTCGGGATGACTCGTAGTTTCAGTCTTATTGCTTACCCAACAACTGACCGAGTTATTGAGTGGCACTCTGAGAGCGACTATTGTAATTTTATAACTTAAGGAAAATTTTAGATTTCCGATTTTAGATTTTGGATTAACAATAAATCTAAAATCAAAATCAAAAATGCTAGAACTCTGGGGTATTGTAACTATCTGTATTATCTGCCCCCTCCTAGGTGCGCTACCGCTTATTGCCTGGATTACCCAAGCCCTAGCTAAGCGGAAGATAGCACAATTGGGGACAGGAAACATTGGTGTCTCATCTGCCTTCTACCACGGTGGTACGTTGGTAGGAGTGCTGGCAGTCTTATCAGAAGCGCTTAAGGGTATTGCAGCAGTCTTACTTGCCCGTGTTATTTTTAAAGATAACTCGGCGTGGGAGTTAGTTGCTTTAATTGCCCTAGTATTAGGTCGATATATAGCAGGTCGAGGTGCAGGTACGACAAACGTGGTTTGGGGATTTGCCGTACACGATCCCCTGGCAGCAACATTTGTATTGTTACTAGCTAGCGTTAGTTTTACGATTCTGCGATCCAGACAACTGGCAAAATTTGGTATTTTAATTTTGTTTCCACTGATTGTGGGGATTTTGCACAGCGAAGACCCGCCTCACATTGTAGCTGCAGTTGCGCTAGCGGCTTTACTGGGTTGGATTTACAAACAAATGCCTGATGATTTGGACTTACCAGTTGAACGGGCGCATCCAGACACGCAAACAGCATTTAAATTTTTTCGGGGCGAACAAGATATTCTCACCCTGGATGACGATTTAGACGCTAGTTTTGTCGGACAAAAGGCAGCGAGACTTGCAGAAGTGAAGCGATGGGGTTATCCAGTTCCAAAGGGATGGGTGCTTGCACCCTACGACGATCCCGCACCGTTGATAGAATTGCTTCAGCCATCACGTTTATTTCCTCTTGTCGTCCGTTCCTCAGCTATAGGAGAAGACACGGAACTGGCTTCGGCTGCAGGTCAGTATATCACGGTGTTAAATGTGACAACAAAAAAGGAATTGGGCGATGCGATCGCTCGCTGTCAAGCTTCCTATAATAGTGCATCAGCAGTGCAATACCGCAGCGATCGCGGAGTATACGATGGAGCAATGGCAGTCCTAGTTCAGCAACAGGTACAAGGAGTCTACTCTGGAGTTGCTTTTACCCGCGATCCCATTACCAAACAGGGAGAGGCTGTCGTTATAGAAGCATTACCAGGAAGTGCAACTCAGGTGGTTTCCGGACGAACCACTCCAGAACAGTATCGTGCTTATATTGCCGAGACAGACAACCTCACTGCCATAGAACTAGAAGGTAAAGGAACCATACCACCAGCCTTAATCAAGCAAGTTGCATACTTGTGTCGGCGTATCGAGCAGCGTTACCAGGGAATTCCTCAAGACATAGAATGGACTTTTGACGGTCAAACTCTTTGGGTGTTACAAGCACGCCCCATCACAACGCTGCTACCAATTTGGACTCGGAAAATTGCCGCAGAAGTTATTCCCGGACTGATTCGTCCCCTAACGTGGTCCCTCAATCGCCCGTTAACCTGTGGTGTTTGGGGAGGAATTTTTGCATTGGTTTTGGGTGAACGTTCTGTGGGGTTAGATTTCAACAAAACAGCAACTTTGCACTACTCCAGAGCTTACTTTAACGCCTCCTTGTTGGGAGAAATTTTCCTGCGTATGGGTTTACCTCCTGAAAGTTTGGAGTTTTTAACACGGGGAGAAAAAATGAGTAAGCCTCCGGTGGACACCACTTTACGAAACTTACCAGGACTGATACGGCTCAGTTGGCGGGAAATCTGTTTAAGAATGGATTTTCAGTGGGATAACCGCAAGTGGTTTGCTCCTGCGTTGTCTCAGTTAAGCCAGGAGTCTGTAGAAGACCTCGATCCGGTAAAGTTAGTTGCCAGAACAGAGGAGATTTTGGAATTACTTCGCCGTGCAACTTACTATAGTATCATGGCTCCTCTGAGCGTGGCATTGCGGCAAGCAATATTTCGGGTCAAAGATGAGGAACTTGATAATGGCAGAACTCCAGAAATAACGGCGTTGCGAAGTCTCCAAGAATTGGCTGCGAAAGCCCGAAAAGTTATGCCTGAGTTCGATGCAGACAAGGTATTTGAGCAGTTAGAGCAAACTCCTGAAGGGCAAGAAATTCTCACACAATTTGAGAATTTACTGAATAAATATGGTTATTTGAGCGAAGTAGGAACTGATATTGCTGTTCCCACTTGGAAGGAAGAACCATCAGCAGTCAGGCATTTGTTTGTGCAATTTATGCAGCTAAGGGAACCAGAACAACGCAAGCCCAAAGGTAAGAAAAAAAGAGGTTTTGTACAAAGCCGCGTTCATTTAAAGGGGCGAGTGACCGAGGTATACTCCCGACTTTTAGCTGAATTGCGTTGGTGTTTTGTAACCTTAGAACAGGTGTGGTTAAAATCGGGCTTGCTCCAAGAACCAGGAGATATATTTTTCTTGGAATTTGATGAGGTGCGGCGTCTTGTGGAAGGTTTTGAGCCAGATTTTGTGGATCGGTTACACGACTTGGTAAAATTGCGGCGCACCGAACTTGACCATGACAGTCAGTTAGAGCCAGTGCCTTTGTTAGTTTACGGTAACGACCCCCCGAAATTTCCATTCCGAAGTGCGATCGCTTTACCCGATCAAGTTCTGCAAGGTATTCCTGCGAGTCCCGGACAGGTGGAAGGAAGAGTAAAGGTGTTGCGAAACTTACAAGCTGGTGTAAATGTTGACAAGGATACGATTTTGGTAGTACCTTATACTGATTCTGGATGGGCCCCTTTGTTAGTAAGAGCGGGCGGATTGATTGCAGAAGCTGGAGGAAAGCTTTCTCACGGGGCTATCATTGCTCGTGAATACGGAATTCCCGCAATAATGGATGTTAAAAATGCAACATGGTTACTGCAAGATGGTCAGAGGGTAAGGATGGATGGATATAGGGGTATTGTAGAAATATCCAACGATTTGAGACCCGAACACGAACCCGAGTAAGCAACCCCCGGATTCAATCCGGGGGCTTCAGCTAAACCCAGTTTAGTCGAAGCCCGAAGCTTACCGTCTAAAGACGCAAGGTTTCCCCGCTCCCGGAGGTTTTTAGATGAGTAGGGTGGGCAATGCCCACCACAAGAAATATATTTGATTTATAAACCCAGCACAACAGCCCGATGAAAAACCGCGCACTGCTGTTAGTCAATAGCCAAGCCCGTCAGGGAGAAAAAAGCTTACCAGAAGCGATTCGTTGTCTTGAAGAATTGGGTTTGGTTTTGATCCGAGAAACCACCCAAAAACCACAAGATCTCCAAGAAATGATTCTCCGATACCAGCAAGAAGTTGATTTAGTCATTATTGGTGGTGGTGATGGAACCCTCAATGCTGCGGTAGATGCTTTGGTTGAGACTCGTTTACCACTGGGAATTTTGCCTTTAGGAACAGCCAACGATCTAGCTCGAACTTTAAACATTCCCAACTCCATACCTGAGGCGTGCAAAGTCATTGCCAAAGGAGATATCGCACGCATTGATTTAGGCGTAGTAAATGGCAAACACTTTTTTAATGTTGCTAGTTTGGGATTGAGCGTACAAATTACCCAGAAACTGACCAAACAAGCTAAGCGGCGTTGGGGAATATTTGCCTATGCGATCGCCGCACTAAAAGTAATTTGGGAATCGCGACCTTTTAGCGCAGAAATTCGGATTAACGGTCAATCAATTCGAGTAAAAACAGTACAAATTGCCGTAGGTAATGGTCGCTATTACGGTGGCGGTATGGCAGTTGTTCATGATGCCACAATTGACGACCGAAGATTGGATTTGTACAGTTTGGAAATTAAACACTGGTGGCAAATTATTCCTATTATACCGACAATGCGGCAAGGGCGTCACATTCATTGGTCTGGTGTTCGTTCTCTTTCAGGTGAAGAAATTGAAGTGTATACTCGCAAACCCCGCCCTATCAATACTGATGGTGAAATTACAACCTACACTCCCGCGCAATTCCGTGTTCTTCCTCAATCTTTAAGTGTATTTGTTCCATCAGTGACCACTGACCAATGAGCAATGACTAATGACTAATGACCAATCACCACCTCAAGTTCTCTCAAGATATTAAGTCCCTACTGCAACGGTTATCCGAACAGCCACTCAGTCTGGGTGATATTTTGGCTGAAACCTCAGAGCGAGGATTTTGCCTGGTGATTATATTATTGGTATTGCCTTTTCTGTTTCCCATACCGCCCGGTTTAACAGGTCCGTTTGGTGGTGCTAGCTTGATATTATCAATGCAAATGGTTTTGGGAAGGCGATCGCCTTGGCTTCCAGCAAAAATAGCCAAATATAAATTCCCTCGCGCTTTTGTTGAAATACTTCTACAAAACCTGAGACGAGTCACTCGATTGTTAGAAAAAATCACCCGTCCCAGGATGGCAAAAATCGCAAACCATACTTTTATTTGGAGATTTAATGGGCTTTGTATTTCTTGGTTAATTCTTCTACTGATTTCACCAATTCCTCTAACTAATCCCATTCCCACGGTTGGAATATTACTTCTTGCAGTAGCTACGATAGAATCTGATGGATTGTTAATGTGTGTTGGTTATATTTTTACTGTCTTAACAACCATTATCTTTGGATTTATTTTTTACGCTTTGTGGATGGCTCCAAGTTTATTGCCTCAAATTTTCCGATAAAAAAACCCTCAGCCACAGACTGAGGGCGGCAATTAGGGTGCATCTACCATCTCTATATCCCCCGAGTCTCTCTCTACCTCCGGAAAGAATAAAAAATTTGACGGGTAAGTTTGCTCAGATCCCAGACGGAGTCTGTCACCTCGTTCCCAGGCTCAGCCTGGGAATGCCTTCTCTTGAGGCTCCGCCTCCCGCACTACTCCCTTTCCGCCCGAAGTTTACCTATTTAAATGAACCACAAAGACACAAAGAGCACGAAGAAACAGGAAAAGCAGATCGGTAGTTCTGGTCATTCTATAGTATTTATTTACTATAGCTATCTATACACAGACTCCTACAGGTACCAGTGTTCTTTTTGACTCTTTATCAAATATTTACTCTAAAGTTATCTATCATCCCTTGCAGTACACAGAGGTCATACTTCAAGAAAGAGAATCTAATCAGCATTGAATATCTGTTGAACAGTTAAGTTTAATTCTGGGAATGTTGGAGAATGAATACAGTCATTATTTCTAAATTTAGTCATTTGGTATTCACCTTCTATTAAAGAGCAAATAAAGATAGTCGGTATTTTGGGATTACCCAGGAATGAGCGTCCACCTAAAGCCAAGTAATCTACTATCCAATATTCTGGAATACCAATTTGTTCGTAAATGGCATACTTAATATAATAGTCATCACGCCAGTTGGTACTAACGACTTCAACGACTAAAGGAATAGATGCAGCCTGCGTTACAGTAGATTCTTTTTTCCAGTAAGGTTCAAACTGCAAATTATCTTTGTTGACTATTAAAATATCTGGTGAATAAGCTGATTCATTTTCTAAAGGCTTAACTAATGCTGTTTTAGGAATTAGGTAGCGAAGACTTAACCGATCTAATTCTGTACCCAATTTTTTAGTTAAGAAGCCTGTGACTTCTTCATGTTCTCCCAGTGGTTGTGCCATTTCAATAATTATTCCATCATGCAGTTCATAACGTTTACCTTCTGGTTTCCATTCGATAAATTCTTGAAAGCTGATTCGGTTAGGTAGTGGTTGTAGCATAGTTGATGACTTAAAGTTTATTCTTCATTTTTTTTCATAAACTATTTATTCTACGGTTATCATCCTTTGCAACACTTGCTTGATTTTATCAGATGGCACTTCATCAGTAATTGTTACAGATCCAATCTGAGTTGGCAAAATAAACCGGACTTTACCCGCCTTCACTTTCTTATCCAGTTGCAAAGCATCAACTATGGCGTCAATATCTAACCCGGATGGCAGTTGAGTTGGTAAACCTGCTTTTTGAATCAGGAAATCTTGACGTTCTGCCTCTTCTTTCTGCCACATTCCCAGTTCTACTGCAATCTGCCCTGCTGCTACCATGCCAATGGCAACTGCTTCACCATGATTCACAACACGATAACCTGTCAAGCTTTCTACTGCATGACCAATGGTGTGTCCGTAGTTGAGAATGGCTCGCAATCCTGCTTCTTTCTCATCTTTACTAACGACATCAGCTTTTGCTTGACAAGAACGCGTTAATATAGTATGTATTAACTCTGGTTTGACGTAGCGCATTTGGTCAAGACGTTTGCTCGCTTCCATCTCGTTAAATAATTGAGCATCCCAAATGATACCGTATTTAATCACTTCTGCCATTCCCGCACGAAACTCCCGCATCGGCAAAGTTTTTAGTACCTCTGGATCTATAAGAACCAAGCGCGGTTGATGGAATGCACCAATCAAATTCTTTCCTTGGGGATGATTGACACCAGTTTTGCCACCGATTGACGCATCCACCATCGCCAGGAGTGTCGTTGGCACTTGTACAAAATTAATCCCCCGCAACCAAGTGGCTGCTGCAAAGCCAGTCATGTCCCCAATGACACCACCGCCTAATGCCACCATTGTTGATGAGCGTTCTATACGATTTTCTAGGGCAGTATCGTAAATTTTTTGTACTAAACTTAAGGTTTTATAGCGCTCGCCCGGTGGTAAAGTGCAGCTTGCGACTTCAAACCCAGCAGATTCTAGAGATCCAATTGCCCTTTCACCATAATGCTTAAATAATGTTGGGTTAGAAACTATCAGTACCTTCTTACCCAGCTTGAGATTGCTCATGTACTCACCAAGCTTGTCTATACCACTGGGTGCGATCGCAATTTCATAAGACTGCTGCGGCAGATTCACGTTAATAACAGAAGCCATTACCAAACCCCTTTCCAAGCACTACCGGGCTGTATTCTACAGCATAGGCATTATCGATTCCTGAATGTTAGACCCTTTTTATGTCCTTTTCTGTCTAATTTTTGGATATATCTTCCTTAAGGATGAGGGGACAAGGGGGACAAGGGGGACAAGGAAGACAAGGAAGACGGTTGAGTGTCAGCCCAGTAAATGTTTCAATAGATTTATAAATGAATGTGGAGAAACACAAATGTTTGCTGCGATCGCTTACGTAGGATTCTTAGCCGTGTTTACTGGTATTGCGGTTGGTTTACTGTTTGGTTTGCGTGCTGCCAAAATTCTCTAATTTATCAGTGCAACACTCTCGTGGGATGGGCATCTTGCCCTTGTGTTTTACCC
>NZ_WJFC01000105.1 GCF_009725235.1 Scytonema sp. UIC 10036
TTGTCCCCCTTGGCCCCCGTGGCTACCCCCACCTACTACCACCCTGAAGGACGCAAAGTAATTTTTCTAGGTGATCTTGTGGATAGGGGACCTCGGATATTAGATACAGTAAAACTCGTGCGAAACATGATTGCGGCAGGAACGGGTTTTTGTATTCTTGGTAATCATGAAAACAAGTTGTTGCGGAAATTACGGGGTAAAAATGTTAAGGTGAATCATGGATTGGAGCAAACTTTAGCTGAAATTGAGGCTTTGCCGGAAGATGTGCGTCAACCTTTTACAAAACTGTTGTGTGAGTTCCTTGATTCCCTGATAAGTCATTATGTTTTAGATAAGGGACATCTGGTGGTTGCTCATGCAGGATTAAAACAGGAAATGCACGGACGGGGTTCTGGGGCTGTACGGGAGTTTGCTATATATGGTGAAACCACTGGAGAAATTGATGAGTTTGGTTTGCCAGTTCGTTACAATTGGGCGGCGGATTATCGCGGTGAAGCGATTGTTGTTTACGGGCATACTCCTGTTCCAGAACCCGAATGGTTGAATAATACTATCGATATTGATACGGGATGTGTGTTTGGTGGGAAATTGACTGCATTGCGCTATCCAGAAAAAGAACTGGTTAGCATTCCTGCTTTTCATACTTATTGCGAACCTGTTAAACCAATTGGGAATACACGGAATGGCGCTTCCTTGCAGCAGGAATATGATGATGTGCTTTATATTGAGGATGTCCTTGGCAAGCGCATCATTAATACCCAACTTAAATCTAAGATTACGATTCGAGAAGAAAATGCGATCGCAGCCCTGGAGGTGATGAGCCGTTTTGCTGCTAACCCCAAATGGCTGATTTACTTACCACCTACCATGTCCCCTGTAGAAACATCTCAAGAACCGGGTTATTTAGAACACCCAGTGCAAGCTTTTGCCTACTATCAAAGCAGGGGAATTACTGAAGTTGTTTGCGAAGAGAAGCACATGGGTTCGAGGGCGGTTGCGATCGTCTGTCGAGATGAGACAGCAGCCAGAAAACGATTTGGTGTAGTTGATGAGGGCATTGGAATTTGCTATACCCGCACGGGAAGAAAATTTTTCGAGAATTCACGCCTAGAGAAAGAATTTTTGACTCGATTAAATACCGCCCTTTCCCACAGCGGTTTTTGGGAAACATTTAATACAGAGTGGGTTTGCTTGGATTGCGAACTGATGCCGTGGTCTGCCAAAGCCCAAGCATTGCTACAGCAACAGTACGCGCCTGTTGGAATTGCATCGCGCCTTTCCTTAACTGATGCCGTAACCGTATTACAACAAGCAAGTCAACGGGGTGTAGATGTCAGCAACCAACTCAGTTCTTACCAAGAACGAGTCAAAATGGCACATCAGTACGTCAATGCCTACCGTCGTTACTGCTGGCCAGTTAGTGATATTTCGCACCTCAAACTTGCCCCCTTCCACATACTAGCAACAGAAGGAGCAGCCCATACCGATAAAGACCATCTCTGGCACATGGAACAAATCGCCAAAATTTGCCAGTCCGATCCGAACCTGCTTCTGGCGACAAACTACAAGGTAATAGATTTAACCGACGCCAACAGCCAAGCAGATGGAGTGCGTTGGTGGGAAGAACTGACAAATGCAGGCGGAGAAGGTATGGTCGTCAAGCCAATGCAATTTATAGTAAAAGAAAATCGCGATATCGTGCAGCCTGCAATCAAGTGTCGCGGGCGGGAATATTTGCGGATTATCTACGGACTCGAATACTCAAAAGCTGAAAATTTAGCACGCTTGCGTCACCGGGGACTCTCCCTCAAACGTTCCCTTGCCATGCGAGAATTTGCCCTAGGTGTTGAAGCATTAGAGCGATTTGTAGCTCATGCACCCCTACGCCGCATTCATGAATGCGTTTTTGGTATTTTAGCCCTAGAGAGCGAGCCAGTTGACCCACGATTGTAACCCACATTCCTCATTCTCTCGTTCCCAGGCTCAGCCTTGCTCTCGTCTCTCGTTCCCAGGCTCAGCCTTGCTCTCGTCTCTCGTTCCCAGGCTCAGCCTGGGAATGCAGTATGCGAGGCTCCGCCTCGCGTGGCAGAGGGCAGATGAGCACCGTTTGAAGTCATCCCGATCTTCAAGTTGCAATCTGTTGTTGATTGGCTTGCATACATAGATATCCTTGTAAACGAGCGAAAAACTTTTACCGCATTCCCCCATTCAGTCCCTACACCAATGACCTTTTACAAACATCCTCTCATGTACCAATCACCAATTGACTGAGGCGTTTTAAAATCCGCAATACATTGTACAAGTCATTTCCACGATTGCGAATATCAAAAACATTAGATGTGCCGTACTCTGGTATTTCTCCTTTCACTAATTTGATAAAGATGAAACTTCCTCCAGTTGTAATCATGCCATAGCTTGGTTTATCTGAATAAGGAGTACCTATGACATACCTAATTTTCAAAAAAACATATTACAATATAATACAATGATAGCTTACTGAGATGCGTTCGCGAAGCGCAAGCCTTACCCAGCTTATCGCCCAGCCGCGCAAGCTGTATCCAGCCGATCGCAATTCCACCACTCATACCAAGTTGAAAAAAGAATGAGACAAATAGGAGTGTGAAATTTACTCTAGGTAAAGCTTTCCCAATCCAAAATCCAAAATCTAAAATCCACGCATCCTGATATGGAAAGAATAGAAGTTGAAAAAAGAACAATTTTAATCGGGCTAGCAGGTAGCCACGGATACGGGTTAAATAGACCCGATTCAGATTATGACTATCGAGGTGTATTTGTAGCCACCAAAAATTACTATTTAGGATTTGACATTATTGAACAAAAAGACAGTGGATGGGATGAACCGGGAATCTTTCCATTTTTAGATGGGAATAAAGATACGGTTATATATGAAATTAGGAAAATAATACAGTTACTGGCAGGAGCCAATCCCAATATTTTAGAATTATTATGGTTGGAAAAATATCCTGTTTTAACAGCTGTGGGTCAAGAGTTACTTAATCATAGAAAAATATTTTTAACCAAGAAAGTCAAGCACACTTATTCCGGTTATGCCTTTGCCCAAATTAAGAAGATGGAAACTCATCGCAAGTGGCTGCTCAATCCACCACAAAAGAAACCCTTACCATCTGATTATGGAATAGAAGATGAAGCACCACTCACAAAAGACGAGTTACACGCTTTTCTAGAATATCTTTATCAATTAATTAGAGGAAAAATTGAATTCCTAGAAGAAGCAGAACAATTGTATAAGCTGCTGACAGCAGATATAGATTTTAAAGGTGTGCTCAAACAGTACCCTTTAGCTGATGAAGCTCTGGAATACACGCAAAAATTAACAAACAGCCATAAAGATTTTATTCGCTTGTTGAAAAAAAGCCAAACTTATCAAGTGGCTTTAAGAGAATGGAAAGCTTACCTATCATGGCAGGAAAATAGAAATCCGGCTAGGGCACAAATGGAAAGAAAATCCGGTTATGACCTCAAACATGGAATGCACTGCATCAGGTTGTTACGGAGTGGACTAGAAATTTTGCAGACAGGAGAGGTCATTGTAGACCGGAAAATTGCAGGTGATGCAGAGGATTTAAAAGCAATTCTTAGGGGTGGATATTCCTACGAGCAAGTCATGAAAATGGCAGAGGATTTAGTTGCTCAAATGGACAAGGTGTACGAAGTCTCTACTTTGCCAGAACGACCTAATTTAGAACAAATTAATGAATTGTGTATGGAACTTGTTGAAATGCAAGGATGGAGTTAGATTTTTGGGAAATTCTCATCCAGAATAATTTTCATACTGAAAGTGTTCGCGAGCAAGTTTTAGAAAATTTACCGCATCTGTACGATTGACAGAAGGAAAATTCTCTAAAAACTCTGAAAGAAAAAATCCATCGTCTAAATACTCTAATAATGATTGGGCAGGAACTCTGGTATCTCGGAATACCAACGTACCGCCCATAACTTCTGGGTCGGAACTGACTGGTTTTGGACTAAGGTAATCATTATATTTGTTAACTTAGTTATTACGATTTTTTTCTATTATATATAAGAGATAATTTATAAAGTAAACATTAAGCTCCTCTAGGTTGGGAAGTAAATATGCTTGGGAGTAGGAACTGTGGCTCAAGAACCAGATATGGTCTCTGAATTCAGCTTTGTCAACGACAGTGAGATGGGGGAACTCATCCGAGCATTTGATTGGGCAACGACGACCGTGGGGAAAGTAGAAAGTTGGTCGTCTAGCTTACGAACGGCTGTGAGCATTTGCCTGGAATCTGCTTTTCCCATGCTGATTTGTTGGGGAACCGAATTGGTGCAGTTCTACAATGACGCCTATATACCCATGTTAGGGAGTAAACATCCGAAAGCATTGGGGCAGCGAATAAGCGATTGCCGATCGGAAGCGTGGGAAACGGTTGAGCGCATTATTGGGCGTGTTCTGGAGACAGGCAAAACGGTTAAGTCTGAAGATATGCGGTTCATGATTCGTCGCTACGGTTATGACGAGGAAACGTATTTTTCATTTTCCTACAGTGCCATTCGGGATGAAGTCGGTCAGATCGGTGGCATTCTTTGTACGGTTAGAGAAACAACAGAACGGGTTTTGGCCGATCGCCGTCTCCGTATGCTGCGTGAACTGGCACTCAACACCACCGGAGCACGAACCGTTCAAGCGGCAGGGCGATCGCGCCAAGCTGCCGCTCGTCATCGCATTGACAGCGATCGCAAACAAGCAGAAGTTGCCTTTCGTCGATCTGAGGAACGCTATCGAACTCTGTTTGAGTCCATTGACGAAGGTTTTTGCGTCATCGAAATGCTGTTTGATGAAAACGACACGCCCTTCGACTACCGCTTTTTGGAAATCAATCCGGCATTTGAGAAACAAACGGGACTCGAACAAGCAGAGGGAAAAACGGCGCGTCAGCTAGCTCCGGATCTCGAAGATCATTGGTTTGAGATTTACGGTAAAGTCGCGCTGACGGGCGAACCCGTTCGCTTTGAGAATGGCTCCGCAGTGATGAACCGTTGGTTCGACGTTTATGCATTCCGTGTTGGGGAGCCTGAGAGCCGCAAAGTCGCAATACTTTTCAAAGATGTCACCGAACGCAAACGCATTGAAGACGAACGCAAACAAGCAGAAATTGCTCTGCGAGAAAGTGAAGAGCGGTTTCGCAACATGGCAGACAATGCTCCGTTCATGGTTTGGGTTACCGATCCAACTGGTTACTGCACCTACCTCAGCCAAAGCTGGTATGACTTTACAGGTCAAACTGAGGAAACAGGGCTAGGATTCGGTTGGTTGGATGCTGTGCATCCAGAGGATTACGAGTACTCTAAGAATATTTTCCTAGAAGCCAACAAGCGGGGCGATGCATTTAGACTGGAATACCGATTGCGACGCAAGGATGGTGAGTATCGCTCTTGTATCGATGCAGGTAGTCCCTGGTTTGGAGACGATAGTCAGTTCAAAGGATACATCGGCTCGGTGATTGACATCTCGGAGCGCAAACAAATAGAGGAAGCGTTGCAGCTCAGCCTCGATCGCCTCGATCTTGTTATAGAAGGCGCTCAAGTCGGGTTGTGGTACTGTGACTTGCCACTAGACAAATTAGTATGGAATGACCAGTGCAAAACGCATTTTGGGCTGCCATCGGATGCTGAAGTCTCAATCGACACCTTTTACGATCTGCTTCATCCAGACGATCGAGAACGAGTACAACGTGTCGTTGCTGATGCTCTTGAAAGGCGGGCTAATTATGACGTGGATTACCGCACTGTTGCTCCCAATGGACAAATGCGTTGGATTCGCGCCGTTGGACGAGTAACCTACGATATGAATCAAATCCCAAAGCGCTTTGATGGCATTACTATTGACATTACCGAGCACAAACGGCAGGTAGAGGAACGAGAACACCTGCTGCAACTCTCGCAATCTGCCCGCGAGCAAGCAGAATCGGCAAACCGCATCAAAGATGAATTTCTAGCAGTGCTGTCCCATGAGCTACGCACACCCCTTAACCCTATCCTGGGTTGGACTAGTTTACTTCGCAACAGCAGGCTAGATGCAGCAAAAACCGCTTATGCATTGGAAACCATTGAGCGCAACGCCAAGCTACAAGTGCAACTGATTGAGGATTTGCTCGATATCTCTCGCATTCTACGCGGCAAACTCAGTTTGAATGTGATGCCTGTCGATCTGAGTGAAGTGATTTCAGCCGCTCTTGAAACCGTTCGATTAGCAGCAGAAGCCAAGTCACTGCAAATTCAGACGGCAATTCCACCTACGGTTGGAACGATTAGCGGAGATGCAGGGCGGTTGCAACAGGTGTTGTGGAATCTTTTATCGAATGCAGTCAAATTCACTCCTCCAGGGGGTCAGATTACGATCGCATTAACAGTCGCTGGAACTCATGCCCAAATTCAAGTAACCGACACGGGAATTGGCATTAATCCTGACTTTCTACCTTATATCTTTGAACATTTCCGGCAAGAAGATGGCGCAACGACCCGGAAATTTGGCGGATTGGGGTTGGGGCTGGCGATCGCACGGCAAATTGTCGAACTGCATGGAGGTACGGTTCAAGCCGAGAGTCCCGGTGTTGGAAAGGGGGCAACATTTACCGTCAAGTTGCCGTTATTAGGGAGTAGGGAATTGGGAG
This sequence comes from Scytonema sp. UIC 10036, assembly GCF_009725235.1. The sequence goes on from NZ_WJFC01000105.1 coordinate 6,678, forward strand.
TAGGGAGTAGGGGATTGGGAGTAGGGAGTAGGGAAGACAACTCCCCCCCATTACCCATTCCCCATTTCCCCCTCATGGGTATTCGAGTGCTTGTTGTTGATGATGAGGTAGACACTCGCGAGTTAATTGCTTTTATTCTAGAACAGGAAGGAGCGATCGTCACCTCTGTGCCCTCGGCTCTAGCTGCACTGGAAGTTATAGCCCAGTCTCAACCTGCTGTGCTCCTGAGTGACATTGGAATGCCAGAGATGGAGGCTATATGCTGATGCAACACATTCGAGCAATGTCACCAAGTCAGCCAATTTCAGCAATTGCCCTCACAGCTTTTGCTGGGGAGAGCGATCGGCAATTGGCACTAAAAGCCGGATTTCAGAAGCATATTTCTAAACCAATCGAGCCAGAGATGCTTGTGCAGGCGATCGCGAGTTTAATTGGAAACTGACTTTTCACCAGATAACCATTAGCCATTAGCCATTAACCATTAGCAATTAGCCATTAGCAATTAGCCATTAGCAATTAGCCACCAGCCACTGCAGGCACAATACTGACTTCATCACCATCTTTTAATGGTGTAGATGTCCCATCCAAAAAACGGATATCTTCGCTGTTAACATACAAATTCAAGAATCTGCGCGGTTGTCCGCTTTCGTCACATAACCGAGATTTGATACCGGGACAGTTCTTTTCTAAAGAATCGAACAGTTCGGCAACGGTACTGCCATGACAATCTAAGGCAGCTTGGTTATTTGTAAACTTCTGAAGGGCAGTAGGAACTAGAACTTTTACAGACATGGTTAATTGTTAGTTGTTAGTGGTTAGTTGTTAGTGGTTAGTGGTTAGTTGTTGTTCGACTATCTACTAACCACTAACTCATAACTAGACGAGAACTTGTTGCCATTCGAGGCGATCGAGTGTCCGAGAACGCTCTAGTGCTCTTTCAAAGCTGTCGAGCTTCGCTTCAATGGTTAAGGGTTCTCCAATGTAGCCCTGTACAGCTTCTTGGGTTTTCAAACCATTTCCGGTAATGTATACCACAGTGGTCTCATCGGGGTCAATCTTGCCTGCTTCTACCAATTTCTTCAGCACGGCAACGGTTGTCCCTCCTGCTGTTTCTGTGAAGATACCTTCTGTCTCTGCAAGCAGCTTGATGCCTTCGATGATTTCGGTATCTGTCACAGACTCAATATTACCATTTGTTTTGTGCGCTATATCTATAGCATATACACCGTCTGCTGGGTTGCCGATCGCTATGGACTTAGCTATTGTATTTGGTTTGACTGGTTTGATAAAGTCGCGTCCTTCTCTATATGCTTGAGCGATGGGCGAACATCCTTCTGCTTGTGCGCCGCTAAATTTAACGTTCTTGGCTTCCACCAAACCCAGTTCTACAAATTCTTGGAAGCCTTTGTAAATTTTTGTATATAACGAACCCGATGCTAGAGGTGCAACGATATGGTCGGGTAACTCCCAACCCAGTTGTTCTGCCACTTCAAAGCCCAGTGTTTTAGAACCTTCGGAGTAGTAGGGACGCAAGTTGATATTGACAAATCCCCATCCATGTGTATTTGCCACTTCCGAACACAGACGGTTAACTTGGTCGTAATTGCCTTTAACAGCCATGAGGGTTGGGCTGTAGATCAGGCTACCCAAAATCTTTCCCGCTTCCAAGTCAGCAGGAATGAACACGCAACAATCTAAACCGGCATGAGCTGCGATCGCTGCAGTAGAATTAGCTAAGTTCCCGGTACTAGCACAAGAAACTGTGGAGAAACCTAATTCCCGTGCTCTGGTGAGAGCAACCGACACCACCCTATCTTTAAAACTAAGGGTGGGCATATTGACGGCATCATTTTTAATGTACAGTTTATTCAGACCAAGGCGACGTGCCAAGCGGTGGGAACGAACCAGTGGGGTCATACCAGTTCCCACATCAATCGGATTTTCGCTGGCGACAGGCAAAAAGTGACGGTAGCGCCAAATGGAGTTGGGACCTGCTTGAATTGTTTCACGGGTGACTTTAGACCGCAAGGCGCTGTAATCATAGCTAACTTCCAACGGACCGAAACAGATCTCGCACACGTGGAGAGCTTTGAGTTCGTACTCCGCACCACATTCCTTACACTTCAAGGATTTAAAAGTGCCTGTGCTTGTTTGGGTATGAGTTGTTGTCGCCTGTGTCATAAGTCAGCCTTCCCTGTATGTCCGTCAACTTTGGTTTTGATAGTAACACGAGGGAAAATACCCGTCAAACATACCCGACAAATTTTGTCGGGATTGAAAAACTTATAGTAATAACTATTGGTCTACCACATTAATTTTGATGGGCTGTCACCTCGTTCCTAGGCTCCGCCTAGGAATGCCTGATTGAGAGGCTCCGCCTCCTGTATGGCGAGGCGGAGCCTGGGAACGAGAGAGGGACAATCGTTTCACTCATCAGAATCAATGTGGCGAACCACTATTGGTTCATCGCATTAATTTTGAGGGGTAGTGCGTTTACTTACCTATCAGAATTTATCTGGTGGAGACAAGGAAGCAATTGCAACGGCGGCTGCCCACAAAGTTCGATGCGTGCGTATAAATAACGAAGCTCTAGTCACTGTTGCCGAATTGGCACGCGGATGATGAATTCGGCTCCCTGTCCGAGTTCTGACCTACACAAAAGAGACCCCCCGTGTTTTTCCGTAACAATTTGATAGCTAATCGATAAGCCCATACCTGTTCCTTTGCCCACAGGTTTTGTCGTAAAAAAGAGATCGAACAGGCGTTGGCGAACCGATTCTGGAATACCCGGACCATTATCGGCAATGCGGATTTCAACTTGATAATTATCCACTTGCTCGGTGACAATGGTAATAGTTGGGTTTGTCAGAATCTCTCGCTCGCTCGGTAATGACTGTTTTAAAGCATTGGTTGTGCCGATTGATTCCAAAGAATCGATCGCATTACTCAATATGTTCATAAACACCTGATTCAATTGCCCTGCATAGCATTCCACTAATGGCAAATTTCCGTAGTGTTTGATAACTTCTATACCAAGGCTGTCTGACTTTGCTTTCAGGCGATGTTGCAAAATCATTAAGGTACTCTCAATCCCGTCATGAAGATTAACGCTTTTCATTTCGGCTTCATCCATGCGAGAGAAAGTCCGCAGGGAAGCAACAATTTTTTGAATCCGTTCTGCGCCAATTCGCATAGAGGAGAGTAGCTTGGGTAAGTCTTGAAGGAGAAATTCTAGGTCAATGACTTGTGCTTGTTCCTGAATCTCTAGGTGGGGAAATGGATAATGTTTCTGATAAAGTGCCAACAATCCCAGTACATCTTGAGTGTACTCCTTGGCATGGGTCAGGTTACCAAAGATAAAATTGACTGGATTGTTAATTTCGTGAGCAACTCCTGCTACCAATTGCCCCAAGCTTGACATTTTCTCAGTTTGCACGAGTTGAGCTTGGGTGAGTTGCAGTTGGTGCAGGTACTGTTCGAGTTGAGTCGCTTTTTCTCGCTCTCGTGTTTCAGATGCTTGCAATGCTTCGTTTTTCGCTTCGAGTTCTTCTGATTTGGCTTCAAGTTGTTGGGAGTAGGTTTGCAGGTTAGTGTAGAGACGGGCGTTGTCAATGGCAATGGAAATTTGAGCGCTTAATAAAGTCAGTACCTTCACTCTTTCTGAGGTGAACGCACTTCCAATCAGATGATTTTCCAAATAAAGAACACCAATCAGTTTGCTAGAGTAAAGCAGAGGCAAGCATAAAATTGATTTAGATTGGTGCGTCATGATGTAAGTGTCCGTTGCAAAGCGCAAGTCTTTAACCGCATCGTCTAACACCAAGTGACTTCTGGTTCTTTCTACATAATTGAATAAAGCAACTGGGAGTAAGGGAGAATTGGTTTCACCTTCTGAGTCAACAGTCACGCTAATGCCCTGACTTTCAACAATTCCCGTAGCCTCTGGTATCCATTGATGTCCGTGCTTGGTCAGAAAGTAACCTTGGATAGCACCAGCATTTTCAATGACAATTTTCATCATTTTTGCCAGCAAGTGACTCAGCACCATTTCTTCTGAAAGCACCTGTGAAGCTTTCATCACCGTCATCAAGTCGAGAATTTGACTGCCTCCTGCAAGCGTGGAGTTTGTCTGAGTCAGTTCCAAATAATTCGTTTCTGGCTTTCCTATACTTAGCAATATTTCGCGGTAAGCCGTTTCGCGTCTACCCACAATCAATTGTGGGTATTTTTCTTCTAAATCTTTGGCTTTAGCAACAGCCCCCCAGTGAATGTAACCATAATAGGCGTCTGTTATGTAAGTCTTGGCTATTTTCTCTCTGCCCAAAGACAAATGAAAATCAGCCGCCAATTCATTTGCTAGAGCTTCTTCCTGTAAGTATCCTTGCTTATTTGCTCCTTGCATGGAACGTTCGTAATAATCAACAGCTTTTTCATACTGTCCTAAAACCCGTGCTTTCTCAGCTTCCACTAACTCATACTTATGCTTGAAATTTGATGGCGCGTGGTATGCCCATTTTTCCATCTCATTTTGATTGGCTAAAACTTGGGCGAGATACTCTTCTTGTTGCTTTGGCTCGGCTTGATTGTATAAAGCTAATAAACTTAAAGAATAGTAAAAGTTAGTTTGGGCAATATGTATCATGCCCACCAAAGTGTTGGTGTAATTAAAGGCTAATTTGGCATATTCAAGGGAGGAAGCATAATTTTTAAATAAATAGTATAACGTACTTTTTAAAACATAGTAAGAAAACAAAGCCATGTGATTTTGAGAGTTCGTCAAAACACTTACGTCTGTTTCTTCATTAAAAAAGTCTCCCGACAAAATCTCTGTGTTCTCAAATTTTTTGGTTAAATTTAAGACTCCTTGTATCCATAGACTGGTATAATCAATATCAAATTTTTGATGGTATTTTTGAATAAGATTGAAATACTTAGTTTGCTCCCGATAAACCTTTTCTAAAGGCTCACCCATAAAAAAGATAGAGTTGCAATAAAAAGTAGCACAACGACAAGCTAACTCTAAATCTCCAGTTTCCAGCGCACTTTGAATGCCCTCCTTAAAAGGCTCGATCGTGTTCCTTGCGGGTTCGTTCCACTGTCTCACAAAAAAGTTATACACCCCATAGACTTTAGGCTTAAACTCTTTAGCGTTCATTTTGTCCAATAGCTTTAAGCTTAATTGACCAAATCTATATCCAGATTTAAAGTCAGAAAGCATTCCAATTAGGTTCATAGCATAAAGAGGATATGCATAAATAGATGGTGGTGAATTACCATATTCAACCGATAAATGTATCGTTTTTAGGATGACTAGTGGAAACAGATGAGGAGCAGCAACAAAGATAGATGGTATCATTGTGACTAGAATTCGTAGCGTGGCAATCTTATAGCGATCGCTCATTTGCGGTAAGTCGGCTAAATCCTCAATGCTCTTTCCAGCTAAGATATTTTTGGGGTCAATTAATTGCACCAAAACACTAAAATCTTCTGGCATTTCAGGCAACGGCTCTCCCAAAAGATTTAAGGTTTCCAGAGCAGTATCTATTGCTGCTTGCATTTGGTTTTGAGCAATATAATACTGAATTTGTGTCTCATACACGGGAACTTTTTCCAGTAAAGTTCGAGCATTTTGAATAACAACAGCACTCAGTTGTTTTGCCCGTTCAAAGTTAGTGTTGAGATATTCTGTGGCGACTGTTTCTACATAAAGTGCTAGCGTTAAGTCATACTGATGCCAACTAGAATTAGTTATCAGTTCTAAACCCACATTTAAATACTTGACAGCCGATTCATAAGCTGTAGCTGCTTTTGCTTTTTGACCTGCTATCAAATTCAGTTCTGCTAGTTCGTATTTTTCTGACTCAGATATCAATAAGTCAGCCCCATAATTCAGTTGGTTCACCAGCGCAAAAACATTTTCTCTGCGTTCTTCCGCAGTAGTATTTTGCAGAAGCAATTGACCGATTTTTAAGTGCGTTGCTTTTTTTTGTTCATCGGGAATGAGAGAATAAGCCGCTTGCTGTACGCGATCGTGTAAAAACTTATAGTCAACCTTGACATCTGTTAAGGCAATTTCTCCTGATTCTTCCTGACCAAACACTAAAGGAATTTTGTAATCTTGACTTAATGGCAAAATCAACCCCGCTTGAAGTGCAGACCATAATTGGGCTGCAGTCGTTAGACAAGAGGCTTCGTTAACTATCGCCAAGACATCTAAGTTAAAAGTGTTACCAACACAAGCAGCTAGTTTGAGTACGTTTTGCGTCTCATGTGACAGTTTGCGAATGTTTCTCGCCATGAGTTCAACAACATTCAAGTCAGTAATACCAATCGCTTGTATATCTTGAATATCCCACTGCCACATCCCTAACTGAAAGTTGTAGGTTAACAAGTCTTCTTGATGTAGAGTTTTCAGCAGTTGCGTTAAAAAGAAGGGGTTTCCTCCAGTTTTATAGAACAGTAATTCTGCCAGTGCCTTGCTGCATTCAGTGGTATTCAATGTATCGCCAATTAACGCTTCCACATCCTTTAACTGCAACGGTAACAGGATGATGTTATTCACCACTGCACCAGCCGTTTCTATCTTAGACAAACTCAGCATGAGTGGATGGGTTGGAGATACTTCGTTATCCCGGTATGCTCCTATCAATAATAAATAATTGCGATCGCTATCTGTCATCAATAGCTCTATTAAGTTCAAAGATGCCGAATCTGCCCACTGTAAGTCATCCAGAAACAGCACCAGGGGATGCTCTTTAGCCGTAAATACCCCAACAAATTGCCCAAAGACACGATTGAAACGATTTTGAGATTCTGCGGCACCCAGTTGTGCTACAGGTGGCTGAGTCCCAATAATCAGTTCCACTTCTGGAATCACATCGATAATGACTTGCCCGTTTTCCCCCAATGCAGTTAACAGTTTGTCCTTCCACCCTTGGATTTGGGCAACGCTTTGAGTCAGTAACTGCTGAATTAAAGATTGGAAAGCTTCAATCAACGACGCATAAGGAATGTTGCGCTTGAATTGGTCAAACTTACCCGCAATAAAATAACCCCTTGTCCCAACAATCGGTTTGTGAACTTCATTGACAACACTCGTTTTGCCAATCCCCGAATACCCAGAAACCAGCATCAATTCGCTGCTACCAAAAGCCACACGTTCAAAAGCCTCCATTAACCGCGTGACTTCTGCTTCCCGTCCGTACAGCCTTTGTCCGATTGAGAATTGCCCCGATTTATCCCTTCTTCCCGGTACAAAATTTTCAATTGTGCCAGTCGTCTGAAGTTGAAACAAGCATTCCTCTAAATCTGCTTTCAGTCCCCAAGCACTTTGATACCGCTCCTCAGCTGTTTTCGCCAACAGTTTTAAAATAATCGCGCTAATCGTCTCTGGCACTTGCTCTGTGACGCGGCATACAGTATCTTGACAGGGTGAGGCGGGTTTTTTCGCAATGTGACAGTGTACCAACTCCATAGGATCGGTGGCGTGAAACGGCAAAGTGCCTGTTAGCATTTCATATAAAGTCACACCCAAAGAGTAAAAGTCAGTCCGATAATCGATCGCTCTGTTCATTCTACCCGTTTGTTCGGGCGACATATAAGCAAGAGTCCCTTCGAGCAAACTCAAATGATTCAAGGTAGGATTTTCTCGGTCGAGGCGCGAGGAAATACTAAAATCAATGAATTTGACTTCACAAGAGTTAGGGTCAATCAAAAGATTTTGTGGTTTAATATCTTTATGAATAATCCCTTGAGCGTGCAGTTCCCCTAAGGTGTGTGCCAAGTTAATCGCTACCTTCAAGAAAGCCATCAAGCTGGTTGTTTGAGTTGCGATCGCCTCTTTCAGCAAGCAACCCCGAACATCTTCCAAAACCAAAGCTAGACTGTGTTGGTAATTCTTTAACTCGTAAGGTTTAACAACACTAGGAATATGCAAAGGTTGAAGGATTTGATACTCGTGACGCAGCCGTGCAATTTCTTCCAAGGGTGGATGTTCGTAGGACAAAGTTTTGACAATAACCGAAATGTTATCAATTTCTCGCCGTCCTCGATAAATAATAGTTTTACCCCCAGAGTAAAGGATATCGAGAAGTTGATAACCGGATAAAGTAGCTGTCGTCATTGTCTTCTTGCTGCAATATAAACATTCTTACTATGCCCATATGGCTTGCTATATGTAATATACTATACAAAAATATACAGGTTTTTACTGGACAAAATGTTGGGTTTCGTTCCTCAACCCAACAAAGCTGGTTATGCTGTGGAAAATACTGTTTGAAATAGCTGTTTTCTAACAGCTTGTCATCCATAAATTTTTCAAGAAGTCCATACTTCTACTGAAGCTAAATACAGGAATCAAAAGTTACATTCTTGTAAGCTCAATTTCTCTTAATGAGAATTGCTGAGGAAGGATGAAGTATGAAGGATAGATGAAATTTTTATCCTTCATCCTTTATCCTTGATACTTTTTTTAGTCATTTGGGGCAATCTACTAAATATCCTTACTTAAACGGAGCTAAGACTTAGGTATAACCTCAATACTACAAGGGCTGAGACATAAATTTCAAAACACGTAGGTTGGGTTGAGGAACGAAACCCAACAATTGCTCTAGATGTTGGGTAACGCTCGTGCTCAACCCAACAAAGCTAAAATTCTCAGCCCTTGCAGTATTGGGTATAACCTTCCTTTTTAAGAGTCCTTAAAATTTCAACTTTTGAGTTAAACGTACTTGGTGATTTTGCGATCGCACAATTCAGTTCTACCTTTAAACAACGGTTTTAATTTAACTTCTAACTTTTAGGGTTCATCATGCCAGCAACATATAAACTACCACCAGGGAAAACCAAGTTCTACCTGTATCTAATTGCTACAGGATTATTAGCTCATAGTTTTTTTCAATATGTCACCCCAGTAAAAGCTGAAGGTACAAATGCGGGTCAATCTATTAGCAATACGGCAACTGCTACCTATGAAGACCCCAATAATCCCGGAACAACAATTAACACAACTTCTAACACAGTGGTTGTCACCGTCGCCGAAGTTGCGGGTGTTACCGTAACGGGTTCCGGTACTTCATTTAAAACCGACCAAAACACAGATGGAAAAATTGGTGTAGGGGACACCATTTATTACACCTACAACGTCACTAACGTCGGTAACGATCCTACCCAATTCCGCATTCCCGACCAACCTACAGTTACGGGACCCGGACAACTTGATGGGGCTGTACAAATCAGCTACGATGGCGGTAAAACTTGGACAGATGTTGTCCCTGGTGGAACCCTAACTAACTCAATTCCACCTGGCGGTTCTGTTTTAGTGCAGGTTCCTGTTAAAGTTGCTGATGGTGCAACAAGCGGAAGCACCATATCTGTCAAGTTAGGCGATACCCCCAGCGATGCTCAAAACCAGCCACGGAGTGAAAATGGCGGTGACCTCTATACTGTAGATAATCCTGATGGTACACAAGGTGAAGTTAATGGTGTACCTGTAAATGGTACCCGTGAAGCAAGCGCCACACAGCAAGTCACGGTGGATTCAAACCTAAAAAATTACACTCTTGCAACAATCCTCAAAACCCGCAGCAGTCAAACAAGTGCTGGTGTCATTGGTCCCGGAGGCGATACTCTTAGCTACGAGTTAAGCTTGCGAGTTGAAAACAACGAGCCCACAGGTAATGGTATCAGCCCCGCTCCTCTGAATGGTACAGAGATTCCCGGTTTAACAGGTTCCAACATTTTAGTGTCTGATGCCATTCCAGCAGGTACCAAATTGACGAGTGCTAAAGCTCCTGCAGGATGGCAGATTGTTTATACGAGTTCCGACACCTCATCGGACGCTAACCAGGCAACTTGGACAACCACTGCACCCTCAGATTTAGCAACAGTCAAAAGGATTGGTTTTGTAAGAACTGAAAGTATTGCCCCAGGTACGACAGTTACGGGCTTCCAAATCATTGTTGAAGTTCTTGGTACGCCTGAATCTGTCTTAATTGCTAATATTGCCCAATTGTTTGGTAAAACTCCTGGAGGAGCGCCTGTTTACGATGAATCAGGCGACCAAAACCCCAGTAATTTTGATGGTTCCAATCCCCCCACTGGTACGGATACCAACGGCGATAAAATTCCCGATACCCTTCCTCCAGATAGCGTTGATGATGGTTTTATCCCTCCCACAGATTCCAATAACAACGGTATTCCTGATAAGTTAGAACAAATTGGCACTGATACCAATAACAATAATAGTGCTACTGGCCCTGGTGGTGAGGCAAATATTGTCACCCTGACTGCTGGGGGAGGTGTTTCTGTCTTAAACGGACCGAAGGATGCACCAGATGCTGTTGCTGAGAACGATAACAATAAAGACTTCACCAACAAATCTTCACTAGTCCCTGCAGGTACAGTTCCCGGAACATCAATCGATCCAGATGGAGTTAGTTTTACCAACACTCTCAAAAATACTGGTACGGGTAGTAGTAACATCTCCCTGATTCCAACAACTCCTACAAATGTAGACGACTTACCTGTAAATACACTCGTAACCATCAGTTACGACAGTTTATCTGCAACTTATAAATATGATGGGACAAATTTCGTCTTCCAGTCAGGGCAAGGAAAGGTTGACAATCAAGACATTAGTGCTACAAATCCCATCCGAATTAATAATATTGCTGCTAATGCAACAGCCAATTATGGTGTGGAAGTCAATTTGCCTTCTGGGACTCGACTTTCTACAGATATCAATCGTGGCTTCCCAGTTCCCATAACAGCATATATTGAGAACAACGAAACAGCAGGATTCCAAAAAGGCGAACCCAGTAATATCACCATTGACCGTGTCTACACTGGCTTCTTGAAGATGGTGAAACTGTCGCGCGTATTGCAAGGAACAGGTCCCGCAGTAAGAACCGGTCAGGATAACTTTGAGACAACACCTGGTATTGGGGATGTTCCCGATGATGTACCCAGAACCCCCGCTTCAGGAAACATCATTGAGTACCAAATTAGATACAAAAACATTTCTGAACCTCAATCCGGTACTGGTAACATCGTCTTAAATGCAGGCAAAGTCATTATTACTGAAGATGGTACCACTTGGGATGGTACAAAAGGTAACAACTGGGCTCTAGATAACGATAACAACAGCATCATAGATACGAGCCATGTTGCTGGTTCCGCAAAAGATTCTGGTGCTGCAACGATCGCATTCTTTAAAGGTAAACCAGCAACAACCTCTACAGGTGACCAAACCGGGACAACTATTAATGATGACGTGACCAAATACGTAGATACCGTCACTGACACGGTGACACCCGGACAGGAAAGAACATTTACCTTCCAACGCAAAGTGAATTGATTTTGGATTTTGGATTTTGGATTTTGGATTGGCTCGTTCCTAGGCTCAGCCTGGGAACGCATTCCGAGAGGCTCTGCCTCCTATACCAGGATAACTTGAGGCAGAGCCTCTAAACAAGCATTCCCAGGCTGAGCCTGGGAACGAGGAAGTCCTCATTCCCTACCCCCTACCGGAGATTTTCATATGAAGGATTTTGTACTAGCAACTGTAGGAGCAATCGCATTGTTAGCGACTGTTCCTGTTTTGAATCAAACAAAATTTGGGTTAGAAACAGCCATTGCTCAAAACACGCAAACAAAGGGACAAGTGCAGTTGCGCTTGGAAGTAGAAAAGAGAGTTGTCCAGCAAGTACAGGGCAAGCAAACCTCAACTTGGCAACCATTGCAAGGAAAGGCTTTGGTAGAACCGGGAAATATCTTGCGCTACACCGTCACAGCTGACAACAACAGCAATGGGAATGTCAAAAACCTTATTATCAATCAACCCATTCCCTTAGGAACCGTGTATGTACTGAATTCCGCTACCAGCAATGTTAACAATGAAGCCAAAATTACTTACAGCATTGATGGAGGACGAAGTTATGTAGAAAGCCCTAGCGTCAAAGTTGCCCTTGCCAACGGTAAAGTTGAAACAAAACCCGCACCAGTCACAATGTATACCCATATTCGTTGGAAGTTTGGGTCATCAATTCCCGCCAAGGGAAGTGTCAAAGGAATTTATCAAGTCAAGGTGCGATGAAGAATTATGGAAATTGAACCGCACCCCATAGCAGATGAACGCAGACGAACGCATTTTATCGGCGTGTGTCTGCGTGCATCTGCGGTTATAAATAAGAAACATTGGTTTGGATGGTTCGCGATCGCAGTTCCTACTGCCTACATATTATGCAACCCGATAACTGCACTCGCCCAGACAAAGAACCTCATTAATCAAGCGACATATACTTATACAGATTCTAATACCAATTCTCAATTTCAAGGTATTTCCAGCCAAATTGATATTAAACCGATTCAATTAATTGACCCCCAAGGGAGAATTTTAGGCTGTAACGGACAGCCACTCTCTGATTACAACGGTTTTTCTGTTGGTTTGTACGAAACTAACTCCAACGATCCAACGGGAACAGAATTAGGAAGATTGGTTTCTCTGACTCCCACAGAGTTACCCGATATTCCCAATAATGCTGTTGCTAGAGGGGTACAACCAAATACCACCAACAACAATCCTTTTGTACTTACAAATTCTTCTGAGGGAAAATATAACTTTTTACTCGATCCTAGCAAGGGTCAAGTCACTCCAGGGAAAACTTATATTTTAGTAGTCAATCCCCCAGAAAATTCTATCTACTCCCAACGGCGAATCAAAATTTCCATTCTTGAAAGTGCTGCGAATACCCAAAACAATGTTGTTCGCTATCTTGCAGCTTCCTTAGATGGTCAGCCTATTAGCATCACAGGAGAAACCAGTTATCAAGGAACTGTGGTTTTGATTCCCAATGCCGAACTTGTGGGACTCAATTTGTTTGCTTTTGAGTTTGATGTAGGAATGTGTCAAACACAACAAGTACAAATTATTAAAACAGGCGATCGCGCAACGGCAGAACCCGGTGATACCGTCATTTACCGCTTGTCTGTCAAGAACAAGAGCGATGCTGCACTCAACGAATTAGTCATTACCGATACCTTACCTCTAGGATTTACCTTTATTTCCAAATCCGTGCGAGGTGAGTTTGATCGTCAAGCCGTAACGGTGACAGTGGAAGGACAAGGTGCAACGGTGAGATTGCGAACCTCAATCCCCATTCCTCCTAACAAAGTACTTAATATTGCCTATGCTGCTCAACTCTCACCCGATTCTGTACGTGGTTCGGGTCGAAATTCGGCGATCGTTAACGCCCAACGAGTTGATAACAATTTTGCGGTTAAAGATGGTCCTGCAACCCATCAATTAAAAGTCCGACCGGGAATTGTGTCTGACTGCGGCACAATTATTGGTCGCGTCTTTGTCGATAAGAACTTTGATGGCGAACAGCAAACAGGAGAACCAGGAGTTCCCAATGCGGTTATCTTCCTAGAAGATGGCAACCGTATAACTACGGATGTTAATGGTTTATTTTCTGTTGCCAATGTCCTACCAGGAAATCACACTGGAGTCCTAGACCTCAGCAGCCTTTCTGGTTATACTTTAGCTCCCAATCTTTACTTCCGCGAACGTAACAGCCAATCTCGCCTGGTGCGCTTAGAACCAGGTGGAATGGTACGAATGAACTTCGCAGTCACTCCAGCCTTCCATGAGGAGGTCGAAAAATGAAAAGACTGCGTTATGTAAATGTTTTCAATTTAACAGGACTTACGGAATTTCAACAGTATTATGGGGATTTTCGGCGTTGTTTTTACCCCACCCTAACCCTCCCCTTTCCAAGGGGAGGGAACTGGAAATCTAGTTTCCTCCCTTTCCAAGGGAACTGGAAATCTCAATCTAGTTTCCCCCCTTTCCAAGGGGGGACTAAGGGGGGTAGTAGCTTACAAAGGGGGGCTATGTGTAAGTCCTATTTAAAGTTAATGGTGTTGTAGCAGGAGCAAGTCTTGTTTTCTATCCTATTATGTTAAAGCACAAACATCCCTCCCCCATCTCCCCCTCCCCCTCTCGACATCTTCCCTATCTTCCATCAAAATCCTCACTCCACTCCGATGCTGTCCTTGATATTCCGGCGACAATGGTGGTTTTGCAGTTTTCTGTGGATGTGACTGTGGAATTGCGGGTGAATGGTGAGTTGGTAGATTCTTCTTCAGTCGGTCGTACAGAAACCGATCCAACCACCAATTTAGTTACACAAACATGGTACGGTGTTTCTTTAAAGGAAGGGCAAAATACCATCACAGCCACTGCCATTGGTGCTCAGGAATCTACAGCAACTATAGAAGTACAAGTTAAGGGAGCGCCAACTCAGATAAAATTAGAGACGGTAGAATCAAGAATTCCTGCAGATGGACGTTCTACGGCTACAATCCGGGGTCAATTGCTTGATGCCAATGGGAACCTCTCGAACCGTGATGCTGTTGTTACTTTAGTCTCAACAGTTGGTGAGTTCATTGGTGCTGACAACAAATCAGATCAACCGGGATTTCAGGTACAAGCACGGGGTGGAGAATTTACAGCGACTCTGAAGTCTGGGTTAAAGGCGCAGACGGTACAAATTTTAGCGAAAGCTGGGGAGTTGGAAGCATATACCCAGTTGCAATTTGAGACTTCACTGCGTCCGAGTATTGCCACTGGGGTTGTGGATATACGTTTGGGTGCGAGGGGTACGGATTATTACGGAAGGTTCCGTGATTTTCTACCTGCCGATAAAGATAACAGTACTCAATTAAGTATTCGTTCTGCCGTGTTTGCAACCGGGGCAGTAGGAGAATGGTTATTTACTGGTGCTTATAATAGCGATCGCGCCCTAAATGAAGATTGTAACTGCGACAACCGTCTGTTTAGATCCTATCAATTTAGCGAGCAAGCCTATCCAGTTTATGGTGATAGTTCTCAAACTGAGGTCTTGACGCCTTCAGTTGATAGCGTTTACCTGCGGTTTGAGCGATCGCCACGTATCCCCAATGCTAACCCTGACTATGCCATGTGGGGTGACTACAACACCGAGGAATTTGCCCGTTCTTCCCAACAATTTACCGCTACAACACGTCAGCTTCACGGTTTTAAAGCAAATTATAACGTAGGAAATCTTCAAGTTACGGGTTTTTACGGAAACAACGTTGAAGGATTTCAACGGGATACCTTACCCCCCGATGGGACAAGCGGTTATTACTTCCTTTCCAGAAGATTGCTCGTTCCAGGTAGCGAAAACGTCTTTATAGAATTAGAAGAACTCAACCGGCCCGGTACTGTGTTGGAACGCAAACAGCTTTCCAGAGGTCCCGACTACGAAATCGACTACGATCGCGGGACATTATTATTCCGCCAACCCGTCCTGCGTACAGATGTAGACAACACGGGACAAGTTCTCGTCCGCCGGATTGTAGCCACCTATCAATATGATAGCCAAGACAGTAAAAGCAACATTTTCGCAGGTCGCCTGCAATATCACTTGTCTCGCGAAATCAATCGGGAAAGTTGGGTAGGAACAAGCTACGTTAGAGAAAACCAGGGAGTGCGGGATTTTGAACTTTACGGTGCGGATGCACAAATTTCTCTAGGTAGTAAAGGCAAGTTGATTGCAGAATACGCACACTCTACCAATGATACAGATGTCGTTGGAAAAGTCAGCGGTTCTGCGGCACGTGTGGAAGCGCAAGGACAAATTACCAGGGGTCTGTTTGGACGTGCTTATTATCGTTTTGCCGATACGGGATTTGCCAACAACGCCACCACTAGCTTTGTTCCCGGTCAAACTCGATATGGCGCACAACTCACAAGCCAGGTTTCTCAAAGTACCAATTTGCGGGTACAATACGACCATGAGGATAACTTTGGCATCGCTCCCCGACCCTTGGATACTTTTGAGGAACTGTTCTCCCCAAGAACTGAAGCAATCCCAGGGAGTAAAGTAGATAATTCCCTAACAACCATTTCTGCGGGAATTCAGCAACGCATAGGCAAAGCCACTGTTGATGTGGATTGGTTGCATCGCAATCGCAAAGACCGCATGGTCGTTGGTGACCAGAATACCACATCCGACCAGTTGCGATCGCGCCTGACTGTACCCATAGCAAAAAACCTCACCTTCTTAGCACAGAACGAACTGACATTATCCTCAGACACCGATACTGTTTATCCAGACAGGACTCTTTTGGGGTTAAATTGGGCTGTGACTCCCGGCGTGAATGTGAGTTTAACCCAACAGTTTTACACTCGCGGTCAGTTTGAAGATAACTCCATCACCAACTTGAGTATTAACGGCGAACACAAACTTGGGAAAGATACCACCCTTACAGGACGATACTCCATATTAGGTGGTGCTAATGAAGTGACCATGCAAGGTGCGATCGGATTAAACCATCGCTGGACGATTTCCCCAGGATTGCGGTTAAACCTGGCTTACGAACACGTTTTTGGTGACTTCTTTGGTCGTAACGGGGCGGGAGTGCAATATGCTCAACCCTTCGCAGTCGGTCAAAGTGCATCCGCCTTGGGGCTGTCAAGCGGCGATAGCTACAGCGTTGGTTTGGAATATACCGACAATCCCAAATTCCAAGCAAGCGCCCGGTACGAACACCGCACCTCCAGTAGCGGTTCCAACACCGTCATTTCCGCAGCAGCAGCAGGTAAACTTTCCCCCGCACTGACAGCACTCGTCCGCTATCAACAAGCAAATTCCGCCAATCAAAAATTAATAGGGTTGGGAGACACAGCCAATTTGAGACTTGGTTTAGCCTATCGTGACCCCAACAACGACAAATTTAATGCTTTGTTGCGTTACGAATATCGTAAAAATCCATCAACAATTCCCGACTCAATTCTTTTAGGAAGCGGTACGGGAGCGGAAGACCACACCTTTGCTGCAGAAGCGATATACGCACCCAACTGGAGATGGGAATTTTACGGAAAGTATGCTCTTCGCAACAGTACTTCTTACCTAGCCCAGGATTTGATTGGGACGACGACAACAAACCTAGCACAGCTGCGAGCTACTTACCGATTGGGCTATAGTATGGACTTGGTAGGAGAGACTCGTTGGATTCATCAAAACGATTATACCGAAACGGGCTTTGTGATAGAAACAGGCTATTACTTGACCCCCAACTTGCGATTATCTGCGGGTTACGTATTTGGCAATATTGATGACCGCGATTTCTCTGGAACTCGAAGTGCAGGAGGTCCTTATTTGGGTTTAACCTTGAAGTTGAACGAACTCTTTGATGGTTTTGGCTTGCAAAAAGTTCCTCCTCGCCAAGATAAAGAATCTACAGTGCAAACCGTTGTAAACAAGCTGAAGAAAGCAAAAGCGGGAACAGTACAAACCTTTGTGGAGAAGCTGAAGAAATCAAAAGCGGGAATGGTGGGGAGAAAAAAATGAAGAAATTATCGCTTTTATTCTCGTTTTCATTATTATATGCCTTATGCTCTGGGATACAACCAGCCCAAGCGGAAGGTTCCAAAGAGTTAATCTCAGGAGGTGGACACAGACCTTATTTGGAATGGTCACCAAATTTAACAACTGCAAATATTACCCGTAAAACCTTACTGAAAGTTTACGTTCAGGCTGGGGAGACTGTTAACCTTGGTTCTAGCGTACATACAAGTGACCCATCGTTTAATGGTCAAGATATTGTCTATCGCAGCCCTTCTGGACAAAAGGGATCTTGTGATGTACAAAGTACGGGTTTTGGCTTTATAGATACGTTAGCAAAAGAGCAAGCAGGGCCATTACCAAACGCTGGAGGTTATACTCCATGTAGCTTTGTCGCTAACGAAACAGGAGTGTATGAAGTCGAGTTTCATGCACCTGAATTAGGAAGCGATCAAAGAAATCCTCCGTCCAAAGCAACAAACGCGGATTTTCCCACAGATGCTACTCAAACATCAACCGTCTCCGCCTGGGATATCACGGTGAGAGATTCTCAGGGAAACGTGAAACTAGGACGAGTTTTTACCAATTACCTTGCTTTTAACCTTGGGACAAATGGTTTGTCTCTGAACTCGGACTTCTTCATTCAAACAAAAGATGGCTACCTCTACCGAACTGCAATGAATGGGGTAGATCCTTTTGGCTTTATTTTCTTTGCAAATAGTCGTGGATATAAAGATGGAGACAGTACGCTTTATCGCTCTACACGCGCTGCTGGTAATACTCTCGCTCCCTTTTTAGGAGATGTACAAGTACAGCGCCCGGATGTACTTGATACCCTAACAGATATGACTCATTTAGTCTTTATCAATAAACCCGACGTTGCCACTCTTACATCTCTTGGTATTCCTAGTGCGCCATTAATCCCACCAAAACCGACTAACTTTAAATTTACTGGTAAGAATGGGGCAAGTGGAAATCAAACCTTTGTTGGGGCGGGAGGTCACTTTAGCTTTGATTCAAGTAGTTTGGGTAGTTACGAAATTATTCTTGATACTGATAATAACGGCATTTATGACCCCAGTGTAGATAGAGTCTTACAAAACGTATCTCTTCCTGGTAAGAGTGTTGTCTTATGGGATGGTAAGGACGCACAGGGTAACAACTTGCTTCCCCGTCCTGCAAATGCTCCTTATAACGCCAGAATTAGGCTCCGTGCGGGAGAATATCACTTCCCCATGTTAGATGCTGAAAACAACCCTAGCGGATTTGTCATTGAAATGATGAATGCGCCCGGTCCGTTTCCGCCAGGGATTAATAAATTTACAGTTTACTATAATGATGACAACTACAAAACTAAAGATGGAACTGATGTTGACTTGAACGGTCCTGGAAACCCAACAAATCCCCGAAATGCTGCTGTTGGGATTGACAGTACCTCAGGACAACATGAGTTTAGCGGTGGTTACGGAGATTTTAAAGGAATAGACACTTGGACTTTCTATCCCGGTGAAGCTGTCTTTACGGATTTAATTATTACGACTGAAAATCAGGCAAACGTACAGGGTACAAAATCTGTACGGTTTTTAACTGACACGGATGGTAGTGGGACTGTCACGGTGGGCGATCGCGTTCAATATACTATTACTTATTCTAACCTAGCTCCAGGCAAGAGCGACGCGACTAATTTTGTCATTAGTGACTCATTACCAGCGCAGTTAACTTTTGTCAGTGCAGAAATAACATCCCAAACATCTGGTAATGATATTACCCTGAACTCCGCTTATAATGGCTCTGGTGCTTTAACGAATTCCGGTACTTTGCGAGTAGGGGATACTATTACCATTACGGTGACTGCCACAATTAACAACCATAATAACGGAAATCCCATTAGCAACCAGGCGAGTGCTAGTTTTAAGACACCTGATAGTACCGCAACCACTGGAACTGTCTTCACCGATGCTAACTCTGCGGGAGCAACAACTAACCCCCCCAGTGTTGGCAATCCATTCCCACAAAATTCAGATGATACTGTAGAAACAGGTAATGACCCCACTAAAACAGGTGATGACGATCCAACCTTATTGACTGTTGTTCCTACTGTTAGCAAACCAAATATATTATTAGTTAAAAGAATTACAGCGATTAATGGTTCCACCACTTCCAAGGGAGGAGACAACTTAGGGGGTTATATTAATGAAGCGGCGAATCCTTACGATGACAATGACATAGAACCAAATCTCGCTCCCAAGCCCCCTCAGTATCCTACCGCCGATACAAATGTATGGCCCAACCCCAGTAGTTTCCTTCTCGGTGGTATCAATGGTGGGAATGTGAGTCCCAATAATGAATTGGAGTATACCATATATTTCCTGTCCGCAGGGACTTCACCCGCTCCCAAAGTTTTGCTATGCGATCGCGTTCCCGATAACACCACATTCATCCCCACTGCTTTTAACAACGTGTCTTCAGCACCCGGTGGTGTTGCTGGTGCTGACCGAGGTATTTTACTTTACCAAAATGGTTCACCAGTTTCTCTGACAGACATTCAAGACGGTGATGTCGGTCAATACTTTCCACCAGGAGTAGACCCCAAAACCGTGTATCCTAAGATTGAGTGTGGAGGTGCCAATACCAACGGTGCGATCGTCGTTAACTTAGGTGACGTACCCAATGCCACAAGTTCCGGTACACCTCCGAGTTCCTTTGGTTACATCCGCTTCCGAGGAAAAGTTAAATAAAATCCTATCACCTCGTTCCCAGGTTCGCCTCTTGTATCGCGAGGCAGAGCCTCGCAGCCTGCATTCCCAGGCTCCGCCTGGGAACGAGAGAGGCTGTGCCTGGGAACGAGAGACAGAGGAAATAAGTTATCACTGTTCACCGTTACCGGTTTACTGTTAACTGGTAACTATTCACTGTTAACTGTTCACTGATAATGGTTCACTCTACCCTTGTAGCAACACTCTATGTTGACCCAGTGATGGGGAATGATGCCAATTCTGGAACACGCTCAAACCCCTATCGAACTCTAACCCGTGCTTTAAAAGCAACGGCATCAGGCAAAATGATTCAGCTTGCGCCCGGAACTTACAGCACGATCGGTGGTGAGGCGTTTCCCCTTGTGATTCCAGATGGGGTAATGGTGCTGGGAAATGAAGCAACCAAAGGTAAAGGTATTTTGATTTCCGGAAGTGGTGAGTATCACAGCCAAAGTTTTGGTACCCAGAATATTACACTACTGTTACTGGGTGATGCTCAATTAATAGGTGTAACACTGACAAATCCCATGGCAAAGGGAACTGGTGTTTGGATTGAATCCGCTTCCCCAACTTTGGCTAACAATACCTTGACTCAGTGCGGGCGCGAAGGGGTGTTTGTGAGCGGCACTGCCGAACCAACGATTCGGGATAATGTATTTGTGCAAAATACGATCGCTGGTTTGGTGATGGCACGCTATGGCAAGGGGGAAGTGTTGCGAAATGTTTTGCAAAAAAATGCTCTGGGGATAGCAATTAGCGATTTTGCTGCTCCTTTGGTAGCATATAACAAAGTATCAGAAAACCGCACGGGAATGGCTTTCTCTCGCAATGCTCATCCCGTGTTGCGTCACAATCTTATAGAAAAGAATATTCAAGAGGGGTTGTTGGTAAATGGTGAGGCGAGTCCCGATCTAGGCACCACTCAAGACCCCGCAGGTAATATTTTTCGCAATAACGGTCAATTTGATGTTCGTAATGTCACTTCTAAAAAGTTAATTTCCGTGGGGAATCAGTTGTTGGCTAAGGAAGTACAAGGACTGATTGAGTTTGTCACTGTTACGGAAAATACTGAAAAATCAGTCTTAATAAAGACTCATTTTACGGATATGGCTGGGCATTGGGCAACGGCTTTTGTAGAAGCATTGTTGAGTAAAAACTTGATAAGTCCTTTTCCTGATGGCACTTTCCAACCAGATGCCCCCATGACTCGCGCTCAATACGCCGCTTTGGTAGCAGGTGCTTTTCATCCTGTTGCCAAACGCCAAGTTCCTGAATTTACAGATATTTCAAAAGAGTACTGGGCTTATGATGCCATTCGCATAGCAGCGCAGTCCGGTTTTGTAAGTGGCTTTAGCAATCTTACCTTTCGCCCAGAGCAACCTGTCTTGAGATTGCAGGCAATTGTTTCCTTGGTGAGCGGGCTTTCCCTGTCGGCAACATTTAGCGAGGACTTGGTTAATTATAGCGATCGCAACACCATTCCCAAAGCGGCTCTAAATGCAGTTGCGACAGCAACAGATAATAAAATTATTGTTAATTTTCCCGATCCCAAGCTAATTCAAGGAAATAGAGAAGCAACACGAGCTGAAGTTGCAGCAATGGTTTATCAGGCATTGGTAGCAATCGGAACAGCCGGTGCTATTCATTCGCCTTATATCGTCTCTCCTCCCATAATGGAAGTAGAATAAAAGACACCTGTTGATTGACTGGGGAACTTTTGACAAAGAAAACTGTAGCTAAAAATACGACAGGCTATATGAGAGGGGAGCAAAATTTATGTCTATTGTCATCAGTCGATAGCCAGATGTTTACAGCAAACCCGCCGGAAACTTCTGCCGACTTAGCAATAGCTTTGTTAATTCACTATAGTTTTGACCTTAGTGGCTACAGCGCCATTGAGCTTGTTGAACTTTGGCAAAGGCAATACCCAGGTAACTGGTTGCACTTAGCAGTGATCGAAGCACTGTATCAAGGTCGATATAAAGCAATTTCAGTGCAGCAAATCTTAACTTGCTGGCAAAGAAGGGGACAAACAATTTTCCATTTTAACATGGAATTTGAACGCTTGATTTGCAGCAAATTTCCCCAAAGCCTAACTGCATCTCCCAAACTATCCCCTGCTACTGCTTTTACTTTAGGGTACGAGGAAACAAACCAGCAAGTTGCAGAGTCATTGCCTGAGACAGTCCCGTTACAAACTCCTGATGTTGAGGCGATCCCCGTGGAAACACATGAACTCAATACATCTGTTGACTTCATGCCGGAACAGGAAGAAATTTCGCCATTTTACCCAGAGGAAGTACTCCCAGTTAGCACTAACAATCCCCCTATCGGTCAATTTACCCCAGAAACAAGGGCAGGTTCTGAGTCTTTTACATCAAAATTAAAAGCAATTTCCTATGAGGAATCTCCTTCTAGAAGATTGCTGTCCGGGCGGGGTCTGCAATCGAGTGTGGTGTAATTTTTTTCAGCAACGGGCAATTTAACTGATGCCAATATGACTAACAATATTTGTATCCAGTCAATACGCGCATATATATGCCCGATACTCCTAACTCACCCACAACCCGCAAGCCCAGCATAACCGAGCATACGCTATCCCTTGGCGATCGCCAGATCCGCTACACAGCTGCTTCTGAGTGGCAAACCCTGTTTGAGCAGGAAAAACCTGTTGCCGAAATGTTTCACGTGGCTTATTTAGCTGAGGCTGAAGAAGCATCGCAAAGACCCCTCACCTTCGTCTTCAATGGCGGACCGGGTGCTGCTTCTGCTTATCTGCACATGGGAGCATTGGGTCCAAAGCGCATTTCTTTTGGAGAGTGTGGCAGCTTGCCCAAACCTCCCGTTCGGTTGGTAGACAATGCTGAAAGTTGGCTGAGCTTTACGGATTTGGTGTTTATCGATCCCATAGGTACGGGCTTTAGCCGCAGCATACCTCAAGACAAAGATTCTCAGGGTAAAGACGGAGAGAAAGCCAACCCTCAAGAAGCAAATAAACCCAAGGAAACAGAATTTTGGGCAGTCGAGCGAGACTTGAAAGCACTCGGAGAGTTCATCCAACGATTTCTCTCCCAAAAAAAGCGATGGCTGTCCCCCATCTTTATTGCAGGAGAAAGTTACGGTGGTTTTCGGGTTGCAAGGTTAGCCCGCAAACTACAGCAGGAATTTGGTGTTGGTCTTTCCGGTGCCATTTTGATTTCTCCGGCTTTGGAATTCAGTCTGCTCGAAGGTAGCGATTATAACCTCACATCTTGGGCAACCCTGATTCCCTCCTTTGCCGCCGCCGCCGCCCATCACGGACGCGCTCAATGGGCAGGAGAACCGGGCAATTTACAAGCTCACGTGACGGCTGCAGAACAATTTGCCCGCACAACTCTGATTCCACTTTTGGCAATGGGAGATGCAGTGACATCAGAGGAACGCCAGAGGGCATATCAGCAGCTCGCAGGGTTGATCGGGTTACCTGTGACACTTGTTGAGAGACACGCAGGAAGAGTCAGCATTGAAGTCTTTTCGAGGGAACTGTTGCGCGATCGCCAACGGATTGTGGGACTGTATGATGCTTCAATCACTGCGATCGATCCTTTTCCGGATCGTGTAAATTATGAAGGAACTGACCCCACTCTTGGTGGATTGGATCGCTTGTTTACGGGGGCTATTAACAGTCACTTAAGAGATACATTGGGTGTTGAAACTGATTTGTCTTACCATCTGTTGAACTTTGAAGTGTTCAAAGCTTGGAAATTTGAAATTCAAGGCGAGTTTAAGCAGGGCTTTCTAGGCTCGGTAGACGATTTGCGCGTGGGAATGGCTTTAAACCCTTATATGCGGGTGTATATCACTCATGGATTTTTTGATTTGGTAACTCCTTACTTCTCCTCAAACCATCTGGCAGATCTGATGAAATTAGATCCGGAGATTCGCTCTAATTTGACGCTTAAACATTTTAAGGGTGGGCATATGTTCTACGCTTGGGATGAATCTCGGGCATCTTGGTTTGCCGATATGAAAGCTTTTTATCAGAATGCGACGGTTTGATAATATCATGTCCGCTTAGATACTTGAATAAATCTCACGCAAAGGCGCTAAGGCGCTAAGAGATGAGCGATACTTTGGTGAGCGATCGCGTAAAAATCCGAAAACATGTAGGTTGGGTTGAGGAACGAAACCCAACATTCACAGGAATTTGTTGAGTGTCACCACGAGTTTACCCAACCTACAAAAATTTTTATCCGAGCAGTATTAGACTTGACCCTACCCTCAATCTCAATCCTGAAATTGGGTGCAACAGTGGCAATATTAAATTTCTATTATGAAAAATATTTATTAAATAAATAAAAATAAATTCTTTTAAACTGATAAAACTGCAATTTTATTAGCCTAGAGTACATGACTGCCGATCCACTTTTTTATGAAATTTTCAAAGAGATACCGGAATTATTTTTCGAGCTTATCGGTCAACCAGGAAAAGATTAGAGTATCTACAAATTTAGCGCTCCAGAAATTAAACAAAGAGGATTTCGTTTGGACGGTTTGCTCTCGACGAACGATGCTTACCCGCATGAACCAATTTACTTTATTGAGGCTCAGTCTTATAAAGATGATAATTTCTACAACCAGTTCGTTGCCAAAATCATTCTTTATCTGACTCAATACCAACCTCCCAATGAAGAATGGTACGCTGTGGTCATTTATGATACAAAAAGTCATGAAGGGAATTATCCGAAATACTTGAATTTTTTCCTACCGAATCTCAGCCGCTTTTATTTGGATGAACTGGCAAAAATGCCCAACCAATCTCTAGCTGTAGGAGTGATGCGTTTAATAGTCGAACAGAAAAGCCAGGAAAAAACTGGAGAACTGGCTAGGCAGTTGATCGGGCAAGCTCAACAAGAACTCACTGATGCCACTTTGGAGGAAAAGGTTTTAGAATTTATTAAAGCAGTAGTGATTGATAAGTTTGTCAACTTGAGTCGGGAGGAACTTGAAGCGATGCTGAAGTTAGATTCTTTGAAAAAAAGTAAAGTTTATCAGGAAGCTTTTGAGGAAGGTAAAGAAGAAGGTTTTGAGGAGGGTGCGTTAGCGACAAAGTTAGAGATGATTCCCACACTAATGAGGTTAGGATTAAGCATTGAGCAAATTGCAGAATCCCTAAAACTGGATGTTGAAACTGTGAGAAAAAATGCTCAACAGTAAAACTGACTTGATAATAGACCCTAATACCAATTCTCTGTGAGCTTGCACATTATTTTACCCCTCCCAACCTCCCCTTATAAAGGGGAGGAGTGGTTTATTTTATGCAGCTTCATATCGAAATGGTATAAGTAGGAAAAGTTTAAAGTCCACTGCTTTAATAAAAATTAAAGCAGTGGAGATTGATAAATTGGCGTTTCTTAAGTTGGGGTAAGCTAGCATTATTTATGTTAACGCAGCCACATTTGATAAAAGCCGCCAAATTTCAATCACTTTTTGCTCGCCCAGAAGCGAATTGTTAGCCAAGTCAATAAGGCTGCTGCGATCGCCACACCAATTCCGTATATAAATGGAATAGCGGGATCGAACCACCAAGGTTTTGGGGTTGGATTTTCCAGATATTTGTTAAGGGCAATACTGAGGGGATCTGTGTTACCTTCTCCCAGTTTTTCTAAAGATACAACCATAGAACCTGCAGTCAATCCCACCCCAATAATCGCAACTGTATTTTGAAAATTTTGAGCGCTTTGTGCGCGATCGACTTCTACTTCGGCTCGTATAAAATTGACTGCTATATGTAACATTTCCAAGCCTTTGCTCAGATTATGATAATCTTTTTGTAATTGCCGCAAATATTTTTCTTGTGCTTGCTGACTAAATTTGTTCAAAAACTCTAAATCGCTTTGAATTCCCTTTGCTGTTGAGTTTTCTAATATAGTCTTCAATCGCTGAGAATAATTATACAGATTCACTTCAATGGTATTGGATTGATAATCTAGATAATTGAGATCGATTGTATACTGAGAAAATAAATTTTCAGCTTTATCTAAATTTTTATGAAGTTGCTTCAATGTTATTTTTTCAGCTTCTTTTTTTCTTAATAAGAATACATAATCTTGAATATCAATAAAATCTTTTTTCAAATATGTCTTAATTTGTCGGCTTTCATGATATGCCCATAAGATTTTACTTCTGTAACAAAATAGCCGCAACCAATCATTAATCAACTCCCCCGATTTTTCTGCCGCGTTCTCATCAGGGTAGATGATAATGATAACATGATGCTTATCCTCAATTCTATCTTCAATAGTTACAGGAACTTCTAAATTTCTAAAATTGTATTGACGCAATTCAAAGATATCTCCTCCGAAAATATGTCCTTTTCCCTGCAAGTTCTTCTGCCAGTTAGCATTAGGAATTAGGTTTTGATAGCATTCTCGAGCAATAATTTCAGAATTGTCATGAGAAGTTATCTTTGGCATAATACCAGAAACCAACCAGGTTTCACCTAAATTGGCTCCTTGGTAGTTTATACTTTGAAAAATCAGGTTTCGTAAAGCTTTAATGCTACTAGTTGGATAAGAAGAAGTCTTATCTGCAACCGAACAATCTACGACTAGCCCATAGGTATCGCTCAATCGTACTGGATAGTAATATCCTTCATAATTTTGAGATTTTAAATCTAAAGGTGTAATTTGCTCTTCACCAAGTAATTCTATAAACTCAGCTTCCAATTCAACTTGAAACTCCTCGTCTTTTTCTTGAATTGAATAATGAATATTGGTTGGTAGTTTTTGAAAGAACGACTGACGATTTTCTTCTACTTTCGCGGTACTTTGTCCGAGTGCATCTCGCAAGTCATAAAGAAACAAATCGATAGTGGGATAGACTAGATGAGCCATGAAATAGATAAATGTAAATTATACCATTTTGGATTTTAGATTTTAGATTTTGGATTGGGACAGCTTTGCTTGAACTAAATTTCACACTACGATCTGTCGCATTCTTTTTTCAATTTAGTATCAGGTAAGTAGGTGGAGATTTTTCTGAAGACGCTCAAGAAAGCTAAGTTGCTTGACTTTTTCAGATGGCTCATCACTTCTCAAAATAGGAACAACAATATCGTTGACTATTTCACGATCGCTGTCAGCCTTAGCTAACTTAGTTGGTTTATAACCGCGTACTTCACGTTTACACTCGCCTGCTAGCTCCTTCTCTAGCTCATCCTTGTTAGGTAATAGAGAAGCTAAAAGATGGCTGTCCACAATATCCAACTTAGCTTTAATCGCTTGATAGCGCTGATATAAAGAAATGTTTGATGAAATGAGCGTCATCAAGCGTTCTTGTATATCATTCCACCGTTGGGGAAAGTCGAGAGCAAGTTGATCCCCAATCGTTTCTAATTCAGGGTTTTCGGAAGGAGTCAAGGTAACATCGAATTCCTTCAGAGCTAGAAGCAGAGCAAGTAGTGTTGTGTTAGCAGACATAAGTATAATAATATCAAGAATAAAAAAATATTAAAACTTTGCGAAACAAGGTAAAGTTATTATCTTTTCTGTGTATACATCAATAATAATCAGGATTTCGGAAAATGTAAAAACAAATAAAGTAATTCCACGGTTGACAGACAATGACAAGATTTTGACACATTTTAAGAAACTCAATGTTTCTCTGTAAAAATTTGTATCAAAATATATTAAATGTCACCTGAAATGTACTGCCATGAAGCGGGAAGCCCTGGTCGTTGGTATTAATCGTTACCCTTATATGACAAATCTCTTGCAACCGGCAAAGGATGCAGAGGCGCTCGCACGACTACTTGAGGATTGTGGCGACTTTGAGGTGCAGCGTTTGCCTTGTAACATAGGGAAACGGGAAGTCAATCCCAAAGAATTACTACAGAAACAAGAACTCGAAGAAGCTATTAAGCGGCTTTTTCAACCAAAAGGTCACATAATTGCCAACACGGCATTACTCTATTTTGCAGGGCATGGTTTGCTCAAGCAAGAAGCCACAGTTCACCTAGTCTGGATACCAAAAAGACGTAAGCCAGTATTAGTAGGTGACGTTAAATTGCGCCTTAGTCAAATACTGACTGAAGTTGCATCGGAAAAGAAATGGATAATTAAATGCTTAGAAATTGCTCCTGACCACGTTCACGTACTCGTAGAGTACGATCCGAGTACTCCAATTAATT
The DNA here is from genome assembly GCF_009725235.1 of Scytonema sp. UIC 10036. The sequence goes on from NZ_WJFC01000105.1 coordinate 34,976, forward strand.
CAATAGTCAAAGCTTTTAAGGGGCGTTCTTCTCGATATCTAAGACTTGAGTTTCCTCACTTGCTGAAATTGCCTACGTTATGGACTCACGCTTATTTTTATGACACTACAGGCAAGGTGTCTTCAGCAATCATTGAAGCGTACATTAACGATCCACATCATTACAAATGACGAATTCTCAATATTACGCCTGATAAATCAGGACGCGTCGCCTTTGGGCCCCGATATAAATAGCGCATGAACATCAATTCATTTAATTTCTTGATGTTCATACTTCGGGGCTACCAGGCATCCTACGTATTTTAAGTGTATAATTTTATAGCAGTTTTCACCTAAATGAAACACATCTGTAGGGGATCAAGGCCTTGCGCCCCTACAGATTACCTAAAAATGGCTGTAAATCAAAAACTTTTTAATAAAGAAAAATAAATTATTTTAAACTAATAAAACTGCAATTTTATTAGCAAGAAATGCATGACTGCCGATCCACTTTTTTATGAGATTTTCAAAGAAATACCGGAATTATTTTTTGAGCTTATCGGTCAACCAGAAAAAGACCCAAGCATCTATAAATTCAGCGCTCCAGAAATTAAACAAAGAGGATTTCGTTTAGATGGGTTGCTCTCAACGAACGAAGCTTACCCGCACGAACCAATTTACTTTATTGAGGCTCAGTCTTATAAAGATGATAATTTCTACAACCAGTTCGTTGCCAAAATCATTCTTTATCTGACTCAATACCAACCTCCCAATGAAGAATGGTACGCTATGGTCATTTATGACACAAAAAGTCATGAAGGGAATTATCCTAAATACTTGAATTTTTTCCTACCGAATCTCAGCCGCTTTTATTTGGATGAACTAGCAAAAACTCCCAACCAATCTCTAGCTGTAGGAGTGATGCGTTTAATAGTCGAACAGAAAAGCCAGGAAAAAACGGGAGAACTGGCTAGGCAGTTGATCGGGCAAGCTCAACAAGAACTCACTGATGCCACTTTGGAGGAAAAAGTTTTAGAATTTATTAAAGCGATAGTGATTGATAAGTTTGCGAATTTGAGTCGGGAGGAACTTGAAGCAATGCTGAAGTTAGATTCTTTGAGAAAAAGTAAAGTTTATCAGGAAGCTTTTGGGGAAGGTTTTGAGGAGGGTGCATTAGCGACAAAGTTAGAGACGATTCCCACACTAATGAGGTTAGGGTTAAGCATTGAGCAAATTGCCGAATCCCTAAAACTGGATGTCGAAACTGTGAGAAAGAATACTCAACAGTAGGTTGTGTTGAGGAACGAAACCCAACATGAATTCTCGCTTGTGTTGAGGAACGAAACCCAACATGAATTCTCGCTTGTGTTGGGTTTCACTTTGTTCAACCCAACCTACGTTGATTCTTGACGATAATCCCAGCGATCGCCCACATTCGATTTTGTATGGCACAGCTCTACCTAAGCCTTAGCTTGGATACGGGAGGCGGAGCCTCCCAAGTAGGCATTCCCAGGCTCCGCCTGGGAACGAGAAACTCCCTACTCCCTATTTTCGAGATAGTGCTTCTGATAGGGCTGCTAAGCCTGGTGGAAGAGTAAAGTAAGTTACGTGATCGCACGCAACATATGGTTCTAATATTCTCGGTGGCGGTGTTCTGTCACTACTTACACTTGTAATACTAGCCACGCTGACGGCAAGATCGTTGGGTTGCTTAAAGAACGCTAAATCAATGGCTTTATCCATTGCTTTACCAAATAGCTTTTGCATTAATCGATGGAGTTGACCGGTTTTCTCATCTGAAGCCCCCGGTATCAATGACCTGTCACCTGCAACAATTGTATAGGGAACGCGGGGATCGCTTGAGGATGCGATCGCTTTGAAAAATTCTGAATCTGGATGCATTTGATCTAAAGACAGATCGTTATTTTCCACAAGTTCAAGTAACATAGCTACAATTTGTGTGGGCCAAACAACGGCTGACAGTTGATTTAACCCCAAACCAAGGGTTGCAAATACCCAATCTTCAATGCTAGGCCAGGGAGAACCTGCGTTTGGTGTACCAAACATCACTAAGTGTTGTACAACTTGATTGCCACCTTCTTGCTCAATAAACCATCGACTTATCAAACCACCCATAGAGTGAGCGACTATGTGTAATTCTTTACCATGATTGGCTCCCAAGCCAATTTCTTGCAGCCGTTGTCCTAAAAGCTTTGCGTTTTCTTCAATAGTGGTATAAAGATTTTCATAATCAAAAGCTAACACTAAGTCATAGTGTTCTTTCAAAGTACACTCTTGCCCATCAACCGTAACTTTGGCTTTGTTAATGGAGCAGAGACTGCGTTGTGTAGCACCAAGAATACCATGAATGAAGAGAACAATTTTTTGTGCTTGGGCAACTTGTGCTTTAATTGTCTCCTTATCAGCTTCGTAAGTGACGGTATCTTTCTCATCAACGTTCATTATAGAACGTAAAAGAGGGTAATTATATGGTCTTCCCAACTTTTTATGGGCAACTTTTTCCAAGAAAATTTTGATAGAACCTTGCAAACTCCGACTGCTTGTACTTGGTTTTGGCAAACGTTCCAAAACAATCTCAGTTTTGCCGTTTTCCGTTCTAATTCCTTTTCCTAACGGTAAGAAAAACTTGTCCTCACTATCGTAAGCAAATGGTAAGAGGTATTCATTTTCTGCTAACCCTTTGTCAAGCAATATCTTCAAAGGAGCATCTTTGTTGACAACAGTATAGTCTTCGATATCACTTAACTCTATTGCACTCAATCCCGGATCGCTTCCTCGGCTAGTTGTCAACTCAAAAGATTCGGTAATCCGAGGTTCTTGACGCAGTATCGCAGGCAAAATTAAGTTACCCAAATCCCGACTTGCTTGGGGTACTGTAGTCAAATTCACCTTGGCACGCAAACTGGGATGGGCTTGTACCTCAACCAAACCATCTTGTAATGAAGTGCTACCATTAGACTTAACGACTTTGGCATCTTGCGGTCGAATGAGAGTGACTGTAATTTCTTTTGTCATCCAGTCATCATAATTGCCTTGTGCTCTCACAGCATTGCGCGTATGCACTCCGTCTAACAACCGATCCAAAGTTCCCCGATACTGTTCTGGCGAACGATTTCCTGGGGGAGGGTTCAATCCATCTTGCTGCAGCAAACTGGCATTAAATTCTGTGGTACAGACAATCAACTTGAAAATATCTTTATACTCTGTAATTCCCTGTTCCAAAAATGCCTCTGGTATGTAGAAAACAAGTTCTTCACTTTCAACAGAAGTGGTTCCTCCGCTATCGCTGGGTGCTAACTTAATACTGCTTTTTTGCTCAAACAAGTCGGCATTGATTGCGTAATCTTCCGAGAGAAGTAAGATGTTGGCATAGAGAGTTTTAGAACTGAGATTTGTTAATTTTACTTGAAGAACTGGACCAAGCCACTCATAGTTGTTACTGTCATAGGTGTACTCTACGCGCAATTCTGAACTTGATGGCGACTCTTGCTGTCCGGAAATAATTGCAATCTCCATCTTTATATCATCCGGTTTAATGCGGCTGGTTGCAGGAGTGGAGAGATCTAAAACATTCTTCCAACGAGCAATGTGCTCTAAACGAGTTATGAGTTCGGAAGCAGATTCAGACGTGTAACTTTCTCCTGGAGTTTCTGGAATTGGAGCAACGGTAGGGCTTAAGTCTTCACGCTGTAAAATCCAATACTGACTTTGAGCGGCAACTATATAGTAATTTGCATCTGCGGCTTGCTCTACTTCACGCACATATAACGAAGGTTGATTCCTCAGTCCAGCTGTTTGTAATGTTTTCCGTGCCAGTTCTATACCTGCTGCATCACTTTTATCAGTCTGAAAGTAAACTTTTAAAGGTGGAAGTGGTAAGCTGATAGCTACAGCCTTATAACTTTCTTTTTCTGATAACTTTTCTTCACCCTTGATAATTTGTACTTTACTGCGTTGAGGAAGTACTTTAGTTACTTTTACTTCGCCCAAGGCAGCATCTAGGTTGCGTAACTCTTCTGAATTAGCTGTTATGGGAAAAATTGCCAATAGAGTTTCTGTCTCTTGAGAAGCTTTCAAACCGTGTAGAGCACCGCCATCAATGACCCAACCTCTTTCATTCCTGTTATAAGTTAGGGCAAAGAACACATCGCGATCGCCAATCGCACCACCCAAGAAAGGCTGGTCTAATTCATCGGGATTGGTTGCATCAACTTGTGGCGATTGTTCCTTAACTTTACCACTGACGATCGCATTAATATTTCTGGCTAAGTCTCGATAAGTAATCTTACCATTAGTCCGTTGGAGAGTTTGCATAAAGAAGTAAGAAAAAGCACCTCTTGGCTGACCGTCATCACCTTTGTACTCTTTAGCCAACTCATAGTCCCGACAGGCGGAAAACATGATATGCTTGCCTCTTGGTGGTAAAATCACACCAGTTTTCTTTTTCTGGTCATCCAGATTGCGAGAAGACGTTAACAGCTCGTGCAATGCCGCTTGGTCTTCATAAAAAAGATAACTCTTCAAATCTCGTTCTCGATTATCGACAGGACCGCGACGAACTTTCACATCCGGTGCTAAATCTCTCGTTCCCGAACCAGAGTGACAGCAATCGAGCACAATCAAGACATGAGGGTCTTTCTTTGCCACTAGAGAGATCAGGTAAGATAACTCCTTATCTGCAAGGTCTTTCCCATTCGCTGTACGGCTATCGTAACAAATCAAGCTTTCATTCAGACGGTCTGGTTCTAAAACCCAAAATTCCTCTGGTGCTTTTTCTTGACCCCCATGACCGGCATAGTAGAAAAACACAACATCACTACTTTCTGCCTTGCACAGATGCTCCTTAAAACCTTGAATAATTGCTTCGCGAGTAGCTTGTTCGTTCTTCAGAATTAAAGGTTCTACCAATTGCCATTCGCCGTCTTTTGTGCGCTCTTTAAGATATTCTTGCGCGGCTTCAATATCATGAACGCACCCCTGTAATGAAGGGACTTGAGAGACTGAGTTAGGGTCGTATTCATCGATACCGACAAGCAGCGCGTAAATACTTTTAGCCATGTCCGTTTACCCCAATATTGCTTTTGTTCTTAAATATTTGCTAAGTACTGTGTTGATTAACACAGCTTTAACAATGACTTAATAAGTGATACTCATTCGGCATTTGAGATTTCGGATTGAAAAGCCGCTATTTTCAACACAGAGCCTCACATTCAGTAGGTGCAGGTAGAACCGGGGAACGAGATTGTTAAACTTGTACCTTGGTTTGGCAATAGCAGATCTGAAAGAATTGAGACTTCAAGAACCCTTTGGTTGACTAAATTTTGTATGAGATCGACAACTTCCGTTATTTCTTGTTTAAGTTGTGAAGCTATGTCCCAAATTGTATTTTCACTATTGACATATTGGATGATTTTGGCACAATCTTTGGACAATTTAAAGTTTTCTAAATGGAGATAGTTCACAACTAGTGCAACATCAGGATGTAAATGCCCAAACCCTGTATTTCGCCATTTATTTTTTCGTTCAACAGCTGTATTTAAGTATGGTATTACGTCTAATAAAGCAATTGGGTGTAATTTTTTCGGCAACCAACAACTGTTTAATTTGGAATAACCTACAATATCGAACAAAACTTCATCAGTACTCTTGCTAATAATACTTTTTGCTTGAGTTAAGGTCAACTGTTTTTTTTCGAGACCCAACTTAAGCAAGCGATATTCCCAAAACTCATCCTTTTTCAAATTTAGGTTATGTTCCTCAAAATTCCATCTAGGGCATATTTGTGCAACTGTTCTATACCAACGTCGAACGCGATGGTTCCCGCCTGTAGCGTATAGTAACCGTCCCCAAAAAAAATATAAATACCAGTGTTTATTGATTGACGATAGAAATAGTTCTCCTGTTGCTCGTTGTTGGGACAACCTTGCCAAGCTCTCATTAACATTAACAAAGTCTGGGTCTTCTAGTTCCATCACAGTTATTTCCTTAAAATACCGATCTCTCAAGTCGGTAAGATCCCCAACTTCTTAAATAAGCCGGGGATTTTGAACACCCTTTTTACTACCATGGTAGATTATAAGTTCAATATTGGGCGATCGCAGCCCCAAACTCTACATTTTCTACCAGCTTTTAGAGATACTAAACTGGCTCATCTTGGATATATAAGTACTATTTAAGATTTTATCTATTTAGTGTTACATAGTTAAGTTACCTAACATAAGAAAAATATAATTTAAATTTCCGTAAAGAAAAATAAAGAAAAAGTGAAATATGACTGGAAGAAAAGCAAAGTAAAAAATACTTGTTAAAATTTATACAAAAATATCTCTATTCTACCAAACATTTTACTCCCTTGGTAGTAGTGGTCGGCCACACAAGTTTTGATGGGTCAGTAGGTAGGGATAAAGCCCACCATTGGTTGTTGTGCGGCATAGCCCTATTACTACTGGGAACGAGGTGGTCATAGGAAGTTTCGACTGCCCCTCACCCTGAAATTTAATACGGTAGATCAACAAGAAGAATGTAACTTAAATGAAATCTATATGTAAGTAATTACTTCAACTAAGTTTACTTTCCGTTAAGTATTTTAACTTTCAATTGCGTAATGAATACATAACTGAGGTAGTTGACAGAAATTAATTGAATAGCAAGCGTCTGCAATTCCCACAGACAGCGCATATAGTTGTCTCAACAGGGTCTCTCCGATTTTTTCTACTGCTATCAAAGCTTGCTATAAATAATGACTATAATTTTAGAAAATCAATTGACAATTTTTAAAATCAATTTTCTGAGGATTCAATGAATCTTAGCAATCAAGAAAAAAACACCATTCTTATCGTTGATGATAATCCCATCAACCTACAGATATTGTTTGCTTTACTAGCAAATGCTGATTTTCAAGTTTTAGCAGCCGATGATGGGGAAAGTGCAATACAGATAGCGGAAACTTCTTACCCAGATCTGATATTGTTAGACGTTTTAATGCCAAATATGGATGGCTTTGAAACTTGCCGTCGTTTGAAAAGCAATGCAGCAACTCAGGATATCCCTATCATTTTTCTAACAGCATCATTACAAAAAGCAGACAAAGTCAAGGGTTTAAATATCGGGGCTGTCGATTACATTACCAAACCACTAGAAAATGAAGAAGTTTTAGCAAGAGTCAAAATTCATCTCAGCTTGAGAAATTTAACTAAAAGACTTCAAGAACAAAATACGCGTCTGGAAACAGAAATTTCCGATCGCCAGCAAGCAGAAAAGAAAATTCAAGAACAAGCTGCATTACTTGATATTACCACAGATGCAATTTTTGTTCGAGATGCCAACAACCTCATCCGTTATTGGAATAAAGGGGCTGAAAATCTTTATGGATGGACAGCCGAAGAAGCCATTGGCAAAAATACTTGCGAAATTTTGTATAAACCGGAAACTCTTTCCCAACTTGATAATATCCAACAAACTTTGGCTGATGTTGGTTCTTGGCAGGGTGAGCTACATCAAATTACAAAAGCAGGTCACTCAATTATTGTTGCTAGCCGATGGACGTTAATAGATAATGTGGAAGGACAACCCAATTCTATCTTGACTGTCAACACAAATATAACAGAGAAAAAACAACTAGAAGCACAATTTCTGCAAGCGCAACGTATGGAAAGTTTGGGAACTCTAGCAAGTGGTATCGCTCACGATCTCAACAATACCCTAACCCCAATGATGATGATAATTCAACTGTTAGAAACAAAAATGGTGGGGGAGCAAAGTCGGCAATGGATTGCTTTATTAGAAAACAATGTAAGACGGGCTGCAGATTTAGTCAAACAGGTATTGTACTTTTCTCAAGGTAGTGAAACTCAATTTACTACTTTACAACTCAGGCATTTAATTTTAGAAGTTGAGCAGATTCTCAAACAATCATTTCCCAAATCTATCAATATCGTTTTAGATATTCCCAAACCAAACCTCTGGAGTATTTATGGTGATGCGACTCAACTTCACCAAGTTCTGATGAATCTCTGTATAAATGCCCGCGATGCCATGCCAGTGGGCGGGACGTTACGAATTGCTGTAAAAAACGTTTGGGTAGATGCTCAATATACGCGCAAAAATATTGATGCTAAAGTGGGACCTTATGTTGCGCTCGAAATATCTGATACAGGAATAGGCATTCCCAAAGAAATCATCGACAGAATGTTTGAACCATTTTTCACAACAAAAGAAGTTGGTCAAGGTACGGGGCTTGGACTATCCACAGTGATGGGAATTGTTAAAAGCCACGGTGGATTTGTGAGCGTGAAAAGTGAGGTAAGAAAGGGCTCGGAATTTCAGATCTATTTACCAGTCAAGCAAACCATAGAAACAGAAAATGTATTAACAATAGATAACGATAGTTTACCGTTAGGACATGGAGAACTGATTCTTGTGGTTGATGATGATGATTCAATTTGTGAAATGACTAAAACTTTGTTAGAAAAAAATGCATATAAAGTTTTAGTTGCTCGTGATGGGATGGAAGCGATCGCCCTATACACGCAACATACCCGTGAAATCAACGTTGTCTTGATTGATATGATGATGCCTTCCATGGATGGTCCAACAACAATCCGCATTTTAAGAAAGATTAATCCAACAATTAAGATAGTTGGTTTTAGTGGGCTTGGGTCAAACCACGAGATGCTAAAATTCTTAAAAGATAATGTCACAACTGTTTTACCAAAGCCTTTCTCCTTGGACGAGTTGTTAAGTAATTTACAGCTGGTTTTGAATGCTAATTGCTAATGGCTAATTGCTAATGGCTAATTGCTAATGGCTAATTGCTAATGGCTAATACCAATTTTCTATGAAGCCGCACATTATTTTTACCCCTCCTAACCTCCCCTTATAAAGGGGAGGGACTTAAAT
>NZ_WJFC01000106.1 GCF_009725235.1 Scytonema sp. UIC 10036
CAAAGCAAGTAAGCTAAGAAACCAATCATAGCCAAGCGACCATTCCACAACTCAGCTTGAGGATTCCAACCAAAAAGAAAAGCATTACGGTCAACGCCGTTATATTCTGTAGCAACTGGTGGTAAATCGGTAGCAGGACGAGTTTCACGAGTTTGCATTGTTTTTTCCTCCAAAAAATTAAGATTTTCGGTTAGTGGTTAGTGGTTAGTGGTTAGTGGTTAGTGGTTAGTGGTTAATCCTCTACTCACAACCAACAACCAACAACTAACAACTAACAACTAACAACCAACAACTAACTAATAACCAATGATGTGCAATACATCACGCAGGACGCTGAAGCCAGCCAAATCCCAAAGCAAGTAAGCTAAGAAACCAATCATAGCCAAGCGACCATTCCACAACTCAGCTTGAGGATTCCAACCAAAAAGGAAAGCATTACGGTCAACGCCGTTATATTCTGTAGCAACTGGTGGTAAATCGGTAGCAGGACGAGTTTCCATTTTTTGACTCCGTTTAATTTTCTTTTATCGTTCCATGTATCCCAAATGTAGCTATTTAAAACTTTCCTGCTTTCTGCCAATGGGAACAAACTACACCCATCTCTGACGGACGATTAGATTGGCTGTATTTTTTTAGTTAAATCCACCTACAGAGAGTGCAAAAAAAATAAATGTAAATAAATGTAACAAACATGACATTATATAAAATTATTTTCCTCAAATCCTCTTTAAGAAATCTGAATATTTTGCTTTTTTCAGCCCTTCAAAAATTGACTAAATTAATGACAGAGTGTGTTTATATATCGACTGCCACATACAAGCTACTTCCATCATTATTTTTTGCCAAAAATTTGATTCATTCTTCAAATTCCTATACTTGAAAGTAGATAATTCACTGTCACTGGTCACTGGTTACTGGTCACTGGTCACTGGTCAGGTGACTAACTTCTACCTCTTGCTACAGTCGATTTTCAAACTTTGGGGGGATGCTTTAAACACCAGAATTCCAGGATTCTAAGCATAAAGAGTTGGGTGTTACAACATAGTTTTAATTTTATGAATTCCCACTGACTTGAGCTATACGAGGAAGGAATTAGAATGTTTCATAGTACGCACGTAGTACTGGCACTATATAAGTCATTCTTTTGGGTGGCGCAAGAGCCAGTTGTTAACCAGCCAGATATCACGTTTGGACCTCGCTTTTTTTTCGCGTTAATCTCTGGTGTGATCCTGGCTTTTGCCCTGCAACTGGTTTTAACAAACCTTTCTGTTGCAGCGGGTATCTCCTACTTGGGTCGTTCCTCTGACTCAGATGGAGATAAAGACCACGGCGAGGTGGGAAGTGTAGGCGGCACCATTCGCAAAATTGGCACGGCGCTGGGTATGTGGACAGTGATTTCTGTCACTATTGCTCTTGCCATTGCTTGTTTCTTAGCGGTGAAGCTCAGTCTTTTGGATTTAACTCCGGGATTGGGAGCAATTTTTGGTTTGGTCATTTGGGGAGCGTACTTTTTACTGCTGGTTTGGGTGAGTTCAACTACAGTTGGTTCCTTAGTTGGCTCTTTGGTTAATGCGGCGACTTCCGGCTTACAGTCAATTATGGGGACTGCAACTGCTGCTTTGGGAGCGAAGGCTGTCAATCAGCAAGTCGTATCAACTGCTGAAGCAGCAGCAGCTGCCGTGCGTCGGGAGTTGGGTAACGCTATTGACCCTGCGACTCTGCGCGATAGAGTGGAAGACTATTTAGATATGGTGCGCCCGCCAGAACTGGATTTGTCTGGGATTCGGGGTGAATTTGAAAATTTACTCAAAGACCCGCAACTACTTGCGATCGCAGGTGGTACAGCAGCAGGTGGTGCAGCGCTTCGTAATATTGACCGCCAAAAATTTGTCGAATTAGTTAGCAGTCGTACTGACTTGTCCAAACGGGATGTTAACCGCATTGCTGACACATTATATGGTGTTTGGCAACAAGTCGTGGGTCAGCAACAACCCTTGCAAGACCGCTTTAGTGAGTTGGCTGACTATCTCAAATCCCTTCCACCGGGACACAGCAGGACTGATGAACTCAATGCCAAGCTGGATCGGTTAATCGAAGAAATGCGTTCCACAAAACAAGCAAACCAAAGGGCAACTCAAGAAACTGCCCCCGGTCCGCTTCAGAGGACAATCCAGCAGGCAATAACGGCGCTGACTGGTGTTGTTATGGGACGTACAGATTTATCTGACTTAGATGTAGAAAAAATTCTAGGTGCTCTTACCACTGCTAAAGATAAAGTATCCGAACAAGCAGATAAATTAGGCTTGCCCACACCAAAGCAGCCTTATAGCCCCATTCGTGCTGATATAGAAAATTACCTCCACAACACTTATACTTGGCAACTAAGTTCTGATAGAGTCGCCCAAGAGTTTCGTGATGTTATTTACGATGCAGCTGCCGATCCGGGAACGGTGCGGCGAGAGTTGGAGCAAATTCAAAGAAGCGATTTCGTTAACATCTTGCAACAACGCGGTCTGCTGACTCAAGCAGAAATTCAGCGTATTTGCGATCGCTTAGAAGCAGTCCGTCAGGAAGTCATAATTGCAGTGACTGCCGAAGAAGAAAGAGAGATAGTACAAGACTTGCAACGTCGGGTAGAAAGCTATCTCCTAGTCACTCCTAAATCAGAGTTAACCGCAGAAGGTATCCAAAGGGATTTCAAACCCCTGTTAGAAGACCCAGACGCAGACCATGAAACTCTCTCTCGACGACTCGCTCAATTTGACCGCCAGGAATTGCGGGAAACTCTGTTAGAGCGGAATGACATTTACCCAGAAGAAGCAGATGCAATTCTTGACCAGTTGGAAAAACAGAGAGACCAAGTTTTAATCGAATCCCAAGGAATTGCAGAACAAGCAAGATATCAAGCAGAAACGCTGTGGTTGAATTTGAAGTCCTACCTGCGGAACACTGGTAAAGATGAACTCAATCCTGATGCCATCCGCACGGATCTCCAGAGATTGCTGGACGATCCACAATCAGGAGTTGCCGCAATTAGAGCACGCTTATCTCGTTTTGACCGCGATACCTTAGTCAAATTACTCGCTCAACGGCAAGACTTGAGCGAAGAGCAAGCAAACCGTATCTTAGATACTGTTGAACAATCTTGGAATAGCGTTCGTCATGCACCAAAAACCGTAGCAGATAAAGCTAAGGCACAATACGACTCTGTGACAACTACAATTGCAGATTACTTGCGAAACACTGGTAAAAACGAGTTAAACCCTGAAGGAATTCAACGGGATTTAAATAGACTGTTGCAAAATCCCAGAGAAGGAGCTGTTGCACTGCGCCGCCGTTTGTCTCAAATAGATAGAGATACGTTGGTGAAGTTGTTGAGTCAGCGCCAAGACTTGAGTGAAGAACAAGTCAATCAGGTCATTGATTCCGTACAAACAACCGTTCGCGATATAGTACGTGCGCCCCGTCGCCTTGCTACTCGCACCCAGCAAAGAGTGCAAAATTTCCAAACTTATATGTCAGAGTATTTGCGCCTCAGTGGGAAGGAAGAACTGAACCCCGAAGGTATCAAGCGCGATTTACAACTCCTGTTACACGATCCCCGTGTGGGGTTGGAAAGCTTTAGCGATCGCCTTTCCAAATTTGACCGTTCCACCATCATCACCCTACTGAAACTGCGGGAAGACTTGAGCGATGAGGAAGCAGCGCGAATTGCAGATAGCATGATTTCAGTGCGCGATCAGCTTGTCGAACAAGTGCGAGGAATTCAACGGCGCATTCAAGATGTCATTGAGGGAATTTTTGCTCGCATTCGCAATTACCTCAACTCCTTAGATCGCCCAGAATTAAACTACGACAGCATTAAACGCGATGTTCGCAAATTATTTGACGATCCCCAAGCAGGATTTGAAGCTTTGCGCGATCGCTTGGGATCGTTCAATCGCGATACAATAGTAGCAATACTCAGTTCCCGTGAAGATATTTCAGAAGCCGATGCCAACCGCATCGTAGACCAAATTGAACGGGCAAGAAACAGCGTCTTGCAAAGAGCAGAACGCATACAACAAGAAGCACAGCACCGCTTAGAAGAAGTCAAGCGTCAAGCGCAACGTCAAGCAGAAGAAACCAGAAAAGCAGCAGCATCTGCAGCTTGGTGGTTGTTTACAACAGCACTCGTTTCTGCTGCATTTTCCGCAATTGCAGGAGCTGTTGCTGTTGCTTAAATAAAGAGTTTGTCTCCGCTTACCTAAAGAATACCTCTCTTACAAGAGAGGTTTTTTTACTGTTAATATCGCGACAGAGGGTAGTACTATAAACTACCTTTGTGATCCATACTAAAAATTGCTCCCTTTGCAAAAACTTGCTATGGATCGATTGGAGGAACTATTCCGATTAGTTGAGGAAGCCTGCGGACACCCGCCAGGAAGCCTAGAACGTCAGAAACGGCTAACACAAATTATTCGCTTGACTTCTGGTAAACTCTGGAAAGAAAGCAGTCCCTTCTACCAAGATGCACTGCAACAAACCTGGCTGTACTTTTGTCGCAATCTTTGTGAAAGTACAACGGGTCAAGCTTACGATCCCAAACTAGGTAGTATTGTCACTTGGCTAAACGTTTACTTAAGACGTAGATTACAAGACTTTTATCGCAACCAGCAACGACAACAAGCTAGAACAATTTCTACAAATTTCAGCCAATCCCGATCGGGTGAGGATGCTGAAATTCTCGACCCTGTAGATAACCTAGCAGCTGAACCTGATGCTCCTCCCATTTTAGAAGAAATTAGGTCATGGGTCGAGACAGATTCTGATGGAGAGTTGAGTTGCAGTCACATTCAAGGTCGCCCTGATGTGACTTGTCAAGTGTTAATTTTGAAACGCTTACCACCAGAAGTTGGTTGGAAAGAACTCTCCATAGAATTTGGCTTGTCGGTTTCTACATTAAGCAGTTTTTATCAAAGGCAATGTCTTCCTCGTATGCGAAAATTTGCTGAAAAAGAGGGTTATTTATAAGACACTGCATTGGCAATAATACCAATTAAATTGAGGTGACTTAAGATTCCCGTAGCTTCAACCAGTTCGGTAGAAGTCACCTGACCGAGGCGTCCTACCATCACAACCCCTTTGCAGTGGGAAGCCATAAGTCTGGTATTAACTGTTCCGAGAATGGAAGGAGCGTCCACTAGCACAATGTCATAGTTTTGCTCAAAAAACTCCAGCAGTTCTTTCATTCGTGCAGAACTTAATAATTTAACTGAGTCTTCTGGTATAGGTCCAGCAGTCAAAACATCAATGGAGGGATGTACGGGTTGAACATATTGTTTGGCAGAAGAGTTTGTTTCTTCAACTAATAATAACGATAATCCCCAATCATTAGAGAGAGTCAAGATTTTGTGCAGGTTAGGTTCGCGCAGATGAGCATCGATGAGTAATACCCTCTGATGCATACGAGCAGCACTCATTGCAAGCCCCAATGCTAAAGTTGATTTACCTTCTCCTGGGATTGCTGAAGTTAACATGAAAGACTTGCAGGGAGAAGAAAATCCTAACTGAATATTCTGGTACGCCATATCAAGGCTTTCATGGGATTGAGAACAAAAAAGGTAACCTTCGTCACATATAGCTTTTGTTAAGGAACCAGTCAGTATTTTCTGTACAATAGAAGGTAGGCTCAACTTTCTCTTCTCTATATTTAATGATGGTAAATTTGGAATTGTTCCCAGTAAACGAAGATCGGTTAGCTTTTGCAAATCTTCTGGAGAAGAGATGGTATCACTTAAACTTTCGGATAGTACAGCCGTTCCAATACCTAAAATTGGAGCAAGTAGCGCCCCTATAAGTAAGATAAGAAATCTATTGCTGCGTAAGTAAGCTCCTCGTTGGGGTTCTTCTAACACTTGCAATTCATACCCTCCCCGAGCAACCATCAATTCTAAAGATTGTTGTGTTGTCATAAGTTGCTCGAATGTTTTGCGATGAGTTTCTACGAACGGTAACAGACGGTTGTATTCTGCAATCAAACTAGGATATTTGTTAAGCTCCAACCGAATTTGAGCTTCTGATTCAGTTAAACTCTTTTCATTAGCACGCAGCCCGAGTATAGTTGTTTGCACTTGTACAAGCTCTTCCATCAGTTTGGAATCTATCCCTACTATTTGCCCTTTCATGACTAGAGGTGCTTCTATAGTGACAGATTCTGGAGCAAACAACTGCTTTTGTTTAAGTAGGGAATCCGATTGTATTTCTGTTTTGTTCCCTAGCGTTTGCTCAATCTCTTCCTGTAAAAGAGCCACTTGGTTTTGGCGTTGCTGAATTAATTTTTGTACGACAGGAGAATTTTCTGTATAGCGCAGTCGTTCTTGAGTCAAAGCCAATTCTGTCTTTTGAATTTCATTGACGAGCGTTTGATAGCTCGGCGATTGACTCAGGCGAAAGGAAATGAGAGAATTTTTGGGAGAAAAATCTAGTTCTTTCTTAAGATTGCTATACCGCGCCCGTGCATCTTGAAGTTGGGCGCGAGTGTATCTTAACTGTTTCCTGACATCAGCAAGAGATTCTAAAAGAATTTTGCCTTGCATTTCCGGATCGAGTAAGTTATGTTTTCTCCGAAATTTTTCTAATTCTTTCTCAGCTTGAAGCATCTCTTTTCTGACTTTTGGCAAGCGCTCGTTTAGAAACGAAAGCCCTCTAGAAAAACGTTCTTTTTGCTGTTCTATTTTGTAATTTTGATAGACTTTCTGTATAGCAAGCAGAACTTTTTGTGATTTAACTGGATCGTTATCTTTGTAAGAAAGCTCAAAGATTTCAGTTACAAGTTTATTATCTTCTGTATTTCTTTCTACTTTTGTGACAGTTAAACGTCCCTGTTGACCTGTTGTTCCTCGCATATCTTCTACTGTAAGCTCCGGATAATCCGAACGCAAGGAGTTGACAACCTTTTGTATCAGTTTGGAACTTAGCAGAAGCTCTAACTGAGAAGTGCGATCGCTAACTTCAAAAGTAGGGTCAACAGCTTTGTTGTCTGCTCCTTCTTGAAGGAAATTTGACCGCCCTCTCTCAGAAGATTGAGAAGTAACCATTATTTGCATAGAACTCTGATACGTTGGTTTTGTCACAAAAGCCAAAAGGCTTGTCAAAGACATTACTATGCAGTAAACACTTAAGATCTGCCTGCGCCGCCGAACCAGAAGTTTAGAGAGTTTTTTGACCTCAACCGTACTTTTTTGGGGTACTACAACTATCTTCCCCCGTTCCAAACCAATATCAGTCACTATCAAGTTCCTCTAATATCAAATGATTTTTTCCAACAAGAGTGAGAAAAATATTTGTCAGTTTTTTTACTGAACTATAATTCTTTACTAAAGAGATGAGGCGTCAATGAGTTTGCTCTTCAATAAAGAATCATTTTCGATATGGCTGACAACACTTGCAATATCCAACCTCTAACATTTTTCTTTTTCATTTCAACCTAAGTTAAAACATCAAACTCGTCAACTCTTTCTTTTAATCTTTATCATATTGTTAATAATCTTTCTTATATTGTTTTGCTGTTCCCGAAAAATCTATTTATACAACTATATGTAGGGTAGGAGCTAACTATATGTAGGTAGGGCTAAAGCTTACCAACTAAGACTGATAGTGGGCTTTAGCCCTACCTACAATACTTAAAGTTTTTTAGGAATAATTGATGATTCCTAGATTTGTGTATTTTCATACTAGAAAACAATGAAAAATCAAAGAAATATTGAATTGATTAATTTTGGAAATTAAAGTTTTTGTAAAAAGCTTTCAAGATTTGCGGATAATGAGTCGGTCATCGAATGGGACTCCCAGGGAGTATGAATACTTTTATATGAAATCTTCAGTTTTTGTGTAATATCATATACAGCAGCCACAAAAATTAAAGATTTGGTAAAATCTATAAAGATTTTTAAAAAACTTCCGGAAGAGTAAATTAAGGGAGTTCAAAAATTTGATTTTTATGGATCGCAAAAATAAGATTTGTGTACAATATGTTGATATCTAAATAAAGAATTACTGTAAAGCTCGCGCTGTAGATAGATGTTTAGCGCAGCTTTTGATTATTGGGATGCACTGACCTGAAAAGGGCTTCTGCCTCTAACTCTTATGAATGCGATTGTTGAAATCGATGCTGAAACAATGAAATAAAATGCCTATCCCTTTGCTGCATGAAACATCCCGGCTGAAGATACTTTATCAGTATGGAATCCTTGATACTCCTGATGAAGCAGATTTTGATGACTTAACCAAATTGGCGGCACAAATTTGTCAGACTCCAGTGGCGCTTATTACTTTTGTAGATGACAACCGACAGTGGTTCAAGTCGAAATTTGGCGTATCCCTTACAGAATCACCACTTAACTCTGGTTTTTGCCCGTTTGTTGTTCAAAAAGGTGATGAGTTAATTATCCCAGATACGTTAGTGAATAAAAAGTTTGCTAAAAATCCAGTTGTTGTTCTGCCACCACACGTTCGCTTTTATGCAGGAATGCCATTAATTACAAAAGAAGGCTACACCCTGGGAACCATTTGTGTACTTGACTTTATTCCCCGCAAACTAACTCAGCTGCAAATACAGACCCTACAAACTTTAAGTCGTCAAATTGTCAGGTTGTTAGAACGCAAGCGCAATGAGTCAGTTCTTTTAGCACTGACACAGCGAGAACAACAGAAAGCTGAACAACTCGAGCAAGCGATGAAAGAACTGACTCGCACCCAAATGCAATTGATACAAAACGAAAAAATGATTGGTTTGGGTCAACTTGTGGCTGGAGTTGCCCACGAAATCAATAACCCACTTAACTTTATCTACGCCAATCTCATCCACGCGAATCAGTACACGCAGGATTTACTGAGCTTAGTTGAACTTTATCAGAATTACTATCCCCACCCAGTTAAAGAAATAGAAGCGACTTTGAAGGCAATTGATTTTGATTTCATTCAAGAAGATCTGCCCAAACTCATTTCGTCTATGACTATTGGAGCCGATCGCATCCGGCAAATTGTCTTGCTATTAAGGAATTTCTCTCATTTAGAGAAAGCCGAGATGGCTGAGGCAGATATTCACGAGGGGTTGGATAACACGTTGTTACTTTTGAAACATCGATTGAAAGGTTCGTCACGGAACCCCAGTATCAAAGTTATTAAAGAATATGGTGATTTGCCTGTTGTGCAATGCTACGCCGGACAGTTAAATCAAGTGTTTATGAATATTTTAACTAATGCAATTGATGCTTTAGAAGAGTCATTGGTCAAGTGTCATTTGTCCTTTATAGGGGATGAAGAACAAAGGACAAAGGACAAAGAACAAATAACTACTCCCACAATTCACATTCATACTGAAGCAATAAACAACGAAATTGTCATTCGCATTGCCGACAATGGACCTGGTATTTCACTTGAGGTACAATCCAAACTCTTCGATCCATTTTTTACAACAAAACCTGTAGGTTCCGGTACAGGTTTGGGACTGTCGATTAGCTACCAGATTATTGAAAGGCATGGTGGACAATTGACTTGTAAGTCAGCACCCGGAAAGGGTGCTGAGTTCGTCATTAAAATTCCTATGAATTATGAATGATGAATTATGAATTATGAATTATGAATTAATAAAAATTTCATCATTCATCATTTTTCTCTCGCCGTCGGGGTACTTCATAGGTCATAAAATCATAAGCCATGTCTGTTTTGGGAAAAATAGCACGGGCTTCCTCAAGTAAATCCTTCAACTCTATGGAATTTCCTGGAGCATAACGAGGACTAAAATGTGTCATAATGAGCCGATGTGCCTTAGCTCCTAAGGCTGTCTGTGCTGCCATTGTTGTTGTAGAATGCAAGCGCTGAAAAGCTAACTCGGAATCTTGATGGGCAAAAGTGGCTTCATGAATTAACACATCAGCGTCCTGTGCCAACTCCACTGCATTGTCACAGTAAATTGTATCTGTACAGTAAGCAATTTTGCGCCCAATTTCTGTAGGTCCGCACAATTCTTTGCCATTTATGACTCGCCCATCTGTAAGAGTGACTGTTTCACCACGTTTGAGTTGTCCGTAAATGCGTCCGGGCGGAATTTCTAACTCTTTGGCTTTTTCAACATCAAAACGTCCGGGACGATCTTTTTCCGCGACTCGATAACCAAAAGTGGTGACGCGATGATGTAAGGCGTTGCAAGTCACGATGAATTCATCATCTTCATAGACAACTCCGGGACGGACAGCATGAACTTTGATGGGAAAGGAAAAGTGGGTGTGGGAGTGTCGCGAAGCGAGTTGTAGGTAATCATTTAATCCGGGCGGACCGTATATGTCAACCCGTTCCACACTACCAGCTAAACCACAACTTGCAAGCAGACCCATTAAACCAAAAATATGGTCGCCGTGCATGTGGGTGATAAAAATTCGGGACAGTTGGCTGACTTTTAGGTCACTCCGCAGAATTTGATGTTGGGTTCCTTCGCCACAGTCAAATAACCACAACTGAGCTCGTTGCGGTAGTCTCAAAGCAACACTGGAAACATTGCGCGCTCGCGTAGGTACACCTGAACTCGTCCCTAGAAATGTTATCTGCACAGCCTTATTTTGCCTTCCTCTTGCTGAATTCATCACTTCTTCTTCTATAGTGGCATGGAAAACAGAAAATATTTTGTGCTTGATTTTTACGTGTTGGTAGTGGAGATGTAACTTGTATTAATCAATACCACACTTTTTGATTGGATTTTTGGGATTATTGTAACGATGCTTTAGCATATACAAAAACTTTGTAATTAAGCCTCACTTTTTTACAGAATTTTTACGAACTCTTGATGAAAAATATAATCATAGCAGTTAAATTGATAGATAGGGTAACCTGTAAGCACTGACTGGTGACAAATTATCAGTAACGAGCAAGGCATTTGGGAGATCTAGATTCTAAGTCTTCCTATTAATTGATGAAGTTTTTGCAGCAAGTTTTCTTTCCCTCTCGTAAGCAAATAAAAGCGATCGGTTAATCCCCATACTGAATCTATAGGGAGTTTGAACCATGAATCAATTTCTTTTTATCCATCAATAAATTTAGAGGCTTGTAGCTTATATGTAACTGGTGATTAGCTCATGTTGAGTTAATCGCCGAACGATTGGAATATTTCATGTTAACTCAATCACTGGATGCTGGCTACTGGTCATCAGTCACTAGCTGTAGCTAACTTTGTTGCATCAAAATGCTTTTAGTCAAATCTTAAAAGTATGGGAAGAGCACACAATAAACACCAGACACTGAATGTCCATTACTTTTTAAAAGTTCTGGTACTGTACGGCTTATTATTCAGTTTACTGTTCTTTCATGTACTACTTATCATGGGAGAAAAAGAAAATTTGGTTGAAGCTAGAGAGTTGGTTAATCTCACAGATTCAGCTATGAATAGCTCAGATTCTAACACAGTAGAACAGTTAGATCGTAGATTGATTGAGCTTAAGTTAAATTCAGAAAATATCGAAAATAGAAATAGGAAAAGCAAGAATGATACCAGTCAAAATTTGACACAAGTTATTAATGCTATTGAAAATTTGAAAATTACCGAGTTTAACAATTACTTTCATAAAAATTTTCTCTCCTTAAAATTTGATAAAACAAGAATTGATTTAGTAGATGGGAGTCAGGCTACTGCCCTGGTTTACTCAGTTATCTTGAAAGACCGTACTGCGATCGTCTTGAATCTTCCTCATAAAAAAAAGAAATGGACGTGGATAGATATTAACTATCAAAATTTGAGAAAAGAAATTAATGAGTTCCAGATTGGGCTAGAAAGACGCAGTGACATAATTTACGATCCCAAGCAAGCTCAAAAACTTTACGATTGGATAATTCGTCCGTTTGCCAATGATTTAGAATCATTCCATATTAAAACTTTAGTTTTCATTCAAGATGAAATACTGCGAGGCGTACCAATGGCAGCTTTGCATGATGGTAAGAAATTTTTGATTCAAAAGTACGCTATTGCTACAACTCCTGGCTTAAGTCTCACAAATACTCAAAAAGTGAACCGTAAAAATCTGCGAGCTCTTGCTGTAGGGCTAACGAAAGATGCAACAGTTGATGGTCGAATATACAAAGCTTTAACCAACATCCAGCACGAAATTTACCAAGTTGTGGTGCAAATTCCAGGAAGCAAGCTATTGTTAGATGAAGATTTTACACCTCTGAGGTTACACGCAGAACTTCGCAAAAAAAGTTACCCAATTATTCATATTGCCACTCATGGTGAATTTGGTATTGTTCCTGAGGAGACTTTTCTTGTCACAGGCAATAATCAAAAACTCACTATTATCGATCTAGGTACTTTAATTCAAGATGTCTCTCATGGTGCCAATTTAGTGGAATTACTAGCATTAACTGCCTGCGAAACTGCCATTGGCGATAAAAATGCCATTTTTGGTCTAGCTGGGGTTGCAGTCAAAGCTGGTGTAAAAAGTGCTTTAGCTTCTCTTTGGTCGGTTAACGATGCTGCTACGGAAACCTTAGTTACCAAATTTTACAAGGAGTGGAGTCAAGCAGGAATCTCTAAAGCAGAGGCTTTGCAAAAAGCACAGCAGGCGATGATTGCAACTGGTAAAGTGTACGCGCATCCCTACTACTGGGCACCATTCATCCTGATAGGCAACTGGCTCTAGATGGTCTGGGACACTTGATTAATAGCTCTCACTCTATGTCAATAATTTAGGTTTATTCTCTCATATATTAGGAAAATTAATAATTTGGATATTCAAGCTCATTATTGATTTACAAACAATCATAGAATGTCTCTCATTCTTATTGCTTTTTATTGAAAATAGCTTTTGATACCATTTTTGATTCTTTATGACTGCTCAAATCTCTTTTTTTACTTCAGTTGTCTGTTTTTATTCTTCCTTGGCTTTTCTACCTTAGAATATCAACGCTCATAATAAGCATTACAGCCTAAATTTTTGCCAACTTCTAGTTGTCAGCTTTGCCATCTTTTACTTGTTGTCCCAGAATCATTAACTATTAAGTACTTTTTTACTTTGGAACAGATGAAACAAGGATTGGTCTCAATACTGCAAGATCTGAGAATTTTTGTAGGTTGGGTAAATCTGTGGTAAACCCAACAAATGTCTGTAAATGTTGGGTTTCGTTCCTCAAACGCCACTTCACTCAACTCTGGAAACCAGAGCATGTGAGTGGCTCCCCAACCTACGTATTTTTGTATTTTTAGGCTTAACCGACAAGTATTGGCATTGGTCTGGCAGAGTGATTGATTTCCCAGTCCCCAATCCCTATTCTTTACTGAGCTAAATCTTGTATCAAACTGGCTGCTACTTTTCCTATTTGTTGTCCATTTTCCGTCAGCGCTAACGCCTCGGTCATGGCATCGTACCACAAACCAGCTTCTGCATAGAGAGTCACTTTTTGGAGTTTTTCTTGATGGTTAGCAAGTGCCACTCTCAAAGTGGATGATATTTGTACGACTTCAATTTCTGCCCTAACCAGTAAATTGTGTGATGGACGATCGCGATCGCATAAGGTTTCCACTTGCCATAGATAGCGTTTACCAGTGATTAAACCTTGCTTTTCCTGTGGTAGTGAGAGCTTCATAACTCCTGAAGAACTCTGTAACTGCTGCTTATACGCTAGCTTACTGGGTCGGTTATTCGTGTCAAATTCATAGAGAGTGAATTCTAAAGGTAATTGTTGGTCGTAAGGTACAAACCAAACAAAGGTTGGGTGGGAAGAAACAGTTTGTCCAACATGAGTTACAGGAGCAAGTAAGGTTAGGGAAAGAGCGCCAGCGATATGGCAACCTCCTCTCACACCAGATGAATCTGTATAGCCACTCGGCGGTTTTTGATCCTGAGGTGGTCGGTATCCAGCTCGTGCAGCCTGAGCCAGACTAAAGACTGTGGCTACGACACAACTTGCGATTAGTGTTGTCTTTATAAGTTTATGCAACAAGCCCAGCATATGAATATTCATAAGCATTTCCTCCGGGTTTGCATTGAAATTTATTAATCAATTTTATAAAGGTCTGTGAATTATACTTGCAGTTCACTACAATTCTACAAAAAACTATACCCTTCTCACTAAATTATTTTTCCTGTTAGTTTATATTTTTGTGTAAGAGGTCATTGATAAAATAAATCTTAAATTCCCATGTATTGTGTAGTGTCTTAATGTTTACTTTATAAAGTATCTCTAATTTTTTCCTATGGCTAATTTTTTTCTTTGCTCGTGTTATTAGAATTTAATCAACAAGATTTTTATAAAAATTTATAATTTTGTCTAACTCTTAAGAACACTTAAAATACTTGAGTTTGTCTTTATTCTCCCTGGAAATTATTTACATTAGCTTCACTAAAATTTTGCTATTGGCCAAGATAGCTCGCACAGAGTTCCTTTTTTCAAAAGAGACTCTCGCCTAAATTTACCTTTGAACTGTCGGGCTATATACTCAAACTGCTGTGTTCCCCGACCTTCTTTATACGAGTTGATACCCAAGCCATCATCTACAATTCTCAAAGTGTACCAACCTTTAAATGCAGTGCAAGTCACTTCGAGACGAGTGACGCCTGTAGCGTGTTTGCCAACATTGCATAAAGCTTCTTCTAGAAATCGACACAAACCCCTTTTTTGTTCAACACTTAAGAGACAATTTTCTATTGGTTCAAATGTACGAATCTTAAATTTGAGGGTTTCAAAGCACGGAAAGTCTCGCTGTAGAGTGTAGTTGTAAACTTGATAGAGAACTTCATGAATAGGGTCTTGCAAATTTATTTCCAGATTCTTCCCTATGTAAAGACTATTCTCTTGAGTCAGGGGGTCTCTTTGTAAAAATTGATAAATTCCCCGAAGTTCACAATTAACTTTCTCCAGTTCTTTTTCTAGTTGTGGAAGCAATTCTTGTGGCTGCGAGTCTCGATCTCGAACCCGTCTTAAAATTCTGGCTAAAGTTTGCAGGGGTCCGTTGTGAATAGTTTCAAAAGTATGCTCAATAATTGCTTGACGAGCATTCATTCTAGATCGCAAGCCTTTGTTGTATTGAAATAAGGCTGTCAGCCCCACACCATTAAAAACTAGCACCAGTACAGTGGGTACAACTGGAACCCACCACCCCCAAACAAGGAACAAATAACCTATAGCCATGAGGTTAGTGCTAGCAATACCAACAGCTAAAAGATGGACTGATGGAGATTGACTCAATCTGGCAAGAAGAATACCCAATATACCCCAACAAATTATCCACAAGTACTCCCACTCATCTGACCAAGTTTGTAGGAGTGGTCTGGAATCAAGTACTGCACTAATAATTTGGGAACAAGCATGAGCTTGAATTTCAACTCCAGAAATGCGTCCAGGTACATTGTCATTAGGTGTAGTTGCAGCAGTCATGATGTAATCTTTGACACTGGGTGCAGTGATTCCAACAATGACTATGCGATCGCGTATCCAATCTGGATTAAAGTTTTTTGTTTTGATATCATTCAACGAAATTGTTCTGAATCTTGCTCGACCACTCCGATAGTTTAGAAGTACTTGAACTCCACCTGCATCAGATCTGACATATCCTCCTGAATTAGGCAAAAAGCGGGGTAGTTCTGTGTTACCAAACCTCATAGCATGGCGATCTCGGATGCCATTTTCTAAGAATAGACCTTCACGAGCCAAGTAAGCTTCTACTAGACGTAAAGATAAAGAAAATTTATAACCTTTTGGTGTAGGTGTTCCCAACAAACTACGTCTTAATTTGCCATCACTATCTGGGATTTGATCTGCAAAACCAACTTGTTCGGGACGCATACCCGATGGTGGCTCGACTTTAATGGGCAAAACTTTTTCAATAACAATTAAATTTTTAAGACTCTTGAATGCTGCATTCAGTTCTGTACGACCGGGGTTAACTGGTAAATCTCTGTGAATATCAAGACCAATAACTCTAGGGTTATACGCCTGTATATTTAACAACAGTGTAGCTAACTCTCGATCTGGTACTGGGTAAGTTTTGAGACTGTGTATATCTTCTTCCTTGACTTCTACAATGAGAATTCTCTCGTCTACAGATTCAGAAGGACGCAGGCGCAAAAGACTGTCAAGAGCTAGCCACTCTAAATACTGAAACGATCCAGTCATGCGGACTGCGATCGCTAGCCCAATAAATATCATTCCCGTCAATGCACCTGTACTCCAAACGGTAATTTCATCTTTGATGTTTTTCCAGACGCCAAGATGCATAGTGCCCCGAAATTCAATGTACGGTCATGGTTATTGCAGGAAATCCTTAGTTAACCATTACCAGTTGTGTGCATTGCTTCCGGAAAAATTAACTCCTATTTTTTCTCAAGCTACCGAAGTAATACAGCATTCAATACTTGTCGCTTAAGCCTAAAAATACGAAAACACGTAAGTTGGGTTGAGGAACGAAACCCAACATTTATAGACATTTGTTGCGTTTCTACACGGGGAAAGCCCAACCTACAATTTCCGAAAGCCCTTGCAGTATTGATACAGCATTTCTCTTCTCTTCGTTTTACAGAAATTTACACATTTGAAGAAGTTTAAAAGGGTTTTCTATGAACTTACTGAGTTTTCTCAATTTTCTGGTCTTCTTAGCAGAGCTTGTCAATCAATTAATCCTTCTTCTCTAGCTCGCATTTCGGTTTGAATCCGGATGTTTTTCCCCTCTTCAGGATATACATCCAAAGCATCTTGCAGTTTAGTCCAATAATGGCGTACCATTCGCTCTGAGACACATATCCGTTCTGCAATCGCCTTATCTTGCAATCCTTCTTCAAAGGCTAAAGTCAGCACCTTGAGCCACTCTGGTTTGACTTCAAAACCTCTTTGCATACCTTTGATGTCTTTGGTATGCGTCAATCCCTGTAACGCCCACTCAACTCTAGTTAACATTTCTTGACTGGAAAGACTTTTATCAGCAACTGTAAAGCCTCCCTTGTGAGCGTCAATTTCCGGTCTAATACGCACAAGGGTTTTGACATGAGCGCTTTGGACGACAAGATTCAAAGTTGAGTATTGCTTCATCAAAGTTCGGAGCAATTGGATACCTGTTTCAGTCCGTGCTGGTGCTCCAAATTTTGCTGGGATAGAAATATCCATGACAACAAGGTCTGGTTGCGAGTCTTTGATATGACTGAGGACAGTTTCAGCCGTTTGCGCCGTGGAAATTTCAGCATTTGGATATTGTTTGCGTATCACTGGAATTGTGCCAGCCAAAACAGATTCATGGTCATCGATCACAAGGATTTTCAGCAGTTCTTGTTTTGTTTCTAATAAACCTTGGCTCGTCATGGTTTATCCTCGCTGTTTGTTACTCAATGAGTTATCAACTATCAGTTACTACTGTAACTTCTTGACTGAGAATGGATAACTGTTGTTACCCATACCAGCAAAAAGACCAAATAATACTCAGATTGTTGTTGCGACAAAAGCATTTTCCTGATGTTAAAATTTTAAAAGTATTGCAAAGATATTTTATTTCTGGTATACTAGAAAACATGAAAAATGTAGGTAAATCAGGATAAGTTATTTCTACTGTAAGTTGCCGATTGCTTTCCTGTTGATTTAAGCCTACATAGACAGATATCATTTGTGTTGACACTTCAGGCAAAACTATTCTCAATAATTCTTCTAAAGTTGTTAAGATCACCAAACTGCGTTCGGCTGGCTCATCTTGCCAGTACGTTGGTACATCAAGCCTAAAATAGAGATGGGAATTAGATGCCAACCATGACTGTAGTAAAAATTCAATAGCTAAAGGTAAACCTTCAGGAAGGTACGCCGAGAATAAGCGATCGCTCAATTGTGCTAGCGATTGATGAAAACTATCAATTTTTTTCAAGCACTCTTGAGTTGTGGTGAGTGAAAACTCCACATTATCTTCCGGAAGTAACTCTAGGCTGCGACGTATTGTAAACGACTCTTGCAATAAGTCGTCTCGAATTTTTTCTGCTTCTAGAAAAAGTTTCATGGATTGTCTAAAAGACCACCAACGTAATGCTTGTTGAGTCCTTTGATAGTAAGTAACAAACCAAAGGAGGGTCATAATATAGACAACAAGAAGCACAATTTGCGTACACAATTGATGACTCACAGGAAATCGCTATGTCGGCTTTTTCCTAGCGTAAGGAAAAAATATGTTGAGCACATGACTGATTTACGTCAAGTATCTTGTCTAAACCGGACAAAATCATTCCAATAACAAGCAATTTTCATTTCCGAAAACTGTATTTTGTCTAAGTGTACACAACTTTAAGAGTGTTTTGTTTAAAACAACCTACAAAAAGTACTATTACGTAATGCCAGATTTGCTCCTGAAGATTATATAACACATAACACTTACAAATCCGTAATTAACCTTGCCTTCCTGAGTAAGTATTGCATTGCTGTTTCTTCTTTAGAAATAATGTCAGCTGAGGTATTCATGCCAGCTTGGATGCGACATTGATGATTAGAACTTCCAAAGGAAAGCGCTTCAGGTTGAATAGTTGCCTCAAAATAGCTCAAAGTAGATGCTGCATGACCTTGCCCGTTTGGATTAGATTGAGGTGTAATCACGTCTGGAGAAATGCTTTTGACAACACCTTTGAGAGTCCCGTAATCAGGGTAAGGACAGGCATCGATTCGCAGATGCACGTCTTGACCTACTTCGACATTCTTAACTTCAGTAACAGGAACCATTGCCTTGATAACTAAAGGTGCATTCTGAGGCACAATTTCAGCAACGGGTTCTGATAGACGCAATACTTGACCGGGATTGCGTAAATTTAGCTTAAGAATGGTACCATCACTAGTAGCACGAATAACACTATCTTCTATTTTAATGTTATTTTTTTGGATTTCCTTCTGAGTTTGTCTAACTTGATTTCGCATCTCAATTCGTCGCTGGATAAGAGCATTTTTTTCTCTTAAGAAAGCAGAAATGCTTGCTGTCCCTCTAGCTGCTTCTTGAGCAATTCTTTCTTGAGCAATCTCCACTGTTGCTTGACTTGGATTGATAGCAGCCATAGCTTTCCGAACATTAGCTCTAGCAATATCTACAGACTCGTGTTCTGCTTTGACTGATGATTCTGCCTGTTCTACAGAAAGACGTTTTTGATCCACCTCACGCTCGGCGACTGCACCTTCGTCTACAAGTTGTTGATAGCGATCGCGTTCTCTTTTAGCAAATTCTAAAGCTGCTTTTGTTTTCTCCAAGTCTGACTCAGCTTTTTTTAAATTTGCCTCAGCTGCTAGTAATTCATTTTCCGTTTTAATTTGCTGCTCTTTATACTCCCGTTGATTGCGTGCTAAATCGGCTTTAGCAGAAGCAATTGTCCTTTCTATAACTTTTTTTTCCGCTTTAATTTGATTGTCTAAAGCGCTAATTTGTGCATCAATTTGTGTGATTTGTAAATTTCCTTCTTGGATACTTGAACGCAACTGACTATTTTTGACATGAAGTTCTAAATCATCAATACGAGCGATGATGTCTCCTCTTTTAACAACCTGATTTTCTTGAACAAAAATATTTTTAATAGTTCCTTCAATAAATGGTTGTACAAGACGAATTTCTCCAACGGGACGCACGTTTGCTGGTGCTTTCACGGTTACGTTGTATTTTACAGAGGAAGCAAGACTGATTCCTGCACCAACAGTTCCTACAAGAGTGATTCCTACTAAAGATGTCCACGGACTAACAGGAGGAAGAAGTTCTTCACTGCTAATGGAAGGAAATAATTTTTGATTTTCGGTAGAGAGCATAGATATTACCTCGTAATAAAGTGAGTGGCTAATGGTCAGTAGTTTATAACTACTAACTACTAGCAATCTTGCCAACTTTAGGGAATTAAAAATTCTCGATGCTCTCCTTCGAGAGAGAGCAATTCTTCCACAGAACCTTGAAGTTTTAACTTACCTTGCTCTAATAAAATCACCCAATCTGCTCGGTTAATTACTCTAGGACGGTGAGTAATCATAATTGTGGTTTTTCCTTGACGGTGTTTTAACAGTCGATCCAAAACTTGTGACTCACTGACTGGATCTAATCCAGCGGTGGATTCATCCAAAATCAAAACTGCTGGATCTGTGGCAATAGCTCGTGCGATCGCCAATCGCTGACGCTGTCCGCCAGAAATATTGGCACCAAACTCTCCTAGTATGGTTTGATATTTGTCAGGTAGTTTACTGATAAATTCATCAGCTCCTGCAACTTGACAAGCTCTCACAATCTGTTCAAAACTAAGATGGGGCGAGCCTAAGCGGAAATTTTCGATAATAGAACGACTCCAAAAATGAGCGTCTTGAGGAACTAAAACTACCTGTTGCCTGAGACAATCGAGAGACAAATCGTATATATCATAAACTCCCAAGCGAATACTGCCTGAGCTTAAAGGATATAATCCAGCAATGAGTTTAGCCATGGAGCTTTTTCCACAACCAGATTTACCGATGAGAGCAATAACTTTACCACCAGGGATTGTTAAAGAAAAGTTTTCTAATAAATCTACTCGACCTGCATAGTGGAAATTGACATTTGTACAAACAATGTCAGCATTTCCTGAAATTTTAGCATATGGTTTCTTACCATCGCCTTCATTTTCTGGCGTTGCATCTATAACTTCTGTTAAGCGTTGTGTAGCAGTTTTTGCACGCGTAAACTCATCTACAAAGCTAATGAGAGTTCCAATCAGTGACAAAAAATTGCCATTCATGGAATTAAACGCTAGCAGTTGTCCTATACTCAGATTTTCTGCTGAGTTAATAACTAAATTGCCACCAAACCAAAGCAAAATAACACTGCCGATCGCAGAAACAAAGCTAGAAAAGGTGTTGTTGACAATACTGATTTGAATAGTCCGGAGCGTTAAGCTAGCAAGACTGCTAAATTTACTTTGAAACTCATCCCAAAACTGTGGCGCTGCCGTAGTACTTTTAAGAGTCATTGCTCCTTTAAAAGTTTCTACTAAAACACCTTGTGTTTCTGCTTCTGTAATTAAAAGCTCGCGGGTTTTATTCCGCAAAGTTGGTTGGAAGATAATTGTAGATGTGGTCATCATTATAGCGATGAATATAGCCACTACAGTCAACTTCCAACTATAGAAAATCATGATACCGAAAGAAACTGCTGCAATAAAAATTTTGCTAGGTAGAGTGACAACAACTTGAGAAACGAGACGATTGATTTGATCGATATCCCGTAAGCGGCTGACAATTTCCCCACTACGTCGGGATTCGTAGTAAGACAGAGGCAGTCTCAAAATTTGTCGCCCAAATTCTAGAACCAGCCCTAATTGTAATCTTTGTGCAAAATGAGCGATTAAGTTAGATTGTACCCAGGTAATGCTGCTAGAAATAAGATTCATGACAACTACAGCGATCGCCACAGTCGTCAACAGCTTTGTATCACCTCTAACCAGTACATCATCTGTAAGGATTTGTAGCAAAAAAGGCGAAGCGAGAGAGAGCAATCCTAAAATCAAGTTTAAAGGTAATGCTTGCGCCAGAATTTTACGAAAAATCCAAACTCGTTTGAAGAAACGCTCAAATCCTGAGACTTTATCATTTTCTTGTGCAAAAAAGCGAATTGGATCTGGTTCTAGTAAAAGCATTAACCAGTCTTTCCAACCATCTGCTATCTCTTTCTCAGTTAGATAACGGATACCTACTGCAGGATCGGCAACAACACATTTCTTACCTTTTTTGCCGTACAAAACAACCCAGTGATTTCCTTTCCAATGAACGATCGCTGGTAAAGGTGCTTCATTCATGCGATCGATAAGTTCTGGTGAAGTTTTAACTGGGCGAGCATTAAAACCTAGGGTTTCAGCTCCTCGTTTCAACCCCAATAAAGTTGTACCTAATTGTCCAGTGCCAACCA
Organism: Scytonema sp. UIC 10036; assembly: GCF_009725235.1. The sequence continues at coordinate 21,884 of NZ_WJFC01000106.1, forward strand.
CTTCACGGATGTGATTTAGGGTGAAATTACGTCCATAATGTTTGGCAACTGATGCTAGACAAGCAGCACCGCAATCTTCTTCACTGTGTTGTAAAACGTGAGCGTATTTCATAAAGATATAATGCTTGCTTTGATTTTCCTGTTTGTTATTCAAAGGTGTTTGGTCGTATGACGCATTAAGAGTACCCTGACACGTATGAGTAGCCCATACACTATAAAAACAAGGCTACACAAACAAAGCCCGCACGTGCCAATTCTGCACAAGCTTACGCAGGCAAATTTCGTCCATGTAGCCACAACCATTTTTGTCAATTTTTCTGCTTTTTGCATCAAATTACACAATAGAGGAAGTTTAAGAGTATCGCATTAACGTTTTGTGCCAATTCGACTACCTTTGACAGAAAAAAAGATTACATATTTCAGAAATGATTATTGCCGGAAACTACATGAAAGAGCCGCCATCTCTGTCAAGACTAGCCATGCTAGTCTCTACATATTAGAAAATCATGCGTCCAAACCAAAATCCGAGCAGTATTGCTTCCGTACTTCCTAGTGAAAGTTATGTCCAGCGTTTTTTCTTTTTGTGACTCCGAGTGTCAAATATGAACGCCTGTTCCCAAGCAAACTGGATTTCTTCTGGAGTCAAGCCAGGATTACCAAATAATACCCCAGCACCTAATATAAACATATAAGTATCTAGATCGAAACCCACACGAGAGCGTCCTCCGCTTACTGTAGATGCTTCTTGTGAAGAAATTTCTGTAAAAAGTGGATGGTGTTCTTTCATTGCTTTTACTTTTTAATATGTTTGATGGAATGCAGGTCTGGTAACTTAAAAGCAAAAACGACAGCCATGATTTTTTATTCACGACCCTCTATTCTAAACTTTTAGTTATGCGAGATATTTGGCAAACACAACCCTAGCGGCTTAGTTCATGTTCTTCACAATTAGAAACAAGAAAGCTTTTATTGATTCTACAAAGTTCCTACCTTTCTAGGTAGTGTTTTAGAGCTAGATACCTGCTTGCTTAAATCCTGGGAGCGCATTGCTTAGTAGTAGCAAATATTGATTTCACTAAGAAGTCACACACAGATGTATATCTGCACCTTTCTAAGCAGGAATATTTAAGCAATTCAATAACAAAAGATAACTTTATCTATCTTTATGTCTTTTAATTTTTACATTGGTCTATGCTCTACGATATTTTGTATATCTCAAGAAGAGCAATTTAGATCGTCTAATGTTATGCTACTGGAATAGTATTCCGTATGTCAATACCTATGTCTAGAAAAAATGCTAAAAACCTTTGTATTCAGCTATCACCAGACGAGCAAAAACTGCTTGAAGAATACTGCTTAAAAACTGATAGAACTAAGAGTGATGTCAATACTGCAAGGGCTGAGAGTTTTTGTAGGTTGGGTTTACCGTGTGTGAAACCCAACAAATATTTGTAAATGTTGGGTTTCGTTCCTCAACCCAACCTACGTAATTTCATTGTTTAAGCTTAACCGACAAGTATTGAGAGTGATGTAGTTCGTGAATTGGTCAGAGGCTTGAAAAGTTCTTTAGATAGCAAATAAGTCTTACTAAAGAATTATGCAAAAAGTGAGCCGTGTAGTTTTTTCCATTTTTTATATAAAGAAACTAGAAACTGGAGCATCATAACGATGTTCCAGTTTTCAATAAAATTTTGTTTTTTTTACTTGAGTCATAATCTCTGTAAAGACTAGCCATGGCATATCTCTACACATTGAACAATTGTGCGTTAAAACCAAAATTTGAGTGGCAGTAATCTTACTCACCAAACTTATTTAGAAACAGGTTTAACCAAATCCTTTCGTCCCCAGACAATTTACCATTGGCTGGCGGTAAACTATGATCGCTTGGATTAGGTTCAGCGTTCGCTAACTTATCCAAAATCTTGTTTATTTCTAAGTAAACTCCTCCTATAATCTGTCCTCCAGAAACAGCAACACAATCTTCTGCTACAAGTTCTGTAAACAATGAATTTGTCTTATTTATCTGTGTCATTTTTTACTACCCATCTATCGCTTTATTTGCATTTTATTTATGAAGCTAAATACTGAAACATTATTAAATGTTTCAGTATTTAGTTAAAAATCTAGAGAATTGTATAGACTTTTCTCCAAATTTATCAATGACTAGATAGTTTCTACTTGAACAGCAGTTTCAAATGCAAACTGAAGTTCGGCTGGGGACAATCCAGGCTGACCAAAAACTGTAGCTGCGCCAATTATGAAGAGGTAGCCAGGAAGGTTAAAGTCAACATCAAGACCACCGCTAACAGTAGCAGATTCTTCAGCAGAGATTTCAGCAAATAGTACATTCTTGTCAATAGCTTTCATGATGAATAGCTCCTATGTTGCAATTTGTTTTTTAAGTTGAATATTTGCCTGAATTTTCCAAGCAAATGAGTAGAAGTGTCCGATAACTCAGGTAGGCTTTACTCTACATTAAACTTCTAAAAGAGAGTTAGATTTGCATGATGAAACCGTTTGGTAAATTCAAATTCTCTATGACCACTGTAGAGGATTAAATTCTATAAGTGGGTTATCAAATGCATCTAGGATAACGATCGAGCCATCTTTCAAAGGTTTCCATTTATATTTGCCACCTGAAACAACAGCAGACTCTTCTTTACTCAGTGTTGAGAAAAGTGAGGTTGTTGTAGTTGCTTCCATTTTTACCGCCTATTTGTCCATACACTGCGGTTAACGAATAAGTCTAAATACTGAAACACAATTACATATTTCAGTATTCAGAACTTTATACACTTACTCAGTTATCTTTAAAGCCTTTCTAAGTAAGTTTGGAAAGCCTGTAATGATTGACAGAACTTTCTCAAGTCTTTCAATCATTAAATAGTTTCTACTTGAACAGCAGTTTCAAATGCAAACTGAAGTTCAGCTGGTGACACTCCAGGCTGACCAAAAACTGTAGCTGCACCAATTATGAAGAGGTAGCCAGGAAGGTTAAAGTCAACATCAACACCACCGCTAACGGTAGCAGATTCTTCAGCAGAGATTTCGGAAAACAGAACCTTATTTTCGATAGCTTGCATGGTTGGTAACTCCTGTGATTTAAATGTTTAGAGTAACTTCTATTTAAAGATTGTCGATCGTTTCTTGGAATGGAAGCCCAAGAATACTAGTTCTCAGCCCCTTATTCCTCCATCTTGCGTGGAACATTCAAAACTACTTAGTTGTGTTTGAAGCTTTTCTGAGTAGTCTTGAAGTATTCCCTAATACTAAATGGTTGCTACTTGAACAGCAGTTTCAAATGCAAACTGAAGTTCGTCAGGTGTCAATCCAGGCTGACCAAAAACTGTACCAGCGCCAATTATGAAGAGGTAGCCTGGAAGGTTAAAGTCAACCTCAACACCACCGCTAACGGTAGCAGATTCTTCAGCAGAGATTTCGGAAAACAGAACCTTATTTTCAACTTGCATGATCTTTAGTCCTACTGGTAAATTATTTGTTTACTTCAAGCTCCTAGTTGATTGCTTTGTTGTTTGCCGTTCAACTTATCGCTTGATTAACAATATATTCGTCAATCAATAGGTAATGCATTAACACTTTATGTAAAGTTAGTTACCAGCTTGAGAAAAGACTATTTCACGATTACGAAGTGTTATATTTCCGAAAAATACACCTACAAACTATAGTTTATTGGGATGCTCCCGAAAAAAATGCTAGCTAATGCACTGGAAGTATCTTCAAGACAATTGCAAATAGCGGCAAGTGTCATATATTTTAAAGAAATAGTAAAGATAATACGGAAAAAAAGCAATTTCTTTAAAGCTTGTGTAAAAAAATCTCATGAATGATTGATATTCTTTTATTAAGGACTTAAATAGTAGTCAGGAATATATGTTGCTGCTAGTAGCTACAAGTTTTATCGATAAGTATTTTTACAGGTGTATCCAGACGGACAGTGCTGTTGTTGTAGTTTAAGTCATCTAACAACAGTTAATCTATCTACCTAAAAGTTTGAAAGTCATTAAGATTTCGTTTTGATTGGTTTTTTTGAAATAGGTCTTGTTAGATAGCTAGCATAATTGCAGTGAGGTCAGATGAAAATAACCCTAGATTGCAAAGTTAGTCTTGCAAAAAACATTCTGATTCAGGAATTACAAGGAAATTCTGCTTTAGTCAACCTTCAAACTCAAGAGTATTTTTCTCAAAATGAAGTTGCCACTGATATGCTTTGGGTACTAACAGAATCAGCATCTATTGAAGTAGCATACAGACTTCTATTAGAAGAATATGAGGTAAATGCCCAACAATTACACCAAGACTTGCTGGGCTTTATTGAGCAATTATCTAAATATAAAATTGTTGAAATTAGTGAAAGCAACAAGAATCACAATTAGTGTTAATCCATAACATTTAATAGTCAATAAAAATTGATTACCTTGTAAAAAAATTTAGTACATAAGGTGAATTTCGTGATGCGTATATTAATGGTTGCTTCTGGGGGAATCGCAATGTTACGCCCTTTGAAGTGGGCGCTTGAGGCAGGTCATGAGGTTTGGTTAGTTTGCCCCCATAACCCCTATCCACTAAAAGAAACTCCTAACAATTATCGCTATATACCCTTCATTTTAGAGTTAGTTAACTACTACGAGCATACAGGCGAATTACCAAAAGATGAACAAACACACCAACTGCTTCTGTGGACAGCTGCTTCACAGTTGCGTGCGATCGCCAATGAATTCCAACCGAATATCATACACGTTCATGGAATGTATTTTGGAGCGGAGTGTTGTGCTCTTGCCGAATTGCATCCACTTATCGTCTCTGCTTGGGGTAGCTTAAATAGTTTGATAGAAACACAAGAGGAACAAAGCAAAAAGATTTCTAAATTAGCAGGTATCATGTTTAAAGCTGCTGATGTTCTGATTGTAGAGGCACCAAGCCTTTTAAACAAATGCAAGCTGTGGATTAACCAATTCCAAAGAGTAGAGTTAATACACTTGGGAACAAAAACGCAGCATTTTTGCCCTCAACCTCTCAAGTATGTCAATCAGTGGCGGCAAGCATTGGATATTCCCAACGAAGCTAAAGTACTGCTCTCTGCTCGTGGTTGGAGTAAGATTTACAGCCATCACCAAATACTGGAGGCTTTTGCAATGGCTTATCCACACTTGCAAAAACAAACAGTGCTGGTGTTTATGAAGTTAAGACGAACCCACTCTTTGCAGGAAGCAAAAGAATATTACAACGACTTTTGCATCAGAGCAAAACAACTGGGAATGGAGCAAAATATTCGTTGGTTGCCTAGTTTGCCACATGACATGGTACCAACAGCGTATTCTCTAGCAGATGCGATCGTTAATTACCCAATCTCTGATGCGTTTCCTTCAACTCTAGTAGAAGCTGTAGCGTGTCAAACACAAGTGATTACCACTCGTTTGCCAGCTTATCAGGGAACCTTTGTTGAAGAGTTTTGCACTGTGGTGGAACCTCAAAATCCTACTGCTTTAGCAAAGGCACTCATTGAAGTGGTGAATAATTCAACGGAAGAGAGAGAATATAATTTAGTAAAGGCACGGCAATTCATTATCAAGAACTACGATGAAGAAGTTTTCAAGGAAAAGTTACTGACGATTTATCAAGAAGTTGCATCTAAGGCAATACGGTTCAGTTAAGGATAATTGTAGGTTGGGTTGAGGAACGAAACCCAACATTCTTGAGGCGTTTGTTGGGTTTCGTTCCTCAACCGTATTTGCATCTAAGGTATCACATCAAAAAATAAGCTGAAGGTTAAAATCAGTTTTTTATAGCCATTACATCCACGAACAAGAGAGGTAAAAATGAAGGAATCTAACCAAAAGCCAGAAAAAAAAGTCTATAAACAACCTGAGTTAATTTTACGCGGAATACTATTACGCCCTGAGGACGATTTTAGTATTAGCTTTAAAGAACCTACTACTGTTCAAAAGCCTCAACATTAAATGCTTGCTGAATTTTTATTTTAGATAGCATCGTTTCAGAAATAAGCACGTTTAGATATTCTATCTTTTTTTCTCATATTATGAAAATACTCATTGCACTTTTAAGTAGCCAGCATCACTACGTACAACAGGAAGTATGAAAAAGCGATTGGCGATCGCTCCCCAGTCCCTCTTTTCTCGTTAAATCAGCAATTGGCAAAATCTTTGTCATAATTTAATTTTCTTGTAAAATAATTTAACATCGGATAAAACTTCGCCGATAATGATAACTTATCTGGAAACAGGGAAAGCAACAGTCCTCGAAAATTTGCGAATTGTGCGAGGACCGTATTTACAACTGGGCAGTGAGTCTAGCATTGCAATCCGCTGGGCTACTGATACTCCAGTCCAAGGCAGGGTATGGTATGGTGAGTCTCCTGAAAGGCTGTGCTTGGTGCAGGACGAAACGACTGTAACCTGTAACCACGTGGTCAAGTTAAGCGAGCTCGCACCAGATACAAAGTACTACTATGCAGTCGGTTCACCAGGGGGAATGCTGGCTGGAAAAACAGAAGAGTTCTTTTTCGTCACTGCACCACCATCAGACTTAGCACCTGAGAATGTTCGACCCTTACGTATCTGCGTTTTAGGAGATGCAGGACGTGGAAATGACATAGCCGCAAGTGTACGGGATGGGTATCTAAAATTTACAGGAAGTCGCCATACTGACCTCTGGCTGATGCTTGGTGACAACGCTTATGAGACTGGAACTTATGAAGAGTACCAACGGGGAATATTTGATATGTATCCCCAACTTCTTCGCAGTAGTGTCCTTTGGACAGCAATTGGCAATCATGATGCAGGCTCTGCTGATTCACTCTCACAGTCAGGTCCCTACTATGAGCTTTTCACTATGCCAACTGGTGGGGAAGTAGGTGGTTTGCCATCTGGAACAGCAGCTTATTACTCTTTTGATTATGGCAACATCCACTTTATCTGTCTCGATTCCTATGGATGCGATCGCACTCCGGAAGGCGAAATGTTAAGTTGGCTGGTACGAGATCTAGCAGCAACAGATAAGGATTGGAAAATTGCATTTTGGCATCATCCTCCCTATACAAAAGGGTCACACGATTCAGATACCGAAATTGAACTCATAGAAATGAGAGAGCGAACACTTCCCATCATAGAAGAAGCAGGAGTAGATATTGTGCTGAGCGGTCACAGCCACTCCTACGAACGTTCTTTCCTAATTGACGGACACTATGGTACCTCAGATACCTTCACCGAACAAATGAAAAAAGATGGAGGAAGTGGGCGAGAAGGTGAATCAGGCGCATATCAAAAACCCCTTCAAGCTTCTCATGCTGGAACAGTGTATATTGTCGCAGGGACATCTGGCTTTGCCGATGAAGTATCCCCCCATCCAGCAATGTATACTTCACTAAGCATTCCGGGATCGCTAGTGATAGATGCACACGGGAAGAGGCTTCATATCCAATTCGTTGATAACGAGGGCAACGTTAAGGACGAGTTTACAATGGTGAAAACCTGTTCTTTAATTCCAACTTAAGTTGTGAATTTCTTTATCAAATTCGCGGATGGGTAGCTGTAGGAAAAGAACTTGCTCAAGAAATGGCTGGATTCCTGTTGGCTTAGGGTTTGGAGGCGATCGTATAATCCGAACCATCCGCGCTCTTCACCCAGACTGGATTTCAGCCATTTTTACTCTACTCGATTTGAATTTTCCGTGCTATGATTAATCCATCCGCGATTCCGAACCACGAAAACTACATAGGGATAAATTTTCCAGAGCCAGCCGTTGCAACTTATACTAATCCCTATCAGGGATTGAAACTTGGTAAAGCCTCCATTCTGGTATATCAGGACTAAAGGTTGCAACTTATACTAATCCCTATCAGGGATTGAAACTGAGCATAAGTAGAAGATGGAATGAGAGCTAAAAAAGTTGCAACTTATACTAATCCCTATCAGGGATTGAAACAAAAGTTTATGAAGTTCCTTCAATGAGAGGACACACGTTGCAACTTATACTAATCCCTATCAGGGATTGAAACTTTTACGCAGATGGAAGCCCAGGTAGGGTAGTAGGTTGCAACTTATACTAATCCCTATCAGGGATTGAAACAAACAGCGCAAAACGCCTAAAATGCTGCGACCGCGTTGCAACTTATACTAATCCCTATCAGGGATTGAAACCGAAAAACTTGATTTTCGATAATTAACTGTTTACCCGTTGCAACTTATACTAATCCCTATCAGGGATTGAAACACCATCTTGGCACTTAGCAACTACGGGGATAGGCGTTGCAACTTATACTAATCCCTATCAGGGATTGAAACTTGAATGCCTTGTCCGTAAGATTCACCACGGAGGGTTGCAACTTATACTAATCCCTATCAGGGATTGAAACCTCACAATAGGGCGATACAAATGCAAAAACTGGGGTTGCAACTTATACTAATCCCTATCAGGGATTGAAACGTTTTCGGGTGCTTTAGTAGCGGTTGCAGTTGGGTTGCAACTTATACTAATCCCTATCAGGGATTGAAACAGCTCTAATTATCACGTCTTGACTGACTCTACCTGCTGGTTGCAACTTATACTAATCCCTATCAGGGATTGAAACGGAATTAGCAAAACGCAATGTCGAAGCTTATATCGCCAACTCGAAAACGAAAGCTGTAATGGTGACAGGCTCAGTCGTAGAAGGGGTTGAATTTCAGTTTGCTCATGCGACGATCGCACAATGGGAAAAGGAAATTTCAACCATTTTGTCTGGGTCTGATATTCAATCTCCAATGATAAAAACGATGAGTGGAACATTGATTGGAATTCCATTGTACGGGCGAAACGTTGATTCAGAAGTGGAAAGCCAAAGCTGCAGATTATCTGGATGGACTGGCACAGAAGATGGTCGAGCATTACCTCAAGTTCTTCCCAATTTGGGGAATGTGGGAAAAGCTTGCTAGACGGGATACAAAGCTTTGGTATTATCAAATCCTCGTTGATTCAGCCTAGAATTTACTAGGTGTGTTATCTTGGTTGAACCGCTTGTATTACTCAGCATTTCAATTCAAGCGAATGAGCAGATTTATTGAGCAAATGGAGATTGCCCCTGAAAATCTTGCCTCTCGTCTCGAAGGCTTGTTTCATCATGAAGCCCGTAGTTATCAATGAACTTGAAGCATTAGTTCGAGAAACTGTAGAGCTTGTGGAGATTCATATGCCTCAAGTGGATACTTCATCAGCAAGACGGAAATTAGGCTGGAGACAGGAGCCGTGGAAACTCAACAAATCAGATCGCTAAAATTCCCCATTTTAGTAAGTCACTTTAATTAGGAGTAAAATGGAGTTAACCGTAATATTTAACTCCATTTATGCAATATCTATCCCCACAGCAAGTTTACAAACAATATGGCTATCACCCTAAAACCCTAGCGGATTGGGCAGACGATGGAAAAATAGACTATATCAGATCCCCTGGCGGTCACAGACGCTATAGCCAAGCCTCCTTAGAATCCATTAAAGGTGGAACAGACCTACGTAAAGTAGTGCTATACGCTAGAATTTCAACAAGTGGTCAGAAACCAGAACTTGAGAACCAAATTAATTATTTAGGAAAAAATTACCCCAACTGTGTTTGTATATCTGAAATTGGATCGGGAATGAACTTTAAGAGCAAAAGGTTCATAGCTCTGATGGAGGATGTAACCAAGGGTCAGGTTAAAGAAATAGTTGTTGCACACAAAGACCGATTAGCTAGATTCGGTTTTGAATTCATAGAGTGGTTTTGTCAATTGCATAACTGCGCTATTACTGTTCTTAACAACGCCGAACTAAGCCCTCAACAAGAGTTAATGCAAGACTTTATGAGTATCATGCATTGTTTCAGTTCAAGATTGTACTTTTTACGGAAATATGAAAAAAAGATTGAAAAAGAGGTTGTCAATTTGGAGTAAAACGTAGTATTATGTAGTCAATGTCTGGAATTGGGTACGCCAATGGCGCGGAAAAAAGTAGTCCAAACAACTGAATATACGGTTACTAGGATTGCCTACTCTGTCGGTGGCGTACCAGACGAGTTAAGTAAGCTGGCTCAAGCTTTAGGAGACTTACGTTCAGAGCTATGGAACAAATATGGGTCGCTGCAAGCCTGGGGAATCGATAAAAATACAATTATTAAAAATATCCGAAATACCCCGGAATTGAGAAAACTATATGGTTCAGAAAGGTTTAACCTTAGCTCGGAAATATGGGAAAGAACAGTACAAGCTGTCATTGATGATATTCATGCAGTTCAAGAAGCAGCCAAAGTACAGGTTATTCGCAAAATATATTTAAAATTTAAACCAGAAAAAAAGGAGGTTCTTAAAGGTAAGAAAACAATATTAGTAGACAACCCAGAAACGTCATTCAGAGACGAGCTTGTTAAAAGTCTCAATTCGCAGGAGTGGCAACAATATCCTTTAATTAGTCGTTGGGTTAGGCAATATTATAAACGTGGTCATACTTGGGTTGATAACCAAATTGTAATCAACGCCACAGGTTCAACCATGAAAGGTAAGGTGTCCCACAAGGGGAAAGTGACTATATACCAGATACCTGGTTTCATGGATGGTAAGAAATGCCAGTGGATAAAAGTCTCCATCCTTACTGGTAGAGTTACACCAAAGGCGGGACGGTTGCGCTTCATCATTAATGCCTTGGGAAAAGTAGAACTTCATTATCCTAAAACTACTAAAATTGAAGCTAAAAGGTGCACTGACACTCTTGGCATTGATAAAGGTTTCACAGAAGGATTTTACGGAAGTAATGGCGTTGCTTATGCTCAAGGGTTAGGAACTATTATTAACAATGCTTCTGAGAATAGAACTCAGAAAAATAAAAAACGTCAAAAGTTATTTGCAATATCTCGAAGAGTTGACGCTGCCAAATCTACCCGAATCTTAAAAAATAATTTAGGACGCCAAAAGGCAAATAAGCTAGACAGCAAAAAACGTCAAACAATTACTCAACTGATTCGGACTGCTACCAATCAAATATTTAATGAGTTTGGTGAAGTAGTAGCTGAAGATTTAAGTAAACATATCAAAGGCAAAAAAAGAGCCAAAGTTGTAAATCGGAGATTGAATGAATGGAGTAAGGGAGAATTACAAAAAGCGTTAGATGAAATATCTATTCGCAAAGGTGCAAAAGTTACATTAGTCAATGCCTGTTACACTTCACAGGTCGATCATCGCAACGGTACGTTACTAGGGAAACGTAAAGGAGATCGGTTCTTCACCTTCGATGGGGAAGTGTCGCAGGCAGATCGCAACGCAGCGCTTGTTATCCAGAATCGTGCATCTGACCTTGAAATAACTCGTTTTATGAAAAAGGAACAGGTACACAATATCTTGTTAAAGAGAACTGCGTTATTCCTTGCTGATAATGGTCATAGTTTGGAGTCTGCTATCTCAATGGGATGGTTGGATGAAAAACATATCAATCAAGGTAAACCGCTAAGGCGTAAGCGGTAGGGTCTAGATACGGTGTCCTAAGAGAACTGGTTTATTTGACTAGTAATTCAGTTACTACCGTCCATCAGACTGCAAAACTTTTGAACAATCGTTATTTTGGGGTCTACTCCGATTTACTACGATATGTTGTTACGCCTGATACCATAGAGCATCGTTCACAACAGATGAATGTTTGATATTGTATATCATTATCAGAAAGTAACGGCGGTTCTTGAACTTTTGGATGTAGGCTTAACAAGCCCTTTTTCTGTAAATTCAGGCACAAAAAAAGATCTAATTGACGAAAAAAGCGTATAATAAGGGACTTGTTTGCCCAACCTCTTTAATAGGAGACACATCCTCGTGAAGGAAAGTATCATCAAAATCTCAAAACCCGTTCCAAAAGTTCCACCCCAATCTAGTGATTCTGAACTGCTATCAATTATGACCCAACCTGAAGAATTTAGCATACCAGAAGAACCACAAGAACCTGAGCTAGAACCTGTAGATACGCTTGCAGAACCAGCTTACGCTAAATTTGCCAGCACGAATTCTAGCGGTTGGAAGGCATCAGACATTCTGCGGGAAATTAGATTGGATTATTTTGATATGGGTGGTGCTGATTAACCAGCAATGAATTGCTAAATCTCTTTATTATGCCTGCATTAGGTCTAATACTGAAAAAACAGAGTTTATACTCTAAACTTTAAGAAAAAACTGACTTTTTCCGACTTTTTCAGGCTGCAAAGCTTCAAAAAAGGGCTTACATTGAATTTTGTAAAAAGATTATAAGCCTTCCAATTTCGTGTTTAATGCACTCATCATAACTTTGAGTGCATTTTATTTTGTCTGTCCAATCCCCTGTACGGGCATTGTTTGAAAGAGTCAAATGGCTGTTAAATGAACGAAAGCCATCATTTGAATATAACTTCATATATTTGGATAGTAAATTAAACCCCAGATAAAAATGCCCATTTCTCATCAACACCACGGTCACAGTCACGAACCACCTAGTTATAATCGTGCTTTTGCGATCGCGACTACACTTAATCTAGGATTTGTTTGTTTTGAAGCCCTGTTTGGCTTCTTCAATAATTCCCTGGCTTTGATTGCAGATGCCGGTCACAATCTCAGCGATGTTTTGGGGCTACTCTTAGCTTGGGGAGCCTCCTGGCTATCTCGGCGTCGTTTTATATATCGTTATACTTATGGTTTGCGCCGTTCTTCCATACTAGCAGCGCTCGCAAATGCTTGCTTTTTACTGCTAGCAATGGGTGCTATTGCTCTCGAAGCATTTAAGCGGCTCTACAGCCCCATACCCATTGCTGGTCATGTAGTTATCGGCGTAGCTTTAGTGGGAATTGCTATCAACACGGGTACAGCATTGATGTTCATGTCTGGTAGAAAAAGAGATTTGAATATCAAAGCAGCATTTTTGCATATGGCATCGGATGCATTAGTTTCTCTTGGTGTGGTACTTGGCGGTCTTGCCATTATGACAACTGGTTGGTTGTGGTTCGACCCAGTTATCACTCTGATTATTGCGATTGTTATTACTATTAACACTTGGAACTTGCTGCGAGAATCTGTCGATTTAGCACTTGATGCTGTACCAAAAGGAATTGATTTGCTGGCTGTTCGGACTTATTTAATAGAACTCCCCGGTGTCGTGGAAGTTCATGACCTACATATTTGGGCAATCAGTACCACGGAAGTCGCATTAACTGCTCATCTTGTCATGCCAACAGGAAGTCTTAGCGACGCTTTTCTGACTCGAATCAGAATGGAACTCCATGACAACTTTGGCATCGAACATACGACTATTCAAATAGAAAAAGGTGGTTTTCTACTTTCCTGCAATCAAGAGTCCTGTTGCGGTTGATATCCTTTTACTTGATGGATAGCTTTATACTCAATTTGTGTGTTCTACCGATTAATTACTTTTTGTAAAGTTTATGAAGGGAAAAGATCTATCTTTTGGTCGTTGTCTGAGAAGATGTAAAGTTTAATATAAAACGTAAATAATTATAAACAGTTACTTGAAAATCTTTGCGAAATGGCTCTATGTTGATGTGAGGTTTCAGTTCTCTTTTATTTAAAATTTATTCACAGAATATTTAAAGTAAAAGTATAGATTTTACGTAATATTACTGGCATAACATAAAAGTGGATAAAAAATCACAATATTATAAATATTAAGATCGTAAGAGTTGCTGTTTGGCGCTCGCGACCAAAGGCAAGAAGTTAGGAAAAACTGGGTGCAACTTCCATACCAATTAAGCAACGAGTATCTTAAGGAAATCACACAATGCAACCAGGACTTCCGAGCTTTACCAATCTTGCTAAAGGATTGGCTGTTCTAAGCCAGCAACGAGCCACAGGGGAGCTGATTTTCGCTTCAGCTAATGAGAAATGGCATTTATATTTATTTCTAGGGCGTTTGCTATACGCCACTAGGGAAACCCATCGTGTTCGTCGTTGGTATAGAGTTGTTAAGCAAGATTGCCCTAGTTGGAAATTTGAAAACCATAACATAACTTTACAAAAGGACGAGCTTTGGGAATATCACCTGCTTAAGTTGGGTCTTGAACAAAATCAGTTGACCTTAACCCAAGCAAAAAGCATTGTTGGCAAAACTATTGATGAGGTTTTATTTAACCTTGTTACTCACTCCAAATTAGAGACCCATTGGGTGCCTAAAAAATTACACCCAATTGCTTTAATAGATGTCAAGCCATGCTTGTATACAGCCGTTGAACAAAGGAACAGATGGCGCAACATGGATTTAGGAGGATTGAACCCCGATACTGCACCAATTGTTAAACAGCCAAACTTTGAAAATTTTAGAGTTCCTAAAAATTATTTTGGAATCATTCAGCTTGTTAATGGAGAAAACACCATTTGGGATCTTGCTTCACATCTCCAACAACCTGTCCTAACAGTAGCTAATGACGTACAGCAATTGGTAAATCACAGCATTCTTGAACTCTCAGCTATTCACGATCGCTCCGTTCCAGTCAAGCTCGTAAATTTTCTGCCTCAAAATAAAAAATTCTCCCGATGTTTCAATTCTGATGATGATGTCAAGCCAACTTCATCTTCGTCATCTCAACCCATCACTCCCACAAACACTTCCAGCAACTTCCCCGAACGAGGAAAACAATTTCAAGTAGAAAACTACTATATCTCCAATAATTCTTTTGTAAAAGCATCTGTTTCATTACCAATTGTCTCAGTACCTGTGACTGCTATTCCCCAACAGGATTTACAGGGGAACATAGCGATCGCAACAGAAATCATTCCACTTTCGGTCAACAAACCGACAAGTCACTCCCATGAAAGTTCCTACACTCCTCAACTAGAGTTGATTCCTCCGAGCGCAGGTAGGCTTCAACCCGGAAAAGAAAGTCCCTTGATAGCGTACATTGATGATAGTCGCAGCGACAGTTTAAAAATGACTTATATCCTGACAAAATCAGGTTATAGGTGTATTACTATACAAGAATCAGTGAGTGCATTAACAACCTTATTAGAGAATAAGCCCAGCTTGATTTTTCTAGACTTAGTCATGCCAATTGCAAATGGTTATGAAATTTGCGCTCAAATTCGCCGTGTCTCAGCTTTAAACAACATACCCATCATCATTGTGACGAGCAATGATGGAATTGTAGACCGTGTCAGAGCGAAAATGGCTGGTTCATCAGGCTTTTTAGCAAAACCGATAGCGATAGAGAAGGTGCTAAAAATTTTACAAAAGCATCTACCAAACTCAGTGACCAGTGACCGATGACCAATGACCAATGACAAATGACCCAGGAAAATACTTTTATGACCACAGTCCTTTTAGTTGAAGATAGTTTGACTGAAACACAAGTAATAACCTCTTATCTCAAACAAGCAGGGATAGCGGTCATCTGTGCCAGAAGTAGTGAAGAGGCACAAATTAAACTGCAATCGCAAACTCCAGATTTAGTCATTTTAGATGTCATTCTACCAGGTCAAAGTGGGTTTGAACTTTGCCGAGAACTGAAAACAAATTCCAGTACTCAGCATATCCCTGTGGTTATGTGTTCAACTAAAGGAACAGAAGCAGATAAACTTTGGGGTTCAATGTTAGGGGCTAATGCTTATATATCCAAACCAATAGACCAACAGCAACTTATTCAAACAATTAAAAACTTGACTAATCAATTTATGATTCGTAATTAGTAATTGTTTGATGAATAATTACTAATTATTTAATGATGGAATATGCAAATAAATTCGTCACTAACAGCAATCGATTTAGAACCATTAGGATTAGAAGCATTACCTCCAGAAAGAAATCTTTCTAAATTGCTGCGCTTTCCTCTTGGCTCAAAAAACAGTGCCTTACTGCCTTTAGAACAAGTTACAGAAGTTATAAAAGTCAACAGAGTAGATATTTTACCAATTCCTGAAATGCCGAACTGTATTTTAGGTATTTGTAATTGGCGAGGAGAAATGCTTTGGCTTATAGATCTCAATCATCTTATTAGCTATGCTGCACCAATAATAGCAACCCCTATGGCAATAGTCGTTCAGGTGAATCAAAAGGCTGTAGGTTTAGTTGTGGAGCGAGTTGATGATGTTGAGTTACATGACTTGGAACAACTACAAAAGGCAGTATCTGGTTTGTTTCCTCGTTCAGTGTTACCTTTTGTGTTGGGTATTTTACCTGGTGACAATCTCGTTTTAGATGTCACAGCTATTATTCAGAGCCACTTATGGAAAATACATAATTAGGTGGTGCAATTCGTTGGTAGGTAGGGCTAAAGCCCACCACTATTTATTATGCTGGGCTTTAGCCCTACCTATTTTAGATCGGGAAAAGGATGTAGGTACTTTCATGCAGGATTTTCAACAAATCGAACAAAGTTTGAGTGTACAATCTTCTTTTAAAGAACCACAAATTTATAGTCATGATGATGGGGAAAAGAACCAGAAAAAAGGAGATTTGAATTTACATGAAGCTTTGGATTTGGTAACTACTATAAAGATAAATTTACAGCAAGAGGGACATTCCGTTAAACCAGAAGCTCGTGAAAAAATTCTGCAATTGGAAAAATGGGTTCAGGAATTAAAAACACAGTTTGATATTGATTTAGCGATCGCAACCGAGCAACACAGCAAGCATGAACGACAAAGGTTGTTGGCTCTTCTGAATCAGATAGACCGGACAGCAAATGTCGATACCTTGTTAAGAACTACAGCTACTGAGATTCGCAAACTCTTACAACTAGATCGTGTATTAATTTATCATTTTGAGTCTGACAAGCACGGTATCGTACTAGCTGAATCAATGACATCCGGTTACACACCAACTCTAGGGGAAGATTTACCAGCACTTACTTTTGGGATACAAAATCGGGCAGATTGCGAACAACAGCCAGTTATCGCTCTTAACGATATCTATGAAAACGCCTTTAATGCTTACCAACTCCAACTTCTCAAACAATTTCAAATCAAGACTAGTTTGAGTCTGCCCATTGTACTGGAAGGGCAAGTTTGGGGACTACTGGTAGTTCAGCAGTGTTCTCATGCTCGAAAGTGGAAAGAAGCTGAGTTAAACTTGCTGCATCACATTGTTGCTGAACTAACGCTGAAGTTACAAACAGTAGAGCTTCAAACCCAAAAGCATGAAGAAGCCAAGCAGGAAAAAGTATTGGCTCAAATACTGCAAAAAATTCCTCCATCTTCTGATGCCAGCGCGACTCTTGGTAACATTACCCAGCAACTTCGGCAGTTTTTCAAAGCTGACAGAGTGACAGTTTATCGGTTTTTCTACGATTGGAGTGGTGAATTTATTGCTGAATCGGTAGGCGCAGGCTGGATATCTTTGATGCAAGAACAAGAAAACGATAGCAGTCTTTGCTCAGAGAATATTGTAGATTCCGATCTGTGTACCGTGAAGTTGTTAGGCAATCCGGCAAAGCGTTCCACTGATTCTTATCTCAAAGATACACAAGGTGGAAGTTTTGTCAAAGGAAAAGGCGTGAAGCGGGTTGACGATATCTCGACAGCAAGTTTTTCTGATTGTTACCTAGAAACTTTAGAAAAATACCAAGCAAAAGCTTATATCATTGCCCCTATTTTTGAAGGCGAACAACTTTGGGGGTTACTAGCCGTTTTTCAAAACTCCAGTCCCCGACGCTGGCAAAATTCTGAAACCACGCTACTGTCACTCGTGAGTGCTCGTCTCAGTACTATCCTCAAGCAAGCGGAAGCAGCTGCACAAGTTCAGCACAGATCGGAGCAAATTGTAGCCGAAAGAGAGCGATCGCTAGCGCGTGTTATTGAGAGAATACGCCAACCTTTAGACATTAACGTCATTTTTAAAATGACAACTCAAGAAGTCCGAACTCTATTAAAAGCGGAACGAGCAGTCATTTACCGTTTTGAGGAAGATTGGAGTGGAGAGTTCGTTGCTGAGTCAGTCGCAAGTGGTTGGATTTCCATGTTGCAAGAACAGTCAGAAAATCCACTCCTGCGAGAAAACGTCAGCGAGTGCAGTGCGAAAATCCTTGGAGGGGGTCATGCTAAAGTTACAGACACCTACTTACAACAAACCCAAGCAGGACAATTTACAACAGCAACCAACTTTAGAGTTGTTAACGATATTTACCAAGCTGGATTTTCACCATGTTACATTGATATTTTAGAACAGTATCAAGCTAGAGCTTATATTATTACTCCAATCATCAAAGGCAATAAACTCTGGGGATTATTAGCAGCTTACCAGAACTCGAGTCCCCGGCAATGGGAAGAATCGGAAATTAAAGTTCTCACCCAAGTGAGCAATCAACTGGGAGTAGCCATACAGCAAGCAGAATACTTAAAACAACTCAAAGAACAGTCTGCTCAGATAACCAAGACAGCAGAGATAGAACGGGCTGTTGCCAAAGTCATAGACAAAATTCGCCAATCATCAGATATAGACACGATTTTCAAGACAGCAGCTCAAGAAGTCCGCAAACTTCTAAATTTAGAACGGGTTACCATTTATAAATTTCGTCCGGATTATTTTGGTGACTTCGTTGTTGATTCTGAATCTGGGGGATGGTCTAAATTAGTAGGTAGTGGGTGGGAAGACCCTTATTTAAACGAACATCAAGGAGGAAGGTTCCGCAACAATGAACCCTTTGTTATACATGATGTTTACAATAGTGGTCTGACCGATTGCCATATTGAAGCTTTAGAGAACTTTGGAGTTAAATCTTGCTTAGTTGTTTCCATATTTCAAGGGCAAAAGCTATGGGGATTGCTCTCTGCTTTTCAACACAGTCAACCCCGACATTGGGAAGACATAGAAGTCAAAATATTGACACAAATTGGCTTACAGTTAGGAGTCGCGCTGCAACAGGCAGAGTATATTGAAGAACTGCGCGTACAATCACAAAGGTTAGCTAAATCTGTAGAACAAGGAAGCGCCTATAGCAAACTTGTCTACAGACTGGGACTGGCTCTGATTCAAGAGAATTTTTCACTAGATAACCTTTTGCATATGGCTGTTCAGGAACTGCGGAGACAATTAAAGACCAGCAGAGTTGCTATCTACCGCTTTGATGCTGACTGGGGTGGTGAATTTGTAGTTGAAGATGTGCATGGTGATTGGGCAAAAGTTGTCGGAACTGAGTTAGCCCGGACAGAAGATACATATCTTCAAGAAACAAAAGGCGGTCGCTATCGTCGTAAAGAAACCCTCAGTGTCAACAATATTTATACTACAGGGCATGAAGAATGCCACGTTCAACTTTTAGAACGGTGGGGAACAAAGGCTTACATGATTGCTCCCATTTTTAAAGGCGATCGACTTTGGGGACTGTTGGGAGCTTATCAAAATGACGAACCGCGCCAATGGGAACAAATAGATGTTAACTTGCTCGCTCAGGTAGGAGTACAAGTCGGTCTGGCTTTACAACAAGCAGATTACTTGGAAAAACTACGTTCTTCAGCACAGCAACTTTCAGAAGCAGGCGCACGAGAAAAAGCAGCAAAAGAACAATTGCAGATGGAAGTCATGCAATTATTATCTGCCGTACAACCGGCACTGAGAGGAGATTTAACCGTTCGAGCAACAGTGACAGAAGGTGAAGTCGGTACAATTGCCGATGTTTACAACAACACCTTACAAAGTCTTAGAAAGATTATCATGGAAGTTCAGACAGCTTCGAGAAAAGTTGCTCAAACATCTCAAGCAAGCGTTGCTTCTATCGTTGGTTTAGCTAACCAAGCACAGCAACAATTTCAGTCTCTTAACACTGCTTTAGAGCAAATGCAGACAATGGCAAACTCCACCAAAGCCGTAGCAACAAACGCGCAACATGTGGAAGCAGCCGCACAACAAACCAATCAAATTGTGCAGCAAGGCGATGCAGCCATGAACCGTACTGTAGATGGGATTCTTGAGATTCGGGAAACAGTAGCAGAAACTAGCAAACGCCTCAAGCGCTTCTCAGAATCTTCCCAAAAAGTTTCCAAAGTTGTCAATTTGATCGGTCACTTTACCACTCAAACCCAACTGCTGGCTCTGAATGCAGCCATTGAAGCCACCAAAGCAGGGCAATACGGACGCGGTTTTGCCGTTGTTGCAGATGAAGTACGAACTTTAGCACGTCAATCTGCTGAAGCAGCGACTGAGATTGAGCAACTTGTTGAAGATATTCAAAAAGGTACGGCAGAAGTTTCTATGGCAATGGAACACGCCATTCAGCAAGTTGCTTCCGGAACCATGCAAGTTCATGAAGCCCGCCAAAATCTTAATGCAATTGTTACAGCAACTAACCAAATTAGCCAGCTTGTGGAGGGTATTACTCAAACCACACAATTACAAACAAAACAGTTTGAATCAGTGACGCAAACCATGACACAAGTAGCTGCTATTGCTAATACAACCAAAGAGAATTCTATGGAGATTTCTACCTCTTTTAAAGAACTTCTCAGCATGGCACAAAATCTTCAGACAAGTGCCGATCGGTTTAAGGTTGATTAATAAAGGGTTAGTTGTTAATTGTTAGTTGTTGGTTGTTAGTTGTTAGTAGGGGCGCTCTTGCGCCGCCCCCGTACATGGTTAGTGGATACTAACTGAAACTTTCAGATCCCTAATCTCTAACCTCCAATCCCAAATCCCAAATCCCAAATCCCAAATCCCAAATCCCAAATCCCAAATCCCAAATCCCAAATCCCAAATCCCAAATCTAAAATCCAAAATCTAAAATCCAAAATCTAAAATCCAAAATCCAAAATCCAAAATCCAAAATCCAAAATCTAAATGACATTTCACGAGCAAAGTTATCAATATTTCCTCCAAGAAGCTCAAGAATTGCTGCAAGAAATAGAGCAAGAATTACTCGAGCTTCGAGAGTGTTACGATATTAATAAAATTTATAATTTGATGCGAGCTACTCATACTTTAAAAGGTGCAGCAGCTAGTATCAATTTAGAAACGATCGCAACTGTAGCTCACTCTTTAGAAGATATTTTTAGAGCCATCTGTAAACCTAATTTATTGATTGAACCAGAAGTTGAAGCTTTACTTTTTAAGAGTTATGAGTGTCTTTATCTCTCCTTACATGCTGAATTCACGGGAAGCTTGCTTAATGAGGCTGAGGTTCTTAACCGCATTGCTGATATTTTTGCACAACTGCAAGAACATCTGGGAGACTCTTTTAGCCCAGAAGCCGATATTCCTAACTCAGAAGAATTAGGTTTTGATTTAACAAAATCTATATTTGAAATAGGTGTTACCCAACGATTAGATGAATTGGCTACAGCTATAGCTAGCGCTAACTCCGAGCAAATTTCTTCTCTGTTAAGAACTCAGGCTGAAGTTTTCTTCGGTTTGGGGGAATCATTAAATTTACCAGGATTTCAAGCTATTGCTAAGGCAGTAATTACTGCTTTAGATAACTATCCAAGCCAAGCAGTAACCATTGCTCGTATTGCTCTAGCCAACTATCAAGATGCTAGAACATCAGTACTCAATGGCGATCGCATCCAAGGCGGTGAACCTTCGCGGACTTTACAACAACTGAGCACACCACGCACTCGTGTAACAGAAACAATCCTCAACTCATACAACAAACCAAATTCAACATTCCCACCATCAGAACAAACTACTCCAGTTTCTCATTCAACACCTTCGGTTTCTAACACTGTCAGAGTTAATGTTGAGCATTTAGAACAACTTAATTATTTCATTGGAGAATTACTGACTAACCAAAATCGTCAGTCCTTACAAAACGAACAACTATGGAGTACAATTCGAGTTCTTTTTTCTCGCTTAGAAAAACATCAGCAGCAACTTGATGAATTAATTGGGGAACTCAATGCCCCCTCTGGGGATAAGGGGCAATGGGGATTGGGGACTGGGGACAAGAGAGACAAGGGAGACAAGG
>NZ_WJFC01000107.1 GCF_009725235.1 Scytonema sp. UIC 10036
AGGGGGAAAGACTAACTATGCCTTTTTGCCCAATACTTAATGCCCAATGTCCAAGTTAGGGGTGAGAGCCATTTGCCAAGGATCGAGATCTAATGGTAAATACACAATTAGTCAGTTGTCAGTTGTCAGTTGTCATTTGTCAATACCAATGACCAATGACTAATGACCAATGACCAATGACCAATGACCAATGACTAATGACTAATGACCAATGACCAATAATTACATACCCATGATTTCGTACCCTGCATCGACGTACAGGATTTGTCCGGTAATTCCGCTAGACAAGTCACTACATAAAAAAGCGGCTGCATTTCCCACCTCTAGTTGAGTGACAGTGCGTCTTAATGGCGCAACTTTCTCAACATGGTGAATCATGTCTAAAATACCTCCTACTGCACTGGAGGCGAGAGTACGAATAGGACCTGCGGATATGGCGTTTACCCGAATATTGGCTGAACCCATTTCAGCCGCAAGGTAGCGCACGCATGCCTCTAACCCGGCTTTGGCAACTCCCATAACATTGTAGTTGGGAATTGCGCGTACACCACCCAGGTAAGACAAAGTGACAATACTTCCTCCCTCCGTCATCAAAGGTTTAGCGATCCCTGCTAGCTGTACTAAAGAGTAAGTACTCACTTCCATTGCTAAATTAAAGCCGGAACGAGAAGTTTTGCTGAAGTCTCCACTCAGGTCATCTTTGCTAGCGAAGGCGAGGCAATGGATGAGGATATCTAGCTTACCCCACTTTTGCTGGATTTCTTCAAAGGTTGACTTAACCTGCTCGTCATTTTGGACATCACAAGGAAGAAACAAGCTGGGATTGAGGGGTTCTACCAGTTCAGCAACTTTCTTTTCCATTTTGCCTTTTTCATCTGGTAAGTAAGTAATTCCCAGATCGGCTCCTGCTTTATGCAGTTGTTGGGCGATCCCCCAGGCAATGGATCTGTTGTTTGCAATTCCTGTTACAATAGCTTTTTTTCCCGTCAGGTCAAGCATATTAATTCTTAATGTGAACTTTCTTGCTTGAGCATACTAGAATCTGACGCTAGTTGTCTGGAGTTTTGAGCAGTATTAGTAAATATCATGATCCGGGTACCTGTTAGCTACCAGAAAATTGTTACTGGAAGCATCGGGGAATCTCAATATATCTTCGGCTTTTTTCCAAAAAACTGTTTTTCAAAAACTTTTGTAATCAACTATTAAAAAGTACTAGATCTAAATAGGAAAAATTATGTATCATAATGAACAATTAACTATGAGCACCAGAGGATAAGTATAGGAAAGAACAGAAAGGTTGACAATGTGTTCTTGATTTTTCAGGTGTATTCTTAGGGAATTAGTTTTAATTTTTCCGGCATTGGGTAGGGGAAGGGAGATGATGACACAAGATAAAGCCCTAGCAAATGTTTTTCGTCAGATGGCAACAGGAGCGTTTCCTCCTGTTGTGGAGACGTTTGAGCGCAATAAAACCATCTTTTTCCCTGGCGATCCTGCCGAACGAGTTTATTTCTTATTGAAAGGTGCCGTTAAACTCTCCAGGGTGTACGAGGCAGGAGAAGAAATAACCGTAGCACTACTTCGGGAAAATAGTGTTTTTGGCGTTTTGTCCTTGCTAACAGGAAACAAATCTGATAGGTTTTACCATGCAGTTGCTTTTACACCTGTTGAACTGCTGTCAGCCCCAATTGAGCAAGTGGAGCAAGCACTCAAGGAAAACCCAGAGTTGTCAATGTTAATGCTGCGCGGACTGTCTTCGCGAATTTTACAAACAGAGATGATGATTGAAACCCTTGCTCACCGAGATATGGGTTCGCGATTGGTGAGTTTTTTATTAATTCTCTGTCGTGATTTTGGCGTTCCTTGTGCTGATGGAATCACAATTGATTTGAAGCTATCTCATCAGGCAATAGCGGAAGCAATTGGTTCTACTCGCGTTACCGTAACCAGGCTACTGGGTGACCTGCGCGAGAAAAAGATGATTTCCATTCATAAGAAAAAGATTACTGTCCACAAGCCCGTCACTTTAAGTCGGCAATTCACCTAAAATAGTGCTGAGTGTTGAGTCACTTCGTCAGAAGCAACTCTGTAGCTATGCTTAAAGCTCTCTTAAGAACTTAGCACTGTCCTCTAATTTCTCCACAGATGATGGCTGGAAGTAGTAGGCTGTATCTGGAAGGATTTCGTCGGTAGCTAAAAGATGACCACCGGGTACATCCTAATATTGGCAATATTAATTTTGGGAGGCGCGATTGCCACAGTGGGAGACCGTATTGGCACCCGAGTTGGCAAGGCGCGGCTCTCACTCTTCAATCTGCGTCCCAAAAACACAGCAGTACTAGTAACTATTCTGACAGGAACTTTAGTCTCGGCATCAACTCTGGCAATTTTGTTTGCTGCTGACGAAGGGTTGCGTAAAGGAGTATTTGAGCTAGAGGATATACAAAAAGACCTTCGTCGCAAGCGCGAAAGTCTTGAATCCACAACTCAACAACTGGATGTCACGCGGAAAGAACTAGAGCAAGCTAGAAAAGAACAACAAGAGAAAGAAGAACGCTTGCAAAAAACGAATGAGTCTTTAAAGGAGGCGATCGCAAAACAACAAGCAACGCAAAAGCAACTGAATCGCACGACAGAACAACTCAGCCGCACTCTGGGCCAACAAGCTCAAATTCAAGCTCAACTCCAAAATACGGAAACCCAACTCGATCAAGTGGTTGCACGCTACAAACAAACTGTAGCTGAACTGCAAAACGTTGATGTTGAGAAAAAAAAGCTGCTGGCAGAAGTAGAAAAACTTAGAATAGGACGGCAAAAACTGTTTGCTGAGGCAAAAAGAGCGATCGCCCAAGCTCAAGAAGCTATTGATAAACGCGATCGCGAACTAGCTAACCGACAGGAGGGTATTGAACAGCGAGACAAAAGAATTAATAACCTAGATCGGCTGATTCAAGAGCGCAACCAAGCCATTGCGGAACGAGAAAAAGTCATTGCTCAAAGGGAGTCTCGACTTAAAGATCTGGAAAAACAACAGCATGAACTAGAACAGGAAGTTGCGAGGCTGGAAAAATTCTACCAGTCCTACCGCGAACTGCGTTTGGGAAAACTTGCCTTGGTTCGAGGTCAAGTTCTCGCCTCTGGAGTTGTTCGTATTGAACAACCACTTGCAGCGCGTCAGGCGATCGTTCAATTGTTACAAGAAGCCAATCGAACTGCTAACCTCAAACTCACCGAACCCGGTGCAAACACAGAAAATTCACAGATATTGTTTGTTACTCAAGAGCAAATTGAGCAACTCAGCCAGCAAATCAAAGATGGTCGAGAATATGTGGTACGAGTGTTTAGCGCTGGTAACTATGTTAGAGGAGAAAATGGTATTCAGTTTTTTGCCGATGCAACCCTCAATCAAAAAGTCTTTACAGGAGGTGAGGTGTTAGCTGCTACAACAGCCGATCCCCAAAACATGACAGCCTATCAATTACGACAACGACTAGAATTATTAATTTCTGCTTCGCAATTTCGCGCCCGTAATGCTGGAATATTAGATGATATTCAAATAGACAGTACAGTTTATCGTTTTATGAGCCAATTGAGGCAGTATAATTTGCCACTAGACGTTAAAGCGGTTGCCGCAGAGGACACTTTCACCGCCGGACCACTCAAAGTCAAACTGATAGCAATTCAGAACGGGCAAGTTATTTTTAGTACTTGAATCAATACTGACTAATGACTATTCCTGAATTTTCACCAACGCAACCAGTCATTTTGGGCTTCGATCCAGGTCGAGATAAGTGTGGTTTAGCTGTCATGGGCGTAGATAGGCAACTTTACTATCATGAAGTTGTCCCCGCCGATGGTGCGATCGCTGCTATTTCTTCTTTGCGACAAAAGTATCCCATTTCCTTATTGGTTATGGGAGACCAAACAACAGCTAAGCGTTGGAAACAAAAACTCGCTCGAGAATTAACAAATTCATTAAACATTATTTTAATAGATGAGAGGTACACTACTTTAGAAGCACGCGATCGCTATTGGCAGATGTATCCTCCTAAGGGGTTGACAAGATTGCTACCACGTGGTATGCGACAACCCCCAAGACCAATAGATGATATTGTTGCCATCCTGCTAATTGAAAGATATTTAAATCGGCTAACAAATTATGAAGTATGAATTATGAAGTATGAATTATGAAGTATGAATTATGAAGTATGAAAGTACAATTCAGCATTCAGCATTTATAATTTTTCAGCATTCATCATTCATAATTCATAATTTCTCAAAGTTCTGCTCGAATCGTGAAAGCATAGTCTCCGCCCGGTTCGAGTTGGTAGTCTCGTTGCTCTAAAAAGCGCCCCAACGGTTCTTTAATTAAAGCACGTCCCTGAGAAGGCTTGACAGCAAGTTCCCCGCGACGGAAATGCCATTGGAACTGCCACTCAAAATCGCCTGCTCTAACTTCACCTTCAAGATAGCCTTGTTGCCAAGATTGACGGATAATCCTGACATGGGCAGTGGTTTCTGGTAAACGCTTGGCACTCACAACGCTTAATTGTCAAGTTTTAGAGTAAAGCTAACTTCTTATAGCTTTACATTAACTCAGCATAGCTCCAAATATCTCAATGGTAGGAATTGAACTAAATCAAGATTTTATAACATTTACAATTTTTACCCGTTAGGGTGCTTGTAGTTCATTCAATGGAAAAAGCTTTCTCCAATTAATGTATATTTATATACAAATTACTGTGGCTGAACACGGGTGATTGGAATCATAAATGATTTGTGAAAAATTTGTACCACTGTAGGTAGGGCTAAAGCGCACCATATGCAGCTTTTTTGCGGCATAACCTACTTATCTATATTTCAACAATTAAATAGAAATCCTATAAATAAAAATTAACATTACATTTTTTGTGAATCATTTAGCATATTTATCTGTCTTATCTGTTTGTCAACTAATTGCCACGAGATATACATACTATTTTCACATAGCTGTGTTATGTATTTGGTAGAAATTTACTGTTAAGTCAAAAAAATAATAACAAGTTATTTTTTTACAAATTAGAGATGATTTATAAATGACCTCTTAGATCGGTTGTAAAAAGAAAACAGTTGAATGAGAAAAAAAAGTAGTTATCTGAGAAATAAGATAACTACTTTTTTCTTTTTTTAGAAAGCGGTTTTTTCAAGCCAATTGAAGTTAACAAAAAATTCTACATAAAAACTTCAAAATATTAAGTAATATATGAAGAACACTTTAATAAAATTTGAATAATAATAATCGTGTAACTTAGTAAAAGTTCAGATTGAGTTCAGTTAATGTCATCTTAGTTTGAGAGAAATCACTACATATCAAACTAAAATTTCACGACTGATAATAAGCAACTTGGTTTAAGGATTAGTAAACTTAAACTATTTTGGTCTCCTCTAAAACACTCTTTCTGAAGAAATACTAAAGTGGGATTTTTTCTAATACATTGTATGGCTATGAAATAAGGAAGACATTCCTTATCAAAAATGAGTCTTGCTTTCGTATGCTTAAGCAGAATTCGTTACATTCTGCATAAAATACATTTTGCTTCAAAGAAAAACTACGTTGACCAATTGGAGGAATGTAATTATAATGCAACTCTACACACCAAGTGAAATAGATCGCTTTCAACAAGACCTACCCTATTTAATTGAAATCCAGCAGTGGATTAAAAATTTTTTGATAAAAACTCACCCAAATTTGGGTAGATCGGGTCTTGTATGCCCATATGTACCTCATGCACTTAAGACAAACAATATGCAACTCGGAGTGATTCGTGCTCAAGATTTGCAGTTACAGGAAATTGAAGAACTAGTTTTAAACTATAAAGATATTTTTTTGCAAAAAGAGCCAAGAAACAAAGACACTGAGTTAACTCAAACTATTCTCTTAATTTTTCCTGATATTAAGCTAGAAGATACTGCTCGACTTATTGATAGTGTACAACAAAAGCTCAAGGAATTTTTTGTGGATTCAGGTTTGATGTTAGGGGAATTTCACAAGCGCAATTATAGCCCAGGATTACATAACTCCAATTTTTATCCCCTTCAAAGTCCTATACCCATTTTAGCTATTCGCTTTATGGTTGAATCAGATTTACCGTTTCTTGTCAATACTGAAAATTTAGAACTTCGCATTAAGTATCTCAAAGCCTATTTACGACATTTTGAGAATAAAAATCATGAAAGTCAAAATATAAATCATGCTCGTTACGCTTTGGAATTAGCACAAGAGCAACTTCAAAATGAAAAGTTATTCGATTTCTGTTGCGATCGCTCATAAAAGTCCTTGTCTTCAAAGAGAATTTCAGAGATTTTGCTAATTCACCCAGTCATTCAAAATTTTGTTTTTCCTAAAAATCGTGTAATTGCTGTTAGACAGTGTATCTCCATGAGCAACAT
The DNA here is from genome assembly GCF_009725235.1 of Scytonema sp. UIC 10036. Next base: position 6,430 of record NZ_WJFC01000107.1, read on the forward strand.
TAAACCAATAAATAACACCTTAGAGTTATGTATTCATGAACTATTTGAGGCGCAAGTAGAGCGATCGCCTGATGCTGTTGCTGTTGTATTTCAAAACAAACAACTCACCTATCGACAGTTAAATCAGCAAGCCAACCAATTAGCACATCACCTGCGTGGATTGGGTGTAGAAAAAGAAGTTTTAGTTGGGATATGTGTAGAGCGCTCTTTGGAAATGATAGTGGGGCTGTTAGGAATTCTAAAAGCGGGAGGGGCATATGTACCTCTCGATCCAGCATATCCCGAAGAGCGTTTAGCCTTCATTATTGAGGACACTCAAGCACCAGTACTGCTAACCCAAAAGCACTTGGTTCACAATTTACCCACTTGTAAAGCAGAAATTGTTTGTTTGGATAGCGATTGGCAACAAATAGCCCAGAACAGCCAAGACAATTTTGTTTGCGAAACAACAGTCGATAACCTGATTTACGTCATTTATACCTCTGGTTCCACGGGACAACCCAAAGGGGTGATGATTCCTCACCGTGGAATATACAACCAACTTTACTGGAGGCAAACCAGTTTTGGATTAAGCCAATTAGATAAAGTTTTACAAACTATTTCTTTTAGCTTCGATCCTTCTGTATGGCAGATATTTTGGTGTTTGTTGTTTGGAGGACAGTTAATCTTACCCCATCCCGGCGGACATCAAGACACTGCGTATTTAGTGAAGACTGTGATTGAGAAACAAATTACCGTTCTCGCTTTAGTACCTTCCATACTCCGCGTGCTGCTAGAAGAAGAGGGAATTGAGAACTGTAAAAGCCTTCGACACATAACTTGTGGCGGAGAAGCCTTACCCATAGAATTGGTAGAACGGTTTTTTACCCGCCTGAATCTGGAGAATGTTCTGCATAACTGCTACGGTCCTACTGAAGCTTCCATTGATACAACTTTCTGGACTTGTCAGCGTGGCACTCATGGTATATATGCTCCTATTGGTCGCCCAGTCAGTTATGCAGCAATTTACATATTAGATGACAACTTGCAACCCGTACCTGTTGGCGAACCGGGTGAATTGCATATTGGTGGTGTAGGATTGGCGCGGGGCTATTTTAACCGTCCCGAACTAACAGATGAAAAGTTTATTCCCAACCCTTTTAAAACAGCAAATAATTCTTCTGGATTGACCTCTTCAGACCGCCTTTATAAAACAGGGGATTTAGTGCGTTATTTACCTGATGGAAATCTTGAGTTTCTAGGTCGTATCGATCATCAGGTTAAGATTCGGGGCTTCCGCATTGAATTAGGAGAAATTGAAGCTAAACTGGGCACGCATCCAGCCGTGCAACAAACTTTAGTGATGGCGCGAGAGGACATTCCAGGTAACAAACAATTAGTGGCTTATGTTGTGGTAAATGCGGAACAAAACTCCACACAAGGCCCCAGTCCTGCTGAGTTGCGCCTTTTCTTGCAGGATAAGTTGCCTCACTACATGGTACCTGCCAGCTTTGTCTTTTTAGATACCATGCCATTAAATCCAAATGGTAAGGTAGACCGCCATGCTTTACCCGCACCAGAAAAAGGAAGTGACAAAAATAACTTTGTGGAACCCCGCACTCCTCTTGAGCGGGTTCTGGCAGCCATTTGGGCAGAAGTTCTGGGTTTGGAAGTCATAGGTATTCACGATAACTTTTTTGAGTTGGGGGGACATTCACTGCTAGCAACACAAGTGGTATCTCGGATGCGTCGGGCTTTGGGTGTAGAAATTAAACTACAATTGCTGTTTGAGAGACCAACAATAGTGGACTTGGCACCCCAGGTTTTACTTATTCAAAACCAAGGAACTAATTTCTCGAAAGATTGTACAATTCCCCGATTGGTCAATCGACAATCCGCCCCTCTGTCCTTTGCCCAGCAGAGAGTTTGGTTTTTGGCGCAGTTGGAGCCAAACAGCCCGACTTACATCATCTCTCAAGCATTTCGGTTGCTGGGAACATTAGATGTAGGCGTATTGCAGCAGTCTTTAGACGCAATTGTTGCTCATCATGAAGCACTCCGAACAAATTTTATTGTCTCAGTTGATGGTAGCCCCATACAAGTTTTTCAGGAACCTCGCTCTGTGGAACTAAAGGTCATTGACTTTACACAGGAGCAAAAAAGCAAAACTAACTCCCATCTGCTAGATTCCCTCAACCAGGAAGCACAGCGTCCTTTTAACTTATCGTCTGATTTGATGCTGCGAGCAACGTTGTGTTACGTAGACCATCAAGAGCATGTGCTTTTGCTGGTGATGCATCATATTGCTTCTGATGGCTGGTCAATGGGTATTTTATGGCGGCAATTGGCAATTGTGTATAAAGCTTTCGCGAACAAATTGCCAAATCCATTGCCAAAACTGCCAATTCAGTATGCGGACTTTGCTATTTGGCAACGTCAACAGCTATCGAGTCGAGTACTCAACCAACAGCTAGACTACTGGAAACAACAGTTGGCGGGTGCAAATACTGTACTAGAATTGCCTACCGATAAACTACGTCCTCCGGTACAAACTTACCGAGGCGCAATGCAATCTTTGATACTACCCCAGACACTGGCAACATCTTTGACAGTGCGATCGCAACAGGAGGGGGTGACCTTGTTTATGACGTTGCTTGCAGCATTTGGGACACTTTTGCACCGTTATACCGGACAAGAAGATATCCTTATTGGTTCTCCTATTGCAGGTCGCAATCGGACTGAACTTGAAGATTTGATTGGATTTTTTATCAACACTGTAGTTTTGCGGATTAATTGTTCCGGGAATCCCAATTTTACTACCCTACTGAATCGCGTTCGTCACATAGCATTGGGGGCATATACCCACCAAGATATGCCTTTTGAGAAATTAGTGCAAGAACTACAGATAGAAAGAGATACCAGCCGCAACCCACTGTTTCAAGTGTGGTTTAATATGCTGAATTTAAAGGACATTCAATTAGAATTGGCCAATTTGACTGTGGAACCTTTCTCAATGCCAGAAGTTCCTTCTAAGTTTGACTTAACTCTATATGTGACAGAACAACAGCAAGAAATCAAACTGGAATTAGTTTATAACGCCGATTTATTTGTACCCGATCAAATGGAGGAAATGCTTGCTCAGTTCCATCATTTGCTCGTTCAGATTGCGGAAACTCCACAACAGAATCTTTCTTCTTTATCGCTGGTTACTTCCAAAGCCGCATTACTTTTACCAAACCCTCAGCAAACACTTTGCATACAGTCAGAAGCAGCCGTTCATACTAAATTTTCTCAACAAGCTCAAAGAGTACCGCAAAACTTGGCAGTTGTGGATGCACGAGTTGCTTGGACTTATGCCAAGCTTGAAGAACTGAGCAATCAATTGGCTCACTATCTGTTGGCAAATAATATCCAATCTCAAGATGTAGTTGCTATTTACGGACAAAGAAGTGCTTTGTTAGTTGTCGCAATTCTGGGTGTTTTGAAAGCGGGTGGTGCTTTTGTCATTCTCGATCCGGCTTATCCCACTTGTCGCTCGATTGATTGTCTTGAATTGGTTCAACCTCGTGCTTGGCTGCAAATTGCTTCAGATTCTCAAGTTTTGGTTGAATGGAACCGCAGATGGACGCGGATGGACGCGGATGAGGATGAAGTCGTGTTTGATTCGGATAAGAACTGCTACAGTTTTTGCTGTTTGGAAATATCTCATGACTCAATTTTGGCAGCATTACAAAGTTATCCTAAGAGTCACCCAGAAGTGACAGTGGAACTTGATGATTTAGCTTATGTTGCTTTTACCTCTGGTTCTACGGGTCAGTCTAAGGGTATTAAAGGTAGCCACAGACCTTTATCTCATTTTGTGCAATGGCATCAAAAGACTTTTGGTTTGTGTGAGTCTGATAAGTTTAGCATGCTTTCTGGTTTATCTCATGACCCTTTGTTAAGAGATATTTTCACACCCTTGTCATTGGGAGCTACTTTATGTATTCCCCAGCAAGAGGAGATTGAGACCTTAGGACAGCTGAGTGATTGGATGCGAGTGATGAAAATTAGTGTTGCTCATCTGACACCAGCAATGGCACAACTACTGACAGCAAAGACCGAAAGCCAAACCACAGACTTACGTTATGTATTTTTTGCTGGTGATGTGCTGATGCCACAAGATGTCACAAATATCTATCGTTTTGCTCCCAACGTAACTTGTGTCAATTTTTATGGTGCTACTGAAACACCCCAAGCTATGGGTTACTTTGTTATACCTGAAGGTTGTGGTGTTGGTAGCCCAGTCCCCAGTCCCCATACCCCAATTCCTCTAGGTCGAGGTATTGAGAATGTACAGTTACTTGTTTTGACTGACGCGTTGCAGTTAGCCGGGATTGGCGAGGTCGGAGAGATTTACGTTCGCACCCCTTACTTATCTTCTGGTTATGTTGGCAGCGATGCCTTAACTCAAGAACGTTTTATTGTCAATCCATTTACTAAGATTGCTACTGACCGACTTTATAAAACGGGAGATTTGGGACGTTACTTACCCAACGGTAACCTTGAGTTTTGCGATCGCATTGACAATCAAGTCAAAATTCGTGGATTCCGGATTGAGTTGGGCGAAATTGAAGCTGTATTGAGTCAATATCCCTGTGTTCGAGAAGTTGCTGTTCTTCTAAGAGAAGACATTCCTGGTGACAAGCAGTTAGTAGCATACGTTGTTCTCAAGGAAAAACAAAGTTCCACAATGAACGAACTCAAGCAATTTCTCACTGAAAGACTTCCTAGATATATGATTCCAGCTTCCTTTGTGATGCTAGAGACATTACCCCTCACTCCTAACGGTAAACTCAACCGCGCCGCCCTTCCAATACCTGAGGTAGAAAAGAAAACTTTTGTTGCTCCTCGTAACGAGTTGGAACGTGAGTTGGTAGAGATTTGGGAACAAGTCTTAGGTATTCAGCCTGTTGGTGTGAGAGATAATTTTTTTGATCTGGGAGGACATTCTTTACTCGCACTGAAGCTATTCGCGCAGATCGAGCAAAAATATACCCAAAAACTGCCTCTTGCCACTCTTTTTCAATCGGGTACAGTAGAAGCCATTGCCAAAATACTTTCTCAGTCTAAAGAAGAATTTGTCCGATGGTCTTGCTTGGTACCAATTCAACCCAAAGGTTCTAAACCACCACTGTTTTGCATTCATCCCCTTGGTGGAGAAATTTTGTGTTACCACTCGTTAGCACAGCACCTTGGTTTAGATCGACCGTTTTATGGCATACAACCACAAGGAATAGATGGAAAACTGCCTTTCTTAACCAAAATAGAAGACATGGCAGCACTTTATATAAGGGAAATTCAGTCTATTCAACCAAAAGGTCCTTATTTTCTGAGTGGTTATTCTTTGGGGGGTATTATTGCTTATGAAATGGCTCAGCAATTTTACTTACAAGGTGAAAAGATTGGAATGCTTGCTATGCTTGATACCTGCCTTCCTGGGTATAGCAGTCGGTTGCCATTCTTTAAGCGAACTTTGGTACATATTAGTAATTTTTTGGAAGAGGGACCTGCGTACTTGTGCCAAAAGTTTCGTGGTTGGAGGGAATGGACTCAACACAACATCACAAATAAGTATTTAGAATATTTAAGGATTTCAGAATCTTTGCCTGACAACGATTCGCACGTAGCACTGATAGAGGCTAGCATAGAAGCTGTCAAACAATATACTTTTAAGAAATACTCAGGTCAAGTGACTCTTTTGCGGACTTCTGACAAACACCGAGACAAGGAAAAAGCGGTAGGTATAAAATACGATCCGCACTTTGGTTGGAGTCATATAGTGACGGGAGAAATAAATGTTCATCTTGTTCCCGGTTCTCATATCACCTTGTTTGAGGAACCTCATGTCAAGGTGCTAGCGGAAAAATTGAAGCATTGCCTTGAAAGTTGGGAGTAGTACTTTCGTACTACTCATTCCCAGCCTCTGGCTGGGAATACATTACTAGAGGCTCTGCCTTACCATACAGGAGGCGGAGCCATCGGAGCGAGGCGGTTGGAAGTTCAAAATTTAAAATCTTGTAACAGATTACCGATTGACTGCGGCTGCTTCTCGCGCTGCAGCTGCTTGATCTGGGTGAATTCCCAAGCGAGTGAGATTAATCCTACCTTTATTGTCAATCTCCCGTACTTTGACAATCACTTCATCACCAACTGCAACCTCATCTTCAACTTTACCAACGCGATAGTCAGCAAGTTGAGAAATGTGAATCATACCTTCTTTACCAGGTAAAAATTCCACAAACGCACCAATTGGTATAATACGTGTCACACGGCCTGCGTAAACATCACCTTCGTTGAGCTTCCTTGTCATACCTTGGATAATGTTACGTGCTCTTTTCGCCTTGTTTTCATCAAGGGCGGAAATTGTTACCGTACCATCATCTTCGATATCAATTTTTGCTCCAGTCTCTTCAGTAATGCCCTTAATTGTCTTGCCTCCAGGTCCAATCACCAGACCGATCATATCCGGATCGATCCGAATAGTCATGAGACGTGGCGCAAAAGGTGACATTTCACTACGGGGTTGATCGATAGTCTGGAGCATTTTCTCCAGAATGTGTAACCGTGCTGCTTTTGCTTGGTGGATAGCTTGGGCAATAACTTCTAAGGACAAACCGGAGATTTTCATGTCCATTTGTAAGGCAGTAATCCCGCTATCTGTCCCAGCGACTTTAAAGTCCATGTCGCCTAAAAAGTCTTCGATCCCTTGAATATCAGTCAGAACTCGAACTTCGTCGCCTTCCTTAATCAAACCCATCGCTGCACCACTGACAGGTTTAGAAATGGGGACGCCAGCATCCATTAATGCGAGTGTGGAACCGCACACGGAACCCATTGAGGTAGAACCATTGGAAGAAAGGACTTCCGAAACTACCCTAATCACGTAAGGAAACTGTTCTTTTGGTGGTAGTACTGGCAACAAGGCTCTTTCTGCAAGTGCTCCATGACCGATTTCCCGACGACCGGGCGCACGCAAGGGTTTGGTTTCCCCTACGGAGAACGGTGGGAAGTTATAATGATGCATATAGCGCTTTTGTTGGTCTTGTTGCAAGTCATCGCTGAGGTATTGCATATCTCCCGGTGTACCGAGAGTACAAGCAGATAGTACCTGAGTTAGCCCTCGGTTGAACAGACCGCTTCCATGGACTCTTTTTGGCAACAGATCTACCAGGCAAGATACCGGACGTACTTCATCCAGCTTGCGCCCATCAACCCGAATGTTGTCTTCGATAATTTGACGGCGCATGAACTTTTTGGTCAATTCCTTAAAGTTATTGTCAACCGCCTTATCAACTTTTGCGGCAATACGAATGGGGTCTTCCTCAGGTAGTTGGGCGATCGCAGTTTCTATGGTAGCCTTCACTTCATCCAAAGCTGCATCGCGCTGTGTTTTGTCCAAATCAAATTGTGACAGGATTTTCTTAATATCTTCGGTTGCCCTTTCCCGTATGTAGTTCTCTAGGGTTGAGTCTACCTCTGGTGGTTCTTGTGCTATAATTTCTATCCCCATTTCCGCAATCAAGTCTTCTTGTGCTTTGATGAGGTCTTGTACCGCTTCATAACCAAACTCAATTGCCTCAATAATGTCCCTTTCTGGCAATTGACTGGCTCCTGCTTCCACCATGATCACACCATCTGGTGACCCAGCTACAACCAAGTCCAAGTCTCCGGCTTCTACTTCCGCATAAGTGGGGTTAATGATAAAATCATCACCAACTAACCCAACCCGGACTGCTGCCATTGGTCCGTTAAATGGTATCTTGGCAATAATTGTAGCGATGGAAGCACCCGTAACTGCCAGTACATCGGGTGGTACTAACTCATCCATTGAAAGAGTCAGTGCAACAATTTGCAAATCGTCACGCAACCAAGACGGGAACAAAGGACGTAAAGGACGGTCAATCAGTCGGCTGGTCAGAATTGCTTTTTCTGGCGGACGCCCTTCCCGGCGTAGCATGCCTCCAGGAATTCTACCTGCTGCATACAGTCTTTCTTCGTAATCTACCGTTAAGGGGAGGAAATCGATGCCTTCTCTAGCTTCTGAACGTGTAGCCGTCACTAAAACTGCTGTATCCCCAGATTGTATCAACACCGATCCACCAGATTGGGGAGCTAATTGACCCACCTTCAGTCGAATATCCCGTCCGTCAAAGGATATTGACTTTTCAAATTCTCCCATTCAGTTTTTTTTCCTTCTATCTTCGCTATCTCTCTCTGTGGCAATCCTAACATTTATGCACTGTAGCTGGTGTCAGTTGCACACAAAGATAAACAAGTTTAACTATTCCCATTACTGAATGTAAATTCGTAACACAGCAAGCCGAAGTGTGAATACTTTGGAGTTGTTCGATGTAAAATAAGAATTTGTGTGTATGTGACAGCCCAATGGCGCAGGGAATCTTTAGATTCTTGTCAGGTGGGCTGAAGGTCATTATGGAAGTACACTGAAACCCTGCTGTGAATACCTACAGCTTAAGTTCTGGGAAAGGAGCAAATGAAAAATAAAAATTTTGGGAAAAGATTAAGAAAATTCAAAAGTTAGTTCGCTAAAAATCTGAGTATTTGTCAAATGGCAATTTTACACGGTAGTTGGTTAATAAAAGATCGGAGTAGTTGTTTATTTATTTGGGGAGAAACTTGGCGCACTCTTGGAACTGATGCTGGTATCAGTTCCTCCTTTGCTGAAGTACCACAGCACCCATTGGCAATGACACCAGTGGAATTGTTCGAGTGGTTGCAATCGCGTAACATAACTTTAGAAACACTTAACACAACGCCCCTACAAAATGGGCAGAAAACAACCGAGAATGGGCGAAGGCGAAAATCTACAGAAACTACCATCAATTCACCAACTCACAGCCAAATCATTGCTTTACCAACTTGTATTCAAAATGGCGATCGCGAGGAAACACCGTCGATTTCTCCTGCACATTCTGCCACATTAGGTATAGATGACAATGAAACCCCACAATATTTACAACCTTGGAAAGTGGAGGGCTTTTGTCTCAACCCCGAAGCAGCAATAAAGTTTCTTACTTCTCTCCCCCTAAACGTAAGTGGCGAGTCAAGCCACTTTTTAGGAGGAGATTTACGTTTTTGGTCGCAAATTGCTCGCTGGAGTTTGGATCTCATTTCTCGCTGTAAGTTTTTGCCTACACTTCAACACCAATGTGATAAGACTACAGTCGCTAAATGGCAAGCACTCTTAGACAGCGCCCAAGATGGAACTCGCTTGGAGAAGTTTTCTCAGTTAATGCCACTGGCTTGTCGAACTTATCACATGGACAAGGGGGACAAGGGAGACAATTCTTCTATATTGTCCTCTTATGTGTATGTTGATTTGCCAATTGAACCTCAAGAATTGCTGCTAGATTTTCTTAACAATACGGTGGATGCCCAAATACGAGGGATGGTAGGTTCTCAAGCGCTTGTGGAAGCTAGGATTATGGCATCTCTTCCATCCACAATCCGACAGTGGCTGCATTCTTTAACGGCTGGAACTAACACCGTCAGTGGGGATTCATTTGGGGTGGAACGACTAGAGGCAGGACTGAAAGCTTGGACTCTGCCGCTACAATATCAAGTGGGGGCAAAATATCAGTTTCGCACTTGTTTTGTACTGCGACCTCCAGAATTAAACCAGCAAGATTGGATTTTAGCGTATTATCTCCAAGCAGCTGACAATGCCAACTTTTTGTTGGATGCAGCGACAATTTGGAATCAATCGGTGGAGAAATTGGTTTATCAAAACCGGACTATTGAACAACCACAAGAAACTTTTTTGCGGGGTTTGGGATTAGCTTCGCGATTTTATTCACCCATTGCATCCAGTTTAGAAACTCCAAACCCTGAATTCTGCCGCCTTAATCCCCTGCAAGCCTATGAGTTTATCAAATCCATAGTGTGGCGTTTTGAAGATAGCGGTTTGGGAGTTGTTTTGCCTCCTACTTTGGAAAACAAAGGAAATATCGCAAATCGTTTGGGTTTGAAAATTACTGCTCAAACACCAAAAAAAGCAAAGGAACGCTTGGGTTTGCAGAGTTTATTAAACTTTAAGTGGGAATTGGCAATTGGTGGTCAAACTCTTTCTAAAGCTGAGTTTGACAAACTGGTAGCGTTAAACAGCCCTTTGGTTGAGATTAACGGCGAATGGGTAGAATTGCGATCGCAAGATATCAAAACAGCACAAACCTTTTTTGCCTCTCGCAAAGAACAAATGGCACTGTCTTTAGAAGATGCTTTGCGAATCAGTATGGGTGACACTCAGGTGATTGAAAAATTACCAGTGGTGAGCTTTGAAGCATCTGGGGCATTGCAAGAACTCGTTACGACTTTAACAAATAACAAAGCTGTTGAACCAATCCCCGCACCCGCCAGCTTCCAAGGAAAATTACGCCCCTATCAGGAACGTGGAGTCGCATGGCTTACTTTCTTGGAACGTTGGGGCTTAGGCGCTTGTTTGGCGGACGATATGGGATTGGGGAAATGCGTGTCTAAAAATACACTAGTTTATGTGAATGGAGAACTACGTACAGCCGAAAAAATTTGGCAAACTTTTGCAGGAGAAACAGAGTTTGACGGCGAAGGATTTTGGGCTAAACCCACTCAGGAATTACTGGTTAATTCTATAGATGAGAAAACTGGTCAGCTTGTACAAGCTCCTATTCAAAAGCTTTATCGACAGGAAGTTTGTGAGAAGTTGCGACAGGTGACGCTACAAGATGGTAGCACCATTACTATCACTCGTCGCCATAAGCTATTGACTAGTATTGGCTGGACTAATGACTTAAAAGTAGGCGATTACGTTTGTGTACCGGCTAAAATGCTCTGGAACGGGAAACCTGAAGATCCCGATTTGGTGAAGTTTCTGGCTTGGCAAATTGCTGAAGGTCATGAATTACCAAGTGGGGAAAGAGTAGGAATAGCACAAAAAGATATTCTTGTACTAGAGGATCTGTACCATACATTTCAGCGTATTGGCAAAAACTACGGACTCAAGATTAACAACCCTAGTATTTGCCACTTCCCCAACAGAGTTTCATGTCTCCAAGTGTGTAGCCAAGCCTATCGTCAATTTTTAGAAAGCAAAGGTTACATTTGGGGCAAACTATCAGCAGAAAAATCAATTCCGCCTTTCATCATGCAGTCAGATTTGGATAGTATACGGATATTTTTACGAAACTACTTTGATGCTGAATCTGCTGTAATCTTCAGGATGCGGAGTATCGAAATTGCTACGGCTTCACCATTGCTAATTCAGCAATTATCTGTATTACTAAGACGTTTGGGTATTTGGTTGCGAATATCACCCAAACAAAAATGTGCTACGAATGGAAGCCGTATTGTTCGCACATACTATATAGGCACAATCGGAGAAAATTATCTTCGTCGATTCTTGCAAGAAATCGGATATGGTAACCCAGAAAAACAACAGAAATTAAAAGAGATATGTCAGGTAACTAGCAATACCAATGTTGAGGGAATTCCTGTTTCTGACATTGTTGCTCAAATCGTTACAACAACTGAATTACCATTGCGGCATTTTGGAATGCATAATACAGTTTACGTTAATGGTTTACAGCAATTTTCCAGGGAGAGTCTACAAAGAGTTATATGTGGAACGAACCACATTATCAATGGAGAAGCCCAACAGCAATATCAACTACTTAAAACCTCTAAATGGACAACTCGAACTCTTGAAGCTTATATATGTTTAGATGTACAACAATTAAGCTTAACGAAACAGTCTCTGGAACGTCCTCTCGACCAAGAAGTTTTTTATTGCAAAATTGAGAATGTAGAGGATGTTGACTACGAAGGTTGGGTTTATGACTTTGAAGTGAAGGAGCATCACAATTTCGTTGCTAACAACATAATTTGCCATAACACTATCCAATTTATTGCCTTTGTTCTTCATTTAAAAGAACAAGAAGCATTGGAAAAACCAACCCTACTCGTTTGTCCAACATCAGTATTGGGAAACTGGGAACGGGAGGTAAAAAAATTTGCTCCTAACTTGAAAGTTTTACAATATCACGGGGATAAGCGACCCAAGGGAAAAACATTTGCAGAAGTCGCGAATAAGCACGACCTAATTATCACTAGTTACTCCTTAGTGCATCGCGATGTTAAATCTTTGCAAGGAGTTTCTTGGCAAATGATTGTTTTGGATGAAGCGCAAAATGTGAAAAATGCTGAAGCAAAACAGTCACAAGCAGTACGGCAATTAGAAGCAACATTTCGCATTGCTTTAACAGGAACACCAGTAGAAAATAGATTGCAAGAACTGTGGTCAATCTTAGATTTTCTCAATACCGGATATTTGGGCAACAAACAATTTTTCCAAAGACGCTTTGCAATTCCTATTGAGAAATACGGTGATACTGCTTCATTAACTCAATTGCGTTCATTAGTTCAACCTTTTATTCTCCGTCGTTTGAAAACAGATCGTGAAATTATTCAAGATTTGCCAGAAAAACAGGAAATGACTATCTTTTGTGGGTTGACAGCCGAACAAGCAGAACTGTATCAAAAAGTGGTAGAAGAATCTTTGGCTGGAATTGAATCAGCAGAAGGTTTGCAACGTCGGGGAATGATTTTAGCTTTGTTAAGCAAGCTCAAACAAATTTGCAATCATCCAGCACACTATTTGAAGCAGGATTCCTTGGCAAAATACCATTCCGGTAAACTTCAACGTTTGGAAGAGATGTTAGACGTTGCGATCTCAGGAGGCGATCGTGCTCTGATATTTACTCAATTTGCGGAGTGGGGTAAGTTACTTCAACCATATTTAGAGAAACAATTAAAGAGAGAAACATTGTTTTTATATGGCAGTACCAGTAAAAAACAACGAGAGGAAATGATAGATCGGTTTCAACACGATCCCCAAGGACCACCAGTGATGATTCTCTCATTAAAAGCTGGAGGTGTGGGATTAAATTTGACAAGAGCAAACCACGTTTTCCATTTTGATAGATGGTGGAATCCAGCAGTAGAAAATCAGGCAACAGATAGAGTCTTTCGGATAGGTCAAACACGCAACGTACAGGTACATAAATTTGTCTGTACCGGAACTCTTGAGGAGAAAATTCACGACATGATTGAAAGTAAAAAACAACTTGCGGAACAAGTTGTAGGTGCTGGAGAAGATTGGTTAACAGAAATGGATACCAACCAACTCCGCAACTTACTACTCCTCGATCGCAATGCTGTAATTGAAGAAGATGAAGAGTGATTGGCTAATGGCTAATGGCTAATGGCTAATGGCTAATAGCTAATGGCTAATGGCTAATGGCTAATGGCTAATGGCTTTTGAACAATTAGCCATTAGCAACTAACAACTAACAACCAACAACTAACAACTAACAACCAACAACTAACAACCAACAACTAACAACTAACAACCAACAAATGTCAAATCAAACACTACAAGCTAGTAGAGAATGGTGGTCACAAAGGTGGCTGGATTTGTTAGATTCCTATCGTTTTAAAAAGCGATTGGAACGTGGCAGAATCTATGCACGTGAGGGGAATGTTCTCAGTATTGAATTTAAAGGTGCAAAGGTTTTAGCGAAAGTTCAAGGGAGTGAGACGGAACCTTATAAAGTTTCTCTTTACCTCGACCCCTTTAGTAATGAAGAATGGGGTTATCTCGCTGAAACTATGTCTCAAAAGGCAATTTTTCCGGCTAAGTTGTTGGCAGGAGAAATGCCGCAAAATATAGAAGAGGTTTTTACTGCCAATGGTCTTTCTCTCTTCCCTTTTACCTTGTCTGATGTTCACAGTAAATGTTCTTGTCCTGACAAAGCAAATCCGTGCAAACACGTTGCTGCAGTGTATTATCAGTTAGGCGATCGCTTTAGTGAAGATCCATTTGTTCTGTTTCAATTACGAGGGCGTACCAAAGAGCAGATTATCCGCAGTTTACGTGAGTTACGTAGTGATGGTCATGTAGAAACGTTACATCCAGATAATGGAGAAACTCAGCAAAATGAGTCCCGACACACAACTTCTGGGTTACAAAAACTGAGTTCTTTTTGGCAATATAACGAACCTCTTGAATCTTCTTTGGTGGTGATTGCACCATCAAGTAGCGAAACTGTTTTGGATGCTTTAGGCGCAATTCCTTTAGCTAAAGAAGAGGAAAAAACAGCAAACTTAACGGCTGCTGATGTAGTGATGAAGTATTTAGACGCAGTTTACAAAGATGTTAGCCAGAAGGCTTTTCTAGCAGCTATGAACGTCGGAGGGGGATAAATGGAAAAATGTTGCTTGATACTGTAGTGATATTGACTGATGGTGATTGAATGATAAAAAGGTATCATCATCCACTAAAGCCAAAATGGAACTTCAAACCAAGATTATTACAGTAGAACTTTCTGATGGTACAAGTGTTCGAGTAGAAGCTACACAGATAGGCGATCGTAAAATCAATTTTCAGTCTCGACCTTTTGAGGAAGTTACAACTGCTATTGAATCCTTAACAAAGGAAATTGCCGAATCAGTACGTAAGGTCAAGCCAGATAGAGCAACTGTAAGATTTGGTGTTGATATTGCTCTTGAGTCTGGGAAATTAACGGCTTTAATGGTAAAAGGTGCAAGTAATGCCAATATAGAGATTACTTTGGAATGGGGTCAGTAGAGGGTAGGGGGTAGAGGTAGAGGTTCACTCGTTCCCAGGCTGAGCCTGGGAACGCCTTAACGGAGGCTCCGCCTCCAATACTTGTCGGTTAAGAGTAAAAGAACACACGTAGGTTGGGTTGAGGAACGAAACCCAACATTTGCAGGAATTGGTTGGGTTTCACGAGCTGACAACCCATCCTACAAAAATTCCGATCCGAGCAGTATTGATTTTTTAACGCGAGGCGGAGCCTCGCTAGTCTGCATTCCCAGGCTGAGCCTGGGAACGAGAAAAAACCTCAGTCCCTAACCCCTACCCCCTAACCTCGCTCAAAAATACTGCTTGAGTGTATAGGTAATTGTTGCTGCAAAGGGTGTAAACCGTCCGCCCGAATCTCGCTTATCATAAGCTTGAGCCAGCAATTGTATTTCTGCCCCTGTTAACCCATCCGTAGCTTGCAGTGCTGCGTCAATGGCTGCCCGTCTTAACTTTCTTAACTTATTAATGTCAAGTGCCAGTTTTTGAATTGTCGTTTTAGCAGATGCTTGTTTTTGTGGGTCATCTGTCGGCAAAATTTCTCCAAATCCAGAGTACTTAAAGTAATCCGGACAGTTTGGATCTAAAGGAGAAATCATCAGTTCTTCGTCAAACCAAGCCTGCTTTTTGTGTCCGCAATGCACTGGTACGCGAGGTCTTTCTTCATCTTCTCCCTGACAAGAAGCTATAAGATTTGTGTACTCAAATGTGAGATGTTTGTAGACACTCTTGGGTCTATAGTGTTCTATGTGGCATTGCTTTCTACTAATGGGTCTACCACAGTAGCAACAAATATAACCTTGCTCTTGCAGAAGCGAGAAGTATACATCGTCTTTTACTCCTTTAGAGAAAGATTTCCAGTCAGGTATTCGGTTCCCAAGCTTCTGCTTCCATTTGGTTAAGCTATCTGGTTCTCGGCTTTTTTGAATGTGTTTCATCTGTTTAGAATTTCCTTGCGGCGGATGAGTACATCTGCTCGTACAAATTCCGGATCGTCTTCTCCGATTTCATCTGCCAAATTTTGGCGCAATTGTTTGGCACTATCGAGATTCCCTCGATCAATTAATCTAAAAAGATGCACCAGACCATCTTTAATTTGTTGAGGTCTTTCAGAAACACCCATAATGTCTTCTAAAATAGTATTGCTATCCCTACCAAAAGAACTTTCTGGTTGTTGGGCAATAATACCATCGGATGTTGTTTCTAGAAGAAAGATATTATCAGCTTGAACGTGACTGACAACTTGTGGTGAGTGGGTTGTGATAATAAATTGACAATTTGGGAATGTTCTGGTTAAAGCAGGAATAATTTCCCGTTGCCATTTTGGATGTAGGTGGAGTTCAATTTCATCGATTAAAACAACACCATTCCCTTGGAGTGGGTTGTCTAAACTTGGATTGGCTATTGCCAACCGCCTTGCTAAATCTCCTACTAAAGCTAGCAAGCATTTTTCGCCATCAGATAATTGACTGACGATGAATTCTCGACCTTGTTTTTTGACAGTCATTCGCAGAGGCGATCGCCCTACGCGCAAGTCAGAAAAATCTGGTTGCATTGAGGAAACTGCATTTCTCACTGCTTCTAACTGTTTGTCTGTGCGATCGGCACCATCCCGTCGCATTTCATTTTCTAAATCTTCGCGATTTCGGAACCATTCAAAAAAGCCTTTAAAATCAATTCTGCCACCCGTTAATGCTTGATCGTAAGCATTTGTTTGTTGAAACGAAAATGTTTCAGCAATTTCTAAAGGCATATCCAGAACAGCACGATTCACTGGATAGTAGATTGCTAAGGGTATATTGGCATTTTCGTTTGATACTAACTGATTTCTGATTTCGTTAGCTGCTTTTTCTAAATCTTCTAGAAAGTCTTCACTTGTCCCCTGACCTTCTATTTGGTTAAAGTCTTCTAGTAGGGATTCTAAAGCCAGTTTTAAACTTTTTTGTCCCGCCCGCCTTTGCAAAGGTTGTTCTCTCGTATCTAGTAAAGCTTTGATTTCTTCCAATCTCCTTGCAGCTGAGCTTTCAGGAGATTGTTCTTGTGCTTTAATCTCGCTCAAAGACCAGGTTAAATCTTTTCCTTCATTTAGAGAAATTGTGATTTCAATCTGGGTTTCTTGACTGCCATTGGTTATGTCTTCTTCGCTTAAAGAACGCATAAATCCTATGGAATCTTGAATTCGTCCTGTCATCTGAGACAAAAGAATAGCAAGACAATCAAGGATACTTGATTTTCCTACACCATTGACACCGATAAGTACAGTTGGACCTGTTTCACAAAAATCCAATGTTAAATCACCGATCCCACGGAAAGAAGACATTTTTAGGTGCTTGACTTTCATAGCAATTAAGTAGATTTCAGTGGAATAATACCTTTATCAAAAATGCGGTTATCGGTGTCGATACCACTAATTTCTATTCTATCCGTATAAACCTCATAAGCGGCAAAACTTAGCTTAGATGCAGAATAATCTGTCCATTCCGAACTTCCTACAGGACGAGTTCCCGCACCCCCTCCACAAATTAAATAAGTTGTTCCGTTAATAGCTTTTGTTCTTTCATAATGGTGTTCGTGACCGTTAATATAGAGTTGGACGCCGTATTTTTGAAACAGTGGCGTAAATATTTTAATAAAATCTGGATTACTACCATAAACACCCGATGCATAAATCGGATGATGACCGTATACAATTTTCCAAGGCGCGTTAGAGCGGCTTAATTCATTCTCCAACCATATTAGCTGATTTTTCCAATCAGCATTGTTGTTGGTATCTAAAGCAAAAAATTGTATGCGTTCGCCTTTGGCGGAAGCCGTACCCGGCTTATCGCGACGAAAAGTGTAGAAGCGCCCTAACATATTAAAGTTAACATATTTCATTTGGAGATAGCCATTGTCCGTGCGAACATCGTGATTTCCCAAAACCGCTTGAAATTTCACGCCTTTTTGAAGCAAAGATGCATAGGGACGCTCAAAAACTTCATTAATTTTTTCGATTTCGCCGTTGGTATATATATTATCTCCTGCTAGTAGAATGAGGTCATAGGGGTTTTGGCTGTGATATTGAGTCATTGCCTTAGCTACAAAATACTGACCCCTATCTCCAGTTCCTGTATCTGCAACAGAAACAAAACGAAGCAACAAATCTTTTGTTTTTGGTTTAGCAGCAACTACTGTATTTGCCACAGCAGCAGTATAAGTATAATTGCTATTTTGACGACCTAAAAAACTGAAAATACCTGCACCAAGAGTACTTAAACTACCAAAAAAGAGAAATTGACGACGTTTTAGTTTCATGAAATTTGGTTAGTGGTTAGTGGTTAGTGGTTAGTGGTAAGTGGTTAGTGGTTAGTGGTTAGTGGACAAATGACAAATGACAATATAAATTTCAATCAACATAAGATTTGCCCGGAAAAAAATTTATGCGCCACAAAGTTTACTACCCAAACGATTGACACAAAAAGATTTTTCCTCAGAGGTTAACTCATTCAATTCCACATCTCGGCGTAAAACGATACCATTGTGACCTGCTAAAAAGCGCGGGAATTGCTCGTATTGAAGAACTTTTAATGTTTGAATGTCATAAGTTGTATAAGTAGTTAATTCTGGTGAATTAAAGTTAATATCTATCACGGTTAAAGATTTCAAACGGCGGGGACTACTGTCAATTAATGGTCGAGGTCCAGAACCGAGAAGCCCTAAGTGAAGTAGCTGTAAGTTACCGCGATGTCCGGGATAGTAAGCATGCTGATGACCGCTAAGATAAGTGTGTACCTTGTACCGTTCTAACATTGTCCGCAGTCCATCCGCATCATCCATCACGTTTCCTGGAGTGTTACGACCAACTGCAATTCCATATAAAGGCAAATGACCGAGTAAAACTCGCATTTTTGCTGCCTGTGCCTTGGAACTAGCAAGAGTTTTTTCTACCCATTCCAACTTTTCTTTGGGAATGCGGCTGGAAGAACCATCCCATACCAAGAAAAAGATATCTTTGTACTCAAAAGTGTAGTAAAAAGGAAATTCAAAGCGATCGACAAATTGAACTCCTGGGTCGTGTTTGGGATTGTTCCAGTATTCTGTTGCTAAGTCTCGCTCTTTTTGGTAAATGAAATTACCCTTAGCTCCTAACGAGCTTGAAGCATCATGATTGCCAATAGTAAAACCAAAAGGAAGCTTGGAACGGCGTAGAGGGGCTGTAATGTGGTCATCAAAAGCAGCCCACATTGCCCGGATTTGCTTTTCTGATAGGGATGCTTTTTGTCCAGCCACCATGTCTCCACCGCACAAAACGAGATCGGGTTGCCAAAAGGGAATCAATGCCATACCCTTATCCACTTCTGGATCGTAGTCAGTCGAACCATAAGCGCTATTGAGGTCGCTGATAGCTAACAAACGCACATCGCCACGCTTCGGATTGAACAAACCCTCCGAGCCAGCACTTTTGACAATGGCAGCTGTTTCTGGAGGTAAAGATGGCTGTGAAACTATTTGAGGTTGAGTTTGGGAAACAGTGGTTTCTTCTGGTTGTACTGCGACAGGTATTTGTGGCGATTTAACCGATTGACAGGCATGCAATCCAAAAGAAAGACACAGCGCTAAAGTAATTCCAAAAAAGATTTGAGGGAAAAACTGCCGAAAACGCATTAAGTTTCGAGTCCAAGAAGAATTTCATGGACTACCATAACCTATCTTTGCCTAGAAAATTTATCGAGCTTCTAACCAAGCTTGTAAATCAGCCACACTCGTAAAATCTAAAAGTGCTTCACTCAAATCTTCCACAACAGGTAAGGGTAAATTGGCAATTTGTTGCCGCAATTCTTCAGATATTTCTCCAAAGCGCTTATTCAACTGTCGGACAACGAGATTTACTGTTGCTTCTTCTCGTCCTTCTTCCTTAATTTCTCGATAAACTCGTGTTTCCCGCAATGTTATTCCTAGCATAGACTCTACCTCTGTTCGGCTCAATTTTTCAAACTTATACACTAGGATGAGTCTGAGAGCGCTGTCAGTCATTTAGACCTAAATACTCTCAGGCGTCGCATCTTTGTGAAACCTAATTTATTGTGCTTCTAACCAAGCTTGTAAATCAGCCACACTCGTAAAATCTAAAAGTGCTTCGCTCAAATCTTCTACCACAGGTAAGGGTAAATTGGCAATTTGTTGCCGCAATTCTTCAGATATTTCTCCAAAGCGCTTGTTCAACTGTCGGACAACCAGATTTACTGTTGCTTCTTCCTTGATTTCTCGATAAACTCGTGTTTCCTGCAATGTTATTCCTAGCATAGACTCTACCTCTGTTCGGCTTAATTGTTCAAACTTGTACACCATTATTGTAGTCACCATCTCTATTATGGCGCGACTTGATGGTTGAGATTGTTCTTGGCGGGTTCTCGTTAACAAATATCTGGCTTCTTCGATAGCTTGTTCATCTTTTAGGGTAGTCAGTACCATCAGCGCTACCCATAACGGTAATTGACGAATATCTCCCAACTCATTTAAATACACCCGATGTACTTGGTCGCTGTTCAGAAATGCGCGATAGGGGTGGCTATCGCTTTGTTCGATACTGCGGGATGGATAAATTATTACTGCTTGCCAATCGCTAAACCTGTCACGGTTGCGGTAGAAATAGAGTGAAGATTCTGCACATAGTCTTTCGTAAAGTCGTTCATCTTTTTGAAACTGCACTTCGCAAAAATAGACTACTCCTGCACCTTGATTTTCTGGTGGTAGCAAGACGCCATCAATTTCAAATTTTGGTTCTTTAACAGCAACGGAATCAAATTGATAAGCGTCTGCATTATTTGGCGGATTTGTCAATAGTTCAAAGAGCAAGGTCGGAGATTGTTGAAACAGTTTGTAAAATATCGAATCTCGGCGCATGGGGTATGTTACTGGATGAAGCTGTTTGATTTACAACGCATTCAACAGTATATACTTATAGAACATCAGTTCTAGAAAGAATTATTATTATTTGCATAATAAATAATTATGCTGGTGTGTAGTTGCGATGCATGCGAAGACAGCGCAACTACGAGCCAAATACAAAAAAATTACACTTCGTTAATTATGACGTTGAGAGAATATTGGTTTTATAGCTTGAAAACAACATTATCTGAGGCAAAGCAGTGTTAAATTAGCTGAGGAGGTAGCAACCTTGATCGGTGGCTTTAATTGAAGTTTTATGTCACAAGACAATCCAAATCCACAACCACCTTCTTCTCCCGAACCGCAAGGGAGTCAGTCCCAGCAAAGGCGTGAGCAAGTGACTCAGCCTTCCAAAAAAGTTCAACCCGCTTGGAAGTCTTTTATCATTAGTATTCTGAGGGGAACGATTGGAATTTTAGAAGCAACTGTTAACAAACTGGAGACAGAATCTCCTGGCGGGGCTGTGGGGACGAGAGGTGGAGCATCTTCACAAGGTTGGAGTGCGGTTTTAGGCAAAATTCGCTCGTTCTTGCCTGGAAATTTATCAACTAAGTTATCAGATACAGCTTTAACGGCGATTATTGCTGGGATTGCTGTCATTGGGTTTTGGACAACTTCTTCTATCCTGTCTGGTAAACCTACTGAGGTGGCTACTGTTCCACCAACTCAAGAAGCACCTCCTGCAACAATAACAACTCCACCAGTTGCAGAGGAAGTTCCAGTTCCACAAACTGAGGAAACTCCAACACCGCAAGCAGAAGAAACACCTGCACCAGTTACAGGTGAAGTTCCAGTTCCACAAACTGAGGAGACTTCAACACCGCAAGCAGAAGAAACACCTGCACCAGTTACAGGTGAAGTTCCGCCACAGGTTGAGGAAAGCCCATTGCCAGAACCAGAACCTACTCCTACTCCTACTCCAGAGATCGTACTAACTCCAGAACAAACTTTGCTTGCAGCTATCGAAAATCAAGTCGCAGAAATTAGCGATCGCTTCGCCTCTGGATTGATACAGTCCATTCAAGCTAACTTCCGCAGCAGCGATCTGACTATCAAAATTAGCGATGAATGGTATAATTTAAAACAATCGCAACAGGACAAACTAGCGGCTGATATATTACAGCGCTCAAAGGACTTGGATTTTAGCCATTTAGAAATTATCGACTCTCAAGGTAGGTTAGTAGCACGCAATCCTGTTGTTGGTACTGAGATGATTATATTTCAACGGCAAGCTATAAATACTTAGGAATCCCACGTGTTAACTTAGCTGCGGTTGTGGGAATCCTGTAAAAAGTACAGAAGTTAGAAAGTATCATGCCCGATAATCACAAACAACCCAAAAAAGATGATGCAGTAATCGGAGGACAATCGCCACCTCCAGTAGAAGGAGCAGTTTTAGGAGGAATCGAGGGCGTTAAACGTCGTTTGTGGAATCCGGTTGTTGAAGTTAGAAGGGCTGCAGTTGAAGAAGCACTGAATTATGGTGATACAGGATTAGATGTGGCGATTCAGGCTTTGAAGGATGAATCCAAGCAAGTACAGCGTTTTGCTTATCGACTCTTGCGGAACAGGGAAGAACAAAAAGTCAAGCAAGCTTTACAACAATACACACCATGGGATTTGGTTGAACGGTTAGCTGAGTATCCAGGGTATCAAGGTATGCACGCTACAAGATTTGCCAATCGCCAGGTAGCAGAGTTTGACCCTAATATTGGCATCACCGATCCCATTGGGACAGCTTATGCGATTCGATGGACTTACGAGCCGGAGGAAGATGCGATCGCGAAACTCGCAAGTCTTTTAGAAGACCCCGAAGCAACAAAATTGGAAGCTTTAATATTTGGGATGTGGAGTGAGGAAGTCTACACTGCAAGTCCACCTAGCGTTGTAAATGCTTTAGTGAATGCAAAAAATCAGCTTTCCAATCTCAAAGCAGTCTTCATTGGAGATATTCCCTCCGATGAATGTGAAATTTCTTGGATTAAACAGACCGATCTTAGCCCTATATTAAGGGCTTATCCACAGCTAGAAATATTACAAGTTCGTGGCGGAGATGGTTTAGAATTTTGTCCGCCTGTACGACACGATCGCTTACAAGCACTTATTGTTGAAACGGGTGGTTTAAGTCGGACAACAGTTGCTCAAATTTGTAACTTGAAACTACCAGCCCTAGAGCATCTTGAACTGTGGTTTGGGAGTGAAAACTACGGTGGAGATTGCTGGGTTGAAAGCTTGACTCCCATTCTTGATGATTTAGTATTCCCGAATTTGACTTACTTGGGGCTACGCAATAGCCAGTTTGCTAATGAAATTGCTGATGCTGTTGTGCAATCGCCCTTAATGAATTCCATTAGCGTATTGGATTTATCCATGGGTACTTTGAGTGATGAAGGGGCTGAAGTGTTACTCAACTCTCCGGTTGTGAATGAACTCGACATCCTCAATGTCTCAGAAAACTTTCTCTCAGACGAAACTATCGAACGCATGTCTCAATTAGAAGTTCAAGCGATCGCCCGTAAGCAAAAAGAAGAAGATGAAGATGCTTATCTTAATTGTCGCTACTGCTCTGTTTCGGAGTAGCTTTATAGTATATTGGTACTATAATCGGACAATAAGCGGAGCTATGAACCCAAAAATCCGAAAACACAAAAATTTGAGATCCCTTGCAAGATTGGGTCGAGACGTAAAAGTTTCTGGAGACAGATGAAAGCTTTCATCAGTAAAATTACGTATTTTCTTCATAAAAATTTTATAAAAAATTAACAATATCATGGCTGTGGGTTTATCAAGACTACATCAAAGAATAAAAGAGTTAGAAATACACTGAGACTCATACTGTCGGGGTTCGTCAAAACGATATATGAACAGAGAGTTTTTACCTAGAAAGTTTTTCCCTTTTCTAACGGCTGCGATCGCATTGACTGGAATCTTTGCTAAGGCTGAATTTGCGAATGCGGCAATATTGGAGTACAAAGCAGAATACAAACCGTCTGTGGATGAGGCTGCACCCTACGCTGGATATGGTTTTACAGACATCATCAAATCGCCTTTAAGTATCAAAAAGTTTAACTCGGCTTTGGGTATGCTTAAAAGTGTAACGATAGAGTTTTTGGGTGATATCAAAGGAGATGCAGGCTTTGAAAACAAAAGCGCAACACCGTCAACAGTTACAGTAGACCTTTCGGGTTTGCTGCAATTGCAACTACCAGACAATACCTCTGTATTTGAGTTGAATCCACAAAAAAAATACAGTTATAACGTTGCCAAATATGACTGCGTATTTGATTATGATGGGGCTTCTGGTAAAACCTTGGAAGGGTTGACGGCTACCTTGGCTGATACCAAAACTTACACTGATAGCAGCTTATTAAAATTCTTTAGTGGTTTAGGAAATACAGACCTGTTGTTTACAGCAAAAGCACAGTCATCTGTCAGCGGGTCGGGTAACGTAGCATCTTATGTTGCTACTTATGCTAAAGCAAGTGTGAAAGTTGCGTATAACTATGAGGAACGAAGACGGGTAGCTGAACCGTCTAACTTTATTGGTTTGAGTTTAGTAGTCGTCACTGGGCTATTAGCAAAAAGACGCTTAAGTTGTATTTAATTACACCTGTATTTGGTTTGTTAAGAGGATAGAGCAAACCCTCCCCAAGGTATCTTAGGGAGGGTTTTGACTTCTGCTAAGAACAATTGTACTATAAATGAGATAAGCAAATAGGACTCGTAATGCGAAAGCGCGTACTCCCTTTGAACCAGAAGAATACCTATTTAATTAACCGCAGAGGCGCAGAGGACGCAGAGAGAAGATAAATCACTATAGGTAATTTTAGACCGAGAAGGGAGTAATAACCTCTTATGGGAATCATAACCTTAGTGTAATGCATAAGTGAGGGGTCAATGCCAGACAATCAAAATCAACCCAGTGAATTTGACGTAGTATTGGGTGAAAGAGTCCCGCTTCCCATAGGAAACGTCGTTTTGGGAGGAATTGAAGGAGTTAAGCGTCGATTGAAAAGTACAGTTGTAGACGCACGACTTGCAGCCCTTGGCGAAGCACTCAATTATGGAGAAGCAGGTCTAAAGCTGATACTTGAAATGCTGAAAGATGAATCAAAGCAAGTGCGACTTACGGCTGCTCGATTGTTACGAGAGAAAGGAGGTCAAAAGGAAAAGCAGATATTAATAGATTGCGATCCATGGTTATTTTTCACAACATTAGAGGGCTGGAATCAAGACACAGCCGTGCGAACAAAAAAACAACTAGAAAATCTGTTGCAAGAGCCGCAAATAACCAAGTTAGAAGCTTTAGTATGTGAAATTGAGAAGAATTCCTCATATCATCAAAGAAAATTTCAAGATTTTGTCAATATCCTGGTTGCTACTCGCGATAAGCTACCTCATCTTAAAGCATTATTTATGGGAGATCCAAGCGATTCCGAACAATGGGAGCGTGGATACTCCCGAATATGTCTAAGTAATATTAGTCCAATTCTTAAAGCCTTTCCTAATTTGCATGTCTTGCATCTTTGTGGATTCTTTGGTCACTCTAGCAATCCAATTTTAAAAAACAATCAAAAGCAAGAAATATTACAAATTCGCAATCCTGATGGTTCTCCAGTAGTTTCTAAAAAAACACACAAAGAATTAAAAACGTTGATTATTGAAGGAGCAGATTTAACAGACGAACACATTGCTGAAATTTGCCAGATTGAATATCCATCCCTAGAATATCTTGAATTGTGGCTGGGCAGACGAGATACTGAGAAAATAGTTAAAAGTTTAGCTCCTCTTCTATCTGGTAAATCGTGTCCTAATTTGGTTTATTTAGGATTGATTGGGAGTGAAAATACAAATGCAATTGCTAGATCCATATCTCGCTCGGAGATTATTAAACGCTTAAAGGTGCTAGATTTGGGGAAGGGAAAGTTGACTTTTGCTGGGGTTACAGATTTACTCAAATGCCCGACAATCCAGAACTTACACACTCTCAACGTTTCTGAAAATTGTTTGCCTCCAATTGCACTTGACCAATTATTTAATCTCAATTGTCAACTCATTGCTGATTCCCAGTTTCATGACAGTTATCGCTTTTATGATGACAGCGATCGCTATTATACAGCATGGGAGTAAGGGTTATGTTAAAAAAATTGGCGATCGCATCACTCAGGCGGCAAAAGCCTATTCTCCATTTTCATCAAGAATTAACGATGGCAGTACCTTGGTATATCCAAACAATGAATATGGTGGCTTAAGCTTTATTACCAATAAGCAAGACTTGCAAGTTTTTTTAGACAGAGGAACACATATATATAATTGGCGAAACTCAGTCAGGCGATCGCACGGGTATTTATCTAAGAAGTGACTTTGTTGACAATCCATAACCGCCAACCTCTTTTATTTGGAAAATGCTTGCACCCGGTCAATACAGCCCTGCTTTACCGCAGAAGCTAAAATGTCTTTAGCACCAAGTCGCTTAAAGTAAAGTGCTGCGTAATTCCTCTGCCTTTGCGTACCGTTGAAAAGGTAGTGTTGAATTCGCTCTTTTCCTTGTGGTGTATTGACTAAACCTAGAGTATAGTCAACAAGCTTAAAAGTGGCACTGTTTTGGTCATTCTCTAGACTTTCCATCAGTGTATCGACATCGGATGCTGCTCCAGTGCGCCCCATAGCGACAAAAGTATCGTACCTATTGCTTTTTTGAGTGTATTCCTCAAGTATCTGTTTCACTACAGGCTCTTCTCGAGAAGCAAGTAGCAAATAAGCAGCATTCCGTACCATCCATAATTTATCTTCCAATGCCTGAATGACCAAATTCAAACCTGCTTCGCCATATTTCAGCGCCTCTTTGAGCGCAGCGACTTTTTGCTCGACAACTGGATTTGCCAACCGTCTTCTAACACCTTCTAACCCTCCTAAAACAGCACCATTAACTGGGGCTGGGGATACTGTTTGACCACCAAGGACAGCATCATCGACTCTTGGTTGATTAGTACTTTCTGGCATTGTACCTTTATTTTTGACACTATTACTTAGTATTCCCAATTACTTGAGGTAAGCGCTCGGCGAATCTTAACTGCTTCAGCCGTTAAGCGGGATTAGGTTAATAGGGGTTTTGAATTTTCTTTAGAGCAAATGTACTATTAAAAATGAGATAGCAAATAAGACTCGTAATGCGATGGCGCTTACTGCTTTGCAGAACCCAAATCCTTGTCCTATCAAACAAGAACTGGCATTTGGCGATCGCAGAATTACTAGATGGAAGATTGCGATCGGCTACCATAGCAGTTTTCACTTGAATGAAGTACAGATACATCCGCGTTCGCCCGCTACAGGCTGCAGTTTCACAACTTTTTTATGTATTGCACCCAATTGAAAACCGCTATAAATACATCAAAGAGGAATCCGCTATATTTCAGTCCCGTTGCCGGGAATCGCTACGTTTCAAGTCTTCCACCGCGATCGTCGGAAGCTATCAAGGCAAGTTTCAGTCCCGTTACCGGGAATCGCTACGTTTCAAGTTGCCGAACAAACGGCATTGGAAAGGGTGTGTGGGGTTTCAGTCCCGTTACCGGGAATCGCTACGTTTCAAGTTCCTGTTGATGCGACACGCAGTAGCAATGTTATCATTTCAGTCCCGTTAACGGGAATCGTACGTTTCAAGGCTCAAAAAATAGCCTCAGCCCGGCTCAGCGCAAGCCTTTTGTTTTCAGTCCTTACCGGGAATCGCTACGTTTTCAAGACATACCCAGTTCATTGAGATGGTAGGTAACTAATGTTCAGTCCCGTGACCGAATCGCTCACGTCTTCAGAACTCATAAGACTCTATAGTTTCTTTTCCATTTAAAGTTCAGTCGCGTTACGGGAAATCGCTACGTTTCAAGTTGAGATGAATTTGAGATGCGCTATACCACCCTTCTGAAATTTTCAGCCGTTACGGGAATCGCAACGTTTCAAGAAAAGCGTTCAACTGATGAAGCGAACTATCGAGCTTTGTTTCAGTCCCGTTACGGAATCGCTACGTTTCAAGGCTAAATGTAGCTTCCGACATCCGAACTTAACTGTTTCAGTCCCTTACCGGAATGCTACTTTCAAGTGTCATTGCAGATCTCTTTGCTTATTTTAGAAAAAGTTTCAGTCCCGTTACCGAATCCTACGTTTCAAGTGATTCTACATGATAATAAGATGTGTGATGTGGTTTCAGTCCGTTACGGGAATCGCTACGGTTTCAAGCCCCCAGCGTTGCGGCTGTAACCCCCAGTTTGGAACGTCCAAGGTTTCTCCCGTTACGGAAATCGCTACGTTTCTAGCATAAATTGCATTCTGGCTTGATAGGGATAATTAACGGGGTTTCAGTCCGTTTACCGCGACATCCGCTACGTTTCAAGTACTGAAAAGTTTACAAAAGCTTACTCAACACGCCGCACTATTCAGTCCCGTTACCGGGAAATTCGCTACGTTTTCAAGGAGAAAACTAGCCGCGAATCGCACCTGCGCTAAGCATAAGTGTCAGTCCCGTTACCGAATCGCTACGTTTCAAGTGTCCCAATCATGGCGTGAAAATCATCTCTAACCATTTGTTTCAGCCCGTTACCGGAATCGCTACGTTTCAAGATTTGAAAATAACGGGTTTAGGCTAGCGTTTGAGTTTCAGTCCCGTTACCGGGAATCGCTACGTTTCAAGGACTTTTTTGAAAGCATTCTTCCCAGTTATGCTTTGAATCTGTTTCAGTCCGTTACCCGGAATCGCAACGTTTCATAGCTGATGGTAGGTTCAGTTTCCACCGCAGAAGATGGTTTCAGTTCCCGTTACGAATCGCTACCGTTTCAAGTTTCTATAGGGGTATATAGAGATTTAGCGTAACCTGCGTGTTTTCAGTCCCGTTACCGGAATCGCTACGTTTCAGTACGATTGGCGTCATTTATAGACTCTTAGGAGTCTCCTGTGTTTCATTCCTTACCGGGAATCCTACGTTTTCAAGACGATATAGAAGCAACTCTAAATTTGATATATTCTTTTCAGTCCCGTTACCGGGAATCGCTACGTTCAAGTACGCTAAATAAAGTTTTCAATTTGCAATTAGCTGTTTCAGTCCGTTACCGGGAATCGCTACGTTTCAAGGTAAGAAGACTCTATTTTGAATCATCGTAATCAGAGTTTCAGTCCCGTTACGCGGAACGCTACGTTTCACAGCTTATGCTATACAACTACCAGACGGCTTCTAGTTGGTTTTCAGTTCCGTTGACCGGGAATCGCTAGTTTCAAGGACAACTCTAGTCTGATGGGTGTTTCATTATTGGCTAGTTTCAGTCCCGTTACCGGGAATCGCTACGTTTCAACTGCTGAAGATTTATCTGCTAATCCTTTAGTTAAACCGTTTCAGTCCGCGTTACGGTGAATCGTACTTTCAAGTCGCCATTAAACACCTAAACAGAACAAGGAATTCTACAAGCAGTTTGGCAGAACGAAAATGACACATTCACGCCTCGCTTATATATATAACTATCAATAGTCGATATTCAAAAGCTTACCATTATTTTGTCTATTCTGCTGTTTTGCAGACCCCCCAGGTTTAGCCTCGCTTTGATCTGCCACATAAAGCTACTAACCAATATATAATAATTTGCTTTTGTCTCGAGGCTTTTTCGAACCATCAGGTAATAGTTCGCTTCACTGCACCTGCATCAAGTAGTAACACGCACTGCAATGTCCTCTGTTGGATTATTTTCAATCTTGATTTGCATTCGGTAATTTAACGCAGTTTAAAAACAATTCAAAACACACTGTATTCGCGTTCCAATTTCCATAACCCTCCAGCATTTTGTGTAACCGATATTTCGACGCTTGTTTGCCGTCTTGTGTCGGGTAATCGTAAATAATCAAATAAAATAGTGTGTCATTGAGGTTTGGAAATTTAGATTAATTTAAGTGGTGGCGGGATACCTTCACTTCGGTTTAAGCAAGCTTGCTCGCGTTGAGTAGAACAAAGAACTTTCGGCTCCTACAGTCAAAATTTGCGCTCGCAAGCGTGGGTTTTGTCCAATTCTAACGTGGTTTTGCTAAAAAGCCTTCCATTTACGAAAGGTTGGGTAGAGCGAATGAAACCGCGCCCAACAAAGCTGGATAAATTTGGGTTTTCGTTCCCCACCAACCTACATTTCGAGATACTTGCAGATTGGGCTTTGTCAATCGCTTATCTACTACCGCAAAGCAAAGTGTTTGTAGGGAATCCCCTCTTGTAAATGCGGCTTAGCAAACGCTGGCTTGAAAGCTTCGATCGGCTCGTCCGTGTTAGGTCAGCGATAATTTAAAGATTGGATGGGTCAATTCATCATTCATTTGTTTCGCTCGAAAGCTTCTAAAAAGTTTTTCTTCCAGTATCGAAAGCGGTAATGGCACCTAACTTTCGGTAAAAATCTTGGGGTTGAATTTCTCGTTTGCTCAGATACTCCGAAACAGATTTGTGGAAATAAGAGCGCGAAATTCTTCCCATCAAATTCCAATACCATTCCTGGTTTGTCCCGTGGACTTCATGTAAATAACCAATATAGGGGTCAAGTCCCGCTAGATGAAACGGCAGCTGATTGGGTTCAGCAAAGCATAAAGAAAGCTCAATAAAGCATTACTGGATTCGGTGGGTGGATTGCGATTGCGTCATTGAAGTCCTTGTTATTACCTACATTTTTTGCAAAGGCAAAATATTCCTTGCTGCTAAACTTCGACTCCCTCACTTGGTCAATGGTTTGTTGATTTTTAACAAGATTTTTTGCGTTCTTTGAGATGTTTTGTCCCTTGATTGTGGCGATAGAGTACGTTGTACTGATTGGTGAATTTTTGGTAGCACTATGGCTTTGACTAGTGTCCAAAAGGCTGGGTAGGGTCATGCACTAATATTCGGATAGCTAATGTATATTGACATTACGAGTATCCAGGAAGAGCAGAAACTAGAGTATTTACCCCACAAAAGAAAGATAGTGGACGGACCAACACCATACCAATTCTAGAGCGTATACAGAGCTATCTCCGTTCATTGAGGATTGCATGAGAACAACTTGTTCGGCAGTTTGGGCTGGTATAGTTTTTTCTTTCCAAGAACCATCTTCTTGTTTGAGAGAGCGGTGAAGGCTTCGTAGACTTTACTTTAAAATTGTTCAGGTTGAGTAAGTAAATTACAGTCATTGCCGATTTTTGGATTTTGGATTTTGGATTTTAGATTGGTGGACTCAGTATTGGGTGGTGCGGGATTTGCTTGCATTTGTCTAAATAAAAACAAACATCTTATGCATTTTACTTAAAGCAAGGTACAAGATGCTCCCAATACATAAATAGGTAGGTAGGAAAACCGAACTATGTAAAAATATGTAATATGTTAAAACCCTTACAAATGACCAATGACAAATAACAAATGACGACTCATCTATTGGAGAAAGCATGCTTTGACTCAAAGGTAGCAAATTCTCTGTAAGCTACAGATTGACACTTTTTGGTATTGTCAATTGGTATCGGCATTTCTCTCGTAGCAGCAAGTTGAGCTAGGGCTATGGCATTCTCTGTGGCTTGTCGTATTCTGGGGTAAAGGCTACGGTTTGTCGTCTGCGATTGGTATGGTAAAAATCACACCGTAAGTAATACTGCGTCCGGTGCGTTCTTCCAAACATAAGCAGCACCACAGAGTTGAAAATGATCGTTGAGGTGTTGTGCCATCTTGCTTTTTTGTATTCCCTGGCACAAGTTGCCCTTCTGACTCTTCCACCGCATCGATAATTTCCGGCAATTTTCAAGCGATCGCTCATACCATTGTTGTTGGCGAATATGGTACCCTTCGGCGATCGCTAATTCCTCATTAATATTACGTGTAAATGGCGACTAGAATAATATGCTCGTTATCTTCCATTCCCCCAGCACATATTAGGTAAATATCGGCGCGGGCAATATTCCCAAGCGTTAAGATACGCCAGGGGTAAATATTTCAAGTCATAGCGATTTCAACCTGTCCCATACCCATTGCAGTTTTTCTGCAATTCCAGCAAATATGGCAAAGTGGGCTAAGATAGTGGAATCTGGCTTGTTCGCTGTCTGCAAATTTATATCGAACCAATCCTCAGCACCGATTTCGCTCCGCCTTCCATTTTCATGGCGTAGGTTTTTCAGTTCGTAGCCGGAAATAATAACATTCCATTCGACTTTAGGGAATTTTAAGGCTTCTGGTGCAATACATTCAACGTCGTAATAATCCGTTAAAAACCAAGTCGGGTAGGGGAAAAGGTTGGACGTTTTTAACTTGTTTGAAGCTGGTGGGGGAAGAGAATCGCAAATCGATAGTATTTTGGGCTGGTAATTGAGGCAATTTTCTCGAAGCTAGTTGTTTGGGTAATGTCAATCCAGCCTTCCATTCTACAAGGAATTCCGCTAGGGTCATTTCTGCCTAAGTCTGCATTCATTCCCCATAAAAAGGAGCGAGTAATTCTTTTGCAACAAGCTGATTTTTGAGGAGGATTTTTTTAGGAGAACAATATTCCATCCAGTTGTTAGGGGTAGGGTTTCTTGTTGGTGTATGATTTCGGCTAATTCTGGCTGGTGTTTGGCAACCAGCGAAAACACAATGCATGGATAGCGCGTGCTACAGTGGGAGGAAAGGGTTGAACTGAATTAACAGCGATTTGAATTCTGTGAAGGGAATCGGAATTAACTTCACACCACTGATTTCATAAAGTCTTGTTGCCATTCAACAGATTACTACGCGCAATTTGCCTCCACACATCCCCATACAATTGTCGTATAAATTTGCGTGTGGCAGTACAGGCATAATTTTTGTTCACGCATCGTTTTGCGTAGGGGTATCCAGATGGGGTTAATATCATCATGAATATCTTCCTGTTGTAGCATTCGCTTAAGTTAACTGGAGCGGTGTTTATTTGAGTGGGGCGTAGATTACAATTAGTCCGGCGAAAGTTGGTTCTGTTTTTGGTTGATTGAGCCAGAATTCGTAGTTTTTGGAGTATCAGTCTCTTTGGTAGAAGTCAAACCAGGATTTTTACCTTAACTTCGCTCTACAGTGCCGTTATGACTTCTACCAAAGAGACTGAACTCCAAAAACTACGAATTTCTGGCTCAATCAACAAAACAGAACCAACTTTCGCCGGACTAAGTGTAATTCTACGCCCCACTCAAATAAACACGCTCCAGTTAACTTAAGCGAATGGCTACAACAGGAAGATATTCATGATGATATTAACCATCTGGATACCCACGCAAAACCGATGGCGTGACAAAAATTATGCCTGTCTGCCACACGCAAATTTATACGACAATTGTATGGGGATGCTGTGGAGGCAAATTGCCGCGTAGTAACTGGTTGAATGCGCAAAGACTTTATGAAATCAGTGTGTGGAAGTTAATTCCGATTCCTTCACAGAATTCAAATCGCTGTTAATTCAGTTCAACCTTTCCTCCCCTGTAGCACGCGCTATCCAGCATTGTGTTTTCGCTGGTTTGCCAACACAGCCCAGAATTAGCCGAAATCATACACCAACAAGAACCCTACCCCTAACAACTGGATGGGAATATTGTTCTCCTAAAAAAATCCTCCTCAAAATCAGCTTGTTGCAAAAAGAATTACTCGCTCTTTATTGTGGGGATGAATGCAGACTTAGGGCAGGAAATGACCCTAGCAGGAATTCTTGTAGAATGGAAGGCTGGATTGACATTACCCAAACAATAGCTTCGAGAAATTGCTCAATTACAGCCCAAAATACTATCGATTTGCGATTTCTCTCCCACCAGCTTCAAACAAGTTAAAACGTCAACCTTTTCCCCTACCGACTTGGTTTTTAACGGATTATTCGACGTTGGAATGTATTTGCACCAGAAGCCTTAAATTCCTAAAGTCGAATGAATGTTATATTTCCCGGCTACGAACTGAAAACCTACGCCATGAAAATGGAAGCGGAGCGGGAAATCGGTGGCTGAGGGATTGGTTCGATATAATTTGCAGACAGCGAACAAGCCAGAATTGCCACTATCTTAGCCCTTTGCCATATTGCTGGAATTGGCAGAAAAAATGGCAATGGGTATGGACAGGTTGAAATCGCATGACTGAAATTATTTACCCTGGCGTATCTTAACGCTTGGGATATTGCCCGCCCGATTTTACCTGAATATGTGCTGGGGGAAATGGAGATAACGAGCATATTATTCTAGGTCGCCATTTACACCGTAATATTAATGAGAATTAGCGATCGCGAAGGGGATACCATAATTCGCCAACAACAATGGTATGGAGCGATCGCTTGAAAATTGCCGGAATTATCGATGCGGTGGAGAGTCAGAAGGGCAACTTGTGCAGTGGGAATACAAAAAAGGGCAAGATGGCACAACACCTCAACGATCATTTTCAACTCTGTGGTGCTGCTTTATGTTTGGAAGAACGCACCGGACGCGGTATTACTTACGGTGAGATTTTTACCATACCAATCGCAGACGACAACCGTAGCCTTTACCCAGAACTACGACAAGCCACAGAGAATGCCATAGCCCTAGCTCACTTGCTGCTACGAGAGAAATGCCGATACCAATTGAACAATACAAAAAAGTGTCAATCCTGTAGCTTACAGAGAATTTGCCTAACTTTTGAAGTCAAAGCATTGCGTTCTCAATAGATGGATCGTCATTTGTTATTTGTCATTGGTCTTTGTAAGGTTTTTTAACATATTTACATATTTTTACATAGTTCGGTTTTTTCTACTACTATTTATGTATTGGGAGCATCTGTACCTTGCTTTAAGTAACATGCATAAGATGTTTTGTTTTTATTTAGACAAATGCAAGCAAGATCCCGCACCACCCAATACTGAGTCACAATCTAAAATCCAAATCCAAAATCCAAAATCGCATGACTGTAATTTACTTACTCAACCTGAAGCAGTTTTAAGTAAAGTCTACGAAGCCTTCACCGTCTCTCTCAAACAAGAAGATGGTTCTTGGAAGAAAAAACTATTACCAGCCCAAACTGCGAACAAGTTGTTCTCATGGGGCAATCCTCAAGTGACGGGAGATGCTCTGGTATACGCTCTAGAATTGGGATGCCGTCCACTATCTTTCTTTTGTGGGTAAATACTTAGGTTCTGCTCTTCCTGGATACTCGCGTAATGGTCATTACGATAGCACAATATCGAGTTTATCATGACCTACCCAGCGTTTGGAACTAGTCAAAGCCATAGTGACTACAAAAATTCACAATCAGTACAACGTTCTCTATCGCCACAATCAACGGGACAATCCCTCAAAGAACGGAAAAATCTTGTTAAAATCAAAAAACCATTGACCAAGTGAGGGGAGTCGAAGGTTTAGCAGCAAGGGAATATTTTGCCTGTTGGCAAAAATGGTAGTAAACAATGGCATTCAATGGACGCAATCGCAATCCACCCGATCCAGTCAATGCTTTATTGAGCTTTTCTTATGCTTTGCTGAAAACCCAAGTCACTGCTGCGTTCATCTAGCGGGACTTGACCCTATATTGGTTATTTACATGAAGTCCACCACGGACAACCAGCAATGGTATTGGATTTGATGGAAGAATTTCGCGCTCTTATTTCGCGACAATATCGTGTTGGGAGTATTGAGCAAACGAGAAATTCAACCCCAGATTTTACCGAAGTTTAGGTGCATACCGCCTTTCCGATACTGGAAGAAAACTTTTTAGAAGCTTTCGAGCGAAAAATGATGACTGAATTTACCATCCAATCTTTAATTATCGCTGCACCTACGACGAGCGATCGAGCTTCAAGCCAGGTTGCTAAGCCGCCATTTACAAGAGGGGATTCCCTACAAACCACTTGCTTTGCGGTAGTGATAGGCGATTGACAAAGCCCAATCCTGCAAGGATCTCGGAAATCGTAGGTTGGGTTGAGGAACGAAACCCAACATTTATCAGCATTGTTGGGTTTCGCGCTTCGCTCTACCACCTACGTTAAATTGGATTTTAGCAAAACCTACGTTAGAATTGGACAAAACCACGCTTGGCGAATCGCAATTTTGACTGTAGGAGCCGAAAAGTTCTTTTTTTCTACTCAACGCGAGCAAGCTTGCTCTAAAACGAAGTGAAGGTATCCGCACCACATAAAATATCTAAATTTCCAAACCTCAATGACAACACTATTTTATTTGATTATTTACGATTTACCCGACAAAAAGCGGCAAAACAAGCGTCGAAATCGGTTACCAAAATGTGAGTGGTTATGGAAATTGGACGCAATACAGTGTGTTTGAATGTTTTTTAACTGCGGTAAAATTTACCGAGATGCAAATCAAGATTGAAAAGTTAATCAAACCAGAGGAAGATTCAGTGCGGGTGTACGTACTTGATGCAGGTGCAGTGAAGCGAACTATTACCTCATGGTTCGGAAAAGCTCGACAACAAGAAGCAATTATTATATAGTTGTTAGTAGTCTTTTGTTTGGCAGATCAAAGCGAGGGCTAAAACCTGGGGGTTCTGCCAAACAGCCAGAACCTAGACAAATTAATAGTTACAGCGTTTTGATATTCGTACTATTGATAGTTTTATCAATAAGCGAGGCGAAATGTGGTCATTTTTTCGATCTGCCAAAACTGCTTGTAGAATCCTTGTTCGTAAGGTTTTAGATGGCGACTTGAAACGTAGCGATTCCCGGTAACGGGACTGAAACGTTTAACTAAAGGATTAGCAGTAAATCTTCAGCAGCTGAAACGTAGCGATTCCCGTAACGGACTGAAACCTAGCCAATAATGAAACACCCTCAGACCTAGAGTAGTCCTTGAAACGTAGCGATTCCGGTAACGGGACTGAAACCAACTAGAAGCGCTCTTAGGTTTGTGATAGGCATAAGCTTGAAAACGTAGCGATTCCCGTACGGGACTGAAACTCTGATTAGCGATTTGATTCAAATAGTTTCTTACCTTGAAACGTAGCGATTCCGTAACGGGACTGAAACAGCTAATATGCAAATTGAAAACTTTAGTTTAGCTGCTACTTGAAACGTAGCGATTCCGTAACGGGACTGAACAGGAATATATCAATTTAAGTTGCTTCTATATCGTCTTGAAACGTAGCGATTCCGGTAACGGACTGAAACAGAGACTCCTTAAGAGTTCTATAAAATGACGCAATCGTACTTGAAACGTAGCGATCCCGGTAACGGGACTGAAACACGCAGTTACGCTATCGTCTATATACCTATAGAAACTTGAAACGTAGCGATTCCCGGTAACGGGACTGAACATCTCTGGTGAAACTGAACCTACCATCAGGCTTGAAACGTAGCGATTCCGTAACGGGACTGAAACAGATTCAAAGCATAACTGGGAAGAATGCTTTCAAAAAGTCTTGAAACGTAGCGATTCCCGGTAACGGGACTGAAACCTAACCGCTAGCCTAACCCGTTATTTTCAAATCTTGAAAGTAGCGATTCCGGTAACGGGACTGAAACAAATGGTTAGGAGATGATTTTCACGCCATGATTGGCACCTTGAAACGTAGCGATTCCCGGTAACGGGACTGAAACTTAATGATAGAGCATAATAAATCTCTCTAGTAATCTACTACAAGCGAAGCGGAAAAAGGTGACTGGACTTATA